>NZ_CP010907.1:0-647500 GCF_000971765.1 Candidatus Pantoea carbekii | reverse complement strand
GAAGGTGGACTGTGAAGTCTGCTGGAGGTATCAGAAGTGCGAATGCTGACATGAGTAACGATAAAGTGGGTGAAAAACCCACTCGCCGGAAGACTAAGGGTTCCTGTCCTACGTTAATCGGGGCAGGGTGAGTCGACCCCTAAGGTGAGGCTGAAAAGCGTAGTCGATGGGAAACAGGTTAATATTCCTGTACTTGATGTTATTGCGAAGGGGGGACGGAGAAGGCTAGATTATCTGGGCGACGGTTGTCCCAGTTCAAGCGTGTAGGCTGACTTTTTAGGCAAATCCGGAAAGTTAAAGCTGAGGCGTGATGACGAGTCACTAAGGTGATGAAGTAATTTATGCCATGCTTCCAAGAAAAGCCTCTAAGCTTCAGATAATATGAAATCGTACCCTAAACCGACACAGGTGGTCAGGTAGAGAATACCAAGGCGCTTGAGAGAACTCGGGTGAAGGAACTAGGCAAAATGGTGCCGTAACTTCGGGAAAAGGCACACTGGTATTAGGTCAAGGGATGTACTCCTAAGGTCGAGACCAGTCGAAGATACCAGCTGGCTGCAACTGTTTATTAAAAACACAGCACTGTGCAAACACGAAAGTGGACGTATACGGTGTGACGCCTGCCCGGTGCCGGAAGGTTAATTGATGGGGTAAACCGTAAGGGGAAGCTCTGGATTGAAGCCCCGGTAAACGGCGGCCGTAACTATAACGGTCCTAAGGTAGCGAAATTCCTTGTCGGGTAAGTTCCGACCTGCACGAATGGCGTAATGATGGCCAGACTGTCTCCACCCGAGACTCAGTGAAATTGAAATTGCTGTGAAGATGCAGTGTACCCGCGGCAAGACGGAAAGACCCCGTGAACCTTTACTATAGCTTGATACTGAATATTGAGTCTTAATGTGTAGGATAGGTGGGAGGCTTTGAAACATAGACGCCAGTTTATGTGGAGCCGACCTTGAAATACCACCCTTTAATGCTTGATGTTCTAATGTAGACCCGTAATCCGGGTTGCAGACAGTGTCTGGTGGGTAGTTTGACTGGGGCGGTCTCCTCCTAAAGAGTAACGGAGGAGCACAAAGGTTGGCTAATCCTGGTCGGACATCAGGAGGTTAGTGCAATGGCATAAGCCAGCTTAACTGCGAGAGCGACGGTTCGAGCAGATGCGAAAGCAGGTCATAGTGATCCGGTGGTTCTGAATGGAAGGGCCATCGCTCAACGGATAAAAGGTACTCCGGGGATAACAGGCTGATACCGCCCAAGAGTTCATATCGACGGCGGTGTTTGGCACCTCGATGTCGGCTCATCACATCCTGGGGCTGAGCAGGTCCCAAGGGTACGGCTGTTCGCCGTTTAAAGTGGTACGCGAGCTGGGTTTAGAACGTCGTGAGACAGTTCGGTCCCTATCTGCCGTGGGCGTTGGAGAATTGAGGGGGGTTGCTTCTAGTACGAGAGGACCGAAGTGAACGCACCGCTGGTGTTCGGGTTGTCATGCCAATGGCATTGCCCGGTAGCTATGTGCGGAAAAGATAAGTGCTGAAAGCATCTAAGCGCGAAACTTGCCCCAAGATGAGTTCTCCCTGAGGTTTTAAACCTTCTGAAGGGATGTTGAAGACGACGACGTTGATAGGCTGGGTGTGTAAGTACAGTGATGTATTGAGCTAACCAGTACTAATATCCCGTGAGACTTAACCTTACAACACCAGAGGTTTTTAGTGATAGCAGAGAAATTTTGCTTGTTCATATACATTGCAATGGTACTATGTTGACAATTTAGTATATTGCACTTATAATATAAAAGTTAAGTTAAATAAAAATTTGCTTGGTAGATTTAGCACGGTAGACCCACCTGATCCCATGCCGAACTCAGAAGTGAAATGCCGTAGCGCCAATGGTAGTGTGGGGCTTCCCCATGCGAGAGTAGGGAACTGCCAGGCATACAACAGAGTGTTATTTTGCCAGCAATGCAATATTTTAGGTTCTTAAACAGTTTTCTTTTTACTAATATATTAATTAGTATTTCATTATGTTAATGCCATGATATTGGATAAGCGTTTAGTTCCATTAATATCTATTAAGATATGGAATATTCTGAAAAACCGCTCCTACTATTGACTGATTTATACCAATTATTCTGTCTGCATATAATAACCGAGATCGTCTAAAGTCGGATTGATTGCTGAATTGTATGCTAGTTTATCACAGAATTCGTTATCTATAGAGCCGCTATGACCTTTTATCCATTTCCACTTAATTTTATGAACGCTCAGTGCTAAATCAAGACGCTGCCATAAATCAACATTTTTTACTATTTTTTTATGATTTGTTTTCCAGCCGTTTTTTTTCCAGTTTTCTATCCAATAAGATATACCAAGACGCACATATTGACTATCAGTATTTATAATTACATTGCATGGTTTAGTTAATGTTTCTAACGCTATAATGGCAGCCATTAATTCCATACGATTATTAGTAGTAAATCGGTAACCAGCATTTAATAGTTTTTGGTATTGACAATAACGCAAAATAGCACCATAACCTCCTGGACCAGGATTAATAATACAAGATCCATCAGTGAATATTTCTACTTGTTTATTCATGTTATAGGAAACTTTCTCCTCATTTTCAAAATACTTATAATATTATCGGATTTAACATGAGCATTATAAAGAATCGCCAGATTTTTTTAGATACTGAAACTACTGGTATGAACGCGACAGGGCCACATTATAAAGGACATCGTATTATAGAAATTGGTGCAGTCGAAGTGATCAATCGGCGTCTAACTAAAAAAAATTTTCATGTATATCTTAAACCTGACCGATCGATAGATCCAGAAGCTTTCAAAATACATGGTATTTCAAATGAATTTTTATCGGATAAGCCAACTTTTTCTGACATTTCTAACGAATTTTTAGAATATATACATGGTGCTGAATTAATAATTCATAATGCTTCATTTGATATTGGTTTTATAGATCATGAATTCGGCATGCTGAATTCTTCTATTGGAAGAGTCGAAACTTTTTGTCAGATAACTGATAGCTTAGCACTAGCACGTAAATTATTTCCTGGTAAACGCAACACTCTTGATGCACTGTGTAATCGTTATGAAATTGATAGGACCAAACGCACGTTTCATGGAGCATTACTCGATGCGGAAATTTTGTCTGAAGTATTCTTAACAATGACTGGTGGTCAAACATCACTATTATTTTTAGATCATGAACAGTGTGCTCATCAATCATCCAATGCACCATATAGTAAACATATTACACATTCAATGTCATCAGTAGATTTACGTGTTCTCAATGCTGATCACAAAGAACTGATTGAACATAATCGTCGACTTGATTTATTACAAAAAATAAGTGGTCTTTGTCTATGGCGTAAATAAATACTACGTTTCATATTAAAATTTTTTAAATAAAAAATAGCAATTGAGTAAATTAGTATAATTAAATATTGACGTGCGATTAAGTTATGATTAATATTTAACATTGAGACTATAGAGTCATATATCAACCTATGGAGCGGTAGTTCAGTTGGTTAGAATACCTGCCTGTCACGCAGGGGGTCGCGGGTTCGAATCCCGTCCGTTCCGTTAATTTCTTTAAATAAAAACACGTAACCGGTTAGTGTTAGTGTGTTAGCTAAAACGATTTATTTTATTAATTTGTATTAATAATGTTTTGTATAATTAATATTTAAGTTAAGTTAATAATATATTAATTTATCTTTTTGTCGTACTAAGTAAAAAATAGCAACCTGTATCTGGTGCTACACTGATCAACTAGTTAAAATTTCACATTTTATGCAATCATGATATATAATTAATTATTAAAAAGATACTCCATAATATAATTAATACGATGACTACTATAGAGTAAAACTATTTTTGTGCCAATAATTTTCTTTAGAGAAGGCATCAAAAAGATGCCTGATAAATATTTCTTTATTTCCAATTTAATAAAAATTTGTCACTAAAATAGCACATAATAGTCTCTAAAAAAACAATTTAGTATGCCTAATCTATAACGTGTTCCTTCTGATGACCCAAACAAATTCTCTGGATTTAGGAATACTCAAACTAAAGCAGCATTCATACCGTCTGAAACCAAAGCTAATTTTCTATACCGCACAATTAAAAGACTGTAATGCGGTATGAACAAAATTTGATACAATATTAGTAGTTATAGTGTCAGCCATGGTAGTCAAAAAACCAACCGTTACTGAAAACACTGTCATTTACCATGCTTACTATTTCTATATCATCTATAAGCATACGACCGAAAAGTAGTATTTTGACAAATGTAATTATTATTGTAACAAGAGAAAAATTCAGAAAATTAAAAAATTAAATGATAATCCTAACAGATTACTACGACGAATTGTCATCATACCTCCTTCCTTATTGTAAAAAATCGACAAAATTAAGTAATGGGCCAGAAAATATGAAACTACTAAGACTATCGCATTCATTATATGTCACATTTTCTGAACGATACTCATTGATTTATTAGAACAAATAATAGATATTTTATTAAAATCTATCTTAGCTAAAAAGTATTATCAAAACTAACTAAGTTAATATAACATCAGTGGCTACAGTGCATCCAGCACAAATCATTTCACAATCATAAAGAAATACTACTTAATTTCTATCAGTATATTAGTAATAAAGGTGTTAAATCATGAGTTTTATTCAAGTAATTAATCCTAATACTAACCTATCTATAACAAAAACTATCGATCAAGTAGTGCGTTCTACTATAACATCAGGCACTAAAATTCTCGTTGTATGTGCAAAGCAAGGTGTCCCTTCTATTGAAGGTCACTTCGATGAGGCTGTTGCGACTATAGGTGTACTTGAACAAATTAAAAATGGAGAAAAAAAAGGAATTGATGGACATATCATTGCTTGTTTCGGTGATCCTGGTTTACTAGCAGCACGTGAACTTGTAAGAGCACCCGTTATTGGTATTGCTGAAGCTGCTATGCATACAGCGACATTAATAGCGAAACGTTTTTCAATTATTGGCACTTTATCGCGTAACTTGAGTATTGCAAAATCTCTTTTACAACAATATGGTTTTAGTAATCATTGTACAGCAATGCATAGTATAGAATTACCAGTTCTTGCTTTAACAGAAGATAAGAGTGGATCAGCAAGAGAAAAAATACGTCAGTGTTGTATTAAAGTAAAAAATAAAGATAAAAGTGGTGCTATTATTTTAGGCTGTAGTGGTATGGCGTTATTGGCACAAGAGCTTACAAAAGAATTGGACTTACCTGTAATTGATGGTGTCAGTGCCGCTGTTAAAATATTAGAAGGATTATTAGGATTAGGTTTAACTACTAGTAAACATGTAGATTTTGATTTTCCTTTAAAAAAATCACTTACAGGCATATTTGAAAATTTGAATTAAATATTAACGTGTTGATTAAATATAATGCATGCTTTCTTCAAAAGCATAGAGTATCAATAAAATGAATAAAAATTATCCACGTGATCTTATTGGTTATGCTGGTCACCCTCCGCATGCACACTGGCCTAATAATGCACAAATCGCAGTGCAATTTGTACTTAATTATGAAGAAGGAGCAGAAAGTCATGTATTACATGGAGATACAGGATCCGAGCAATTTCTTTCTGATATAATAGGTGCTGTTAGTTATAATAATCGTCATATGTCAATAGAGTCTCTTTACGAATACGGTTCTCGGGCAGGATTCTGGCGTATTCAAAGAGAATTTAAAAAACGCAACTTACCATTAACTATATTCGCTGTAGCAATGGCCTTAGTTCGTAATCCTGAAATTGTTGAAGTTATTAAAAAGCATAATTACGACATAGTTAGCCATGGTTGGCGATGGATTAATTATCAAGATATCGATGAAAATATTGAACGTCAGCATATTAATAAAGCTGTAGAGGTTTTATTGCGTTTATTTAATAAAGCACCAAGCGGTTGGTATACTGGACGTGATAGTCCTAACACACGTCGTTTAGTGGTAGAACATGGTGGTTTTATTTATGATAGTGACTACTATGGAGATGATTTACCATTCTGGGTACAGGTAATGTGTCAAGATAGCACAATAAAAAAGCATCTTATCATTCCGTATACTTTAGAATGTAACGATATGCGATTCGTAATGCCGCAAGGTTTTAATACAGCAGAACAGTTTTATATTTATTTACGTGATACTTTTGATGTAATATATGAAGAAGGAGAAATAGTGCCGAAAATGATGTCAATTGGTATGCATTGTCGTTTACTAGGTCGTCCGGGAAGATTTAGAGCTTTACAGCATTTTCTTGATTATATACAGAAACACGATAAAGTTTGGATATGCACAAGACAACAAATCGCAGATCATTGGATAAAAACTTTTTCTATATAAATATCTAAAATTATAATTAGATCTATTATATTGTGTTATAAAAATATTAGGTAATTCAATTAATTTATTAGGCTAACTTGTGCAGCTACAATACGCCAACCGAATGGCATTTTAACCCATGTCTGCTGCTGACGTCCAGTATTTTCTATCTTTCTTTGTGTAAATTCTGTACAACATACCGCATAATTATAGCCAAAAGTATTAATAATAGTATTATATAATATACGATCTGATTGATTGCTTAAACGTACCCTACGGAATTGACGTATTTGCTCAATTCCGTACAAATTTTCATTTATACCGAATCGTACTGTACGACTGTCGTGCCAGAACAATTCATCTAACACTGCAATATCATTTTTTTCTAAAGCTTCTTGATAACGATTAAAAGCACTAGTAACTTCAGAAATAACTGTTGGAATATTGATTTCTTCAAATATCATTTTTATTATCCATTAAAGTAGTTTGTGGTAGTGTTACACCATTTTGCTGTAACATCCAAGCAGCTTGTAGTACTATTTCTTCTTTAAACGGTGCTGATATAAGTTGCACTCCTATTGGTAAACCATTAGTTGTTGGTAATGGTACCGTACATACTGGTAAGCCAAGGAAAGATATTGGTTGAGTTAGCATGCCCATACTTACTCTCGTAAGAAAATTTTCACCATTAATATCAATTGTTTGCTGACCAATTGGTGTGGCAGAACAGGGTGTAGCAGGAGCAATTAACAATTCAAATTTTTGAAACAAAGGTAGCACTTGTTTTTGAAAATAACGACGAAAACGTTGTGCTTGTATATACCAAGCTGAAGGAAGTATTGCCCCTGCTAACAGACGGTCACGAGAATTAGGTTCAAAACATTCTGGCGTTTCACGTAATGCGGGTAAATAGTGATTACCACTTTCTGCTGCAGTTATAATAAAAGCTGCAGAACGGGCTATATCAGCATCAGGTAATATTATTTTTTCGTCTATAGCATTTAGTGCTTTTGCAACCGTGTCAACTGCTATACGTGCTTGAGTTGTGCAATATGAAGAAAAAAAACCACCAAGTACTGCACTATGTATTCCTGTAATAGTTTTATTCAGTATGTTGCTTACTAATAAAATTTTCTGAGAAATTTGAAATTTATCATTATTATCAGTTCCTTGAATTACATCGTATACCTGAGTTAAATCCTCTACAGAGCGAGCAAATAAACCAATATGGTCTAGGCTAGGTACAAATGGATGTGTTCCAGTACGAGATAACCGTCCAAAAGTTGGTTTTAAACCAAAAATTCCACATAAAGATGCGGGCACACGAATAGAACCATTAGTATCACTACCGAGAGAAAAGTGTACTAAGCCCGCAGCAACTGCAGCAGCTGATCCACCGGATGATCCACCGGCAATGCGTGTCAAGTCACGTGGATTACGTGTTGTACCGTAATATGTATTCTCAGTAGTAAAACCGTAAGCATATGCGTCCATATTTAACATACCAGTAAGTAATGCACCTGATTCACGTAATCTATTCACTAACCAAGCATCGTTTTGGGCTGCTGGACGATGACTGAATAAATGCGCACCTGCTAAGGTGCTGTAACCGGCAATGTCAAAAAGATTTTTTACTCCATACGGGATACCTGATAACAATGGTAGTATATAACCCAATTTGCGTTTTCGATCAATTTCATTTGCTTCATGTAACATACGTTGATCAGTAATTTCGGTCCATGCATTGATGATTGGATTATATTGCGTAATAGCTTTTAATGTATACTGCGCGATTTCATATGCGCTAACCTCACCTTTTTGTAATAATTTTTGTAGGCTATGAATAGATAAAGCTGTTAAATTCATGGATGAAAGACCCCTGCTACTTCTAGTCGGTCATCAAGTTTATACATCATGAGTGGCTCTGCTATTATAGCAATACGTTTACACTGTATTAATAGATTAACTCTGGATATGTCATCTAAATTTAGTGAGAGTATTTGTTCCATTTGATTAATATAAAGTACCCAGTTTAATTCTAAACTCATTGATAATCTCCATTAAAAACCTGCAGCACTACCGTTACTACGTGGATCAAAAGCACCTTCTAACATGCCATTTTTATGCCTAATAATTGCACCAGCATGACCGACTATTTCACTAAAGTTTGAAATTAATTCAATCGGATGCCCTAATTTTTTTAATTTTTTAACTACTTTTTTAGAAATGCGAGATTCCAGTTTAATTGAATCAGACAACTCACCCCAGGTGCGCCCTAGTAACCAACGTGGAGCACTAATCGTTTCTTGCAATGGCAATCCTTGAAGTACATGATGAGTAAAAATTGCTGCTTGTGTTTGAGGTTGCCCGTCACCACCCATGGATCCATAGATCATAACATCACCATTTTTTAAGCGTGCAGCAGCAGGATTGAGAGTATGAAATGGTTTTTTACCTGGCTGCAGTTCTAACAGGTGACCAGATTGCAAATTGAATGTTGCTCCTCGATTTTGCCAAGTGATACCAGTTTCATTAAGTACGACGCCACTGCCAAATTCGTGATAAAGACTTTGAATAAAAGAAACAGCGAGACCGTTTTTATCTATAGTGCCCATCCACACTGTGTCACCTGTTTCGTATCTATTGCTATCTTTATAAAGCGAGATAGCATCATCGCTAATTTGTGATGCTAAGAAATTTAAATAATCTGCATTTAGTAATTCTTGAATATTGATTTTAATATCTTTAGGATCTGTAATGTATTTATTACGTAGCATAAATGCCTGTTTAGTTGCTTCTATAATACGGTGTATAGTTTGTGTTTCGTCACTGTGTATCATATTTAAACGATCAGTAATGCCAAGAATTATTAGAGCTATTAAACCTTGTGTTGGTGCCCCTATATTCCAAATATTTCCTTGACTATGTAACAGTCGCAAAGGATGACAACGGTGGGCACGATAACCTTGTAAATCTTTTAATGTAATAGGCATACCTACGACTTTCATTTCATGTGCTATATGACAAGCTATTTCTCCACGATAAAAGCTTTCTAAACCATATTGACTCATTATGCTAAAGATATTTGCTAGAGCTGGTTGCATAAAACGACTACCAACCTCAGGTACATTATCGTTTGGTAGAAAAGTAGAAGAAAAACCTGGCTGACATTTTAGTTCATGTTGTTTACTATATGTTGCTTTATTTTGTGATTCACTTACGGGGATGCCATGAGCAGCATATCGTATGGCATCTTCTAGTAAACGTGAAAGTGGGAACGGTATTGTAGTAATATTTATCTCTCGTGATAGTTTAAGTGCTTCTTGCCAACCGCTTATAGTACCAGCTATTGTAATAGCAGCTTTTGGTCCACGATACGGGATATTTACTACTGTAGTATCGTAGAAATCACGACTTGCTAGTGAACCGGCTACTCCACTAGCATCAATTGCTATTGGATCTCCATTAAGAGGTAGAATTAGCCAAAAACCATCCCCGCCTAAACCATTCATATGTGGATAAACTACTGCAATAGTTGAAGCAGCAGCAACCATTGCTTCAATTGCATTACCACCTTCTCGTAGAATTGCTAATGCACTTTCACTAGCAAGATGATGAGGAGTAACTGCCATACCCAAGGGTGCTATATTGCTATGTATCATTAATAATATTCTTTTATAATATAAAAATATATACTTGGTATGTAATACAAAGTAAGAGTTGTTTGAATTTTTAATATCATGTCTATGATAAATTTGATTAGTATTAAATTAAATGAAAAAAACTAAAATTGAAAAAATCAATTAAACAATCAAAATCTATTGTATAACATTATGTACTAATATGGTATTTCATAATAATAATGTATTATAGTTCTTGATTATAATATTCTAATTTAACATATTGAAAATTGGATTAAAGTATTGAAAATACCTATAGGATAAAATATTTATAAGCATATGCATTATATTTAATGTATTTTTATAACAAGCAGATATAATAAGCGACTATAAGAATTATTATAGTGATCTCATCTATTTTATATAAAATTACCTTTATAATTAATTTATAGAATTTCATATTCTATAAATTAATTATACTATTTCTTATATTCAGTTGACCAGTATATAACATGAGGTAATGTTTGATCAATTTATTGTTTAATATTATTTGCATATTTTTGTTAAAAAATAACAAAATTCATTTGTTATTACACTTAAAATAGTTAATGATATTAAAATTTTAGTAAATTTTATCAGTGAGTGCATGCTATCCAATTACCAATTTAGTGGCCTTAATATAAAGTAATAATATATAAGGTATCTTAAATTTATAAACAAAAAATTTAAGATAAATCAATAACATATTCATTTAGATATTAGAAATTATTTTTAATTGATATGGATTTTTCCATTTTAAAAATTATTTTTAATTAATATTTTTTATAAAATTTATCAAAATAAAAAACTATTTATCTATTTCAGCGAATTCATCAAATCAACTTTTTAATCAATCGTTCAAATATATTAATGATTAATAATTAATTAATTATAAAATGTAAAATATTAATAATTAGTTGTGATTTATTTCATAATTCATATATGCAAAAATAATATATACAAAATCATACTAAGAAATAGTGAATTTATATAAAAATGTTTACTAATACACTATAAAAATAAACAAGAAAATACAGACATTAAAATTTATCTTGATCTTTTAATTTTAAAATTATTAATTAAGGAATATGATGTGAATATAAGTCATTTTTCGCAAATTAACCCGCCAGCTCGTCTATTGATGGGACCAGGACCAATTAATGTCGATCCACGTGTACTTCGTGCTATGTCAAGTCAATTAATTGGCCAATATGATCCTGTCATGACAAATTATATGAATGAAGTCATGGAGTTATACCGTGGTATATTTTTAACAAAAAATCATTGGACATTGTTAATTAACGGTACTTCACGTGCAGGTATTGAAGCAATTCTCTTATCAACTATTCGTCCAAATGATAAAGTTTTAGTGCTTGTATTTGGACGTTTCGGTCATCTTTTATGTGAAATCGCTCGTCGATGTCGTGCTACAGTATATTCTATTGAGGCACCTTGGGGAAAAGTATTTATTCCAGATCAGGTAGAAGATGCTATTAAATGTATCAAACCTCGTTTATTACTAACAGTACAAGGTGATACTTCAACTACTATGTTACAACCGCTAATAGAAATAGGCATAATATGCAAAAAACACAATGTACTATTCTATACTGATGCTACAGCATCAGTAGGTGGAAATACTTTAAAAACTGACGAATGGGGATTAGATGCAGTATCTGCAGGAATGCAAAAGTGTCTTTCTGGTCCTTCTGGTACATCACCGATTACTTTAAGTTCACAAATAGAAGAAATTATTCGAAAACGTAAATGTGTTGAAGCAGGAATTCGAACAGCTTTACATCAAGATGGTGAGGACGAAGTAATTTATTCAAATTATTTCGATCTTGGAATGGTAATGGATTATTGGGGACCAGAGCGTCTTAATCATCATACAGAAGCTACCACTGCATTATTTGGTGCTCGTGAATGTGCACGCATTCTTCTACAAGAAGGAATAGATAATAGCATAGCACGTCATCATTTACATGGTACTGCACTGCTAAAAGGGATCCAAGGAATGGGTCTGAAAATCTTTGGTGATTTGCGACATAAAATGAATAACGTTCTTGGAGTAATAATTCCAAACGGTATTAACGGTGATCAGGTACGTCAATTAATGTTGGAAGATTTTGGAATTGAAATAGGTACTTCTTTTGGGCAATTACACGGTAAAATATGGCGTATTGGTACTATGGGGTACAATGCACGTAAAGATTGTGTCATGCAAACTCTTACAGCTCTTGAAGCAGTACTTAATCATAAAGGTTTTCAAATTGTACAAGGTGTTGCAATGCAGGCAGCTTGGGATTACTATAGGAGTCAAGTATGTATAAATGTATAATGAGTACTACTGAAGCATATTCCGCGGCTGTTCGTGTTATGAAGCGATGTGATATATTGGCTCAGATTAGTAGCGAAAAGGAAGAGGGTATAACACGTCTTTATTTATCTCCAGAACAACTACGTGCTAATATTTGTGTAGGTGAATGGATGAAAAGCGCAGGAATGACAGTTTGGCAAGATACTGTTGGTAACATTTGTGGTCGTTATGAATCACTTTTACCAGGCGCACCTGCTTTACTATTAGGATCTCATCTTGATACAGTACGCAATGCTGGGCGTTACGATGGTATATTAGGTGTACTAAGTGCTATTGAAATTGTACAGTGGTTATATGATCATCAAAAATATCTTCGTGTGGCTATTGAGGTGGTAGGTTTTGGAGACGAAGAAGGTACACGCTTTGGTATTACATTTCTTGGTAGTCACGGCATTACAGGCACATGGAAAGACGAGTGGATCAATTATACTGATGTAGATAACATTACCGTAAAACAAGCAATGCAGAATGCGGGATTAGATGCAAAAAAAATTAAAGAAGCGGAACGAAAAACTACAGATATAATTGCTTATCTTGAATTACATATTGAACAAGGACCGTGTTTAGAGCAAGAAGGTTTAGCATTGGGTGTAGTTACAGCAATCAATGGTGCACGTCGCCTTGATTGTCATTTTAACGGAGAAGCAGGTCATGCTGGTACTGTACCTATGATACATCGTAATGATGCATTAGTAGCAGCAGCAGAATGGGTAGTATTTATTGAACGTACCACCTCTAAAATGAATCAAAAACTAGTAGCAACTGTAGGTAAAATTAACTGTTTTCCAGGAGCTGCAAATGTCATTCCTGGTAAAGTAAATCTAACGCTTGACATCCGTGGACCACAAGACAATGCGATCGATTATTTACTTTCTATACTTTTAGCTAAAGCAGAAAACATTGCATTAAAGCGTAAGCTAAAATTTAGGCAAATTGAATACTACCGTATGCCTGTAACGCATTGTGATGTGCCTTTGCAGCAGATTTTGAATCAAGTAATAGAAAATATTCAAGGTTCTACCATACAAATACCAAGTGGTGCAGGTCACGATGCTATTGCTATAGCAGAACGTTGGCCTGTTGGTATGCTGTTTATACGTAATTATCGGGGCATTAGTCATCATCCTACAGAAATGGTTCAAACTGACGATGTGTCATTAGGTATAAAAGCATATTTACAAGCTGTATATAATTTAAGTACGAAGTTAGACTAAATTAATATCTCATTATTTTAGTAATATACATTGTATGTATAATACGTTGTATTATACATTTAACAAAATATAAATAGATTATTTATAATTGTATGAACTCTTCTATTTATTGTTGCCATTTTGGCGTTTTTTGAAAAAAAAGCTTTACAGCACAAAAAATTTATCAGTATATTTTTTATCTTAAGTGAATTGAATAAATTAGATAAGTATTGCAATCTAAATTTTTATTTACAAAAATTTATACTCAAATATAATAGTATTACTTAGCAATATCGTTTAAATCTGAGATATGCTATTGCCGCATTAGTATTTTAAAGCATCCTATTCTAAAATATTATAGAATTAATTTAACTATTTAATAAATAAACGAAAAATTTGTTTTATTAAAATACTTGAAATTCTTCATAGTTCTATTAAACTCGAAGAACTAAATTTTCTTTAAAGGAAATTATAATGTATCAGGATATTATTAGATCGCAATTTAATGAAGCAGCTGATACACTTAGTTTCTTTATAAAAGATCAAGGAAATCTTTTTAAGATTAACAATGCGGCATTATTACTATCTGATAGCTTTAAAGCAGGTAATAAGGTGTTTGCATGTGGTAACGGTGGTTCACATTGTGATGCTATGCATTTTGCTGAAGAATTAACTGGATGTTATCGTAATGATCGTATTGGTTATCCCGCTATTGCTATTTCTGATGTTAGTCATATTTCTTGCGTGAGTAATGATTTTGGTTATGAATATATTTTTGCACGTTATATTCAATCTCTAGCAAATGATGGTGATGTATTATTAGCCTTATCAACTTCAGGAAACTCAAATAACATAATTAAAGCGATTGAAGTAGCACGTTCGAAGAATATGAAAATTATTACTCTAACGGGTAATGATAGCGGGAAAATAGCTGGTACTGCAGATATTGAAATTTGTGTACCATATTTTGGTTATCCGGATCGCATCCAGGAAATTCACATTAAAATAATTCATATTCTTGTTCTCTTGATTGAAAAAGAAATGGCAAGATCATAATCTATGCTTAATCATTTTTAATAACATTTTATACATATTGTATTTTGAAAAAAATATTTAATTTTATTAAATTGATAGTTAACTTATTAATTTATTAATAAGTTAAATTTTTTATTAGTTTAGATAATGATCTTTTCGCACTTTTTGCTCTATGATGTTTATCATCAAAAAAATTTTTGAATTGTCTATACAAGTTTTTAAAACGTAATTAATTTAGTAGCAATTGTAGATAAGAAGAAAAAATTTGTTATTTATGTATAAAATTAATAACAGTATGTTATTTATGAATATATAATTTCTTGTATATCAATTTTGTTGATTTTTTATTTTAAAATAAATTTTTAATTGCTAAAATTTTAAAAATATTTTCTGAATATAATACGTTATTACTCATATTAAACTAATAACGAAAAGTCTGTTCACGAAATTAGTTAAAAATTAGTGCTTACAAAGCATACACAAAGATAATCTATACTAAAATTTATACTGTGGTGTTTTTAATATCTATATTTTAATTATGATGTCAATCAAATATTAGTTTCTTGGTTATTATATTAATTTTTATAACTAATACAAGGATAAAATTTTGAATTCGAAATGCAAATATTTGCTCTATTTTCGCGAAACTGAATACATGTTTTTTAACGTATAAATGTATTGTTTATTTTAAAATAGATCATGATATAGGTAATTCAGACTTAAACATATGTAAATTTAACTATTTATTGAAAATTCATTGACTCTAAAATTAATATTTTTATTATTTTACATAATTCTAAAACATAGAACATCTAAAAAAAACATAAATTTACACATATAATTTGCTTTTGTATACCTAAAATTTTCTTGTTTTTTTTATAAATTGAATCAAAGATCCTTATTAAATTGACAGTAATTTTGAAATTAGAAAATATTTTACTAGTAGCTTTGAAGATAAGTAAAATCGGAAATATTCTACTAATAATGATCAATTAAAATAGATAACTTTGTTTAAAATATGTTTATGTAATGTATTTAAGGGAGAGTGAGCATCATGATAAGCGGTTCTTATGCCCAGTTACTGAAACGTTTTACTGAACTAGGTCCATACATCCGCGAAACAAAATGTGAGGAAACTAGCTTTTTTTTCGATTGTTTGGCTGTTTGCGTTAGTGTGAAACCTTCACCAGAGAGTCGTGAATTCTGGGGATGGTGGCTCAATTTACACGTACAGCAAGATCATTTTTCATATGAATACTATTTTGGCTTGTTTGATAAAAATGGCAATTGGAGTGTCAGTTTGATTCAGGGAAAAGAAAACAATGAAAAAGTAAAAAGTACACTTCTTAATTTTTATATGCGTTTACAAGCTACTTTAAAAGAGTTAAACATAGATCTTAAACCAGCGATTGGTTTTAAGGATGAGTTAATTAAAATTACTGTTTCATAACATATTGCATATCAATAATATTGATCGTTTAAATATAATTTTTCAGTTCTAATGTTATTATGTTATAAAGATTTTGTTTTAAATAATACAGAAATATGGAAAATAACAATTTATGTCGAAATTTTCCTTTAATCAAATAAGAGGATAACTATTTGAGATATCAAAATTATATTTTAGAATCTTAAGGTCATATTATACTATCAATGTAGTATTGTGATTGTATCATAGCGTTAGTTCTTTTTTGTTTAAATAGGTCTTGTCTTGTACAGATTAATTAATCGGTTTTTACTAAATCTATCACATTAAATTGCTTGATAAATCATCATTTTATGACAATGCAAAAACAGTTTATCTAGTGATTAGTAGTATATAAAACAGGTTATATTATATATACAAGAATTTATTATTAATAGGATTATATATAATATATTTCTCATAAATATTTATGTTGCCTTTGAAAATAATATTCATAAAATTTTCCGATTAAATTACTTAAAAAAAGATATTTTTACTCATTGAAAAAACATCCTAGAATAATAATTCTTTCTTATACAATTACTTAAATAACAAATTATAATACTAATTTTTATTGAGTAAGAGTTTCGGATTTGGCTATACATTGCTGAATTGCTTTAATTACTGCTGCACGAAAACCTTGTTCTTCTAATACTTTTACTGCTGTAATGGTAGTTCCAGCAGGCGAGCATACTATATCTTTCAATTCGCCCGGATGTTTACCAGTTTCTACAATCATCTGTGCGGACCCTTGTACAGTTTGAACAGCAAATCGGTATGCCTGATCGCGTGGCATACCGCCTAATACTGCCGCATCAGCCATAGCTTCGATAAACATAAATACATATGCTGGCGCTGAAGCACTGATACCTACTACTGTATGAATTAAATCTTCACTAACAATTTCAGTTTTACCAAATTTTTCAAAAATTTCAATAATTTCATTTACTTCTTTTTTTTCCACCATTTTATTAGGTGTGACCGAAATCATACCTTGGTTAATTAGTAACGGAATATTTGGCATGATGCGAATAATTTTGCATTTTTTACCCAATACTGAAGCAAGGGCCTTAAGTGTTACACCTGGCGCAATTGAAACTATTAATGTATTTTTTTTTAAATTATTAGATAAATTTTTAAAAACATTTAGGATTATATTAGGTTTAACAGTACCTAGTAGTATATCAACTTCACTTGCTAGGCTATTCGCAGTTTCTGCAGCAGTGATACCATATTGTTGTGAAATTTTTTTATTAGTATCTAATTTACGATCGTATACCCAAATATTAGTAGGAATGATATTTGAATTCTTTACTAGTGCAGAAATAATAGTTTTTGCCATATTGCCACCGCCTATAAATCCAATTTTTTTTTCTAACATTTAGTGAAATCCTTAAAATATTTTTATGAATTTTATATAAGTTAAAATACTTATTTGATTTGTTGATCGTTTTAGAGCATATCAATGAAGTAATTTGTATAAATTAGATTCGTATTTCAGTAGGATTAGTTTTGATTTTTTTATGACTATCATATATATCTTGTACTATCCTTTGTTCTTAAAATACTTTGAATTAAAAATATTTAATAGTTTACTATTTTTTAATGAGATATACATTAGAAAATATTAAAAAGCATAAAGTTGATCTAAGTGAGATCAATAGATTAAAATAGTAGTACTATTTGATTCAGAATGAATATTAGCATATATTAATAATATTTAATTACAGATAAAGATAATGGTGACAAAAAGGATCTTAAGTAAGTTTAAAATACTTAAATGATTTTTCATGTTAATATAAAAATTATACTTATATTACGTATTAGAAAATAGCGGCTATATATTCAATGTATGATAGTAAATGTTGATTGTAAAAATCATATTTATAATGTAGGATTTTTTCTATAAATTACATTATAATGTTAGCATATATGCATACCGATAAAACAGTAGAGGCTTTATGTATCATGTCATTACCTATCTATCTGATCGGAGCACGAGGTTGTGGAAAAACTACAATTGGTAAAATTTTATCAAAAACATTAAATTATGAATTTAAGGATACAGATCATTATATACAAATTATAACTCATTGTAATATTGCAGAAATTATTAAAAATGAGGGGTGGCATGCATTTCGTTTGCGCGAAATGCATGCTCTTCGTGCAGTAACTGCGTTATCAACAGTAGTAGCTACTGGCGGTGGTATTGTTCTATCAGAAAAAAATTGCGATTTTATGCGTCAAAACGGTAAGGTTATTTGGTTGAATGCATCATCTGTTATTTTAGGTGAAAGACTAAAAAACGAGCCAAATCTAGCACAACGTCCTACGTTAACAGGCCGTACCATTACTGAAGAAATAGATGATGTTTTACATCAACGAATGGAATTATACTACCAAACTTCACACTATCAAGTGGATGCTACGCAATCACCAACATACATAATAAAACAAATTCTAGATTTACTTGATTTAAATAATAATACAATATGAGTCAACAAATTTTTTTAGTGCTATGACAAACCTTTCTGAATCTAATTTTTGTAAAATCAAGTCTAATATTTTATAAAATAATTGCTAACATTGCATATATTGGATTAATAAAAAAGAAAAACTATATCTCAACTACTAGACCATCATATCCTTGAAGAACGCGTATTATTGTTGTTAAAAAGGTGAAGCGGAAATACTTTCATATCATGCGGCGGTATGAATTACACACGGATGATCCAGGGTATAATACCTTAGTGAGCAATAATATAAAATCAAATGTGAAGCGTTAGATGCAAAAATTGCTATTAACACGCAGAGAATAATGAATTCAATTCGTTATTTTCATATAAATTTTGCAAATCTTTTTTATATATTGATTATATTCCTGTGTTAATACTTTAGTATGTATTGTTTATACTGATATGATTTATATATTAACAATTTTTGTTTTGTTTATTGATGCATCCAAAGATTCAAATGATTTATATCATAAATTTAACTTTTAATACTATCATGGATACTATTTTTCGACTTTATTTTTTAATAAACAGTACTGATGATCCATTAATAAATTAACACTGATAATTATATTACATAAAATAAAAAAATTATTTGTTCGGTTAAATATAAAAATAAGTATTGATACATAAAGACATAATTTTAAATTTATTTGAAGAATATGATATTATAAAATTACTGCTATTGTTGATTAATTGATGTTGATGCCAATTTTCTCGATTAGTATTAAACATAAAAATTAATAAAATCATGAAAACTTTTTACTGTTATGAACTAATAAATCAATGTTAAAGTAAGATAAAACGACGTTCTACATGTATTATTTTTTGATTAAAACTTGTATTTAATACGTAAAGATAAAAATATTTAACTAATAAATATCATATTACTGAATATGTTTAGTTTTATTTGAAAGTTTATGTATCCTCTATATATTAACTGGAATTTACCTGTAGTACATTAAAATTAATGCTATTAACTGCAAACAATTAATTTCTAATAAATCATAAGTCATTAATATAAAAATAGTTAACTAATAAAAAAGTTTTAAAATGTAATATAAATATAAAAAATTTTTTAATAATCTAAAATATTATTATTTATCTTTAATATAGTAAATTAAGTATTAAGTACCATCATAGATAGCATTCAAAAAGATTAAATCTCATGTAAAAATAAAACAGTATTTAAGGAAATTATTCATTCATGATCAAAATATGGTACTTTCTTATTTTTTAGTTGGAACATAACTGATGGATTTCGCCGAATTTACGAATGTCTATTGTAAGCGAATTAATCTGACATTAAATCATTTAATAAATTCACTTCCTTTTCAAAATTCTTCTTTAGTCAATGCCGTACGATATGGAACGTTGTTAGGTGGTAAACGACTAAGACCTTTGCTTGTGTATGCTACTGGCGAAATGATAAAAGTTAATTCAGATATTTTGGATACACCTGCAGCTGCTGTAGAATTTATGCATGCCTATTCCTTAATTCATGATGATTTACCAGCAATGGATGGACAAGTATTACGACGTGATGAGCCGACCTGTCATATCAAATATGGTGAAGACATCGCAATTCTTGCCGGTGATGCCTTGCAGACATTAGCATTTTCAACATTAGCTAATCAACCAATGGCTGGTGTAAATACTGAAACACGCCTTGCAATGATTACTGAACTAGCACAGGCTAGTGGCATAAATGGTATGTGCGGAGGTCAAGCTTTAGATTTAGAATCAGGAGGTAAATGCATTAATTTAATTAATTTAGAACAAATTCATCGATATAAAACTGGTGCTTTAATACGCGCTGCAGTTCGGCTTGGAGCACTTGCCGCTGGGAATCGTGGTCGTGCTATATTACTGACATTAGATTCCTACGCTAATGCTATAGGATTAGCCTTTCAAGTACAGGATGATATTCTCGATATTACTAGTAACACTGCGGTATTAGGTAAAACGAAAGGTACTGATCAGAAATTACAAAAAAATACTTATCCAACATTAATGGGTTTACATAAAGCACGTAAAAAAGCTTATGATTTATGCCAAGAGGCATTAGATGCATTAGATGTATTGGCACAGCAGTCTTATAATACTACTACATTAAAAGCAGTAGCTAACTTCATCATTAAACGCAATAAATAACTTTCATACAATGAGCGCACCATGAATTTTGATATTGCAAAATATCCAACATTAGCATTAGCAGGTACGGTTCAAGAATTACGTTTACTACCTGAAGAAAAACTTTTGAAACTTTGTGATGAACTTCGTTGTTATCTATTAGATAGTGTCAGTCGATCTTCTGGACATTTTGCTTCTGGTCTTGGGGTAGTAGAGATAACAGTTGCATTACATTATGTTTATAATACTCCATTTGATCGTTTAGTGTGGGATGTGGGGCATCAGGCTTATCCACATAAAATCTTAACTGGCCGTCGTGATCTTATTGGAACGATACGCCAGAAAAATGGTTTGCACCCATTTCCTTGGCGTGGTGAAAGCGAATATGACATATTAAGTGTAGGTCATTCGTCTACTTCTATTAGTGCTGGCCTTGGAATGGCCATTACTGCTCAACGTGAAGGTAAAGGACGTCGTACCGTGTGCGTTATTGGTGATGGGGCAATAACAGCTGGTATGGCTTTTGAAGCCATGAATCACGCTGGTGATATTCAACCAGATATGTTAGTAATTCTCAATGATAACGAAATGTCCATATCTGAAAATGTTGGCGCACTGAGTAATCGTCTGGCTCAAATTCTTTCAGGAAAAACTTATTCTTGTTTACGAGAAAGTGGTAAACGTGTATTCAATAAATTACCACCAATTAAGCAGCTTCTAAAACGCATTGAAGAACATTTAAAAGGCATAGTAGTACCCCCTTGTACATTATTCGAAGAGCTAGGATTTAACTATATTGGTCCGGTGGATGGACATGATATATTAATGTTAGTTTCTACTTTAAAAAATATGCGAAATTTAAAAGGTTCTCAATTCTTACATATTATTACTCAAAAAGGTAAAGGTTATGCCCCAGCGGAACAAGATCCGATTACTTGGCATGCAGTACCAAAATTTGACCTTTCCCATGGTGTACTACCAGCTAACAAATCAAGAGCACCAAGCTATTCAGAAATTTTTGGTAATTGGCTAAATGAAATAGCAGCTATTGATCCGTGTCTAATAGCTATAACACCGGCAATGCGTGAAGGTTCTGGTATGGTGAATTTTTCACGAAACTATCCTACACAGTATTTTGACGTAGCCATTGCAGAACAGCATGCTGTTACTTTTGCCGCTGGTATAGCAATTGGTGGTTACAAACCGATTGTAGCAATCTACTCTACTTTTTTGCAACGTGCTTATGATCAAGTAATTCATGATGTAGCTATTCAAAAATTACCAGTGCTTTTTGCTATTGATCGTGGTGGTATTGTTGGTGCAGATGGACAAACTCATCAGGGAGCATTTGATCTTGCTTATTTACGTTGCATACCAGGTATGATTATTATGACACCTAGTGATGAAAATGAATGTCGTCAGATGTTATATACTGGATATCATTATAAAGAAGGTCCAAGCGCAGTACGTTATCCACGTGGCAGTGGTATTGGTACTATTTTGAAACCATTAGAACGTCTCCAGCTCGGAAAAGGCAATATAAAACGCTATGGTGAAAAGTTAGCAATATTGAATTTTGGTACTTTGCTATCGGAAGCTACTTTTGTTGCCAATACGCTTAATGCTACTTTAGTAGATATGAGATTTGTTAAACCTTTGGATGAATCTCTAATTATTGAACTATCTTTTAATCATGAAGCTTTCATTACTCTAGAAGAAGGTGTCATTAAAGGCGGTGCTGGTAGTGGTGTCAATGAATTAGTAATGGAAAAACGTTTACCGGTACTAGTGCTTAATCTTGGTTTACCAGATGAATTTATTCCTTCAGGTACACAACAAGAAATACGCAGCGATTATAAATTAGATGCAAATGGCATTCAGCAAAAAATTATAGCATGGTTAGCGCAGTAAAAAATTTTTTCTAATTTATATAATAATATTATTATCCATAGAATAATAGGCTAAACCATGTAAAATTATGGCTGAAACAGTACCTGCAACAATATCGTCAATTATAACTCCCATGCCACCATGTACATTTCGATCAAACCAATAAATAGGCCAAGGTTTCCAAAAATCAAAAATACGGAAAATTACAAAACCGATTAATATCCATTGCCATGTTATTGAAGGAACTCCTATTAGTGTAATCCACATTCCTATAAATTCGTCCCAAACAATACTAGGATGATCATGTATTCCTATATCATTTGTAGTATGATGACAAAGGTATATCCCTATACAAATACTCAGAAAAATTATTAGGTAATAAATTTTCAATGACAAAAAAGTCATTAACCACCATAACGGAATTGCACATAGTGAACCTATAGTTCCTGGTATGATTGGACTTAAACCACTGCCAAATCCAATTGCCACTAAATAATAAAAAAAACGAAAAGATTTTTTAGCGAAATTTTTTTTATACATTAAAATGATCAAATCCTTTATTATTAAATTCTATTGGTTTTCCGTTGTTAAGCAGAACTAAACCCTCAGATTCTGTTATTATTTTTCCAATACAGGTACAAGGTATACCAAAAGAATTCATTACTGTCGCTACTATGTTACGATTTATTTCTGATACAGTAAAGCATAGCTCATAATCTTCACCTCCACTTAGTGCCCAAATGAGAGCTTGTTTTGATTCAAAGTTATTTTGAAGTTCTATCGAAAGGGGTAATGCTTCTAAATTTAGACATGCACCAACTTTACTTGCAGTTAATAGATGTGTTAGATCAGATAGTAATCCATCAGAAAGATCAATAGCGGATGTTGCCAGATTACGTAATGCCTGACCTTGCGAAATTCGAGGCACTGGTCTTAAATGGCGTTTGATTAATGTATCATATACTATTAAATCTCTTACATAGTACTGTTTTCGTAGTAATGATAAACCTGCTGCACTATCCCCTAACGTTCCTGTTACAAAGATACAGTCTCCTAAATTGGCACCTGATCGTTTCAGTGAAAAACCAACTGGTACTAAACCATAAATTCCAATCGTTAAACTCAATGGGCCATGCGTGGTATCACCTCCGATTAATTGTATATTATAATCATCGAGAGTTTTAAATAGGCTAGTACTAAATAGTTCTAACCAAGTTTCATTAATTCTTTCAAGAGTTATGGATAAGGTAACCCAGGCTGGACTAGCACCCATTGCTGCTACATCGCTCAAATTGACTGCTAGAGCCTTATAGGCTAGATCAGTAGGATGCATATCGACGAAAAAATGTACATTTTCTACTAATGTGTCTATACTAATAGTCAGAGTCTGTTGTTCTGGAATGTTAAGTAAAGCACAATCATCACCTATTCCTTTTTCTACATTGTAACGTGAACTACTGAAACGATTAAAATAACGTGCAATTATTTCAAATTCACTGTATGACATAATTCTTTTTTCTTTTTCGTTAATTCTAATTCTTATGGCTACTTTATCTAATAAACCGTTAACGAATTTATCACTCCCCTGAGCACCACATACTTTTTCTAATTGGATTCCTTCATTTTATAGCAATTTTATAAGTAATATCAGCGCACGTTTTCTTAATTTATAGAGTGAGATACGCAAGATGGCTTTTTCTATTTGACCGAATCTTTCCGAATGAGGTCAAAGGTAAGGCTTAATCAAGTTATCCAAGAATGCACTATTAGTTACTATACCAAATAATAACTCAAGAAAATAAATAATGACGTATTTAACATACTGTTTTATCTAATAATTAGATTCTATATGAGCAATATCATTATTAGATGACTGCCGAGAAAATGATGTTTGGACAACGCATTAACAATGCGCGACGACGCACAGCAGGATTCACAAAATTCCACTTCCTTTAGAAACTAATTATGCTTTAATAGATTTTAATATATTAATCATTTCCAGTGCAGTAAGGGCGGCTTCAGAACCCTTATTACCTAATTTAGTTCCAGCTCGTTCAATTGCTTGCTCCAGGTTGTCACTAGTTAGTACACCAAAAGTGACAGGAATTTCACTATTTAATGTAATATTAAAAATACCTGTACTTACAACATTTGCAATATATTCAAAATGCGCAGTGCTGCCACGAATAAGAGCACCTAATGCTACGATACCATCGTATTTCTTAGTTTTTGCTAAAACATGTATAATAAATGGTAATTCATACGCACCCGGCACCCAAATTACTGTTATATTTTCTTCTTTTACCTGGCCTATTCGCTTTAAAGTATTCAGCGCGCCATCTAACAGATTTTTAGTAATAAAACTATTAAAACGTGAAATTACTATAGCGATATTAGCATCAGGGGTAGAAACATTAGCTTCGATAACTTTCATAATATACGTATCTCTATATTATTAATAATACTTTTTATGTTTGAATAATATTAACTGAAGGTTGATTTAGTTGTTTAGCGTACATTCAGAGTTACACGTAGATCTTTTCCTATCATGCATACATTATTGAAACTTAAAGAACGCACGTCAGATAAATGTTCTAAGCCCGGTAAAACACACAAGCTGCGTGCATCGCTTCCTAATAATTTTGGTGCTAGATAGACAATTAACTCATCTATTAATTCTGCACTTAATAAAGCACCCGATAATGACGCACCAGCTTCTACTAAAACACTGTTAATTTCACATTGACCAAGCATTAACATTAATGTAATTAGATCTACTGTTCGATTACATTTTGGCAATACCATTTCTATAACATTTTTCGGCCAGTCTTGCCGATAAGTTTTTGTGCGAATTAACCAAGTTTCACCTGGTTGCTTAATGAGACGATTTTTTGATGTTATGCGTCCCTGTGTATCGATTATCATCCGTACTGGTTGACGTAGATGATGCTTGTCTAAGTATTGACATACAGTGTGATCTAATTCTTGCCAACGTACCGTTAGTAACGGATCGTCCGCTAATACTGTGATAGCACTCGTAAGAATGGCCGAACTTTGAGCACGTAAAATTTGGACATCACGTCGTGCTGCGCATGAAGTAATCCATTGACTTTCACCATTTGCCATTGCAGTACGACCATCGATCGATGCAGCAAGCTTAAGCTGGATAAATGGAAAACCAGTTCGCATTCGTTTTAGAAAACCACGGTTTAGTCGCTCTGCAGCATCAATACATATACCATGCTTAACTTCAATGCCTGCTTGCTGTAAGCGATACAATCCACCTCCAGCTACTTGTGGATTAGGATCTTGTATTGCTGCTACCACACGTGTTACACCGGCATCTATTAGTGCATTGCAACAAGGTGCCATATGTCCGTAATGGGAACAAGGTTCAAGTGTAACGTATACAGTTGAACCTTTTGCTTGATCTCCTGCCATACGTAACGCATTTATTTCAGCATGTGGTAACCCTCTATAATGATGCCAACCTTCACCAACAATTTTACCTTTATTCACAATTACACAACCTACATTAGGGTTAGGCATAGTAGTAAACCGTCCACGCCAAGCTAGTTCTATAGCTCGTGTCATATACTGTTCATCAGTCATAACTCAGTCCTATAGTCGAGCGATGTTGTTACAAAAATTACTAATATCTTTAATATATATACTAACATTAAGCTGCTTATTAAATTTCAGTTTTCATTATTAGTTTACTAATAATTTTATTAGAAAATTTATGTTTCTAAAGAGCACGTATATGTTTGAGTCTACATTAAGTGAGATTATTATTTATGGTATATTTCTTCAAATGTATCTCTAAAATACTTTTTATTAGCTTAAATATCTGTTAATTTTTATTAAAATCAGTGTTTATTTTTAACATAAACATAAGTAAACTTTATTCATTCAACTAAATATCGTGGATTAAATAAATATATTTTAGTTGCATTCACTACAGCAGTTGGTATAGTTAATTATTAAGACCCTCTTTTTCTATTGACTGTATTAACAAATGCTCACGTTTGATGCCTAATTTTAATACTAATGCAGAAGAAATATAAATAGATGAAATAGTTCCAATGACCACCCCAATGAACATAGTCAGAGAAAAACTTTTTAATAAAACACCTCCAAAGATAAATAAAATTAGAATTATCAATAAAGTAGTAATTGATGTAATTAAAGTGCGATTTAATGTTTGAGTTAGGGATATATTAATAATATTATAAGAAAAACTAGAATTAATTTTGCGAAAATTTTCACGAATACGATCTGAAATCACGATTTTATCATTTAACGAATAACTAATCACTGACATAAGTGATGCTAAAGTGGTCAGATCAAGTTCAATATGACAAAATGATAAAATACCACAATTAATTATTATATCATGTATTAATGCTAAAACTATGCTACATGCTAAGCGCCATTCAAAACGATAACTGATATATATTAAAATGGCAATTAATGCTGACATTAGTGCTAGAGCGGCAGTTTGTATAAGGTCACTACCTACGCTTGGTCCTACAAATTCAATGCGTTTAATAATAGCATTTTGATGGAACGTATTTTTAATAACGGATACTATCTTACTACCTAGTTCTTGAGTAGCGAGTTTATGAACTGGAGGTATACGTAATATTATATCATGGCTATTACCAAATCGCTGAACTAGCAATTCATGGAATCCTACTTTTGCTAAAGTTTCACGCAGAGATTTTAAATTAATAGTCTTTTTTAATCTGATTTCAATAATTGTGCCACCAGTAAAATCTATCCCCCAATTAAAACCTTTGAAATTCATAATAGTTATAGATATTATAACTAATACAGTAGAACTAATAAAAGCTAATGTACTAGATTTCATAAAATCAATAACTTTGTACCTATTATTTAATTGTTCAATACAATATTCCTGTTCCACACAAACTTATCCTTTAGTTTTAGATAGACAGTTTATTAATTCTTTTTTTTCTGTACAGCAAGTCAACAATAGCATGCGTACCGATAATAGCTGTAAACATCGAAGTAACTATACCAATGGCTGTAGTAATAGCAAATCCTCTTACTGAGCTAGTACCAACGATATAAAGAATAAGAGCTTTAATAAGCGTAGTAAGATTAGCATCGACTATACTGGATAGTGCACCTTTGTAACCTTGATGAATAGCCCATTGTATTGAACAACCACTACGTAATTCCTCTTTAATGCGTTCATTAATCAATACATTAGCATCTACTGCTACTGTTAATGTTAACACGATCCCAGCAATACCCGGCATGGTAAGAGTAACTCCTGGTAATATTGACATGATCCCAATAATGAGAATTAAGTTACAAAACAATGCATTGATAGCAATAAGACCAAATTTTTTATAAAATAAAAGTATAAAAATAATACAAAAGACTAAACTCCAAAGACAAGCTTGAAAACCTTGTTGAATATTTTGTTGACCCATGCTAGGTCCAATAATGCGTTCTTCAACAATATGGATTGGTGCAATTAATGCACCAGCACGTAGTAACAGTGAGAGTTGATGCGCTTCTTTATGAGTTTTAATCCCAGTAATACAAAAATAATTGTTAAGGCGTGATTGAATATTAGCTATATTGATTATTTCTTCTTGTTTTTCTAAAATAGAGTGGCCTTTTTCATCTTTTTTACCAGTATTTTTATATTCTACAAACAAAGTAGCCATCAGTTTTCCAATATTGTCTTTAGTAAAGTCCGATATAATTTTACCACCTGCGTTATCAAGCGAAATATTTACCTGCGGCCTGTTGTATTCATCTCTGCTAGCTGTAGAGTCTGTAATATGATCTCCAGTTAAAATTATATGTTTATATACTGCAACTGTTTCACCTGTATTCATGTGCTTCATTTCTGAATCATTCGGAATATGAATATTATTCGTATCTTTTAAAAGAATATCAGTATTAACTAGTCGAAATTCTAATGTAGCAGTTGCGCCAATAATTTCTTTAGCATGTGCAATGTCTTGGATACCTGGTAGTTCTATTACTATTTGGTTAAAACCTTGACGTTGTACTAATGGTTCTGCTATACCTAGTTTATTTACACGGTTACGTAAAATATTAATATTTTGCTGCATTGCAGACTCGTAAATTTCATTTAAATGTTTATCTCGCATTACTGCACGAAGACTAGAGTTACTATTGCTAGTAATTACTAAATCAATATGACGTGGTTGTAAATAGTTAATAGCCATATCACGATGTTTGCGATCGCACATATCTATTTCTATAACAGAGCTAGAAGTTTTTTTAATTTTTTTGTAGATAATATTTTTATTACGCAAATCACTACATAAACTATCAATTTTTTTTTCCTGTAATTTATGTAGTACAGCATCCATATCTACTTCCATCAGAAAATGCACACCACCACGTAAATCTAGACCAAGTTTTATAGGGTTCGCGTATAATGCTTTTAGCCATTTAGGAGTAGATGGTACTAAGTTCATTGCTACAATATAATTATTTGCAAGTCCTTTAAGAATAGCTTCATAAGCATTTAGCTGTAGATCTATATTAGAAAAACGGGCTATAATAATATTATTCTCTAAGAGAATTGATTTACTGGAAATATTACATTGGTGCAATATATCTTGAATTTTTTTTACAGTTTTTTCATTAATAGAACCTCCACGTACACCAGTAATTTGCACAGCTGGATTATCTCCATAAAAATTAGGCAGTGCATAAACAGAACCAATAACAATTACAGTGATTAGCATAATATACTTGATATTCTTCCAAAAAGAAGAGTGGTTTAACACGGAATAGTCCTTCTGGAAAAAATTATAAAGCTTTGATTGTACCTTTTGGTAAAATTGCAGTTATAAAATCACGTTTAATTATTACTTCAGTAGTAGTATTTAAAGCAATTGTAATATAACCAGTTTCATCTATTTTAGTCACGTAACCTACTAAACCACCGTTAGTTAATACCTCATTTCCCTTTGAAATAGAATTCATCAGATTTTTATGCTCTTTAGCACGTTTCTGTTGTGGACGCAATATCATAAAATAAAAAATTATTATAAAAGTCAATAACATAACAGCTATAGAATAAGGACTTCCCTGCGATAGGGTACCTTCTGAAGCTATAGCGTCAGAAATAAAAAATCTCATTATTTTTTCCTCATACAATCAATTATCAATTGCTTGACGATGGAACTTTGTTCAAATTATTTATATTTATTCGTCTTTGTTGATAAAATGTGTTAATAAAGTTTTGTAATCTTTTCTTTTCAATAGCTTCACGCAAACCTATCATTAAACGCTGATAATAACGAAGATTATGAATAGTATTTAAGCGTGCACCTAGCATCTCATTACAACGATCAAGATGATGTAAATAAGCACGAGTATAATGACAACATGTATAACAATCACATTGATAATCAAGTGGTGAGAGGTCATATTTATATTTAGAATTACGAATTTTTACTACACCATTAGTAACAAAGAGATGTCCGTTACGTGCATTGCGTGTTGGCATCACACAGTCAAACATATCAATTCCACGACGCACGCCTTCTATTAAATCTTCTGGTTTACCTACACCCATTAAATAACGTGGTTTATTATAAGGCATTTTAGGACAAATAAAATCTAAAATTTTATGCATATGCTCTTTTGGTTCACCAACAGCTAATCCGCCTATAGCGTATCCATCAAAACCAATTTTTAGCAAACCTTTAAGTGAAATATCACGTAGATCTGTGTAGACACTTCCTTGAATAATACCAAATAATGTGTTTTTATTATTTAGATAATCAAAGTGTTCTCGGCTACGTTTTGCCCAACGTAATGACATTTCCATGGAATTTTTCGCGTGTTGCCAATTAGTTTGATATGGTATACATTCATCAAGAATCATGACTATATTAGAATTCAAATTATGTTGAATTTCCATCGATTTTTCGGGATCTAGAAAAACTGTATCCCCATTAATAGGATTACGAAAGTGTACACCAGCTTCATTAACTTGAGATATAGTATTTAAGCTAAATATCTGAAATCCTCCTGAATCGGTTAGTATAGGTCCCTTCCAGTGCATGAAATCGTGCAAGCCACCATGCAATTTTATAGTTTTTTCGCCTGGACGTAGCCATAAATGAAAAGTGTTCCCAAGAATGATTTTTGTTCCACTATTTTCTAATTCTTCAGGAGAGATGCTTTTGACCGAACCATATGTAGCTACTGCTATAAAAACTGGAGTATCTACAATACCGCAATTAAAAATCAGACGACCTCGACGTCCATATCCATCGGTATTATCTAATTCAAATTTCATATACGCTCCATGCATGGCATATAAAAATTAGTGCAAACAAAATCAGATGCCTATTTATTATATCGTCATTTATTGACTAAATTTTTTAGAAATGTTCGTCAGGCGCTTGTGGATTATGTGTTATATACATTGCATCTCCATAGCTAAAGAAGCGATACCGTTCTATAATTGCAGTACGATATGCTCGCATAGTATTCTGATAACCAGCAAAAGCTGATACTAGCATAATTAATGTCGATTGCGGTAAATGGAAGTTAGTAATTAATGTATCGATCACTTTATATTGATAGCTTGGATAAATAAATATCTGTGTATGTCCGATAAATGGTGCAATTAACGTATCTTTGCAATTTGTTGCAGCGCTCTCTAAAGAACGAACAGATGTAGTCCCTATAGCAATGACTTTATTGCCTCGTGTTTTGCAAGCTATAACTGCATTTACTGTTTCTTGTGATACTTCTACATATTCGGTATGCATTATATGTTCCGTGATATTAGTAATTTTTAATTTTTTGAAAGTACCAGCTCCTATGTGTAATGTCACAAATGCTATTTCTACACCTTTCTTTTTTAGCGCATCTATTAACGGTTGATCAAAATGAAGTCCAGCAGTTGGGGCAGCTACTGCACCAAGACGAGTGCTATATACCGTTTGATATAGTTCATAATCGATTGTTTCATCTGGACGATTAATATATGGTGGTAATGGTATATGGCCAATGCTATTTAAAATGTCCAAAACAGTAAAGTCACTTTCAAAGATTATTTCAAATAACGCATTATAATATGATAGTATTGTACCTATAACATTATTCTTTTCACCCATTAATAATATTGCACCGGGCTTTAATGTTTTAGTAGAAGTTCGTACATGGGCAAGAATGCGTCTATCGTCTAGTATACGTTCAACTAATATTTCAATTTTGCCACCGCTAATTTTACGACCATAAATGCGAGCTGGAATAACACGTGTATTATTAAATATTAATAAATCACCCGGATTTATTTTATCCAATATATCAGTAAATATACCATGCATTAGAGTACCACTATTGCCATCTAACGATAATAATCGGCAGCTACTGCGTTTTGTCTTCGGATACTGTGCAATTAAATATTTTGGTAATTGAAAATTAAAATGACAGACATGCATAATTATGATCCTTATATTCTGTAAGCAAATTTCATGTAATCTATTAAGTATATTTAAATTTAATTGCGCATATCGCAAAAAAATAATATACGATTAGAGTATATGACACAGGTTATTTACATTTTGATTAAAGATCTATACTAAGCATAGTAGCTCTATTATGCGCAATGTATAGTAAGGTATTAAATTATCTTAATATGTTTACTATCTATATTTATAATGGTAATACTTATAATTTTGCATATCATTAAATAGTGCACAGTTTATATATTGAGATTTGTAGATATTATATATCAAATTATATTCGAACTACGGAGTTCTGTGCTTTAAATATAATTTTCAAAATATAATTTAGTTTATTAGCCTTTTACACGATCAATAAATGCAGTAATTGAGAATGTTATCAGCGATGGTATCAACCAAGCAATTTCTTGGTCTGCAAGAGGAAAATATTCATTAATTAAAAATACTAATGGTTTAAATTTCGTAGTTTTGATAGCATCTAAAATACCAAAGATGAGACTAATCAACATGGTAGGTATAATAATACGCGTGTTTTTATTCCACCATCTTAATGTGAAACTAAGTATTACTAATACAATACATGGTGGATAAATGGCAGTCAATACTGGAATGGAAATTTGAATTAAATGATTCAAGCCGAAATTAGATATCAATGTAGAGCTAATGCTCATGACATATACTAGAGTTTTATAGGATAATGGAACATATTGTGAAAAAAACTGTGCACAAGAACATGTTAAACCTACCGCAGTTACCATGCAAGCTACAGAAATTAATGCTGCTAGAAAAAAAGCACCTATACTTCCAAAGTTTTGTTGTACGTACGCATTCAAAATTTCAGCACCATTTGCATTTTGAGAAACAATGTTACTACTACCAGAACCGAGTTTAAATAAACTGATATAGACCAACGTTAATCCTATGCCAGAAATTAGTCCAGCCCATATAGTATAACGTGTTAATAGAATTGCATCTTGCACACCACGTGAACGTGCGGCATTCACAATGACAATACCAAATACTAATGCACCTAATGTATCCATGGTGAGGTAACCGTTTAAAAAACCATTAGAAAAAGCTGATGATTGATAATCGACAGTTGCTAAATAAATCTTACCAGTCGGCCAGAATAGTACCGTAATGCATAAGAGAGTTAATGCGCTAATTTTTAACGGAGCTAAAAAGTGTCCAACAGTATCTAGTAATTTACCTGGATAGAGGGAAATTATAATAACTATACAAAAGTAGATTACGCTATAAATAAAAAGTGGTATTGGAGTATTACCAGTTAATGGAGCGAGACCTACTTCAAAAGATACAGAAGCAGTTCGCGGTGTAGCAAAAAATGGACCAATTGCTAAATAGCAAAGTATTGCTAAAAATAAACCAGCAGTTTTACCGATAGGTAAGCTTAGTTTTTCGATACCACCTCCTGCACGTGCTACAGCTATAATCGTCATTACTGGTAAGCCTACAGCACTAATCATAAATCCAAATCCAGCTAACCACATATGTTCACCAGATTGTATTCCAATCATGGGTGGGAAAATAATATTACCTGCTCCAACAAATAGAGCAAAAGTCATAAAACCTAGGGCAAGTATGTCTTTTAATTTTAAACGATGTATCATAACGTTTTGTACTGCCTATAAGTAAATGTTATAGTAGAGGTTAGGTTAATTTTTATTTAAGAGTGACACATATGATTATGTATAAAATATTTAGTTGATCAAATGAATACAATAAAAATATTTTTATTTATAAACTCAATTAAGTTTAATTTAAATGTGCATTAAAATAACTTTTATATAGAACAATAACAACAAAATAGATAATGTTAAAATTAAAATATTTTTTATGAAAAAATCAATAGAAGATGAATAAAAAAATATACAAAATAATTTCAATATATTTGATGTTATGTTATTCAATTTTTGAGTCAAATGTTTTTAATTAATGACATATTTTTGTTTACATAATTAAAATTTCTAAAAGTACTAGCTAGCTTAATTAATGTATAATATTAAAGACTATTGTTAAAGTTATATATAAACTCTATACACTATGCCGTATTTAATTGTGCATGATTTATAATACGTTCATCAATAATGTAGTATAATTCTATTAAAATTAGTACATTTTAAGCACGATAAAACTAAGCAAATTTTAAATTGAGAAAAATTTTATTGTTTTGTTGTTATAAGAATTTGATTAAATTAAATAATGCATTGTATATATGTAAATATAATACTTTTTTTTTAAAAAATTGATCCAAGATCAATGGATTCATCATGCATCTTAATTAATTTTTTATACAATAATATTTATGAGCATACGTTTTAGATATAAGTTTTTATATCTTGCTTGTTACGATTTAATCTAATTTCAAGTAGATATGTTAGATTGAAATTTTCATAAAATCATGTATTGCGTATGCCATTTTAGCGTTAGGAGAAAAAAGGATGCCATCTTTCGATATTGTATCGGAAATTGAACTCCAGCAAGTACGTAATGCCGTCGAGAATGCTAATCGTGAAGTTTCAATTCGTTTTGATTTTCGTAATGTAATTGCCAATATTGAATTAAATGAAAAAGAGGAGATAATTAAAATTACTAGTGAATCTAATTTTCAGATTGGGCAATTGGTAAATATTTTAAGGGAAAATTTAATAAAGCGTGGAATTGAAACAAAAGCTATTGAAATTGCTAAAGAAGTAAACTATAACGGTAAACTTTGTATAATGCAAGTAAAATTAAAAAATGGTATTGATAGAGATGTCGCTAAAGATTTATTAAAAGTAATTAAAAAAAGCAAATTAAAAGTACAATTTCAGATTCAAGGAAATGAATTGCGCATAATTGGAAAATCTCGTGATATATTACAACGTGTGATAATTTTAGTGCGTAATCATGATTTTAATCAACCTTTTCAGTTTAAAAATTTTCGAGATTGATAATATAATCATATTTTTATAAATTTATTTAATTAGTGTTACAATCTTAAAATATATTTTTTAGCTTGTTGTAGTTAGATAAAACACACGATATATGTATAATATCCAGCTTTACACTAACTATTCGAATGATAATAATTCGTTTTAACATACCTCCATAAAAAACAATTTAATTATTAAACGATAATTGGTTATTACTTTGTTATAAAACTATTTTAAATTTTATCTTTAATGTTAATTTTTAAAAAATATATTATTTCATAGTAAAATAAAGAGATTTGTTAGGCAGCAGAATTTTTTTTGAAATTATTTAATATGTTTAGTAAATAGTTTTTTGATTATCATAAATAGATTTATGTGATAAATATTAAATCTATGTAAAATAATAATGCGTTTATTAAACTTAATTCAAATTAATTTCTATTATGTGTGTATAGTTTAGTTAGTATGATCTAACAATTGTATATAATTACACGTCAGTATATTTGTATTCAAAAAGAGTTCTTTTCAGACACAAAAATTACTTAATTTTTCTTCTAATATAGCACGATTTGTTAATGTATTATCTATTTTAACGTATGCAGATTTTTCTTCTGGGATAATAAGTACGGTTTTTACACCTGGCTGTGTTGTTAAATAATTTTGTAAATTAGTAATAGCAACAAGCATTGAGTTGCTTAATGTAATGCGTAGACTACTAACATAAGGAGGTTCTTTCATTGATAAACTAATAAAAAACCAAGGTATTGCGATAAGACTGTTGAATAAAAAGACAGTGTATGTATCAAAGTGTTCATAAATCCAACCACCTATGCTTCCACCAATAGCCGCACCAAGAAATTGACTAGTAGAATAAATACCCATTGCCGTACCTTTATAACCTACTGGTGACTCTTTGCTGATTAATGAAGGTAATATGGCTTCTATTACATTAAAAGAGAAGAAAAATAATTCTATTGCAATTAATATGATATTAACATGAAGTTCTGAAATCCAAAATAAAGTTTGCGAAATTATCATTATTCCAATGCAACTAATTAATACTTTTTTGATACAACGTTTAGTTTCAGAGTAAATAATAAAGGGCATTGCAATAATAAAAGCTATTAACATGGTTAGTAAGTATATTTTCCAATGTAATGTTGCTGGAAAGCCATTTTTTTCTAATTGAGAAGGTAATGTTACAAAAGTTGAAATTAATAAAATATGTAAATAAAAAATATTAATATTTAGTTTTAGCAATTTTTTATTTTTTAAAACTTTTGAAATGCTATTCGTTACAATGCCGCATTCACGATTTAAAATGTGATTTGATGTGTGAGGAACTAGAAAGAGGATAATCAAAATTGCGCAACTAGAGAGAATAGCGATTATCCAAAATAATGTTTGAAGACCATATTTATCTGTAATTATTGGACCAATAATCATTGCTATAAAAAAAGTGATACCGAAACTTACGCCAATAAAACTCATAGCTTTAGTACGATTTTGCTCTCGTACTAAATCTGACAGCAACGCCATAATGACACAGGAAATAGCGCCACATCCTTGTAATGCACGACCTATAATAATACCCCAAATTGAATTTTTTACTGCAGCGATTATGCTACCAATAACAAATAGTATTAAACCAATAATTATTAATGGCTTACGACCGATACGATCCGAAAGCAATCCAAAAGGAATTTGAAATACTGCTTGAGTGAATCCATAAATTCCAATAGCTAAACCGATTAAATATTCGTTGGCACCTTTTAGTTTTATTCCATATGTAGTTATTACAGGTAAAACCATGAACATTCCTAACATGCGTAAGAAAAATATAGTACTTAAACCCCATATAGCACGACGCTCTATATGGGTCATTTGATTATCATTGTTCATTTCAACCCCTGTAAATTTTATTGCTGTATTGAATAATATTTCAAAGATCGATTTTACAATTAAAGAGGGCGCAATTTTCGCGCCCTCTTTAATTCATAGTTATATAGGTTAGATTATTGATAATTGTAAGTTATAATATTTTTAAAAGATATCGGAGTTATAAAATCTATCGATATCATTATACTAAATATTGTAATTACAATAATGGAAAAAACGAATATTCTGTATGACCAAAGTCTGTGGTTTGATGTTTTATAACCCAACAATGATATTACAAACCAACCTATACTTACAGCAGTGACAACTAAAAGATATTTATAACCAGTATAGCCACTTATAGTCAACATAGGTGTAGAAATTACGAATACTAAAATGTATACAATTATATGATTTTTTGCTACTGAAATTCCTTTCACGACTGGTAAAACCGCAATCTTTGCAATTTGATAATCTTTAAAATTATAAATAGCAACTGAGTAAGAATGTGGTATTTGCCAAACACTAAAAATAAACTGTAAAATTAGTGCAGCACAATCAAATTCATTAGTTACTGCACAATAACCAATAACAGGCGGCATAGCACCAGATAAACTACCAATTAATGTACTGTAAACTGAGTGACGCTTCATATAAAGACTATAAATAACAACATATACTACAAAAGCTATAATTGCTAAGCACATACTTAGTGCGTTTACTTTATAATATAATAATGCACAACCAGTAATACCTAATACAATTGCATAAATTAAACTATGTTTGATTGAGAGTAGACCCTTAACTAAAATACGACTCTGCGTTCTGTGCATCTTGATATCAATATCACGATCAATAATATTGTTAAAAACACAGCCTGATGCAATAATAAAACATACTGAAATAAGAGCAAAAAACAGCAGCGAGTAATTTATGTTACCTCTTGAAGCTAATAAAAAACCACCAACCACAGAAATTAAATTTCCTAAAACAATTTTTGGTTTTATAATTGTTAGATAATATCTAATCATTATGAATAACTCTTTAGTGAATCATCATATTATAGTTTAGATGATGCATAATCCATAATGAGCCAACTATTAGAATAGTAACAATAATTATTGAAAAAACAATCGCTATCATATTCCAACCACCCTCAGATCTTACATCTAAATGCAAGAAATAAATCAAATGAACTAACATTTGCATTACTGCACATACTACAATTATATATATAGTATTACTGTAAGACATGTTGCGATAAATTACTATCCAAAATGGGATAATAGTTAGAATAATAGAAAAAATAAAACCAACTATATAAGATGTTAGACGACCCTGAGATGCACCACATCTTTTAATAGAATGATTCATTGCATGGTCCCTATCAAATAAACAACACTGAACACAAAGATCCAAATTATATCTAAAAAATGCCAAAACATGCTGAGACATATGATGCGCGTACAGTTAATCTTAGTCAGTCCACGTTTAATAATTTGCAATATTAATACTGCCATCCAAATTAAACCAGAGCTGACATGTAAACCATGAACACCAACTAAAGTAAAAAACGCAGATAAAAAACCACTGCGATTAGGACCGCAATTATTCATAATAAGATGATAAAATTCATACAGTTCCATGATAATAAATGCAGAACCTAAAATACCGGTTAAAATAAGCCACGTTACAACTAAAATCTTATTTTGCCTATCCATAGCAATTACTGCCATACCATAAATAATAGAACTCAATAACAAAATCATGGTCTCTAAAAAGACAAATGGCAGTTTAAAAATTTCCTTGGCTATTGGACCGAACGCAGTGTTATGAACCATTACCATATAAGTTGCAAACAAAGTTGCAAAGATAATACAATCACTCATTAGGTAAATCCAAAAACCAAAAATTTTATTAGCTTCTGGATCATAAAAATGTTTTTGTATGACAGTTTCATTAGACATTATTTCAAACCTGCTGTTTTAATTTGATTAAAATGTTCATTTTCTATGTTTGCAATATCATCTGCTTGTATATAGTAATCAATATCTTCATCAAAACTTTTTATAATCCAGGTTGCAATCATGCCTATAAATGATAATACTGCTAACCACCAGATGTACCAAATTAACGAAAAGCCTAAAATAGTACCAAACATACCTATAAAGAATCCTGCTTTACTATTCTTTGGCATATGAATATTTTCATATTTTTTCGGTTTTTGATATGACAGCCCTTTTTCTTTAATTGACCAAAATGCATCGCGATCGTCAACATATGGAATAATAGCAAAATTGTAAAACGGCGGAGGTGAAGAAGTTGCCCATTCTAGCGTACGTCCACCCCAAGGATCACCTGTTAAATCTCGGTGTTCATGGCGATCTTTTATAGAAAAATAAAACATGATTAATTGGCATAAAATACCACATCCAATCAATCCAGCACCAATTGCAGCAATAACTAATAAAGAATGAAATTCTGGATCAATATTTTGGCTGAGTCGACGAGTCATTCCCATGAAACCCAGAGCGTACAACGGCATAAAAGCTATAAAAAACCCAATGATCCAACAATAAAAAGCTCGTTTTCCCCAAATTTCATTTAAAGTAAAACCAAATGCTTTTGGAAACCAATAGGTTATTCCGGCCATGCATCCAAAAACGACTCCTCCAATAATGACATTATGAAAGTGTGCTATTAAAAACAAACTATTATGAAGTACAAAATCTGCACCAGGAATAGCTAAAAGAACACCACTCATACCACCAATAGAGAAAGATACTAAAAAACCAATAGTCCATAACATTGCTGAATGAAATTGAATGCGACCTTGATATAAAGTAAATAACCAATTGAAAATCTTAACTCCAGTAGGAATTGCGATAATCATAGTCATAATACCAAAGAAAGCATTGACATTTGCACCTGCTCCCATAGTAAAAAAATGGTGTAACCATACAATAAACGAAAGTATTGTAATAGCAATAGTTGCCCATACTAAAGAAGTATAACCAAATAAACGTTTCTTAGAAAACGTAGCAGTAACTTCAGAGAAAATACCGAATGCAGGAAGAACAAGTATATATACTTCTGGATGGCCCCATACCCAGATTAAGTTGACGTACATCATCATATTACCACCTAGATTACTAGTAAAAAAATGGAAGCCGAGGTAACGATCTAGTGTGAGCAATGCTAATGTTACAGTTAATACCGGAAACGCAATGATAATTAAAACATTTGTACAAAGTGCAGTCCAGCTAAATACTGGCATTTTAAACAAATTCATACCTGGAGCACGCATTTTAAGAATAGTTACAAAGAAATTAATACCTGTCAATGTAGTACCAATACCTGCTAATTGCAGACTCCATATCCAGTAATCAACACCAACACCAGGACTATATTGCTTGCCTGAAAGTGGCGGATAAGCTAACCATCCAGTCTGTGCAAACTCACCAATACCTAATGAAAGATTTACTAAAATAACACCTATCATAGTAAACCAGAAACTTACGTTATTGAGGAAAGGGAATGCAACATCGCGGGCTCCAATTTGTAAAGGTACTATAATATTCATTAAGCCTATTACTAAGGGCATTGCTACAAAGAAGATCATAATGACACCATGAGCAGTGAAAATTTGATCGTAGTGATGGGGAGGTAAAATACCCATTCCCTTAGCAGATGCCATGACTTGTTGTGTACGCATCATTATAGCATCTGCGAATCCTCGCAGTAGCATGATTAATGCAATGATGATGTACATAATACCAAGCTTTTTGTGATCTACAGACGTCAACCATTCAGACCAAAGATACTTCCATTTACCAAAATAAGTAATAATACTGACCATTACTAAACTTGTAATCATAATACCAACAATCGTAACCATAATAATGGGTTCATGGTAAGGAATCGCATCCAGTGTTAATTTTCCCAACATTGCATTTTTTCCTCAATTTTCGCGGAAACGGTGTCACTTATATATCCATACACTAATTGAAGGTCTATATAATGTTTTATTGCATTATAAATTTTTTAATAATTTGTTTGAAAAGATCAGGGTTTGCTATAGAGAAATATTCTACTGGATGATTTTCACTTGGCAATGCAAGTTTTTCAAAATCATTCATATTCATGAGCCTATGAGCAGATTCTCTAACTTTGGAAATCCATTTTTGAAAATCAATCTTATTTTTGGTTGCAATTGCTTTGAATTTCATACCAGAGAAACCACGACCACTAAAATTTGAAGAAAAACCATTAAAAATCCCAGGTTTATTAGCAATAAGATGCAATTTAGTTTGCATGCCTGCCATAGCATAAATTTGACTGCCTAATGTAGGGATAAAAAAGGAATTCATGACAGAATTTGATGTAATATTAAAGTTTACTGGAGTATTTGTTGGGAAAGCTATTTGGTTAATGGTTGCAATACGGAATTTAGGATAAATAAATAACCATTTCCAATCTAAGGCTACCACATCAATATCAACTGGATTAACTTCATGTACTAGTGATTTACTAGGTTCTAATATATGTGTGGATTTCCAAGTCATAATGCCTAAAAATAAGATAATTAGAATAGGAATAATCCAGACAATAGCTTCTATTTTATTTGAATGTGACCAATTAGGACTATACTTTGCGTTTGGATTACTTGCACGGTATTTCCAAGAAAATAAAATAGCCATCAATATTGCAGGAATGACTACAATCAGCATTAAACCAAAAGCTGTTAAAATCAATGAACGTTGTTCAATTGCAATCTGCCCCTTTGGATTTAGCAGAGCACTATCACAGCCACTTAATAATATAGTATTTACTGTAATTATTGAAAAAGACGATAAATATTTTATATGTTTAATAACTTTCATTTAATAACCTCAGTAATTAAAAGAGACTATTGTCGTTTTAAGTGAGGGCACCTTTTACAGAAAAGTTTGCATATTATAAATCTGTTTAGAACTATAGAGAACACTTTTTCAATATAACGTGCTGTTAATATTATATAAATATATTATTTGTATTATGTTGAAGAGTTGCTAGGTAATGCTATTTTGCATTTAATATACATAACATATGTTTATTAAAACAAAGAAATATTTATTTAATACATGATAAATTAAAATTTATGAGTATTCGTATTTCGTAAAATCTGAAATGTTTTTCTACATTTATTTTTTTCAAAATCAATACATATATTTTATATTTAGTTTATATGAAGTAAAGATAATTTATAATTAAAAAATATTTTTTATGATAGGTTTAGTGGAAAAATTATTATTTAATTATTACTATATAATCTATAAAATTTATGTTTTTATACAAAAATTTTGTTATCATCTTATAATATCATTATATAAATAATGTCAAATGTTATATTAAATCTATTTAAATATAATCCAAATATTATTCATTATGAATTTCAATTGCTCATGGTAACAAATGTGCAATCTAGTTTCAAGAATTTATTATAGAAAACATCAATTGAAATACTTACTTTTATTTTTATATGTTCATAAAAATAAATTTATATTCAATAAATTTATTTTTATGTGTTACATAAAAAAATGTTGATACTATAAACTGTCTTTCCTAGAAAATTACTCTTAGAACTACACTCAGCTTGATAATAAATTATGCTTAAATATATACTGGAAAATCAAAATAATAAACTCAAATAAATAATCATATTACAATTGTAGTTTTTTAAATAACTTTGCTATGCTTATTAAGCATATTTAGTATTTTACTATTTCTGTAAATAATAAAAATTTGTAGGGTAAATTAAATTAAGAAATTTTAACAACGTATTACTTAATATATTTAAGTACTATATTTTCGTATCATATAAATAATTTTTGTTATTTTACAGTATTCATCTTGAAGTATTTATTTTTATCACTTAATTCATCGTTATTCTTTAATGAAATTATGTAAAAAATTATTCTATGCTATTTCACGATAATGTAGCTTCACCATTTAATAAATTGTTTTTGTAATCTTGAGCATTTCGTTCTAAAGAAATATCTTCAAAATTTTAAGAATTTTAATATGAAGTTCATTTATTTAATTTTATTTCTAAATTTATATAAATAATAATAAAAGACAATTTTAGTCATGTTGCAACACATATTATTTATACTGCGTATGTTCTCAAAATTATGAAACACTTTTTAAGTTTGTACATTTAAAATAATGCATTACGTAAAAGAGATGATTTTTTAAAAAATTTTATAGCATACTATAGATTGTTAAGGAATATTTGGTTCACTAACTATTAAACTTTATCTATATTCTATAAGTTATTCTAGAATATTTAGTTAAAACTACTCATATTAAACAATAATATCCTTAATATTGAGAATTTGATTAAATTGAATAAATTGTAGAATTTAATATATACATATACTATGTATGATATAGAACTATAATGAAAAATTCACAGAAAAAATATCATTGTATGTAAATATAAATATTTTGCATTTTACATGCATATACTGGATTTTTTAAAACATTTCATCTATGCTAGCAATTGCTAGTTAAAAGAAAACTAAAACATTTCCTAAATTAATTAAAAAAATTTATGTCGCCATTTAATAAAGTATGTTTGAATATTTAAAAATTCATCTGTGCTAAATTAAAGAGTCGTAAAAGGGCTTTGGCTATAATACTCAATTATACAATTATCTATTTGATCGTTTTGAATTTATTTATCTAGGTTTATTTAGAATAATTTTTAAATAATTGAGAATTATGATTTTTTTGTAAATTTCTAAATGATTTTTGAATAAAATTCACTTTTTTATTATGCAAATGATAGTCAAATTATTACAAAGTAATATAATTCAATGTTCTTCTTAAAGATTATCTTTAAAAATCAATTGTATTAATGATATTTTTATAAATTGCTTTATTAAAATTAAATTAAATTTAAAAAAATGGTATCAATAACACACTAATAAGTTTATACCCTCAATTCTAGCTATATTCTTATAATCTTAGTATATATACTGAAAATTTTCTCTAATTAAGACAATGAACTCGAATTTTTAAATACAAATTCAATTTTTTTAATTACAGAATTTTATATCGATTCTTTAGATTGCATGTATCAGGTTAATAAATATCTCTACAGTAAACCGTATACACATGTTTGAGGTAATGAAATGACAGTGTTAATAGAAACTACTCAAGGATTAGGGCGTAGGATTACAGTTACTGTAACAGCAGACCATATTGAAAAAGCAGTAAAAAAAGAACTAGTCAAAGCAGCAAAAAAAGTTCATGTTGATGGTTTTCGCAAAGGGAAAGCACCAATAGACATCATTGCACAGAGATGCGGCACTGTAGTTCATCAAAACACTTTAAATGATCTTATGGAACGTATATTCACTGATACCATTATTAAAGAAAAAATTAATTTAGCAGGCCCTCCGAATTATATACCTAGTAAATATCAAAAAGGCACAGATTTTACTTATACAGTTGAATTTGAAGTATATCCAGAAATTACATTAAAATGTTTAGATTCTATCGAATTAGAAAAACCAGTTGTTGAAATAACTGATATGGATATTGATATTGTCTTAAATATCTTACAGAAACAAAAAGCAATTTGGAGTGAAACGAATAATGTTGCATCTATCAGAGATCGTGTAACTATCGATTTCAATGGGTTAGCAGAAGGATCAAAATTTGAAGGTAGTCAAGCTAATAATTTTGTTTTGGTAATAGAGCAAGGTTGTATGATACCAGGACTTGCAGAAAATATCATTAATCACAAACCAGGTGAAAAATTTACTATCGATGTTAAATTTCCATTTAATTACCATGTGAAAAATTTACAAAATAAGAATGCTACCTTTAACATTTTTCTAAAAAAAGTTGAAACGTATACTTTACCAAAATTAAATGAAGAATTTGTTAAGCATATTGGAATAAAGAATGGTTCTATAATTGAATTGCGTGCTGAAATACGAAAAAACATGGAGCGTGAATTGAAAAGAGCTATATATGCTCGATTAAAGTCGCAGGTAATGAAAGCGTTAATAGATAATCATAGTATTGATGTTCCAACAGCACTGGTTAAAAAAGAAATTAATATAATATATAATCAACAATCAACAGAATATTCTGATAATAAAAAAAAACAATTATTTAATACATCATCCGATGAACTAATTGCAAATCAAGCAAAGTATCGCGTTAGTGTAGCTTTATTGTTGCAAGAAATTATTCGTACTCATAACTTAAAGGTTGATGAAAATCGTGTAAGAGCATTAATAATAGAAATAGCTTCAGCATATGAAAACCCAAATCAAGTAATTGCTTTATACTTTAAAAAAAAGGAGCTAATGAATAATATTCGTAATATAGTTTTAGAAGAGTTAGCAATCGAAGCTGTAATCACAAAAGCTAAAATTACAGAAAAACCTTTTAAATTTAATGAATTAATTTATCACCATACTTATGAGAATCAGTTTGTTTCATTCGCTTAATATTTTTATTTTAGGATATTAATAATTTTTGAGATTATTATTGTATTCTCTTAATTAAAGATTATTTATATTGCATAATTATTCATAATTATAGTGTACAGAAAAATTTTTAGTGAAAATTATTTTCGGTTTATATATCATGCTATTACAGAATGTATTTTAAGTGAAATAAGATATTAAAATATAAAATCTATTGAAATAATTAAATTATTTTATTGGTATACTTTAAGTGTAAAAAGAGTCAATAAAAATAATTATATTTAAAATTAATTTCTTATAATCTTTAAAAAATTATTAATTAAGCATGATGAGGAGCGTATAATGGCACATGTCGGCGATCGTGATTTTACTACACCGTATATGGCACTGATACCGATGGTAGTAGAGCAAACTTCACGGGGTGAACGTTCTTACGACATTTATTCACGTTTGCTGAAAGAAAGAGTGATTTTCTTAACTGGTCAAATCGAAGATTATATGGCAAACTTAATTGTTGCACAAATATTATTTTTAGAAGCTGAAAATCCTGAAAAAGATATATATATATATATTAATTCACCAGGTGGTGTTATTACCTCTGGTATGTCTATTTATGACACTATGAAATTTATTAAACCAGATGTTAGTACAATTTGTATGGGGCAAGCTTGTTCAATGAGTGCATTTCTGCTAGCTTCAGGTACACAAGGTAAACGTTTTTGTTTGCCTAATTCACGTGTAATGATTCATCAACCATTAGGTGGCTACCATGGCCAAGCAACTGATATTGAAATTCATGCACGAGAAATTCTAAAAGTAAAGCAGCGTATGAACGAGTTACTTGCTGAGCATACTGGCAAATCTTTGGAGCAGGTTGAACATGATACTGAACGTGATCGTTTTCTTTCAGCTAAAGAAGCCGTAGATTATGGGTTGGTTGACTCTATTTTAGTGCAGCGTCAATAAAAAATATCTAGATTTTTTAACAAATCATTAGTCAAATAAATTATCCTAGATCAATTATATTATTAGTAAACAATGATTCTTATTTATTAGATCTTCGTTACAATAAATAATACCTACATTCGATTTGAGGAATAAAAGAGGTTAGCTGATGACAGATAAGTGCAAAGTCGATACCGAGATATTATTATGTTGTTCTTTTTGCGGAAAGAATCAACATGAAGTTCATAAGCTTATTGCAGGTCCGTCGGTATATATTTGCGCCGAGTGTGTTGATTTATGTAATGACATTATTAGCCAAGAGATTAAGGACACTGTGTCAGATCGTCAGCGCAGCCTTTTACGCACTCCACATCAAATTCGCCGTCATCTTGATGAGTATATTATTGGTCAAGAAAACGCGAAAAAAGTACTGGCGGTAGCAGTTTATAATCACTATAAACGCCTATGTAACGCAGATAAAAGCAGTAGTGATGTTGAATTAGGAAAAAGTAATATCCTGCTTATTGGGCCCACTGGTAGTGGTAAGACCCTTCTTGCAGAAACATTAGCACGTCTTTTGGGTGTACCGTTTACTATTGCTGATGCGACAACTCTAACAGAGGCTGGTTACGTGGGCGAAGATGTTGAAAGTATTCTTCAAAAACTACTCCAAAAATGCGATTATGATGTAAAGAAAGCACAGCATGGAATTATTTATATAGATGAAATAGATAAAATCTCTAGAAAATCAGATAATCCATCAATTACGCGTGATGTTTCAGGAGAGGGTGTTCAACAAGCACTTTTAAAACTTATTGAAGGCACCGTAGCTGCTGTTCCTCCACAGGGCGGACGTAAACATCCACAACAAGAATTTTTACAGGTTGATACTTCTAAAATTTTATTCATTTGTGGAGGAGCTTTTGATGGTTTAGATAAAATAATTTCTCAACGCGTCGAAACAGGATCTGGAATCGGTTTTAGTGCAACTGTAATAAAACAAGCACAAAAATCAAGCCAAGGCAAATTACTTTCATTGGTTGAACCGGAAGATTTAATTAAATTTGGTTTGATCCCAGAATTTATAGGTCGTTTACCAGTAGTGACTACTTTAAGCGAACTCAATGAAGAATCGTTGATTCAAATTTTATCTCAACCAAAAAATTCACTAATCAAACAATATCAAGTATTATTTAATTTAGAAGGCGTAAAATTAGAGTTTCGTGATGAAGCATTGAAAATGATTGCTAGAAAAGCTAACCTGCGTAAAACAGGTGCACGTGGCCTGCGATCTATCGTTGAAGCTATTTTATTAGAAATAATGTATGATCTTCCTTCTATAGAAGGTGTTGACACAGTAGTGATTGATGAGACTGTTATTAGTGGTAAATCTGGACCTATGTTAGTTTATAGCACAAATGAAGTGTTAGTTTCTAATGAACAAATAAATCAATAAATTATATTTGTATATTAAAAAAATAACAAAGTGCTTTCGTTATTTTTGTCTAATGTAAGCGAATTGAATGTCATATAAATATCCCTATATAATTGGCATTATGCATCTTCAATGGTTTGTTTTTTTTATTTTTACGTGGTTCCCATGATTTCTGGCGATATTAGAAATAAAGAGAGAGCTCTATGAATCTTGAGCATTCTGAATGTATTGAAATTCCTGTATTACCACTGCGTGATGTGGTGGTGTATCCACATATGGTTATTCCATTGTTTGTTGGTCGAGAAAAATCGATTCGATGCCTTGAAATTGCGATGGAACATGATAAAAAGATTTTCCTAGTGGCACAAAGAGAAGCTGCAAAGGATGATCCTAGTATAAATGATCTCTTTTCTGTAGGAACAGTAGCATCGGTTTTACAAATGTTAAAGCTACCTGATGGTACAGTGAAAGTCTTAGTAGAAGGATTACAGCGTGCACGTATAAAAACTTTAGTAGATAATGGTGATCATTTTATTGCCCAAGCTGAATACTTGATTACAAATGAAATTGAAGAACGTGAACAAGAAGTATTAGTACGCACTGCTATTAATCAATTTGAAGGTTATATTAAACTAAATAAAAAAATACCACCTGAGGTATTAACATCTTTAAATAGCATCGATGATGCTGCTCGCTTAGCAGATACTGTAGCTGCACATATGCCATTAAAGTTAGCAGATAAACAATCAGTCATGGAAATGGCTGATGTTAATGAGCGTTTAGAATATCTTATGGCAATGATGGAATCAGAAATTGATCTGCTTCAAGTTGAAAAGCGGATTCGTAACCGTGTAAAAAAACAAATGGAGAAAAGCCAACGAGAATATTATCTCAATGAACAAATGAAGGCTATTCAAAGAGAGTTAGGAGAAATGGATGAAACTCCAGACGAATATGAAGCTCTCAAACGAAAAATTGATATGGCAAAAATGTCAGTTGAAGCACATGAAAAAACAGAATCTGAATTACAAAAATTAAAAATGATGCCGCCTATGTCAGCAGAAGCTACTGTAGTAAGAAGTTATATTGACTGGATGCTTCAGGTGCCATGGTCTTCACGCAGTAAATTAAAAAAAGATTTATGCAAAGCGCAATACAGACTTGATACTGACCATTATGGTCTTGAAAGCGTCAAAGATCGTATACTCGAGTATCTTGCCGTACAAAATCGTATAAGTAAAATTAGAGGTCCTATTCTTTGTCTTGTTGGACCTCCAGGGGTAGGTAAAACTTCTCTTGGACAATCCATTGCTAAAGCAACTGGACGTAAATACGTACGTATGGCGTTAGGTGGTATGCGTGATGAAGCAGAAATTCGTGGTCACAGACGTACTTATATCGGTTCAATGCCGGGAAAATTAATACAGAAAATGGCAAAGGTCGCAGTAAAAAATCCATTATTTTTATTAGATGAGATTGATAAAATGTCTTCCGATATGCGAGGTGATCCAGCTTCAGCTTTACTAGAAGTTTTAGATCCTGAACAAAACGTTGCATTTAACGATCACTATTTAGAAGTTGATTATGATCTATCTGATGTAATGTTTGTAGCGACATCCAATTCTATGAATATACCTTTACCGTTATTAGATCGTATGGAAGTTATTCGTATTTCAGGTTATACAGAAAATGAAAAAATGAATATCGCTAAACAACATCTTCTGCCAAAACAAATTCAACGTAATGCCCTAAAAGCACATGAGATAAATATTGATGATAGTGCTATTATTAGTATAATTCGTTATTATACTCGCGAAGCTGGTGTACGTAGTTTAGAACGTGAACTTTCAAAGTTATGTCGAAAATCAGTTAAAGCATTATTAATGGATAAAACAAAAACAAATATTAGTATTGATTCTGAAAATCTCAAAAATTTTCTTGGAGTGCAACGTTTTGATTATGGTCGTGCAAATAGTGATAACCGAGTAGGTCAAGTAACTGGTCTAGCCTGGACGGAAGTAGGAGGTGATTTGTTAACTATTGAAGCTGCTTGTTTACCAGGAAAAGGGAAGTTAACTTATACAGGTTGTTTAGGTGAAGTGATGCAGGAATCTATACAAGCAGCCGTCACAGTGGTGCGTGCACGTGCAGAAAAGTTAGGCATTAAAGTAGATTTTTATGAAAATCGTGATATTCATGTACATGTACCAGAAGGTGCAACTCCAAAAGATGGCCCTAGTGCTGGCATTGCTATGTGTACTGCGCTTGTCTCTTGTTTAACTTGCAGTCCAGTGCGTTCTGATATAGCCATGACAGGAGAAATTACATTGTGTGGTCAAATTTTGCCTATCGGTGGTCTCAAAGAAAAATTATTAGCTGCACATCGCGGAGGAATTAAAAAAGTATTAATTCCTATTGACAATAAGCGAGATTTAGAAGAAATTCCGAAGAATGTCGTTGCCAATCTTGAAATATACCCAGTAAAATGCATTGAAGAGGTACTTAGTTTTTCAATAGAGACTTTGTCTTGGATACATTAATTAATATTTTAAACATAAGAATTTATGACATTTCTTGACAGCTCTCCTTTATTTTTGGTTAGCTGCAGGGTGTCTGTATGTGGAGTAGTAGCTTTTTGAATAAAGCAGAATTCAAAAAACAAATGAATTTAATTGAATTAGTGAGTTTGATTTACAGATAGACATATTTGTTTAAGATTAAAGAAAAATTTTTGCTAGTTTTAAATTTAAGTGAATTATAATTTGATTTAATGAAATAGCTTGTTAAATGTATTGTTTTCATAATACATTTTTTAAAAAACACTTTTTTTTCATTTCTTTCATTATATTAGAGCGATTAGCCTCATAATCAGCTAAACCAGATGCACGCGCATAACAAGCAGAACAGTTACCACAACCATCACCTTTTATACCGTTATAACAAGTTAAAGTTTCCAATCTTATTAATTGTAATTGTTGAAAATAATCAGCTAATGCCCAAGTTTCTGCTTTATTCAATGACATAAGAGGCATTTCAAAATTGATATTACGTTCCATGCCTAAATTTATAGCATTGCCAAAAAGATTTATAAATTCCTTACGACAGTCCGGATAATTTAAAAAATCGTTTTCGGATATGCCTGCAATCACGCTTTCTGCTCCTATTGTATAGGCATAAATTGCCGATATAGTTAAAAATAAAATATTTCGTCCTGGAACAAATGTACTCGGAAGACAGGTAGTATTGAATTTATAATTTGGTATAGGGATATTAAAACGAGTTAAACTACTAATGGTTAATTCATTAAGTATAGTTATATCTAATATTTTATGTTCTTGTATGCCCAAATGTTTTGCTAATCTCATGGCTACTTTAATCTCTTGTCGATGTCGTTGATTATAATCAAAAGTAATACAATATACTTTATTATAAAACTGACACGCCTGGATTAAACAGGTAGTAGAATCTTGTCCTCCACTAAATAATACAACAGCTTGTTTTGTTTTTTTTCTTATATTGATCATCTATCACCTATATTTTAATATTTAAAATTAGTATACTATTTTATAGTATTGAAATTAATAATTACGATTATTATTTTAAAATTTAAATTACGGATTTATTTGGCTTGTAGAATAGATCTTTTTAAAATCTAAATAGTTATTTGGTATTATCATGTTATGATTTTACTATAATGGTAGATCTAGAGTAGCCAGAAAGTTAATAGAAGTTTATTTAATAATAAAAAAATTCTAAAGTCAGATAAGGAATGTTATAGATTGCATAATCCATATATAGTATTACGGTAATCAAAATTTTTTACTTTCATTGACACAGTTATAATATAAGCTGTTTTACCTCTTTAAATAATTAATCATGTTAAGTGATTCTTAATATAATTAATTATTTAATAAAAACTTAATTTTTATTTTAAATATTTTTTAAAAAAAGTACACAAAAATCCTCTACTAGGTTTGCATTCTAAGTTTATTTTTATATTAATTAATAGAATAGTTATCAGAATAAAGACATTTATTAATTTTTGATTTTATTTATTATGTAGAGATTATCTAGAATATAGTATGTATACTATAAATATTAGAAATTGATAATGCTTGTAATATTTAGTATACGATTTTTATACTATTATAATTTTATTATTACTAGTAGTATACTGAGTCTTCATATTAAGATGCAGTCAGTTACCTAAATGATTACTATAGTAATTTCTTTTCAGTTATTCAGCTATATGACAACTATACGACTATATTTTATATAGAACTTTAATAATTAATTAGATTGAAACAATAAATATGCTACTTAACTTAGCTAAACATAATTAGGGTATAAATTACAAAAAAATTGAATATAAATAATTATTATAAAATATTAATAAGGATATTTCGATAATCTTTTGTGTAAAAATATTGATTTTACCTTTAAATTACATATCTCTTTTTTAGAGAAAATTTGTATTATCAAAAATATATCATATGGTAGAGGTAGATTAAAACAATCTATTTATTATTACGAGATATTATCTTTACATAAATATATAATTTTATTTTCTCTTTATAAATATATTTTAGTGCAATTTGTATAATTCTAATAAAAAAGTTATACGAGAAAGTTCGCTGCATTATAACATTTATGTACTAGTACATAAATGTTATAATGCCAACACAAAAGTTTGAATAACGGATCAAGCAAATGGATGAATACTCACCTAAGCGACATGACATAGTGCAACTCAAATTTTTATGCGAACATTTATTTTCTGAATGTATAGCAAACTTACAAGGTATCTATAGTGGATGGGTTAATGATCCTGCTTCAAGAAAAAATAAAAGCATTAATGAATTAATTGAATATATTTCTTATTTCATAATGAATTATAAGATCAAGCATCTTGAAGATGAAAAGCTAGTCATACAAGCCGATGAATATCTTGACGATACCTTCATGTTGTTTAGCAATTATGTAATTAATACTCAAGATATTAAAAGTTGGAAAAAATCAGCAAAACATTTATTTATATCATTTGTTAAATAATGTGTTTGTTTTTTTTTGAAATTTTTTGCATTTTTAAAGAGGAGGTCTTTTTAGCTAATTTCAGCACACGCTTACTTGCTACGGCTGCTTCTTTCCAGACCTGACCGAATTTACAAGATCACGTTGCAGAACAACCAATAGAGACCTCCATTGATCTATAGTTATTATTTTACGTTCGTATTGTGCTATACGTACCTAATAATTTCAAGCTATCAATAAAATAATAATTCAAAATATCATTACTTGCCCAGGGTAAAATCTATAAAGTAAAAAATATTTTTAATGTGCTAATGTTAACTATCTTATCTATAAGAATATTTTTCATTTTTTTATCACATTAAATCATCTAGAAATAAATTCTATCAAAATATTTACATTATTAAATTGGCCAAGGAACCGTCTTAATATACTGAAATTTAATAAATTTTTACATATGTGATAAATGTTACTATGCAAAATATCTTACTATCTCTATTTCGAGTACATCGCACTTTAAAATTTTTATAAAAATAATTGTCATGTAAATTAATTTAAATCAATCTGAATTTAAATTGAGAAAAACTTTTGTAGAAAAAGAAATCTTGTCAATTCTATATAAATTTTATATATTAAAATATATACTTACATATAAAGTTTTTATAGTTAGTAAATTAGAAAATTGATATAAAATTGAATGTAAGTTGTTTATTCTATTTAGAATAGAAAATTTATATAAATACCTAATAATAGTATTAACTATCTAATGTAGATTGAGTCATTGATTAATCAACTTTTATATTATTTTATAATAATATCTATCTGTGTTGATTATAAATCTTTATTTAATTTTACTAGTTATCAGTATAAAGAGAATGATACTCGTGATTATCTTATAGCTTACAATTGTAAAATAATTTAACAAAACAGCAATTTTAGTATGGTAAAACAGGCTAGAACTATCCTACAATTCAAGTAGCAATTATATAACATCCAACTTATAAATTATTTATATAAAATTTGTAAGTTCAGCATTATTAAATAAAAAATCAGTCAACATTCATATAAATAAATTTACATCATTCAAACTTATCATAATTTTAAAAAACTCGTTTAAGTAATTTTATTTACAGCAACAATTATAGCAAAGTTTTGACAAAATAGCAAAACAATCGTATCAATAAAAATACATCGTTTCCATTTTAGTAAATATTTTATATTAAGTTTAAAATGAATATTTCATCTATAATTACAAATTTAATATTTTGTGAACAATTTTTATAAAATATATAGTTATGAAAATAGTTTTTAACAATTTCATTTTCTTAAGAAATTTATTCAATTTACTAGGATATCAGATATTCAATGATCTACTAACCATCATAATGGGTAGTTTAAACAATGTGGTTGTAATGAAAATTGAAAATAGATAGAAAACTACAATGTATTTTATGATCATATAGTAAATTTAATTAATTTAAATAGACATCACTCATGTTACTTCAAACTATATTGAATACATTAAATCGTTTATAAAGATCTACCTGCTAGAACAAAATATATTGTCAATATTTTAAAATAGTTAACATAAAATTCAAATACTGTTTTATTATTTTTAATATAGTACTCTGATAATTTATGAACATAATTTAGCAAAATCAATAAACTAATTGGATCAAAGTGAATATTAATTATATAGTATTAGCGCGAAAATGGCGTCCTAAAACCTTTTCTGAAGTTATTGGGCAACAACATATCATCACTACATTATGTAATAGTTTAGCATTAAAACGTTTACATCATGCATATCTTTTTTCTGGTACCCACGGTATAGGAAAAACCTCAATCGCCCGTTTACTAGCAAAATGCTTTAATTGTGAAACAGGTATTACTGCTACACCATGCGCACAATGTAATAGCTGTCGTGAATTTGAGCAAGCACGCTTTGTAGATTTCATCGAGATTGATGCAGCATCCCGCACTAAAGTAGAAGATACGCGAGATCTATTGGATAATATGCAGTATACACCGACGTATGGACGATTTAAAGTGTACTTAATAGATGAAGTACATATGTTATCTCGCCAAAGTTTTAATGCATTATTAAAAACTATTGAAGAACCACCGACACATGTTAAATTGTTACTAGTTACTACAGATTCACATAAATTACCAATTACAGTTCGTTCACGTTGTATGCATTTACATCTTCATGTACTTAATACTAAACAAATTCACCTTCAATTGAAATACATATTAAGACAGGAAAAAATTGAATTTGACGATCAAGCGTTATATTTACTAGCACGTGCTTCTAATGGTAGTATGCGTGACGCATTAAGTTTGACTGACCAAGCTATTGTAATGGGACAAGGAAGTGTTTTATATGTTACTGTATTGCAAATGCTTGGCATATTAGATGATGAGCAAGCATTAGCATTAATTGAAGCTTTAGCAAACGGTCAAGGTGAACAAATGATGCTTTTACTTGATCAAGCTGCTTTAAAAGGAGTAGAGTGGGAAACATTATTGATAGAAATATTACGTTTACTGCACTGTATTGCCATGGTGCAATTTCTGCCAAGATATTTAGAAGATCATGATATTAAATACACAGATCGTTTACATACTTTAGCACGGTTTTTGCCTACTACTGATGTACAACTTTATTATCAAACAATTTTAATGGGCCGTAAAGATTTATCATTGGCACCAACTCGACGTCTAGGTGTAGAGATGACGTTACTACGTGCATTAGCATTTCATCCAAAACCAAAAATTGCTCAACCTATTTTATCTTCAGAGTTAACTAGTAAATTAGAATTGCAACTTAATGAATCTAAAAGCATTATTTTAGAAAAATCATATGTAGATTCACCTGATAATCGAATATTAATAAAAAAAGATGATGCGAAATTATCCAATTTAACAGATAATTTACCTAAATCAACGAAAGAGCTATTAGAAGCAAGGACGCAATTGTTAAAACAGACGAACAAAAAAAAGGACAAACTAATAATAAATTCTATTTTACCAATAGATTTAAAAAGATTGGAAAACCCTTGTTCAACTATCATCAATGATAGCAAGACAAAAATTCAAATTAACTCCGAGCAATTAGGTAGTGTAGAGGATACTAAGGTAATACCAAACTATTCGCTCACTATACCAGATGATGAGAAAAAATTTGAATTATCAAAAAATATAGTGCAAGAAGTAAAACAACGCGATCCCTGGGCAACAGAGATAGTGAAACTAAACTTACCTAAACTAATTCAGCAACTGCTTCTAAACGCTTGGAAAGAAACTGCTGAAAACAAGATAATATTACATTTGCGAAGTCATAAGCAATATTTAAACACTGAAAATACATGTCAGATAATACAAAATGCTTTAAGAAAGAAAACGGATAATCAATTCCTAGAATGTAATATCATCCAAGATGATGATTTAACAGTACTAACACCAATGGAATTGTATCACATGCTTTATGAAGAAAAATTAGCAATAGCGCGTCAATCAATAGAAAATGATACTCATATCCAAACATTACGAAAATTCTTTGATGCAGATCTAGATCAAAACAGTGTTAGACCGCTATGATTATAGGGCAAATTATTTTAGTATATAAGTTATAGTAATATACCAACCTGCTATAGATAATGCTCTTTTTAGGAGAGAACAATGTTTAGTAAAGACGGATTAGGTAATTTAATGAAGCAAACGCAGCAGATACAAGATAAAATGACTAAGGTTCAAAAAGAAATTTCCGCTATAGAGGTAACAGGTGAGTCCGGTGCTGGATTAGTTAAAGTAACTCTAAATGGTACTTATAGCTGTAAACGTATTAAAATCGATCCTAGTCTTTTAGAAGAAGATAAAGAAATCTTGGAGGATTTAATTGCAGCAGCATTTAACGACGTTATAAGACGTATTGAAGAAATACAGAAAGAAAAAATGTTAAAATATGCAACTATATCAGGATTTTAATTTTTTATAAAAGTCAATGACATAAGAAAGTTCATTGATAATATCAAAAAACAATATTGTTAAATGGAACTTTAATCCTAACTTAATGCAATATAATATATTAGCGCAGTCTATAGTCTATACTGACTGATTATACATTAAGCATCTAGATTATATACATAATCATGATATAAAAAAATGGCATTGAGGTTAACTTTAATTTCATAAAAGATAGTAAAATATGCAATTCTTGAATAAGATGGCCAAAATGTATCTATATCTGAATTACTTAATCGCTGATAACATTTTATACTATTATGATTTTAAAATTAAATATTATCAATGATTTAAAAAAATATTAGTATATTTTATGTTGTAAAAATCAATTTTATATAATAGTCAAATTGAATTGTAAGTAATGTAATATATAGGTAATTTGTAGTACAGATATAAATTATATGTAGTAAATCACTGAAATAGTTTTAATGCCATAGTTAGTACTCACTAATATTAAATGAAAGACGAAAATTAAATTTTTATACCTAATAAGTGTTATTAGGCATAAAAGCTTGAAATTTTTTTCTTCATCCCCATGTTCTTTCGATATCCGATCAACCGCATTCTCGTGAGGCAATAATAACTATGAGAGGAGAAGAGACGCGTGGTTTTCAGTCAGAAGTCAAACAGCTTCTACATCTGATGGTCCATTCCCTTTATTCAAATAAAGAGATTTTCCTGAGAGAATTGGTTTCTAATGCTGCTGATGCTGCTGATAAATTGCGTTTTTGTGCTCTGTCAAAACCTGAGTTGTTTGAAGGTAATAGTGATTTATATGTACGTATTGCAATTAATAAAGAAAAACGTACACTAACACTGACTGACAACGGAATTGGAATGTATCGAAATGAAGTAATTGAAAATCTTGGTACTATTGCAAAATCAGGCACTAAAGCCTTTCTAAAATCAATGAGTGGAGAGCAGTTAAAAAATAACCATTTGATTGGTCAGTTCGGAGTTGGTTTTTATTCAGCATTTATTGTAGCCTATAAAGTTACTTTATTAACTCGTGCTGCTGGTGCAAAAATTAATGAAGGTGTATATTGGGAATCAACAGGTGAAGGAGAGTATACTTTAGCAGATATTGAAAAAATTAATCGTGGAACGGAAATTACACTTTACTTTCGTGAAGGAGAAGATGATTTTCTCGATGAATGGTATGTACGTAAAGTGATTAGTAAATATTCTGATCATATTGCTTTACCAATTGAAATCGAAACTAAAGATGAAAAAAATAACCTTTTTAAATGGGAAAAAATTAATAAAGCTACAGCGCTGTGGAAACGCAATAAAGCCGAAATTAACGACACAGAATATAAAGAATTTTACAAATACATTACACATGATTCTAGTGATCCAATAACTTGGAGTCATAATCATGTGGAAGGGACGCAAGAATATACAAGTTTATTGTATATTCCGTCAAAAGCTCCATTTGATGCATGGAATCGTGATAGTAAACAAGGGCTCAAATTGTACGTTCAACGTGTTTTTATTATGGATAATGTTGAACAATTTATGCCGAATTATCTGCGATTTGTTCGAGGTTTAGTAGATTCTAATGATTTGCCTCTCAATGTATCGCGCGAAATTTTACAAGATAGTCGCATTACGCAGAACTTGCGCACATCATTAACTAAACGTAGTCTACAAATGTTGGAAAAACTAGCAAAGGATGATCAAGAAAAATATGATCAATTCTGGAAAGAATTCGGGTTAATTCTAAAAGAAGGTCCAGCTACAGATCAGGCAAATCAACAGATACTTGCTAAGTTATTGCGTTTTTCTACTACCTATAGTGCAGATACTAAACAATCTGTTTCTCTAGATGATTATCTTCATCGTATGCAAAAGGATCAAGATAAAATTTATTATATTACCGCTGATAGTTTTGCTGCGGCAAAAAGTAGCCCGCATTTGGAATTTTTTCGAAAAAAAAATATTGAAGTGCTATTGTGCTTCGATCGAATTGACGAATGGATGATGAATTATCTTATCAACTTTCATGGTAAGACCTTCCAATCAGTTAGCAAAGAAGATGAATCACTTAATAAATTAACTGATGAAAAAACAATAGAACAGAAAGAAACAGAAAAAGCATTCGGTCCGTTTATTGAGCGTTTAAAAAACCTATTAAATAATCGTGTTAAAGAAGTACGCTTAACGAATCGATTAACTGACACACCGGCAATTTTAACTACAGATTCTAATGAAATGAGTACACAAATGGCAAAGCTTTTTACAGCGGCCGGTCAAAATGTGCCAGAAGTTAAATATATTTTTGAAATTAATCCACAGCATCTACTGATAAAACGTGTAACTGAAATTGAAGACGAAAAATTATTTTCTGAATGGATTGAATTGTTATTTGATCAAGCTTTGTTAGCTGAACGAGGCACACTGGAAGATCCTAACCAGTTTATACATCGTATGAATGGATTATTAATCAAGTCACTCGTCAAATAAAACCGGAAGATTTTTAATATGATTTACTAAGCCTGTACGGGCGCTTTTTCAACAGCTGCCCGGTTTTTTCTTTTAGTTTACTTGAAATACTCACTTTTTAAAACAATAATAGACTAGGATAATAATTTTCATATATTTTCGATTAGATGTTTATTGTATGCACAACAAAAAATATACTGATAAAGTAAAATGTCAATATATTAAGCTCTTTCATAAATTACATTTTTTCTTATTTTGAACTAGTAATTTTTACTACTAAACATATATACTTATCATTTTCGTATTTTTAATAGTATAAACTGCATGTTATTCTCAATATAATCGCTATTGACAATAAGCTTATAACATATAAGGTTATAGTATTTGGAATGTTAATTCATATCAATGTTGCTAGTTCTAAGAGGAATAAAAATCATGCGTATTATTTTGCTGGGGGCACCAGGTACAGGTAAAGGTACTCAGGCGCAATTCCTTATGAAACAGTATGGTATTCCACATATTTCAACGGGTGAAATGTTGCGTGCAGTAGCAAAGACATCTAGTAATTTTGGGAAGACCGTAAAGGCTATTATTAACAATGGTACCCTAGTAACAGATGACTTAGTAATTACATTAGTTAAAAAACGTCTTTTTGAAAAAGATTGTAAAAATGGTTTTCAACTAGATGGTTTTCCACGTACTATCGTGCAGGCCGATGCTATAAAAGAAGCAAACATTAATATTGATTATGTATTAGAATTTTTTGCGCCAGACAAATGCATTGTAGATCGCATCATGGGACGTCGTGTGCATGAGATATCTGGACGTATCTATCACGTTAAATATAATCCCCCAAAAATAGAAGGTAAAGATGATCTGACAGGAGAAAATCTTATTACACGCAGAGATGATCAAGAAGATATTATACGTAAGCGCTTATTGGAATATCATCAATTAACTGCATCTTTAATTGATTATTATAATAAGAAAGCAAAAGAAGGACTTATTAAATATTTCAAGATAGATGCTACTGCTCAAGTTGCTGATGTGAGTAAGCAGCTAATTAAGATTTTATCAAATAGATAAATGCTTGAATAAATTTAATTTCTATTAATCTTAATAAAGATGTTTCTTAATAATCAAGTAGAAGTAATTAATATTTAATATATTTTCATAATGAAGCAAATTAAGCTCTAATTAGACGATATAAAATGTGATATTTTCTGCCTACTATATAACTTAACTATATGTCTATAATTGCAAGTCAATTATTTTCTATATTTTAATTTCCTTCACTTTAAACCAATTGCCAAATTTTTTAAATTTAAAATTTGAAATGATTTATCGTCTTTACTGTAACAAAATAACTACTTAGTGTATTAAGCAGTAAAATTTAATATGACTTATAAATAATATTTAATTAAATTAAATAATTACATGTATTGAAAATGTATTTTCAATGAATTAATAGAAGACCTATTTTCTGTTCAGAATGTACTGTTATATAAAAAATAAAGAAATAATTGATTATTAGTAATTCTAAAAAATATTTTTATTACTATATAAATATAATTTCATCATGATCTAATAATATCTAGAATATTTTTACAATTTTCAATTCTTATCATCCTAATTTTAATATTCAATTGTGTAATTTGATTAATGAAGTAATAACTATTACAGATAGCTATCAATTAAAATTCTTAAACAGTTTTATGTGTTAAATGATCAGTAATAATTTTAAAATACCTCAGTTTATGGATTTTGTATTCTGATGCTATCGTTCTAATTAATATCGTCGGTTTCTAATATTCCATCTTAACAGTAATAATAATTTCATTACACATAGATTAGGGAATAGAATTCAAGTCTAGAACTAAAATAGCTACCTGCATTTAATAATATTGAGTTAGTTAGTCATTGTAAAGTATGAATTAAAGTCTTTATTCTTGTTTAGAATCTATTTTTTATCTTTTCTCAGTTCATTCTTATTCTAATATATTAGTTACATTGCTAGTATGTTATTTTTTAGCACTTAAATTTATACAATCAAAAACACTGTGGTTTTAGTAATTATTTTTTCTAATCATTAAATATACAAAAAGAGTAGCCATGTAGTATCTGTATAATCCGGTAGATACTATTATTAATAAGGTTTAATTACTATACTATTTAGAGATAGTAAATTTTTAGATATTCACGATAATGACTTGAAGATTTTTTTTAATAATTATTGTTATGAAACTAGAGAGTTTATCTGGCATAATAGATATAAATTATTTTAAATTTGAACGGTATATTAAAATAATTTATAATATTTTCATAAAATTTCTTTTTTTCTAATGATTTTTGAATGCATGTATAATAATTATACAAATTGACGTGATATTACATTTTATATGTATAATGCTCTTTTAATCATTCAAAATTAAGTAAAAAAAATGATTAAAGAAAATTATATAAGATTCTAGAACACTAAATTTTGTAAAATTAAAGAACCAATAATACAGAGGAGATCTATTAGAATGGTAATTCTATAAGTTGAATACCATTTGAATCAAGTTGAATTACTGATATACTTTGATACCAGGCTCCTAGTACTGCACGTTGTACACTTTTACCTTGTAGATTAAAGTTATGAATAGCAGGACGATGAGTATGCCCGTGAATTAACATATTAACTTGTTGGTGAATCATAACATCTTCTACAGTTTGTTGATTAACGTCCATAACGCTTATCGACTTATTTTGATTAACCTGTTTACTACTAGCTCGAACTAATGCGGTTATTTGTCCTCGCAAATAAACAGGCAATATAAGAAATAAACGTTGTAACCAACGTTTATGTACTGTAGAGCGAAAGTGCTGATAGCTCGCATCATCAGTGCATAAGGTATCGCCATGCATAATCAATATACGTTGACCATATAATGTCAATACTTGTTCTTCAGGCAAAAGTACCATTCCACTGGCACAAGCAAAACGTTGTCCTAACAAAAAATCACGATTTCCATGAATAAAAAATTTCGGTACTTTTAATGCTTTAAGTCTATCAGCAATTTTTTGTATCAAAAAATTTGAATGATCATCTCCAAGCCATACTTCAAATAGGTCTCCAAGAAGATAAAGGGCATCGCATTGTTGTGCTTCAGTTTCTAAAAAATGCAAAAAAACGGCAGTCACTGCTGGTTCTTTATGAGATAAATGTATATCTGCAATAAATAGTGTGCGCGACATTACTATTTACTAACTATAATGATCTGTATAATTTTAGGTAATTTAATAAAGAGATAATTTCTACTACGTCGTAAATAGCTTTTGTATAAATTTAGATTTAAATTATCTTTAATTTTGATAAAAAAATATACAATTTGTAATGTGCATAGTTGATTACAAGCTACTGCTAAAATAATAAAGGTATCTTGGAAAGAGTTTCTACTGTTTTTTTTTAAACGGTATCTTATATGTATTCTATATATTATTATAGAAACTTTATTAGTGGTCATACAATAAAATTTTTTCTGATTTTGTGCTATATAATGCATATAATTATTTAACAATATAATGCATACAAGGGTTTGAGTAGAAGAAGTAGTAAAATTTTGTAGTTTCATGCACGTCTGTGAAAGAACTTTATTATTAAATTTATATTTAGTGTTTTTGTGTTTCATACTAGACCTAGAATTGCTATTTAAGTTATAGAATGATTGATTGCAATTAAAAAACATTATTTAAAAAAATAAAATATCAAAAGTTTAAGAAATTCCTTAACGTAATAATTACTGTACAATTGATAATTATGAATGGCAAAAATTCTCATAGCTCTTTTTTAATTAGGTATTAGATATATTCAATATATAAATCATTATTTTGATTGAAACTGACAATGATATCAATAACTGATAAAATTTATTCAATAATTTTAAATTATTGCCTTATTTATTGTGAATCAAAAAATGATATTAATGTAATATATCAATTCTGTTCAAATTATAAAATAATATACTTTGTTATATTAAATTTCAAAATTATATCAATTGTATAAAATGCGACATGGGTTCTTGCTATGCTGAAGATTTATAATACGTTAAGTCGACAAAAAGAAATATTTAAACCTATTGATAATACTGAAATTAGTATGTATGTATGTGGTGTTACAGTGTACGATTTGTGTCACATTGGTCATATGCGTACTTTTATAACATTTGATGTGGTAGCACGCTATTTACGTTATTTAGGATATAAACTAAAATATGTACGTAACATTACCGATATTGATGATAAAATCATTAAACGTGCTCATGAAAATGGAGAAAGTATTACAAGATTAACCAATCGAATGATAGAGGAAATGCATAAGGATTTCGCTGAATTAAATATTTTACCCCCTGACAGCGAACCACGTGCTACAGATCATATACAGGAAATTATTGCTTTAGTTAGCATGTTACTTAAGCGTGGTCATGCTTATATTGCAAATAATGGTGATGTTATGTTTAATATATCAAGTAATAAAAAGTATGGTCTTTTATCAGGTCAAAAATTAGATCAATTACGTGTTGGCATACGCGCAAAAACATCAAATTTCAAACGTAATCTAGCAGATTTTGTACTATGGAAAATCTCGAATAAAATCTATGAACCATCTTGGAATTCACCTTGGGGAAAAGGCCGTCCTGGCTGGCATATCGAATGTTCAGCAATGACTTTTAAACAATTTAATAGCTGCTTTGATATTCACGGTGGTGGTACAGATTTAATCTTTCCTCACCATGAAAATGAAATAGCACAGTCTACTTGTGCATGTACAGAAAGATATGCAACGTATTGGATGCACACAGGTATGGTCATGCTAAATCATGAAAAAATGTCAAAATCGATTGGTAATTTTTTTACCATCCGCGATATATTATCGCATTATGATGCAGAAACTATCCGTTATTTTCTAATGTCTGCTCACTATCGCAGTGGACTGAATTATTGTGAAAAGAATCTTAATCAAGCATATTCTGCACTAAAACGCTTGTATATAGCACTACGTCATGCTGATTTCAGTGTCGAAACTACTACTTCTATATCTAAAAAATTTGAAACACGTTTTTGCATTGCAATGAATGATGATTTTAACATACCAGAAGCTTACTCAGTACTTTTTGATATGGCTCATACATTAAATCAATTAAAAGCGAAAGATACGGCTTTAGTTAATGCTATATCAGTAAAACTACGTCAATTAGCTAATATACTAGGTATTCTTCAGAAAGATCCGGAACGATTTTTGAAAAATGCTTGCCCTAATAAAAATAACCAACAAATAGTAGAAATTGAACAATCTATTAAAATGCGCACTCATGCTCGTAGGGTGAAAAACTGGAAAAAAGCTGATGAAATACGTGATGATTTGTATAAGTTAGGTATAGTATTAGAAGACGATGTGCATGGTACAACAACATGGCATTATATACAATCGTAATCAATAAATAATTAAGATTTTTATTGATTTATAAATCATACTGAAACTTAATTATTACAATGATTGTTTTTATAAAAAAATCAATAAGATATCGATTGAAATTTTTAAAATTTATACCAAATATGAATATTGAATTTTAAAATATAGTATTATTTATTTTTTAAATCATGATAGGTTTCGCATGCCAATAATGTATTCTGAATTAACATAGCAACTGTCATAGGCCCAACACCACCTGGAACTGGTGTAATATATGAAGCTAATTTAGCTGCTGTATCGAAATCAACATCACCCACTATTTTACCAATTTTTAAACGATTAATACCCACATCGACAACAATAGCGCCTACTTTAATCCAATGTCCTGGAATAAATCCTGCCTTGCCTACAGCTACTATTAATAAATCAGCATGTTTAACATGGTAGTGTAGATTTTTAGTAAAACGATGTGTAACAGTAGTAGTGCAGCCCGCTAAAAGCAATTCCATACTCATCGGTCTACCAACAATATTTGATGCGCCTACTACTACAGCGTTTAAACCGTAAGTATTGATCTTATAATGCTCTAGCAATGTAATAATACCACGGGGTGTACAGGGACGCAATTTAGGAACGCGCTGACAAAGTCGTCCAACATTGTAAGGATGAAAACCATCAACATCTTTGTCAGGTAAAATACGTTCCAGGACTTTGGTATGATCAATACCGCTAGGTAAAGGCAATTGAACTAAAATGCCGTCGATTGTACTGTTATTATTTAATTCATCAATTAAACTTAATAGTTTATTTTCATTGGTAGTAGACAGAGTGTATAATTCTGAAAAAAAACCAACTTCATTGCAAACACGGCGTTTATTAGCAACATAAATTTGTGAAGCTGGATTATCGCCTACTAAAATGACTGCTAATCCTGGTATACGTTGACCTAATTTTATACGTTTTTGTACTTTTTTGGCAACTGAAAGACATACTTGATGTGCAATTGTTTTTCCGTCAATAATTTTTGCTGACATTAAATTATGTAATTAACCTTTAAAAAAATTAAATAAAAGAAAAGCTTATTTTAAGCAAACTTCATATTGTACTCATAAGCAGCAATTGTGTATGCATATCATCATAGTTATTTCTTATTATTGCTTTTAATTATTATAGCTAATGATATAATGTTATATTATATCATTAGCTCAACTTGTTCACACAAAAACTGTGTTAATGCATTTTAATATATACGTAAATATTTTAGTAGGTATATTTATTATGGTAATATGCATAGAGTAGGTTAGGTTCTAGTATTTATTTGAACAATTAAAGCTAAAAATTAATATAGTTTATGATATTATTATTAATACTGCATTGAATTATTATTTCTAATAGAATCTTTCATTGAACTTTATTAAATGTTTAGTTTTATCAAATTTATTTAATCACTGAGATAAATATTATGGTTTATGTATTTTAAATTTTTAATTTTTATCTCATTAATGCACTTGACGCCCTTAGCTCAGTTGGATAGAGCATCGGCCTTCTAAGCCGCAGGTCACAGGTTCGAATCCTGTAGGGCGTATTTCTTAATATCAAAATGATATTAAGATTTATATTACACTTCAATTAAAATAATTAATAGCTACATTCATCGATGTTAATATAAAGCATCATTAGTAATATTTTATAAGTTGATGTGTTTATTTAAAAGTAACATATTAATTTAAATATAATGTGTTTTAATCAGATATTTAACATTTTTTTATTCAAATGATGTTGATTATATTAGATCTTTGCTCTATTAAAATTAATATAATTAATCATTAGATTACACCAGATAAATAATCTGATCATATCAGATTCATATGATCAAAAATATATTTTTATTGTTTTTTCAAAAAATTAAATTAGGAATTTTATTTTTAGCTTTTGTCTTAGAATAAGATGTATATGTTACTTTTAAAATTTAAATCATTAGATTTTGTAATATCACTACTAAATATTTGATGTTAGTTTACTATTATTTTTAATAAAAAATAATTTTCATGGAATGCAAACAACCCAATCATCAACAAAGAAAAGAGTTGTCTATAATTTTTTTTAAAAGAAAAAATTAGTCTATGTATTAGAGATCAGACATGTTCAACTTGCTACAAGCTATATAAAAAACATAGTAAATTATCATTTATCCATTCTTATAGAAAATATATTTTACATACAGTTCAGTATCGCTAATAAACTATAGATAAAAGTTTGTTATTGTATTATTAGTTAGTAAAGATTTCATTGTTAATAGCACAAAGGCTTATAAAGTTTGGATAAGATAAAAAAAATCGATATTTATCACTTTTTTGCTAATTATTACTGGACAAACGTGACTATACTTGCTGTACTAAGCATTGACACAGTTCAGTGTTTTTTTCATGTAAAGGTAATAACAGATGTCCAAAATTAAAGGTAACGTTAAATGGTTTAACGAATCTAAAGGGTTCGGTTTCATAACTCCAGAAGATGGTAGCAAAGATGTTTTTGTACATTTTTCTGCTATTCAGAGCAATGGCTTTAAAACTTTAGTTGAAGGTCAGCGCGTTGAGTTTGAAATTACTGATGGCGCAAAAGGTCCGTCTGCTGCTAACGTTACTGCTCTATAAGTTAACAGTCAGCATTTTGAAAACCCACTTAACAGTGGGTTTTTTATTTTCTAATAATGATTTCTACGTTAATTATATAAGTAAGGATTAATTTTCTAATTCTAGTACTGTGATATTCAATTTTATGACATGTAAATCTGTTTAAAAACTATGCTTTCTTAACGGAATTATTTAATTTCCAAACCCTTAATTTGCAGATCTGCGTTATATGAAGAACGAACAAATGGTCCGCAAGCAGCATATGTAAAGCCCATTTCCATAGCCTTTTCTTGCATTTTATTAAATTCATCAGGTTTGACATAGCGCTGTACTGGTAAATGGTAATCACTTGGTTGTAAATATTGTCCTATAGTTAACATAGTAACACCATGCTTACGTAAATCATTCATTACTTCAATGATTTCATCATTTGTTTCGCCTAAACCGACCATTAAGCCTGATTTAGTAGGGAGTTCTGGATGAAGCTCTTTAAAACATTGCAGTAATTTTAGTGATAGCTTATAATTAGCACCAGGACGTACCTGTCGATATAGACGAGGCACGTTTTCTAAATTGTGGTTGAATACATCTGGGGGTGTGGTATCAAAAATTTTTAAAGCACGATTCATACAACCACGAAAATCAGGCACAAGTATCTCGATTTTAATTAACGGGTTCCTTTGATGTATTGCAATAATGCAATTGGCAAAATGTTGTGCGCCTCCGTCATGTAAATCATCACGATTAACTGAAGTTAATACTACATATTGTAGTGTCATATCGCAGATAGTTTGAGCTAACTGTATTGGTTCTTTAGCGTTAGGAAGGTTTGGACGACCATGAGTTACATTACAGAATGGACAACAACGTGTACAAACTGTTCCTAAAATCATAAAAGTAGCAGTGCCACGATTAAAACATTGATTTAAGTTAGGACAACAAGCCTCTTCACATATTGAATACAAGTTGTTTTTGCGCATTTTAGCTTTAATTTCTTGAATTCTTTTGCTATATATAGGTAACTTGATTTTAATCCATTCTGGTTTACTTAAAAATTTTTTATGTTTATTGAAAATAATTTTTTCTGTAATAATTGATTTTTTATTATGCTGAGATGTGTTAGTATCGTATTTTATCTGAATTAATTTATTCATATATTATAATTTCCGTTAAAACTTGAGCTTTAAAATGCTTAGATTTAAAAATAAAATATTTAAGACTTTAAAAGCTAAAGCAAACACATTTCATCGGTTAGTATATATGTATCATATACTTTAAAAAACCGTTTCTTTAGACCAAGTGATTTGATTAAAGCCAGTTAATTTAGAAAAATGATGTAAAAGTTTTGATTGAACGTCAGGCAAGGTTATATCAGAGCGAAATTCGCTGAGTTGGACCATATGCATTCCTGCGTAACCACATGGATTAATAAATTTAAATGGGCTCAAATCCATAGAAATATTAAATGCTAAACCATGTAAAGAACACCCTTTACGTACACGCAATCCTAGTGAACAGATTTTATCTTTGCCTACATATACACCTGGCGAATTTGTTTTTTTATTTGCGATAATACCGTAATCTTTTAATGTAGCAACTATAGTATTTTCTAATGCTGCTATCAGTTCGTGTATGGCCATTTTACGACGCCTAAGGTCTATCAGTACATACATTAATTGCTGACCAGGTCCATGATAAGTAATTTGTCCACCACGATCACTTTGTAGTACTGGAATATTGCCTAATTTTAGGACATGTTCCATTTTACCAGCTTGTCCTTGTGTAAATATTGGATCATGTTCTACTAGCCAAACTTCATCTTTAGTAGTTTTATTACGCCAATCAGTAAATTGATGCATAGCATCAGATACTAATGACCATTCAACTTTATTGAGTTGACGAACAATTAATTTCTGGTGTAACACGTGAAAATCTCAATAAATATTGTTAGAATATTAATAATTATTAATTAGTTAAGAAGTTTATGATATAAATCATCTCTATGATTTTGATATTTTTTTATTGTTTATATAATATTTCAATGTACTCAACCTAAGTTATTTTAATGGCAATAAAAATAGTATGTATGTATAATAATTACCTTTTCTGCTTCTTATATTTTCCATACTGCGACTACACATATAATATTGTTTTTTTGAATAATTGCGTTATTTGATGTATTTTTATTAAGCATATTATATGATATGCAAAAAAAATAGTATTTTAATATTTAAAAGAAAAGATTACGACATGTTAGATGAATATAATCTATTATGCGATTAATAAACCAACTTTTTTGAACTGTATTCAATATGACTAATGGACGTTCTTGAATTATTTTTCCATCTAACTGAAACTTAATATTTCCTATAACCTGATATTTTTTTAATGGTGCAAATAGTGGTTTAGTGCTATTTAAAATATACTGAGCTTTTAAATCGTTTATTCTACCACGCGGTATAGTTATATAAGTATCTTTTTGTACACCTAATGAAACATGATTGTCTTTGCCAAACCACACCGTTTCTGAAGTAAATTCCTTTTCCGATTTTAGAGCTATTACTGTTTCAAAAGATCGAAATCCCCAAGTCAGCAATTTTTTTGTTTCTGTTTCACGAATTTTATAAGTATTAGCCCCTAGTACAGATGAAATTAAGCGCATATTTTTATTTTTTGCTGAAGCAACAAGGTTAAATCCTGCTGCATTAGTGTGACCAGTTTTAATACCATCAGCATGAATGCTATTATCCCAAAGGAGACCATTACGATTTATTTGTCGAATATGATTAAAAGTAAATACTTTTTCATTATAAATGGCGTATTCATCGGGTACATCACGAATCAATGCTTGTCCAATCAGTGCCATATCGTGTGCTGAACTATACTGATCCTGTGTGTCTAAACCATGCACCGTCTGAAAACGAGTATTTTTTAACCCTAATATACTAGCATAGTTATTCATCAATTTAACAAATGCATTTTGATCACCGGCGATGTAATCGGCTATTGCTACACATGCATCATTACCAGATTGAAGTACAATACCACGTCTTAACTGGGAAATTAAAACTTGATCACCTGGTTTTAAAAACATCAGCGATGAGCCTTTAAAGATAGGATTGCCAGTGGCCCAAGCATCTTTTCCTATAGTTACTATATCGTTTTGATGAATTTTGCCTGCCTTAACTGCTAGTCCAACAATATAACTCGTCATCATTTTCGTTAAACTAGCAGGATTACGTCTTACATCTGAATTATGTTCTGCTAAGATTGCACCAGAATTATAATCTATCAGTACATAAGCGGGAGCGTGGATACTTGGTTTATATGGCAAAATGGTCATAGCATTAAAGTTTACAACGTCTGCACAAGTCATACAGCTAAAAGAAATAGTAATCAGTATTATTGTTAAGTATTTAAAAAAAAGAAAAGCTTTTAAAATATTCATGTTTAAATTAACATATCCATAAAGTTAAGATACATTTTCTGTTTATCCAATAGATAAATAATTTACTTTAGTAGTGAAGTTCATTACTTAAATTATTTGAATGATTCAAACCCAGAAAAATTATTACCCAGCCTGTACTAGATTCTAAAATATATATATTCAATTTAATATTTTTAATAAAATTGATAGAATTTCCGGCACTAATGCTTAATAAATTACTATTACACAATATATAAATATATGAATATTACAATTATAATGTATGCTGTATTTAATATTTAGAAATTCCTTTTCTAATTCATCAGATCGATCAATGTTTAATTTTATCAGTCTAATAAATAAATATTACCGCCTCTGATTTACATTGTTTTAGCAAAATTAAACTAAATAGCATGTAGTAAAGTATTTAAATATTTTTAGATAACATCTTGGGATGAGTATGAATAGACATAATAATTCCAAAACCTGTCATTAGCATAATTAAAGCTGAACCACCATAGCTCATTAATGGTAAAGGTATACCAACTACGGGTAAAATACCACTTACCATACCCATATTAACGAATATATAAACGAATAAGATTAGCATTAGATTACCTATCATAACACGCCCAAAAGTTGTTTGTGCACATGTTGCCATAATCATACCTCGTATAATTAATAGTATATAAAGCAATAAGATAAGTAATACACCTACTAATCCAAATTCTTCAGCTAATACGGACAATATAAAGTCAGTATGACATTCGGGCAAAAAATCTAACTGTACTTGTGTCCCGTGCAACCAGCCTTTTCCAAACAGTCCACCTGAACCAATAGCAATCTTAGACTGAATAATATGATATCCAGCACCAAGTGGATCACTTTCGGCATTCAGTAACATTATTACTCGATCACGTTGATAGTCTTGCATAAAAAAAAACCATAATATAGGAGAAAAAACAGCACATAGAATCAAAGTGATACTGATCATTTTCCAACTTATACCAGACAAAAACAACACAAATAAGCCAGAGGCAGTAATCAATACTGCAGTACCTAAATCAGGCTGTGCAGCTACTAATAGTACGGGTATAAAAATAATAATTAAAGTAATCCAGGTATTTTTTGTGGTAGGCGGACAGACATGTCGATTAATAAATCGTGAGACCATAAGTGGTACAACAATTTTAGCAAGTTCTGACGGCTGAAAACGTATTAACCCTACATCTAGCCATCTTCGTGCACCCTTACTAATATGACCAAAAGCATCAACTGTTATTAGTAGTATAATACAGAGCGTATAAAGATACGGCGCCCAATTTTCATATATGCGTGGCGGTAATTGCGATATTGCAAGCATAATTACTAGTCCCGTTATAATTTGAATAGTCTTTCTTTGCATCATATAAAGATTTTGTCCGCTAGCACTCCAGGTAATAATCATGCTATATATGAGTAGAGTAATAATTATTGAGATAAATATTGGATCGATATGAATACGCATCCATATCGATTTTTCGTGAATATTATTTATAGGCATGTTTATTTTTGCTCTGCTATATTTAAAAATAACTTTATATAGTTAGAAAAAACCATGATGTCATTTTATTGAATTTTTACTATTTCTTACTTAAAAGTATATGATCAAGAATTTGTCGCATCATATGGGCTACTATTATTGAGTGTGTATCAGCATTTTCTAAAATTATAGTCACAGCAACACATGGCTTACTATAAGGTGCAAAGGCTGTCATTAATTTATGGTCGCGGAGCCGTGTATCAACTTTATGTGCATTATAGGTTTCATTTTCTTTTAAACTAAAAATTTGTGCTGTACCAGATTTAGCAGCGATTTTATAATCTGCATCAAAAAAACTTTTATATGCAGTACCATTAGGGCGGTTTGCTACACCGTACATACCATCTTTTACAATTTCCCAATAATTAGAGGGGATGTTATTCAATGAGCAATATGTTAATAATGGACAATAAGGTATTAAAGTTTTTTTTTTGCGAGTAGCACGAAGCACGTGAGGGACTTTTGTTGCACCATTATTAATTAAAATCATCATGGCATTATTCATTTGTATAGGTGTAGCAGTCCAGTAACCCTGACCAATGCCTACTGAAATAGTATCACCTTGATACCACGGTTGTTTAAAACGTTTCATTTTCCATGCACGAGTTGGCATATTGCCTGTACTTTCTTGTGGCAAATCAATTCCAGTACGTTGACCATACCCAAACTTATTCATCCATTTAGATAATCGATCAATACCTATATCATATGCAAGTTGATAGAAAAAAGTATCCACAGATTCTTCCAAAGATTTTTTCAGATTTACACGTCCATGTCCCCATTTTTTCCAATCACGATATCGTTTTACGGAACCAGGTAATTGCCACCAACCAGGATCGAAGAGAGTAGTATTAGAATTAATTATTCCTGCATTCAGCGCTGAAACAGCAATATAAGGTTTAACAGTTGAAGCGGGCGGATAAGCTGCTTGTAATACACGGTTATAAAAAGGATGATTTTTATTATTTAATAAAGCTTGATAGGTCTTTTTAGAAATACCTTCAACAAATAAATTTGGGTCATAGCCTGGTGTGGATACTAGTGCTAAAATTTCACCGTTGCGTGGATCACTAACGACTACTGCTGCAGAGTTTTTCGTCAGCAGTTGTTCAATATATTTTTGAAGCTTAAAATCAATTGTTAAATAAATATCACGTCCAGATTTTGCGGCTTGCTTATATAAATGTCGTATGACATGACCGCGATTGTTTACTTCAATTTCTTCATATCCACTTTTTCCATGAAGAATATCTTCATAATAACTTTCGATTCCTATTTTACCAATCGCTTGAGTACATATATAATTAGGCCATTTCCCCTCTTGACTAAGACGTATTACATCACGATTGTTAATTTTAGATACGTAACCAACTATATGACTCATAGATTTTTTATATGGGTAATAACGGTATTGATAACTTTTTATTTCTACTTCTGGGAAACGATGTTGATTAACAGCAAAACGTGCTATTTGAGTATTATTCAAATTTTTTTTGATCGGAACCGAAGTGATAATATGTGAGCTTTTGTACTTTTTTTTAAAAACTTCAATATCATTATCTGTCAGATCTAATATTGGTCGCAGATCTATCAAAGTTTGCTTAAAAGTATTTTTCTTTTTAAGAACTAATTCAGCTTGATATACAGTATGATTCAGAGCCAGAGGTACACCATTCCTATCAAAAATGATACCACGGTTTGGCGCTATAGAAACGACTCTTATGCGATTTTCATTAGATTTGGAATTATAATGATTATATTGCAAAATTTGTAAATAATAAAAATTAATTATTAAAATACTAGAAAGAACGAAAATCACAATAAAAGAAAGCAACGTTCTACTGATAAAAATTTTTTGTTCAACACTATAATTTCGAAAGGAATTTCTCTGTAGTTTCATATAGTTTTTTATGTAAGGTTATATGATTTTAAATCGTATAACATAATATTATTATGGTAAATTAGAAATAGAGCTGTTTTTTATTTTTACAATATTTATTTCATACAGATATATACTTAAACAGTAAGAACATTACAAAGTGGTTCTATCGACTAATAAATCGGCATAGTTATTTTATTTATACATATTAAATCATTATATAATAATCACTTCAGTTACTTGAATCATTGATCTCTATAAATCTATATCTCTTTTTTAGTATCTCAAAAAGAAATAATTTTACATTTTTTTAATAAAAAAATAGTAGAAATATTATGAAAGTATAATTTCAGAAGAAATTTAAATTTTTAACAGACTTTTTTAAATACATAAAATAGATTATGAATAATTAAAAAAATATGTTTGCTATATATATCCCTATAATGACCTATTAGATATTTTTATACATGATTATATTTTATATGTTAATAACGCATATGCAAAATTGTAAGCAATGGCCATTTTAATATAAAATGTATTGAATATATTAAATGTTTTTAAATTTATTTTAATTTTTAAAGTGATAAACTGTTAACAATATTGGATATATATTAAATCATGATGTATCATTACACATTAGAAAAAAATCTAATGATTTTTTAATCACCGATATAAGTTAACACTATGGATATAATCAATAACTCTATAAGGGAGCATATTGGAATAAGAAGATACTGATACTCCCTGATAAAAGAGTCGACGAATTTCTGTAGAAGAAATATTAATGAGAAAATTTTTGAATAGCCAAATATGACCTGATGGTATACTGAATAGCTGTTGTATATTAGAGTCAGTTATAAGATGTTTTTCTAACCACTTCTGCATTTTTGGCGTATGCATTGGAATAGCGTAACCAGGTCGTTGACATACTAATAAGTGACATAGCGATAGCAAATCTTGCCAACGGTACCAGGTGGTTAAATTTAATAAACAATCCTGACCAATAATAAAACCAATAGGTTGTTTAACACCTTGTTCAATACGTAATTGTTCTAATGTGCTAACTGTCCAAGACGGTATTTCATGTCTTAATTGACGCGTATCGATTTCAAACAGCGGGTGATGTTCAATAGCAAATCGCAACATATTAAGACGTTGATGTGCAGTAGCGTGTGGTTTAGCACGATTGGGAGGTATATTATTAGGTAATAGCGTGATTTTTTTCAAACCAACTTGCTTTGCTAGAGCTTCTAAAGTACGTAAATGTCCATAATGTATTGGATCAAAAGTACCGCCAAATACTGTATAAAGTTCAGTCATTTGTAAAACTCATTGGAAAATCACCGTGACATAAAATAAGTGATAATTTTTCTAATTCTAGCCAAAAATTTTGATTAGAGTGCTGTTTTAAACTTAATTCTAATTGTGCGAGTAAATGTATGGCTTTTTGTAATTGAAAGTAATTAAGACGCTGTAATGCTTTAATAAAAGCACTGCGACGATTTTTCCAAACATTATGTAACTCCATACGTTTAAACAGAGATTGTTTATTTTTATTTCGTTTTAAATATAAGAGTGTTAATAAATCTTGTTGCAAGATACGGAATAAAAGTACAATTTCAATATTTTCTTTTTTCAAGTAATACAAAATCAATAACGTTTTTTTGCTTTGTCCTTCTAGGATTGCATTAATCCAGTCAAATGGAGTAAAATTTTCAGTATTATTTGCTACATTTTTTATTTCTTTTATAGTCAAGGTTTTATTTGGCCACAGTAGTGATAAATGTGTTAAAACTACTGATAGACCCAGTAAATTGCCTTCATACAAGTAACAAAGTAACTTTACTGCAGAATCTTCTATAACCAGTCCCATTTTTTTTATACGTTTCATTATCCAATGAAACAATTCAGTAGGTTCAGGGGGATGACAAAAAACTAATACAGCTTGAGTGCTGAGTTTTTTAAACCAAATAGTATTTTCTTGTTTTTTGCTAAGCTTGTTAATATTTAACAATAATAATATATCATTATGTAATAAGCTAGTAAGTTTTACTAATTGTTCTGATATAGTTCGATTTAGTCCATTTATAGGGAATTGAAGTGTTAATATTGTGCGTTGGTTAAATAAATTTAATGACTGAAATTTAAAAAATAGCATATCCCAGTCTGTTTGTAGATTTAATGTAATTCTTAAATGTTCTTCAAAACCGTAATTTAATGCATAAAATACGATCATATCAATGCTTTCTTGAATTAACAGTGATTCATTTCCAATCAGAAAATAACATGAGAATAATTTTTGGCTAAGTTGTTTTTTAAGCTCTTCAGAATAGATTGTAATCATTACTTACGTAATAGCTAGATAAAATAATTAAGTGATATTAGTATATAGGTGAGTTCTAAATTTTATAGATCATTGAAAAATGTATTTTTTCAAAAAATTTCTTATTTTATAGTTGGATGTATGAGTAAATATAATTTACGTAATAACTTTTCAGCAATGCATTCATACATTTCTTCTATAATAGCATATTGTTCACTATCATTTACTATTGCAACATTTGGAGTATTAAAGAAAGAACGGCCAACAATTATTTCAAACGGATAAGTTCCCTTACTTGGTAAAAAAAGTTGCGCATCAACTCTGATGATCTTAAAATATTCAGCTACATTTCCATTAATAAATATAGATATCGGATTAGTATCATCTTTTTCTGCTCCAAGAGTTAGTATCGGATATTTATTATTGATCGTGTTATTATATTCAGTTACTTTAATATTATTATTTAATAGTTTTTTACATACATGGCGTACTAAGCGACCATATGGATCATCGCTCTTAACTATTATAGTGTCTATTCTAGTAGAGATAGGTAACATAATATTATCTAGACTAAAACTACATCCTGTCATATTAATACTGATTGCTATCAGCATACATATTTTAATGATTATTTGCCGCATGAGTTTCTTGTAAAATTAACTGGCGACTAAATTCAGTAATTTATGAGGAATATAAATTATTCTACGAATAGTCAGACCTCTTAGATGTTTTGCTATCGAATATTCTTGCAAAGCAAGTCGTTGTAATTGTTCTTTTGTTAAATCTGATGTAATAATAATTTTTCCACGAACCTTACTATTCACTTGAATTATTACCTGCACGCAATTTTCCATAGTAGCTTGTTTATCAACTACTGGCCAACTAGTATCATCAATAGTACCTGTTCCACCTAATGCTTTCCACATAATGTAGCTTGCATGAGGAGTGAAAGGATACAGTAAACAAACTACTGCTATAAGTGCTTCTTGCAACAATGCGTGATCTTGGATTGTATCCTTTGGAGCACGATGTAGTTTGTTTACTAACTCCATAATTGCAGCAATAGCAGTATTAAAAATTTGACGTCGATCAATGTCATCTGTTACTTTAAGAATAGTTTTATGTAGATTTCTTCGTAAGATTTTTTGTTCGTTATTTAAATTATTTACATCTAATCCTATGATTGGAAATCCACTATTGACATGTTTATAAACTAGTTTCCAAAGACGTTTTAAAAAACGATGAACACCTTCAACACCTGATTCTTTCCATTCTAGCGTCATTTCTACCGGAGAGGCAAACATTATGAAAAGTCGAACAGTATCTGCACCGTAACGTTTTACCATTAATTCTGGATCGATTCCATTATTTTTTGATTTTGACATTTTATTTAAACCAGCATATATCAGTTTTCGACCTTGAGTATCAGTGGCTTTCAAAATATCTCCTTTCTTATTGCGTTCAATGTTTACTTCAACTGGAGAAATCCAATTTCGTTCACCATTAATACCAACATAATAAAATGCATCTGCCAATACCATCCCTTGACATAATAAGCGCCTTGCAGGTTCATCGCAGCTCACTAGTCCTGAATCTCTTAGTAATTTGTGATAAAAACGAAAATACATTAAATGCATAATAGCATGTTCACTACCGCCTATATATTGATCGATTGGTAGCCAATAGTTTGTTTCTTGTGGATCTAACATACCTTTATTATAATGCGGGCAAGTATAACGCGCGTAATACCATGATGATTCCATAAAAGTATCAAAAGTATCAGTTTCACGCAGCGCTGGTTTTCCATTTATAGTAGTATCTGCCCATTTCGAGTCGGATTTAATAGGACTTACAATATCGGTCATTACTACATTTTCTGGTAAAATGATAGGTAATTGGTTTTCTGAAATAGGTTGTACAGTACCATCTTTTAGAGTAACCATTGGAATAGGTGAACCCCAATAGCGTTGACGAGAAATACACCAATCACGCAGACGATAATTTACTTTACGTATACCAATACCTTTATTAATGAGTTTGTTAGTAATGGCTTCGCAAGCTGCTTGATGACTTAGACCATTGTATTCTCCTGAATTAAATAATATACCTTTTTCGATCATTGCTGATTTATTAACATCTGGTTCTGTCCCATCTAGTTTGAGTATGACTGGTTTAATATTTAGTTTATATTTAATTGCAAATTCCCAGTCCTGATTATCATGCGCTGGAACTGCCATTACTGCTCCTGTACCATATTCCTTAATAACAAAGTTTGCAATCCATATGGGGATGGGATCCCCGGTAAAAGGATGCATAGAATAAAGATTAGTATCTATTCCTCTTTTTTCCATTGTTACTATATTAGCTTCAGAAAGTTTAATAGCTCGACATTCATTAATAAAGTTTAATATTTTAGAATTAGTCGTTGAAATTTTGATCGATAACGGGTGATCTGATGCTATTGCTAAATAACTGATGCCCATAAAAGTATCAGGACGTGTTGTATAGACAGTAATTTTCTCTTGACCATATTGATAATTTGCTATATTAAATACAATTTCTATACCTTCAGATCGGCCTATCCAGTTGCGCTGCATCGTTTTTACCTGTTTTGGCCAATCTTTAAGTGTGTCAAGATCATTTAAAAGCTGTTCTGCATAATCAGTAATTTTTATAAACCATTGCGGGATTTGTTTACGTTCAACTTTACTATCGCAGCGCCAGCAACAACCGTTAATTACTTGCTCATTAGCTAGTACAGTCTGGTCATTTTTACACCAATTAACGGAAGCAGTTTTTTTATATACAAGACCTTTTTGGTATAATTTAGTAAAAAACCATTGTTCCCAACGGTAATATTCTGGTTTACAAGTTATGATCTCACGATTCCAATCATATCCAAAACCTAGCATTTTAAGCTGTGTTTTCATATATTCAATATTGTCATAAGTCCAGCTAGCCGGTGTAGTGTTGTTTTTAAGAGCAGCACTTTCTGCAGGTAAACCAAATGCATCCCAACCAATTGGCTGAAGAACATTTTTTCCAAGTAAGCGTTGATAACGAGAAATTACATCTCCTATTGTATAATTCCGTACGTGTCCCATATGTAAACGACCAGAGGGATAAGGTAACATTGAAAGACAGTAGTATTTTTCTTTTTTTTCCTTTTTAATTGCTTGAAAAGTATTGTTTTCTTCCCAGTATCTTTGAACATGAAATTCTATTTCTTGTGGGCAGTATTCCTCTTGCATAAGTGTTGCCTATATTTCTAATTGAGTTTATTGGTAATAATATAACATAATTATCATGTTGATTATGAAAGATATTTTGATGCAATATGTAATTCAATTGTACTGTTATTATCATAATAATCATATATTATAATATAATCACTACAATTTTAATTTAATGTTTATTATGTAACCCCATGAGTAAAATTTCCATTACAATAATAATTTGCTTAATTTGAAATTTTTATTTTTTAGTAATATCAATTGCAAATTAATATATTTAATTAAATTAGACATATTGATATTATCCTCATACAACTACTGAAAAGTTAAATAATTTATTTATAATCAATGGCTTAATAAACATAAACTTTTAACTGAATTTTCAAAGAATTTAAATTCTGTTATTCAAATAATGTATTTTAATGTAAGTATTATAGATGAAATACGCTTCATTCATATAATACAAGCTCATAATATATTGATTTGGATTTTATTTTTAGCAATAAATAATATTTTTATCAAATAACGATGTTATTATATAACATATATTAAATCAATAGGTTATATATTTTATTATATATTTTACTATTGATTACTTACGACGTCCTATATTTGCTATAATCAGGTTGATCAATGTGCATAACCATACTGGACGCACACCAAATTTAGAATACGGCGTTTGACCAGTTGTGAACGTAACTTTGCTATTAAGCACCTGACGTGTAAAAGGCGGAATCATTTTTTCTACATTTCCATTCGCATTTATTACAGCAGAAATACCGTTATTAGTAGCACATAAGAGCGGACGGCCTAATTCTAGTGCTCGCATGCGAGCCATCTGAAAATGTTGCCATGGACCAATGGATCGACCGAACCAAGCATCATTAGAAATCGTTAGCAAGCAGTTTGTGTCAGGATGTAAATTCTCTCGTATTTGTTCACCTAATATAATTTCATAACAAATTGAACAAGTAAAATTATATCCAGCAATTCTTAATGGTCTTTGCAGATAATTGCCATGGCTAAATGACGACATAGGAAAATTAAAAAAAGGAGCTAAATAACGTAGTAATTTTTCTTGAGGCATAAATTCACCAAATGGAACTAAATGATTTTTTTGATAACGATTTTGATTGTGATAACTATACGATTCTGTATCACCTAATACAATTAACGAATTATAATTACGACAATTATTATGCTCAATATCTGAATCAATAATACCAGTAACTAGTGCACTACCATGAGCACGTAACTCATGATCTAGTGCGTGCAAAAATGGCTGTTGATTGCTTTCTAAATCAGTAATAGCCGATTCGGGCCAGATAATAATAGATACTTTATCCATCCACCGATGAGTATATGAAGTATAGATATTTAATGTATGAATCAGTTGTTTAGTATCCCATTTTATTGACTGAGGAATATTGCCCTGTATTATAGCTATATTTATACTATGTTCTGGTATAGATTGATACCATCGTAGTTTTATACTCCATTGACAAATAAAAATTATAGTGATAGCTGCCATAGCGCTCTTTAACGCACGATTGTAAAAAGCATGGGCAAATAAACCTGTTATTATCATTAATAAAAAAGTAATAGCTTCTACACCTGCCAATGGCGCTAATCCTTTTAACGGACCATCAATTTGACTATATCCAAATTGTAACCATGGAAAACCAGTAAGTATGTAGCTGCGTGAAAATTCTGTTATGTGCCATAATGCTGGTGCTGCTAGTGAAAAACGACATAAAGAAGGATACGGCCAAAAGCAATTCATAAGAATAGCAAATAACATTGGATAAAATGATAAATAGGATATTAATAGCATTACTATAAAAATATTAATTGCTGTTGGCATCCTCCCGAAATTAGCAATACTGATATAAATCCAGTTAATACCGCTAAAAAATAATCCAATGCCCCATATAAAACCAATAGCGGAAGTTTGAATAAAATGTTTATTTAATAATAAGGTCTGTAGACCAAATAGCGATATTAATGCAGCAGGCCAAAAATTGTAAGGAGAGAAAGATAATGTGCCAATAACGCCATATATTAACGCTAATACTAAATATGATTGACGTAAAGAAAAAAAAGAGCTTAATATCATTATTTTTTTATTTTGACACACGTCAATTAGATTCCCTTATTGATTTAAGTCTAAAATATGTAATGGTTATTAGCGATACTAAATTTGTATTTCATTTTAAATGGTCATAAAGTAATTTGAATATTTAAGTTTTTAGAATTATTTAATCATCTTTAATTTATTGAAAGAATTTGATTTTAATTAACTGTATGTTGGTATTTTATATGATTTAATGAAATAAATAGGGATTTGAATAACCAAGCATATGCATGATTTTAATTTCTAAGCGCTCCATTTTTTTTGCTTGCTTTTTTTTGAAATGTTTATATCCAAGTAAATGTAGCATTCCATGTATGACTATATGAGCCCAATATTCTTCATTTCGTTTATTATTTTCAAATGCTTGACATTTTACTATAGAACTACAAATGATCAGATCACCCAATAGCGGAATTTGAATGTAAGGGGAAGATTCAAAAGGAAAAGATAGTACATTAGTGGGTTTATTAATACCACGATATAAAAAGTTTAATGTTTGACTCTCTTCTTCATCTACTATACGAACGGTTACTTCACCTTTCACTTTAAATAGCTTAGCAACTAGCTCTAACCAATATTGGAACTTAATTATATTAGGTAGATTATTTACGTTAGAGCAAACTAACTGTAAATCCAGAATAATCATACTCACTGAAATTTTTCCATATTTTTATAAAAGATTTTCTATATCGTAATTTTCTATATTATGCTTACATCTTCATGTATTGATTCAATTGCAAATCTAAAAAGTAGAATACAAAAATGCTTTTTGATTTAATATGTTAAGAATATTCAATTATGATAAAGATTGATGGATATCTTCATGATAAAAATACACAATCTAATACCATACCTAAGCTATTAGATTTGATGTCTTAAATATAACAATATATGCTTTTCAACAAATAAACCTCAAATACAACACATGGGTTATTGTTTATGTATGATGCATGTTTATTGCATGATGTTATATAAATGCACTTCAAAAAAATATTATTAAATATTTTTGCTAAAATATCGTACTATTATAACTAAATAGTTTTTTTTTATCGAATTTGAAGATAAATATTCAAAATACTTGCAATAGTGAAAAATCATATGGTTAATTTTCTTTTTTTAAATTTTAAATATTAAGCATGATTTCCAGCAATATGATGAGCTATCTTATTTTCATTACAAAGAAGTACACCATATAAGGTATGTCCATAAACATCAGTTATTTTTACGTCAACGAATGTCCCTATCATATTAATAGAACCTTTAAATTTCACTATGCGATTATTAACAGTGCGACCGGTTAATTCTATTGTATTTTTACTTGATGGGCCTTCTACTAGAAGACGTTGCGTTGTACCAAGCATACGACGACTCCATTGTAACGCTTGCTGATTAATATGATTTTGAAGAATACTGAGACGCTCTTTTTTTTCTTCTATAGGTATGTTATCCGATATATCAGCTGCTGGAGTACCAGGGCGTTGTGAGTAGATAAAACTAAAACTCATATCAAAATTAATTTCTTTAACTAATTTTAAAGTTTTTTCGAAATCTTGCTGACTTTCAGTAGGAAAACCGATGATAAAATCTGAACTAATCTGAATATTTGGGCGAATAGCCTGTAGTTTTCTGATTATTTGCTTATACTCTGTTACAGTATACGAACGTTTCATCAATGTCAGAATACGGTCAGATCCACTTTGTACTGGTAAATGTAGAAAGCTAACAAGTTTTGGCGTATCTTTGTAAACATCAATAAGATCATCTGTGAATTCCATTGGATGACTAGTAGTAAATCGAATGCGATCGATGCCATCAATCATTGAAATTAAACGCAATAGTTCAGAAAAAGTACAGATTTTACCTTCAAAAGTGATTCCACGATAAGCATTTACATTTTGTCCAAGTAAATTTACCTCTCGTACACCTTGGTTTGCAAGATGAGAAATTTCAAATAAAATATCGTCGCAGGGACGACTTATTTCCTCACCGCGAGTATAAGGGACTATACAAAAAGTACAATATTTGTTACAGCCTTCCATGATTGATACAAATGCAGTTGGATTTTCTATACGTGTCATAGGTAAGTAATCAAACTTTTCAAGTTCTGGAAAACTAATATCAATAATCGGTATTCTTCTAGAATCTACTGCATCGATCATATTTGGCAAGCGATGTAGCGTTTGTGGTCCAAATATAATATCAACATAATTTGCACGTTGTCGAATTTGCATACCTTCTTGACTAGCTACACAACCGCCAACTCCTATGATTAACTTAGAATTATGTTTCTTAAGATTTTTCCAACGGCCTAACTGATGAAAAACTTTTTCTTGTGCTTTTTCACGGATAGAACAAGTATTAAGTAATAGAACATCTGCCTCTTCAGCTATATCTGTTAAGGAAAAATCATGGGTATCGCTTAGTAAATCAGCTATTTTAGATGAATCATATTCATTCATCTGACAACCCCATGTTTTAATATGTAATTTTTTTTTCATAAAAATTAGTAAATGTAATTATTATATCTAACGCTAAATTATAGTGCATTTTATAATGTTATCGTAATTAGAGTATACTGATTTCAGCGCTACTAATTGAACAACACAAAGGGGAATTTGTATTTAAGAGGTATTATCTAAAAAGATATATTTTATTATGGTAATACTTTAAAATAAAACCAAGCTTAATACATGTTATGTAATAAAATTAGATAACAAATTATATTTTGTAAAAAAAATAAACAGATACAATATAGTAAGATACTATCTCATTAAGAGTAATGACTCAATATTGATCTATTAAATTTTTAGCATATTAAATAAGAGCTATTATTTTTATAGACGTACTGTTTGTTTCTGGCATTGAATTATTAGTAATCTTTTACATGTAATGTTTAAAAATATCAATTGCATTCTGCTCTTTCGTTATTAACCTTGGCTTGTAAAATAATTTCATGAATGCATTAAACACAAGAATATAATATATCGTGATATAATGACAATTAATGTTTTATCTTAAATTAAAACTGTAAGTTTTCTTTTAACAATTATAGCAAAGAGACGAATAGAATTTTAAATGTTTAAATAAATTAAATTATTTTTTCTGGGATGCAGGGATTCGAACCCTGGAATACCGGAATCAGAATCCGGCGCCTTACCTCTTGGCAACATCCCAAAATTGATGATCGATTAAAATCCAATTGAATCTATAAAAAATATGAAATAATTATTTGAATAAATTTTTATTATTTTCAGTTAGACATGGCTGGGGTACCTGGATTCGAACCAGGGAATGCCGGTATCAAAAACCGGTGCCTTACCTCTTGGCTATACCCCAATATTTTTAATTTAAATATTAAACATCCATAAATATGTTTTTAGCGGATGCGGAAGGCGAGACTTGAACTCGCATACCTTACGGCGCCAGAACCTAAATCTGGTGCGTCTACCTATTTCGCCACTCCCGCAAAATACTGATGGCTACGACGGGACTTGAACCTGTGACCTCATCATTATGAGTGATGTGCTCTAACCATCTGAGCTACGTAGCCATTTTGGCTATATTATGCATTTTAAATAAATCTTACAGGCATATTATGCGTATTACAAATTATATCGTCAACCATTTTTTACTATTTTCTTACTACATTACATAATATTATATCATTTTTCTAAAATAGAAATTTATCTATAACCTACTGATGTTATAAAAATTTAATCATAAAATTTACTTATAAGCAAATTTATGAATATTTAACACTCGACCTGACGGATCATCTTTAATTTTAAAGGACTCATCCCAATCTATAGCTTTTGTAGATGAGCATGCGACAGATGGACCACCAGGAATACATTCTAGTGCACTAGGTAAAGGAAAAAATTCTTCAAAAATTTGTCGATATAAGTATGCTTCTTTTGTTTTTGGCAAATTATAAGGATAATGGCGATATGCATTATCTAATTGCTCTTGGCTCACTTTTTTATCTGCTATTTCTTTTAGACTATCAATCCAACTATAACCAACTCCGTCGGAAAATTGCTCTTTTTGACGCCATACTACTTTTTCTGGTAAATACGAAGCAAAACATTGACGAAGAATATATTTCTCTATTTTTCCATTATCACCACACATTTTATCTTTTGGATTAATATTCATAGCAACATCTAGAAATTTTTTATCTAAAAAAGGTACTCGTGCTTCTACTCCAAAAGCTGACATTGCTTTATTAGCACGAACACAATCATACATATGTAATGCGAGCAATTTTCGTATATTTTCTTCGTGGAATTCTTTAGCATTGGGCGCTTTATGAAAATATAGATAACCACCAAATACTTCATCTGCACCTTCTCCTGATAAAACCATTTTAATGCCCATTTCTTTAATTTTACGCGACATTAAATACATTGGTATTGAAGCACGAATTGTAGTTACATCATATGTTTCAATATGATAAATCACATCACGGATTACATTTAACCCTTCTTGAATAGTAAAATGTATTTCGTGGTGTACGGTATCTAAATAATCTGCAACAAATTTTGCTTCTTTTAAATCTGGAGATTCTGCTAAACCTACAGAAAAAGAGTGCAATTCTGGCTTTAAAGGAAATTTATTCAATTGATTTTTAAGCGATTTATAAGCATAACGCTTACTAATAGCACAAATAATTGAAGAATCAAGACCACCAGATAACAGTACACCATAAGGTACATCAGACATTAGATGACTTTGTACTGCTTCTTCTAATGCGATTTTTAATGAAGAAATATTTGTTAAATTATCTGATACAGCAGAGTATGCCATCCAATTACGTTGCCAATAGCAGTGAAGTTTGCCATCATTACTAGACAGATAACTACCAGGCGGAAATTCGCTGATGGTTTCGCATACTGGTATAAGTGCTTTCATCTCAGAAGCTATATAAGTGTGATCATGTTTATCTTTGCCCATATAGAGTGGAACGATACCAATATGATCTCTGCCAATAAGATACTTTTTTTTTAATTTATCCCACAAAATAAAGGCAAACATACCTTGTAGGTCATCTAGGAAATTAATATCTTTCTCTTGGTATAATGCTAGAATAACTTCGCAATCAGAACCAGTTTGAAATACATATTTTTTGCTCAATTGTGTGCGTATTTCTTCATGGTTATAGATTTCTCCGTTTACCGCTAGCACATGGGTTTGGTCGACGTTGTAAAGAGGTTGCGCGCCACTATCTACATCAATAATTGACAAACGTTGATGGGCTAATATTACGTAATTATCTATGTATATTCCAGACCAATCTGGGCCACGGTGTCGCATGAGTCTTGAACATTGCAGTGCTTTATTGCGTAGCTCAATAGGATCAGTTTTTAGATCTAATATACCAAAAATAGAACACATAACCAACTCCTGAAATTTTTTCTTAAGAGAATTTTATTCTTTTATTTTATCTAGTACGTTTTGCTATTTAAAATAATAAAAAATTCCGTTCATCAATATAATTAGTACCATCGAAATGCATATTTATCTAGGAAAAAATATTTGTTAATTTTTTTTGTTAACAATTCAAACTGTCTCTATTAAAGAGAGATATTCTAATATTAATTATTATCATAGCAGTAAGAAATCTATTTGACTAATTAGTCAATGTATACTCGTTTTTTTAAAATCATTAATAATATTAAATTTATAAAAATATTTATAATAATGAATATTTAGTTAAAATTTTCATCGTAATACTCGCAATAATTTTTAAAAAATCCAATTAAAAGAAATATTATTCGAGTTTAAATTTAACTTTAATCTTGTAGCATTTTAGCTAAAAAAATTTTTAAATCAAAGAGTAGCATAATGAATACTTAATTTTTAAGTTATAAATATTATTTAAATTTAATATAAGTCATTAGCGAATATAAAAGAATTCGTTTTTAAAAGTTGTTAGTATATATGAACTATATCTATACTCTTAATTTTTAAAAATAAAAGAATTATGATTCTATGTCATATTATCAAATATGATTTAAATGAATTTTTTAAAACTAACTTATACATATTAAATAAACCTATCTGTATAGAAGAAATAAATTAATTTTTTATAAAAATTACTATATATTTTAAATTAACTAGAGCAATAATATTATCTATTTGATAAATGTTAGCATTTTCTTCATTTAAATTATTACAATAATCTTAAAAAATTAATTATACTATTAATCTGTTTAGAAAAATAAGTTCAGTATTATTTATAAGAATTGTATATAAATAAACGAGTGATGAGAATACCATCTAATATTTTGTAATGTTTAAATTTTGTATGGATGTTAATCAACAGTTTTTTATCATTAACCCAATATTTTAACAGTTTTTATGTTTAATCAATTTATATAGAACAAAATACATACTGTTAATATTGTAATTACTTGAATAATCAATATTGATAAATTATGTATTTTATATATTAAATATTTCATTTTATTAATTAAAAAATAAATTTTATGAAAATTCATATAAGAAATTTAGAGATGTGAAAAATTATAAAATAAATTTATTATTATATGAACATTTATAAATCAGCGAATTATGAATATAATTCTTTATTAAAAAAATTAATGTTAATAATATCTTATTTTAAACTAATTGATTGCTATTATTTATAATAACCTTTAAGGTTTTTAGACAAAATTTATGATTAAAAATATTTATTTTAAAATCAACTGAATTAATAAGTGTGTTTTAGAATAATGAAATATTTAATTATTATTAAAATCGGCTATCTTATTGAATTGTAAATTATATTAATACCTTCTTGATAAGTACGTCTATTAAATAAATTTATATTCGATATAAATCTGTTTTATTGATTGTATATTTTTTAATAAGAATAAAACATTATGTTTTATAATAAAAGGTAAACCGCTAGATGTTTAAATTTTAATAGAAAAATAATTAATAAATTGAAAAAAGTATACAATAAAATAATATTGTATTTTAAATTTAAAATAAAATATATGTAGTGAGTTTTGAAAAATCATTTCAGTTAATATTTCAAATTAATAATTAAATACAAAAAAATAAAATTTTTATAATTTATCAACAATGTTTGATGGATCAAATGTTATTTCAAAACAAATCACTATTATATTTAAAAGTTTTAGAAAAATAATAACTTGATCTATAAAATATCAATAGATATTGTTTTTTTCATGTATATAATATATATTATAAAATCTTATTTTATAAATACAAAATACAATTGATCACATTTGTTAATATATATATAGCAAATTGAGCAATGTTTTCGTTTAAAATAATATATTAAAATTATTAAGATTTAAATATGCTTCATTCATAATGAAATAGTTTTGGTATTCTAATAACGAAAAAATTTAACCAATAAGAGTTTTTCCTACTTGTACAAATAGAGCTAGATGATTTTATTCTTCATATTATGTATTAAATAGGCCATACTATTCATTTAGTTCTATAATTTTTTATCTAAATTAATCGGATTAATCTTGATATATTTTTTGTATTGTTCGGATTTATAATACTTGCTAATCTCTATTTATTAAGGATCGTGAGATGACTGAAAATACAGCTAGTCCAACTAATTTTATTCGTCAAATTGTTGAACAAGATTTAGCAAGTGGCAAGTATAACAGTATACACACTCGTTTTCCACCTGAACCTAATGGTTATCTTCATTTAGGCCATGCAAAATCAATTTGTTTAAACTTTGGCATAGCACAAGATTATCAAGGGCAATGTAACTTACGTTTTGATGATACTAATCCTGTTAAAGAGAATAGAGAGTTTATTCGATCCATTGAACATGATGTACAATGGTTAGGTTTTAAATGGAATGGAAAAATTCGCTACTCTTCGGATTATTTTGAACAATTATTTAATTATGCTATTGAATTAATTAATAAAGGATTAGCATATGTAGATGAACTTTCCGTAGAAGAAATTCGTAAATATCGTGGTACCTTAAGTAAACCGGGTAAAAATAGTCCATATCGCGATCGTACCATACAAGAAAATTTAAAACTATTTCAAAGTATGCGCAATGGAGATTTCGAACAAAGTAAAGCTTGTCTGCGAGCTAAAATTGATATGAATTCGAAATTTATTGTAATGCGAGATCCAGTATTGTATCGGATCAAATTTGCTAAACATCATCAAACAGATAATCAATGGTGCATTTACCCAATGTACGATTTTACTCATTGTATTTCTGATGCAATTGAAGGTATTACGCATTCGTTTTGTACTCTTGAATTTCAAGATAATCGGCAATTATATAATTGGATTTTAAATAACATCACTATTTCTAAACATCCACAGCAGTATGAATTTTCTCGTTTAAATTTAGAATATGGGTTATTATCAAAGCGAAAATTAACTCAATTAGTTGATAAAGGGATTGTTGAAAGTTGGGATGATCCACGCATGCTAACTATTTCTGGGTTACGTCGTCGTGGTTATACTCCTACATCTATTCGTGAGTTTTGTCGTCGTATAGGTATAACTAAACAAGATAATTTAGTGCAAATGGCATTATTAGAATCTTGTATTCGCGATGATCTGAATAAAACTTCACCTCGAGCAATGGCTGTATTAGATCCTGTAATAGTAATACTTGAAAATTTGCCAATTGGTTATAAGGAAATGCTGAATATGCCTAATCATCCTAATATTTCAAACATGGGAACACGATCCGTACCATTTAGTCGAAAATTATGGATTGATCGGGCTGACTTTCGCGAAAAAGCAAATAAACAATATAAACGCTTGCGCTTAGGTAAAGAAATAAGACTACGAAATGCCTATATTATTCGTGCTGAACGTATAGTAAAAGATCAAGATGGCAATATTACTGCCATCTATTGTGTTTGTGATTTAGATACATTAGGCAAAGATCCGGCCGATGGCCACAAAGTAAAAGGTGTCATTCATTGGGTTTCCATGGAACATGCACTTTCTGCGGAATTTCGTTTATATAATAATTTATTTAATGTTGCTAATCCCGATAGCAATGAGAATTTTTTGAGTACGATTAATCTAAATTCTTTAGAAATTAAAAGAGGGTTTGTTGAGCCAATGTTAAAGAATGCTGTAGCAATGGTTACTTATCAGTTTGAACGAGAAGGTTATTTTTGTGTCGATAGTGTACTTTCTAATAACTTAAATCTAGTCTTCAACCGTACAGTTACCTTACGTAATTCCTTTCAAAAAAATTGATGTGTGATTGTTTATTAATATCCGGTGATATTATCATGGTTTTTTTAAATGAAATTAAGTACAGTATTCGGAATATTGTAATCGTAGTAAGATATCGCTGATTAAAATAGACATATATAACTATATGATTAACAATCATTTTATTTTTTTCAAGGAAAATGTTTATATAAAAGAAACTGTACTTACAAGACGAAAATATTATTATGCATATAATATTTTCAGTTTGCATAAATAATTTAAAAAATTTATTGATAATATGTTATATATCAAGCTCTCGAGAGAGCTGTTGAACCCATTTTTCTATACGTGCATCAGTTAATTCTGGCTGTCTATCTTCATCAATCGCTAAACCAAAAAAATGTTTTTTATCTGCCAAACCTTTAGAAGATTCAAAATAATAACCTTTAGTTGGCCATTTTCCTATCAATGTTGCACTTGGTTTAATAATATCGTGTATAATTCCCATTGCATCACAAAAATATTCTGCATAATCTTCTTGATCGCCACAACCAAATAAAGCTATTTTTTTACCATTAAAGTCTATTTTTCGTAAAGTTGGAAAAAAATCATCCCAATCGCATTGAGCTTCTCCATAATACCATGTCGGAATACCAAATAATAAAATATTAAAAGATTCTAAATCCTCTTTAGTACTTTTTGCTATATCATATAATTCAGCTATATGTTTTCCAAACTTTATTTGAATCTTTTTTGCAATTTTTTCAGTATTACCTGTATCACTTCCAAAAAAGATACCTAAAATTGCCATGTTAGTAACCTCTTAAATGCTATTTATTATAATATAATATTACAATAAATATATACTCATGAAGTATTTAAATAATATAAATACAAATATAAATTAAATATTTTAAATTTATATTTATAGTCCGATAAAGATTTCTAATTCTTTATACATTGAATTTTAAATTTTCTACTAATGCTGTATGCGTTTATTTAATTAAAAAAATAGAATTATTTAAAATCCATAGATACAAATAACTAATTAATTAATTTTAATAAAATGCACATTCATGCATATGCTGGTTATATCAAATTTTCATGATATAATATATTTTAATTAACTATTAAAAAATACAATATATAATAGAAAAGATTATAACAAGTAATTATCTTTTAAGATAAAAATTATCATCTAACTTATTTTAGATCGAGAAATTTTTTATTCTTAGAGATTATTAGAAAAGTAATTTTTAGCATTTTTATTTAAAATACTAATATCAAGTAATATTTTTAGTTCTCAGCTAATTTTAGAAAGTTAGATAATAATTTTTTTTATTATAAATAGGGTTATCTTTATAAAATTCCATCTATAGTTAGTAAAAACAATATAAATAATTTATTATATACTGATAAAAATTTTTATATAAATAATTTCATATCATAAGTAGTGAATGTAGCTATTTTAAATATTTACTTTTGTAATACGCTATTTTCAATATATATGAATAATGTGTTATTAATACAATCATATCCTATGGTTTAGATTAAGTATCTTTGCTCCGATAAACAACATGGTATTTATAGTAAATTTTACTTTAGCATGTTGGAGTAAGTTATCCTTCATTAACATAGTTATTTTAGCAACTAATTAAATAAAATTTATAATATTGCTAAAATTTTTTAAGGAAAATCGACAATGATCAACCATCCTCGAGCTGGTCAACTCGCCCAGCAGAGCGATTTAATTAATGTTGCACAATTAACTTCACAATATTACGTTTTAAAACCTGATGCAAGTAATCCTGAACAAGTAGTACAATTTGGCACTTCAGGTCATCGTGGTAGTGCAAGACGTCATAGTTTTAATGAAGCACATATTTTGGCGATTACGCAAGCAATCGTTGAAGAAAGAAAAAAAAACGGTATTGATGGTCCTTGCTATGTTGGTAAAGATACTCATGCATTGTCTGAACCAGCCTTTTTTTCAGTGATAGGGGTGTTAGCGGCTAATAAAGTTGATATTATTTTTCAGAAACACAATGAATATACACCTACTCCAGCTATTTCCAATGCTATTATTGAACATAATAAGCAAGGTAACTTACAGGCTGATGGTATTATTATCACCTCTTCTCATAACCCACCTGAAGATGGAGGTATGAAGTATAATTTGCCACATGGTGGGCCTGCTAGTTCATATATAACTAAATTAATAGAAAATCGTGCTAATCAATTGATAAAAGATGAATTAAAAGAAGTTAAATCCTTACCGTTAGCTCAGGCATTTTCAAGTGGCTATATTATCCAAAAAGATTTACTGAAATCATATGTAGAAAATTTAGTAGAGGTAATCGATTTTTCAGCTGCTCAAAAATCGGGATTGAAAATAGGAGTCGATCCATTAGGTGGTGCTGGTATAGCGTATTGGCAATATATTGCTGAATATTATAAATTAGATATTACTATTATTAATAGTAGCATTGATCAGACATTCCGATTTATGCATTTAGATAGAGATGGTTTAGTGCGTATGGATTGTTCATCTGAATATGCAATGGCCAATTTATTATCGTATCGTAATAAGTTTGATTTAGCTTTTGCTAATGATCCAGATTACGATAGACACGGTATTGTGACAAAAGCTGGTTTGATGAATCCAAACCATTATTTAGCCGTAGCAATTAACTATTTATTTCAAAATCGTCCAATGTGGAGCAAAAAGCTTAGTGTAGGTAAAACGCTAGTATCTAGTACAATGATTGATCGCGTTGTTAATAGCATAGGACGTAAGTTAATAGAAGTACCGGTAGGTTTTAAATGGTTTGTTGATGGATTATTCGATGGTAGTTTTGGTTTTGCAGCTGAAGAAAGTGCAGGTGCTTCATTTTTATGTTTGGATGGTTCTGCTTGGTCAACCGATAAAGATGGTATTATAATGTGTCTGCTAGCTTTAGAAATTACTGCAGTAACTGGTAAAAATCCACAACAACATTATGATGAATTATCACGACGCTTTGGTTCACCTAGCTATAATTGTATTCAAGTATGGGCAACAGCACAGCAAAAAGCTTTATTATCTAAACTTTCACCAGACATGCTCAATACGAACATGTTAGCTGGCGATCGAATTATTTCATCCATTAACACTGCTCCTGGAAACGGTATTTTAATCAATGGTCTAAAAGTAATAACAAACAATGGTTGGTTTGTTGTACGTCCTTCAGGCACTGAACATGCTTATAAAATATATTCTGAAAGTTTTATAAATACTGATCACCGTAAACAGATTGAAAAAGAAGCAGAAAATTTTGTTAATGAAGTTCTGAATTCTACTGCATAAAATTTTAAAAAAGTACATTTCTATTATCTATTAGATGATTTACTGATAAAAATACACGTTATATACGTTCAATATGCAATAACTATAACATATACATCTTGAATTCAAAATATAAGCATGAATGTTATATAAAATTTATGAACAATCTAAGAAAGATCCAATAAATTATTAGAGCTATTTTCTAGAATTCTTCTTCTATAAATACCTTAAGCAACGTATCTAGAGTATACATTAGCCATTTTACATATTTTGATATAATTTGTAATGCTGAAATTATATTACAGATTATAGCAATTGTAAATATTACCTTTCAATTAAAGTGATTTGAATTTTTTATATGAGATATTCTTATTTTTAATAAATACATAAAAATCTGTCGTATCAAATATCATTTAATCTATTTAAATCATATAAATAATCAAAATTTAAAATATTAATATTTATTAAAATAAATATTTGATGAAATTAATCTATTGAAATTAATTTTTTAAGTTAATGAACTTTTTACACTATGCTTTAGATTTTAAAAATCAAATTTTTATTCGATAATTAGTAGCAGCAATGTAATACTTGTCTTAAACATACAATAAAATTTGATATAGACTCATGATACATTCAATATAGACTTTATGTATTATAATTTTAATTTTCACATTTCTATTAAATCCTTATTTTGCAATATTACTCAAAGATATTATCAATTCAAAATTCATTGATAATAAATAAACATTAAAGCGTTTTAAATTTTAACTATTTAATTATTTTAGAAAATTAGATATTTATCTGTAAATTTTAAAATGCTCTTTCATGGTGATATTAAAGTGAATCAAGAGATAATATTACTTTTTTTGAGTTTTTCATAATATAGAGATAAGTTAAGAGCTAATTTATAATTTAAGATTTATTTTACAAAAATTAAAAGACTTTCATTTAATCACTTAGCTTGATAATTGCATGTATTGAAACGTATCGCAATTAACTAAATAATATGATATTATTTATTAATATAATCATTAAATTATATTTCAACAGTCTTAGAGTATCATAGTCTTAGTAACATTATATGTCTTTTATCTCAATATTCTTAACAAATTCTAAATTTGTAACAGAGTATTTTGTAAGAGGATTTTATGAAAAATATAGATTTAGAACAAATAGTTAATAAAAAATTAAACACTATTTCTTTTAAAGATTATGCACCAAATGGCTTACAAGTTGAAGGTCGATCTGAAGTAAAAAATCTTATAACTGGTGTTACTGCATGCCAAGCTTTATTAGATCAAGCAGTACAGTATAATGTTGATGGAGTATTAGTTCATCATGGCTATTTTTGGAAAGGAGAATCACAGATCATTAAGGGTATGAAACGTCAACGTCTCCGTACACTGCTTTCAAATGATATTAACTTATACTGCTGGCATTTACCTCTCGATGCACATCCAGAATTTGGTAATAATATACAGTTATCGCGCTTATTTAACATTGAAGTAAAAGGTTATATTTTACCTTTGGTGCTTTGGGGGGAATTTATAAACTCATTGAGTGGTTCAGCGTTAGCTAAAATGATTACTAATTGTTTAGGTCATAAACCGCTTCATTGCAGTGATAATGCACCGGCTATAATTAAACGTGTTGCTTGGTGCAGTGGTAGTGGTCAAAACTTTATCAATGATGCTGCTGAATTTGGTGTTGATGCTTTTATTACTGGTGAAGTCTCAGAACAGACTATACATAGTGCACGAGAGCAGGGATTGCACTTTTTTGCGGTTGGACACCATGCCACTGAACGGAGTGGTATTAAAGCATTAGGCGAATGGCTCGCAAAGCATTATAGCCTTGATATTAACTTTATTGATATATACAATCCTGTCTAATATAAAGTTAGATTTATAATCAATTCAATTCAAGAAGAATTGAATTAATACATCGTATCAATACTCATTACTAGTAAATTCTTTCAGAATAATAATATAACAGTACTTCTACAATATTTGCATTATTTTAAAATCAAGAAAATCACTACTATTATGCTTGCGTAATTATCTTTAGATCTTCACATATATTAATGTCTATGTCTATTATCCTTTACATATAAAATATATAATTTTCTTATTCTATTTTTTTCTTTCTTACATGTGTTTATATAACCTATGTTTTTAGAAATTAAATTACCTTTTATAAAGCCACAGACTGTTTGTAACATTAGCATACAAGTAAAGATTAAACAACTAGCTAATATTCGGACTCGGACTATTTATAGTTACAGCTAGTATGGTAGTTATCTACTTTGTAGATGATGTTCATCATCATATGACTTTATATTCATGGATTGTTTTTTACAATTTTTTTAAAACTGAATGAAAATCACGTTTAGCGTAACCTGTATACAGCTGACGAGGTCGAGCGATCTTCATGCCTTCATCATGCATTTCTTTCCAATGCGCAATCCAGCCTACCGTGCGTGCCATAGCAAAAATTACTGTAAACATTGAAGATGGGATACCTATTGCTTTTAAAATGATGCCAGAATAAAAATCCACATTTGGATATAGCTTGCGTTCGATAAAGTACGCATCATTCAAAGCAATATGTTCCAACTCCATTGCTACTTCTAATAAATTATCTTTCATTCCTAGTTCATTTAATACTTCGTGACATGTTTCACGCATCACAGTTGCACGAGGATCGTAATTTTTGTATACACGATGTCCGAAACCCATTAACCGAAATGAATCATTTTTATCCTTAGCACGTCGTATAAATTCTGGAATGTGCTCTATAGTTCTAATTTCTTCCAACATACGTAATGTGGCTTCATTAGCTCCGCCATGTGCAGGTCCCCATAGTGAAGCAATACCGGATGCGATACAGGAAAAAGGGTTAGTACCTGAAGAACCAGCAGTGCGTACAGTAGAAGTCGATGCATTTTGTTCATGATCAGCATGCAATATTAAAATACGATCCATTGCCCGTTCTAGTACTGGATTCACTTTATACTCTTCACAGGGTGTTGAAAACATCATATACAGAAAATTAGCCGCATAGGAAAGATCATTACGCGGATATATAAAGGGTTGACCAATTAAGTATTTATAGCACATAGAAGCCATAGTTGGCATTTTTGAAAGTAAACGAAAGGCTGCAGTTTCGCGATGACTTTTAATTTTGACATCCAGGGAATCATGGTAAAATGCTGCTAATGCACCAGTAACGCCACACATTACTGCCATAGGATGTGAGTCACGTCGAAAACCATGGAATAGACGAGTAATTTGTTCATGAATCATAGTATGACGAATAACGGTAGTGCGAAATTCATCATACTGTATCTGAGTAGGTGATTCCCCATTAAGCAAAATGTAACAAACTTCAAGATAGTTAGAGTGGATTGCTAACTGGTCAATAGGAAAACCACGATGTAATAAAATTCCTTCATCGCCATTAATAAAAGTAATTTTAGATTTACATGATGCAGTTGAAGTAAAACCGGGATCAAAAGTGAACAGACCCTTAGAACCGAGTAGACGCACATCAATAACAGCCGGTCCTAGCGTGCCTTGTATTACATTCAGTTCAAGAAAAGTGTCATCTTGTAAATTTACAGTGATTTTATTATCTGTCATTTTTCGTCTCCATAGCGCTTCTAAACATGCATGTAAGGATTTGAGACACTGGAAAAAATTTTAATAATTAAGTAATACTAAAATTTCATAGCATTACTTTTTGCTTAAAAAATATCGTCCAAAATTACAGAGCGGAAGATATTTTCAAGCTACTGACAATGTAAAGGTATTATATATTATACAGTATAGATTTTAAAAACCTGTTATGTTATAGCTTATATATTGTCACATAAGTAATCTTACATAATCTAAGCTTCAGGAACAGCATATTTTTACAATTTTTATTAAATAAATTTATTTAATTATTAAAATTAATTACTTTTTATTTAAATAATTAAAATAATTTAGTCCTAAAATAAATAATTAAGAATTACTATTAAGTTTAATGTAATTAATTGATTATTATAAGTAAGCAATTGTAATCATGAATTGATAATTCTATACTGCATTTTCAATGTGCAAATATCCTAGAACAAGAAGTCGCCTAATATTTTTGAATTTATTGATATGATTAGGTAGTATGCATATATGCCGCCATTTTGTTTCAGCAATAGTTACAGTGGACTCCAATAAACTGTAGACTAATTGTAATTCTAAAATGGAAGATTTCAAAATCAAAAGATTTGTGTAGGTAAAACTGTGAAAAAAAAAAGACCTGTTAATTTGAATCTAACAACTATCCGTTTCCCTCTTACTGCCATATCTTCTATTTTACATCGTGTTTCTGGCGTAAGTATTTTTTTTGCTTTAGGAGTACTGCTTTGGTTATTGGACCTTTCTCTTTCTTCTCCTAAAGGCTTTGGACAAGTCGCATGTATTATAGATAGATTTTTCATGAAATTCATTCTTTGGTCTATTCTAACTATATTAGCATATCATGTAATTAGTGGTTTTCGTTATATAATGATGGATGTTGGCTATTTGCCAGAAACATTAATAGTGGGAGTGCGTGCTGCAAAAGTAGTTTTTGCTTTGACTGTGCTGCTCTCAATTTTTTTTGGAGTCATTATATGGTAAGTAAAGCTTCTTCTGCGTTAGGGCGAAATGGCATCTATGATTGGTTATTATTACGCATTTCTGCGGTTCTCATTAGTTTTTACATTTTATATATTACGGTATTTTTGATCATTAAGTATCCTTTAACATATAATATTTGGTGTAAATTTTTTGCTTATTATTTTACTAAAATATTCACTCTATTAACATTATGTGCAATTTTATTACATGGTTGGATTGGAATGTGGCAAGTTTTAACTGATTATGTAAAACCAATTGCAATACGTTTAGTATTACAATTTATAATTATGATAATTTTATTATTCTATGTAATTTATGGAGTTATTGTTGTGTGGGGTATATAATGAGATTCTCAATCAGAGAATTTGATGCTATAGTCATTGGAGCAGGTGGTGCAGGTATGCGTGCCGCTTTGCAGATTTCTCAATTAGGTCATAATTGTGCGTTGTTATCTAAAGTGTTTCCAACTCGTTCCCATACTGTATCGGCACAGGGAGGTATTACAGTTGCATTAGGTAATACCCATGATGATAACTGGGAATGGCATATGTACGATACAGTTAAAGGTTCTGATTACATTGGTGATCAGCATGCAATTGAATATATGTGTAAAACTGGTCCTGAAGCAGTGTTAGAATTAGAACATATGGGCATGCCGTTTTCTCGTCTTCAAGATGGACGAGTGTATCAGCGTTCTTTTGGTGGACAATCTAAAAATTTTGGCGGTGAGCAAGCAGCACGAACTGCAGCAGTTGCAGATCGTACTGGACATGCCTTATTGCATACACTCTATCAGCAAAACTTAAAAAATAAAACTACTATTTTTTCAGAATGGTACGCTTTAGATCTAGTAAAAAATGTTGATCACGCCATTGTAGGTTGCATTGCTATTTGTATTGAAACAAGTGAGATAGTCTATTTTAAAGCAAAGGCTACGATTTTGGCAACAGGTGGTGCTGGTCGTATTTACCAATCTACTACCAATGCACATATCAATACTGGTGATGGTATAGGTATGGCATTACGTGCAGGTGTACCTTTACAAGATATGGAAATGTGGCAGTTTCATCCAACTGGTATTGCAGGCATTGGTATACTTATAACGGAAGCTTGTCGTGGTGAAGGAGGTTATCTATTAAACAAATATGGTGAACGTTTAATGGAACGTTATGCCCCTAATGCTAAAGATTTAGCGAGTCGTGATGTGGTAGCACGTTCAATGATGATCGAAATTCGAGAAGGTCGTGGTTTTGATAATGCTCCATGGGGACCACATATTAAATTAAAACTTGATCATCTTGGCTCTCAAATATTGGAATCTCGTTTGCCAGGAATTTTAGAACTATCTCGTACATTTGCCCATGTCGATCCCCTTAAAGAAGCAATCCCTGTTATTCCAACTTGTCATTACATGATGGGAGGTATTCCAACTAAAATTACTGGTCAAGCATTACGCCTGAACCAAAAAGGTGAGGACGAAATAATACCTGGCTTATTTGCAGTAGGGGAAGTGGCATGTGTATCAGTACACGGCGCTAATCGTCTTGGTGGTAATTCACTGTTAGATTTAGTAGTATTTGGTCGTGCAGCTGGTATTCATTTAATGGAATGTATTCAAGAACAAGGACCATTGCGTAATGCAACATTGGATGAAATTGATGCGGCTATAAAACGTTTTAACCATTGGCAAAATAATACTACGGGTGAAGATCCAATAAATGTTTATAAGGCACTTCAGAAATGTATGCAAAACAATTTTTCAGTTTTTCGTGAAGGCAAATCAATGAAACAGGGTTTAGAAGAATTACAATCTATTCGTAAACGATTAAAATTGGCGCGGCTCGACGACCGTTCGCGCGATTTTAACACTCAACGCATTGAATGTTTTGAATTAGATAATTTGATGGAAACCGCATATGCCACAGCTGTTTCGGCTAACTTTCGTACTGAAAGTCGAGGTGCACATAGCCGTTTTGACTATCCTGAACGCGATGATGAAAATTGGCTATGTCATAGTCTCTATATACCACAAACTGAAATTGTAATAAATCGTAAAGTAAACATGAGTCCAAAATTACGTGCGGCTTTTCCGCCAAAAATTCGTACTTATTAATCAATTAGGCAGGTCATCATGGAACTGCAATTATCTATTTATCGTTATAACCCGAGTTTTGATGACAAACCATATATGCAGGATTTCATTTTAAAAGTAGACGATGATGGTAAAATGATGTTATTAGAAGTATTGATTCGTTTAAAAGAAAAGGATCCAACATTAACTTTTCGTCGTTCTTGTCGAGAAGGTGTATGTGGTTCGGATGGTCTAAATATAAATGGAAAAAACGGTTTAGCATGTATTACTCCAATTTGTTCAATAAAAAATAGTCAGCGTAAAATTGTGGTACGTCCCTTACCAGGACTGCCAGTTATTCGAGATCTTGTAGTTGATATGGAAAAATTTTATATTCAATATCAAAAGATTAAACCTTTCCTATTGAATAATTCTGAAAATGTACCTGTAAGAGAATATATACAGAATCTTGATGAACGTAAACAGTTAGATGGCCTTTACGAATGTGTTCTGTGTGCATGTTGTTCTACTGCCTGCCCGTCTTTTTGGTGGAATCCAGATAAATTCATTGGTCCAGCTGGCTTGTTAACTGCATATCGATTTCTAATCGATAGCCGCGATACAGAAACTCAAACACGTTTGGCTAATCTCAAAGATGCTTTCAGTGTATTTCGTTGCCATAGTATTATGAATTGCGTAAATGTATGTCCTAAAGGACTTAATCCAGCACAAGCTATTGGAAAAATTAAATCGCTCCTTGTACGACAGGAAGTATGTTAATTAGAAAAAAATTGTTTCATCAAAATGATATTCCTATTTTTTTAAAAAACTTGTAAATTCGGTATAAACCATCCTTAATAATTATAAAATGTAATGTATAGATAGAAGTAGTTCGACCTCGTATTGCAATAATGTTAATATCGCTGATGCTTATCATAACAAGTCGCGACTTTAGCAAAAAATAAAACCTCAAAACATAAATGATGCTTAAGGGATCAAAATGCAGAACAGCGCGATGAAATTCTGGCTGGACTCCTCCTGGCTAGCTGGCGCGAATCAATCTTACATAGAGCAACTCTATGAAGAATTTCTCACCGATCCTGAATCTGTTGATACAGTATGGCGTGTGATATTCCAACAACTTGCTGCTGCTAGTGTAAAACCTGAAGTGTTTCATTCTACCATGCGTGAGTACTTTCGTCGATTGGCTAAAAACACAACATACTGCTCTTCTAGAATTATTAACCCAATAATTAATTTCAAACAAGTTAAAGTATTACAACTAATTAATGCATTTCGTCTACGTGGTCATGAAAATGCTAAGCTTGATCCATTGTGTCTTTCGAAGCAAGAGACCATATTAGCTCTTAATCCGGCTTATTACGATTTAGATCAAAATGATTTTCAAACAAGCTTTAGCGTTGGTTCTTTTGCCATTCCTAAAGAAACTATGAAGCTGGATGATCTTTATGCATTACTGAAAAAAGTTTATTGTGGTTACATCGGTGTAGAGTACATGCACATTAATAATATTGAAGAAAAACATTGGATCCAGCGTCGAATTGAATCAGAAATGAATCATATTAGTTTCAGTAACGAGCAAAAAAAAACTTTTTTAAAAGAACTGACTGCTGCAGAAGGTTTAGAAAAATATCTTGCCGCAAAATTCCCTGGTGCAAAACGTTTTTCTTTAGAAGGTGGGGATGCATTAATCCCTATGTTACGTGCAATAATTCATTACGCTGGTCAAAATGGTACACGTGAAGTAGTACTAGGTATGGCACATCGAGGTCGCCTGAACGTATTAGTAAATGTATTAGGTAAAAAACCTCAAGATTTATTTGATGAATTTTCTGGTAACAATAAAGAGTGCATGGGTACAGGTGACGTAAAATATCACATGGGTTTCTCTTCAGATATTGAAACTTGTTATGGTTTAGTACATATGGTACTAGCTTTCAATCCTTCTCATCTTGAAATTGTTAGCCCGGTGGTAATGGGATCAGTACGAGCCCGTTTGGATCGTTTAATAGGAGATAACACCACTAATGAAGTGCTTCCTATTACTATTCATGGAGATGCTGCGGTAATTGGTCAAGGTGTAGTCCAAGAAACACTAAATATGTCACAAGCTCGCGGTTACGAAGTTGGTGGTACTATACGTATCGTTATTAATAACCAGATCGGCTTTACTACTTCTAATTTAAAAGATATTCGTTCAACACTCTACTGTACCGATATTGGCAAAATGGTCTTAGCACCTATTTTTCATGTTAATGCTGATCATCCGGAATCAGTTGTTTTTATTACTCGTCTAGCATTGGAATACCGTAATACTTTTAAACGCGATATTTTTATTGATCTAGTATGTTACCGTCGTCACGGTCATAACGAAGCTGATGAGCCAACTGCTACACAACCGATGATGTATGAAAAAATTAGAAAACATCCAACACCTCGAATAATCTATGCCGATCAATTAGTAAAAGAAGGTATTGTAACACTTCATGATACTATTGAAATGGTTAACCTTTATCGTACCGGATTAGATAGAGGTGAATGCGTAGTACCTGAGTGGCGTTCAACGAAACTTCAATCTCGTACTTGGTCGCCGTATCTGAATCACGATTGGAATGAGCACTATGAGGCAAAGCTTCAACTACAGCACTTACAAGAACTAGCATTGCGAATAAGTTATGTACCAGAGTCGGTTGAAATGCAATTACGTGTTGCTAAAATTTATAAAGATCGTCAAGAAATGGCAAAAGGTGAAAAATTATTTGACTGGGGAGGCGCAGAAAACCTAGCTTATGCTAGCTTAGTAGATCAAGGTATTAGTATTCGTTTATCTGGTGAAGACTCTAGTCGTGGCACATTTTTCCATCGTCACGCAGTAATCCATGATCAGAAAAATGGTAAAACCTATACACCATTACATCATGTTCATAGTGCACAGGGTCAATTTAAAGTATGGGATTCCATGTTATCGGAAGAAGCAGTGCTAGCATTTGAATATGGTTATGCAACGACAGAACCACGAGTACTGACTATTTGGGAGGCGCAATTTGGTGACTTTGCTAATGGAGCACAGGTAGTAATTGATCAATTTATTAGTTCTGGTGAACAGAAATGGGGACGCATGTGTGGACTAGTGATGTTATTGCCACATGGTTATGAAGGACAGGGACCAGAACATTCTTCGGCTCGTTTAGAACGTTATTTGCAACTGTGCGCACAACAGAATATACAGGTCTGTATACCATCTACTCCAGCACAAATATATCATATTTTACGTCGACAAGTACTGCGTAGAATGCGTCGCCCATTAATTGTTATGTCGCCAAAATCGTTGTTGCGCCATCCATTAGCAGTTTCTTCTTTAGAAGAGTTAGCAAGTAGTACGTTTCAACCGGCTATTGGTGAGGTGGATAGTTTAAATCCAAAAGAAGTCAAACGTGTAGTTTTATGCTCTGGTAAAGTTTACTATGATCTATTAAAAGAACGTCGTAAAAATAAGCAAATCAATATTGCTATTGTACGTATTGAACAACTTTATCCATTTCCGCATAAGGCAATAAAAGAAATTTTAAAAAACTATTGTCATGTTCAGGATTTCTTTTGGTGTCAAGAAGAACCACTGAATCAAGGGGCATGGTACTGTAGTCAGCATCATTTCCGTGAGGTGCTGCCAGTTGGTGCATCACTGCGTTACGCAGGTCGTCAGGCTTCTGCTTCACCAGCGGTTGGGTACATGTCCGTACATCAAAAACAGCAGCAAGACTTGGTTAATAGTGCGCTGAAGCTTGATTAATAAAAAGGAAAACCAATGAATATCGTAGAAATTCTTGTTCCCGATTTACCTGAATCTGTAACGGATGCAACGGTTGCAAAATGGCACAAACAACCTGGCGATTTGATAGAACGCGATGAAGTCATCGTTGAAATTGAAACCGATAAGGTAATACTAGAAGTGCCTGCTTCTGCTAACGGAATATTAGAAGTAATTCTACAAACAGAAGGTACTATCGTCACTTCTCGTCAAATTCTAGGACAGCTAAAAGAAATAGATAGTCATAAACAATGCAATGAAAAAAAAATTCCAGATAATGAATTAATTTTTAAAGATTCTATTTTTCAAGAGAGCTCTAATAATAATCTTCTCAAACAGAAGATGAATGATACGTTAAGTCCCGGTGTACGTCGTTTCATTGCTGAAAATGAACTTGAAGTTAGTTGTATTGAAGGTACTGGCTTAGATGGTCGGATTACACGTGAAGATGTAGAAAAAAGATTGATAGATTCATCAAAAAATCTTAATAAAAATATATCAATTCCTATCATTCCTGACAAACAATCAACTAATTATGATAGAGAAAAACGTGTGCCAATGACGCGTTTACGCAAACGCGTAGCAGAACGTTTATTAGAAGCAAAAAACAATACTGTAATGTTGACTACTTTTAATGAAGTTAACATGCAACCGATTATTGATTTACGTAAACAGTACGGTGAGAACTTTGAAAAACGTTATGCAGTACGTTTAGGGTTTATGTCATTTTATATTAAAGCAGTATTAGAAGCGTTAAGACGTTTTCCTGAAGTAAACGCATCGATTGATGGTGACGATATAGTATATCATGACTATTTCGATATAAATATAGCAGTTTCTACACCGCGTGGTTTAGTAACACCTTTGTTAAAAAATATCGATGCACTTAGTATGGCTGAAGTTGAAAAAAAAATTAAAGAGTTAGCAATAAAAGGCCGTAATGGTAAGCTAACTGTAGAGGAGTTAACGGGTGGTAACTTTACTATAACTAACGGCGGTGTATTTGGTTCGTTGATGTCAACACCTATTATTAATCCACCGCAAAGCGCAATTTTGGGCATGCATGCTATTAAAGATCGTCCTATAGCGCGTAATGGTGAGGTAGTTGTATTACCGATGATGTATTTAGCTCTGTCTTATGATCATCGTCTAATAGATGGACGTGAAGCAGTAGGTTACTTAGTTACTGTGAAAGAAATGTTAGAAGATCCAGTACGTCTACTTTTAGATATCTGATTTTCATCAATTGTTCTATCTTTATGTTGTATTGTATCTTTATTAATTTTTCAAATATGAATGGATAGCATCATGAATTTACATGAATACCAAGCGAAACAATTGTTTCAGCAGTATGATATCCCAGTACCAGTTAGTTATATATGCACTGCAATACATGAAGCTGAAAACGCAGCTTCAAAAATTGGTTTAGCACCTTGGGTAGCAAAATGTCAAGTACATGCAGGTGGTCGTGGCAAAGCAGGTGGTGTGAAAATTGTTAAGAATCAACAAGAACTTTATAAATTTTGTGAAAATTGGTTAGGTAAACGTCTGATCACTTATCAAACTAATACTGTTGGTCAGTTAGTAAATAAGATATTAGTTGAATCAGTAACAGATATTGAGCAGGAATTGTACCTTGGTGCAGTTATCGATTGTAGCACACGTCGTGTAATTTTGATGGCTTCAGTTAAAGGCGGAGTTGAAATTGAAAAAGTAGCGGAAGAAACTCCGCATTTAATTCATAAAACAGTGCTCGATCCATTAACAGGTGTGCAATTATATCAGGGAAGAGCAATGGCCTTGAAATTGGGTTTAACTACACATCAACAAATAATCAAATTCTCTAATATATTTAATAAATTAGCCATTATGTTTTTAGAATGTGATCTTATGATGGCAGAAATAAACCCTTTGGTCTCTACGAAAAAAGGTGATTTAATATGTCTTGATGGTAAATTAAGTGTGGATGAAAATGCGTTATTTCGTCAGCCTAAATTACATACAATGTTTGATGTCAGTCAACAAGATCCACGTGAAGCTCACGCAATGCTGTTAGATCTTCATTATGTCGCACTAAAAGGCAATATCGGTTGTATGGTTAATGGTGCTGGTTTAGCAATGGGTACGATGGATATGATAAAATATTATGGTGGTCAACCAGCCAATTTTCTCGATGTTGGCGGTAGTACAACTAAAGAGCGCGTTACTGAAGCTTTTAAGATCATCATGTCTGATCATACTGTAAAAGCAGTATTTATTAATATTTTCGGTGGTATTGTGCGTTGTGATCTAATTGCAGAAGGTATCATTGTTGCAGTAAATGAAATCAGCATTAATGTACCGATAGTAGTACGTTTAGAAGGTAATAAGGCTGAAATAGGGACTAAAAAATTGGAAAATAGCGGTCTAAATATCATTGCTTGTACTAATCTAAGACATGCTGTGCAAAGTGTCGTCATAGCGGCTCAGGCAGGCAAATAATGTCTATTTTAATTGATAAAAATACCAAAGTAATTTGCCAAGGTTTTAGTGGTAACCAAGGCACTTTTCATTCTAAACAAGCGTTAGCTTACGGTACAAAGTTAGTTGGTGGTGTAACGCCTGGTAAAGGTGGTACTAGTCACCTAGGTCTACCTATATTTAATACTGTTCGCGAAGCTATAGAAGTGACTGGCGCAACCGCTACAGTGATATATGTTCCTGCACCCTTCTGCAAAGATAGCATTCTAGAAGCAATTGATGCAAGAATGAAGTTAATTATTACTATTACAGAAGGTATACCAATACTTGATATGCTAATTACGAAGATAAAATTAGATGAAACAGGTGTAAGAATGATTGGTCCAAATTGTCCTGGTGTAATAACACCAGGACAATGTAAAATTGGTATTATGCCAGGCCATATTCATCAAGTTGGTAGTATTGGTATTGTATCGCGTTCAGGTACTTTAACCTATGAAGCAGTTAAACAAATCACAGATATGGGTTATGGTCAGTCAACATGTGTAGGTATTGGAGGTGACCCAATTTTAGGTTCTAATTTTATTGATATTTTAAAGATGTTTCAAAATGACACACAAACTAAAGTAATTGTAATGATTGGTGAAATTGGTGGTAGTTCAGAACAGGAAGCAGCTGAATTTATCAAAAAACACATCACTAAACCTGTTGTTAGCTATATTGCTGGTGTAACTGCACCGAAAGGAAAACGTATGGGTCATGCAGGTGCTATTATTTCAGGGATACAAGGCACTGCCGAGGAAAAATTTTCTGCTCTTGAAGAAGCTGGTGTAAAAACTGTTCATAATTTATGTGATATTGGAACAGCAGTCAAAGAAATAATGTTATTCCATGAATCATCTAAATTTTAACTATTTTAATGTTAAATAGGTTTAACCTTTTAATCATATAAAATAGGATGTATCCAGAATTTATTCAACTTAATCAATAACTGCATTATTAGAACTTAATATGCTTTTATTATCTATACCTATATTTTTTGATTTGCATGATTACTACTTTTGCCAAGTACTAACATCAGAAATGATAAACCTTGAATGAAAATCTTTTTTTGAATATGATCTAATATTTTGATTTATTTAGATCAACTTAACGAGAATAGACTATTTTGGATATCTAGTCTGACAAAAGCCAGTTTATCTATCATCTGATGTTGATAACATTGTTCGATGAAATATAATTAACAAAAGTAATTTTTAATCTTTCAGATAGTGAAATAAAAATTGTAATTGTTAGCATGAATAATACATCTACAACTCAATTTTGACTTTTGATTTTATTATTGTCAGTTGATTTTGTGATAAAGTTTCAATAGTTACTTATGTCAATATTTTTAGTTTTATGCACATTGACCTATTAATAAAATTAGAAAAAAAGTAAAATTTACTCTAATTAATTTATCTACATCATATTAAAAAGGCCAAGTGCTAAAATAAACTCAGTGGTGCTAAAAAATATTATACTTAGTTTTTATAGAATTTATTCATCTTAAATATGTTAATCGAAATAGGTCAGTAAAACTAAAATTAACGAGATGAGTTATACGTATAATTGTTAATTGTCAACTAAAATTTTTAGAAAACTACATTTCTTTTCTTAGTGCCATTATTTAAATTAGAAGGTATATTAGTTTGTTAGCAAAACATAGGATGTGTCGTATTTATTGCACATAGTTTTTTCTATGCTAGATGTAAAACATATTATAGTGTCAATAACAGTTCCTAATTTCGACGACAAACATTTTTATTGCTATTAATTTATTCAAAGTTATTGTTGACATTATAGCTGTTATCCTTTTCTAAGACAACGTGTGGATAACTCACAATAAAGCTATTACAATTTTGTAGAAGAATGTATAATTGTTTTCATATTATCATTAAATCTTATAAATTAAGCAGATCACATGGCAGTAAATTAAGATGGTTTAAAATAGTGAGAATATTTAGACGTAGCATCATTATATTGCATGAAAAATTAATATAATGCTATTACTCGATGCAGTTGTGCATACTTGTATTGATATTTATAACTATTATTCTAAATATTACACACAGTATAAAGTGAATTTACCAAAATCTCATAAATCAAATACCGATTTTAAAAATCGTCATCTAGCTATAATTATTAAAATAATATCTATAGAATGGTAGAGGTTGGTCATTAATAGATATCGTATAAAACACTAGCGATATAATTTAAAATGCCTATCTGCTGGATTGCCGTTACAAAAATCATGCCATATGATCGATGAAATGATTCTAGTAGTTCATATACTATATAAAATTCATGTAATTAACTATCGATTAATAACGGAGCTAACTTATAAAAAATTCAAAAACTGATATTATTTTAATCGTTTTCTGAATGCATATTTCTGAGAAAAATCATGATAAATTCAATATAAAAATTAATAAGTTAAAACAATAATGGGTAATCATAATTTTTGATAGAGTAGTAGGTCATTAAAAAGGTAACTATTGAAAGTTTCATTGTAAGATAATATTAAGTATTATGTAATTAAAAGAAAAAAACAGAAAACATAAAAAAATCACAATTTTTAAAAATTAATTTTTAAAAATTTTCAACAAAAAATTACTTATATGTAGTAGTAATAAAAGACTAACTAAACATTCAGTAAATTTTAGAGATCACAATTAACAAAAAAATAAAGTTGAAGTTTATAGTTTATAAAAAACATTAATGAAGACAAAAAATGTAAAATATTAAACAAATTATGGATGATCTTGAGTCAACATACCTGTAAAAATTTACTTAACTCCTTTTTAAAGATAAAAAAATTAATATGTCATGTAACTAAGTGGTAGTGGTATATTATAATAAAAATTATAAATATCAATCTTATATACTTAATGCAATCTCAATGAGTTCTTAGCTTAGAAAAATTGCTATCACAATTCAATAACAACTCTATAATACGGATGTTTATCGAAGTAAGAACTGTAATTTACATAGCAAGTTATCTGAATATTTTCTATTTTATGAAAATAAAACTAGAAAAAGAAATGCAGCATTCAATATAATGAATACACTTTGTTATTGCAATGGCTAAGAAATTAAAATTCCAAAACTAGCTTTATAAAAAGTGAAAATTTTTTTGGTAATGCACTAATGCTTTCTAGGTAAAGTAAAATAAATTCAACTAGATTATGATTATTAGATTGTATAATTACTTATTAAAATTTTCTATCATTATAGTGTGGAATACAAACCAAAGAATGAATCAAGTAGATGCTCCTATGTGATTTTGAGTTATTGTTTTATTATGGCTTGTACGTAATTATGAAAAGTACACATGCAAATCTTTTAATTGCTGTAGTATCATTTCAGTCGATAATCCAATGAAGCAATATACAAAATATCTCAAATATTATTTCAAATAAATTATATGATTTAACAAATTTTGTACAATCAATATTAGTAATGTACCAAAAAACCGAATAAAAAAGCACATGATCACACCTACTGTTTAGAATGAATTAAGTTTTTATAAATAGTCCTGATTCAAGTCATTGTGTAAAGTTTATTATAAATTAATAAATATTGGTATTAATAGAAGCAATATATTGATACTAAATATCTATTAAAATCACCGAGAAATGATTTTAGTATCTGCATAATACTATTAACAATGAAGTATTTGAAAAATGAATAGATATTGAACTAGCATCATGCGTGCATACCTATGGTTGATATAGTAAAACAAATAATACTCAAAACGTTACCGTATGAATTGCGTTATCGATTATGATAGTGAAAATCTACATAATTCATTATTCTATAAAACCCACCATATTGTCTCAGATTGATCTACGGATATTAAAAAGATTACCATACTTACCTTTAAATGAAAAAATTTGCATTAATATTAGTAAGTAATAGAAACATTAATTGACAATTCAATACCTCAGGTTTTTAATCTCCTTTGTTATACATACATAGTAAAGCAGTATTTTAACTACAGAGTCGTAAATTATGATTAGTACTATCGAACACTAGTAGTTTAAATATATATACCATATCTTTAATTTCAGATCAGATGCATCAACTTATTAAAGGTTATACAATAAATAGTACTAATCCTCTTAGTGCATAATAGTAATTTTTGGTATATATTTTTGATCGATCTTATGCACTTCAAAGTTATATCATTAATTATTGTGGTTGTATTTTAATGTATTTAGTTAAATAAGAAAATCAAGATACTAATTTTTGTTGATATCGAAAATCATGATGATAATTGACATAAAAAAAGATTTAAGATTTTTTTAAAAAAAATCTACAAACAGTATTAATTCAAAGAGTAAATGACACTCTTTAAAATAAGACTCCAAGTCTTTCTGCTAATATTAATGGTAATTTATAGCGATACGAAAAATAATGTCTATTTTAAATTTTTTCAACGAATGGGGGAGTTTCAAGTATTTATTGCTTACAATATACAAGATGTTAAATTTCTTGTTTAGTCGCTATATTCACAATGAATAGGGTAAAATATATAAATAAACAAATATTAAGGACTATAATAGTAGCCATACAGTTTATTAACTGAGGGTTTATAGTTCAAATTAAGAGTAGTAGAATTGATTAAATTAAAATGCATCTCCATGCAGGTATTTACAATTGTGCTTTTTCTCAGAATAATAATGCTGTTCTTCAGTAAAAAATACTTTTTAATAAAATGCAAAAAAATATTATTTATTTCGGTCTGAACAAATATGATCTACAATCTAATTACCCTAAAATTCTATAGACATGTACTTTTAGTGCGTAACAATTCATTTTATAAAGATATTATTCTCATACATATGAATGCGGTATTTAAATATGCTTACTTTAAGTTGCATGCTAATAGAGTTAACGTATTAATATAGTTCAGATATATAGATAGAGTTAAGGTTAATTAGCGATTAAATATCTGTAGTATCATATGGGAAATAAAGATCTGCTGTAATATGCCTGCATGATCAAATAAATACTAAAAATCGACGTTCTGTAATCATTTAATAACGAGTATTATATGTTTAATCATGATGTTAGACTGAATTTTTTAAGATTATTTTTGATGATTGTTATATTAATTTTTGGCAATACTAGAGCTCAAGCAATAGAGAGTAATATTGATAGAGACTCAATTAAGCAACGTCTTAATATTCTTGAACATGTTTTTGATTCAGCAACTTCGTTGTTACAGAAATTACATCAAAAAAGTATTAAAAATGGAAGTGATATCGAGATATTACGTGAAGAAATCCAACAAAATCGTTATGAACTAAATCAAATCATTATTCAGCAAAAAAGAATCTGCCAACAAATAAATACTTTAAATAATCTTACTAGTAAAATGGATCAAAGACCTGGTCAAGATAATAGAAACCTGATAATAGAAAAGACTAAAGACTTAGTTTGTAGTAATAATCGTACTATGGATTCATTATTAAAAATTAATAGTGCAAGCAGTCGTTATGATACAGCTATTAATCGGATTGTGAATAAAAAATAATATGAGGATACAATTGATTATTTAAAGAAATGGATTAAAAATTATCCGCATTCTGCTTATCAGGCAGATTCAAATTATTAGCTCGGTCAATTGTTGTTCAATAAAGGTCATAACGAAGATTCCGATTATTATTTTTCTACTATAGTAATAAAAAAATATCCTAAATCTTCTAAGGTTTGTGAATGTGTATTTAATATTGCTTTAATAAAGCAACATAAGCAAGATACTCAAAAAGCTAAGGCAGCATGTCAGGAAGTCATTAAAAGATTTCCTAAGAGCGAATTCGCTAAGTTATCCTATAAATCTCTTGATAGATTATGCATAATATACGAAAAAGAGGGATAGAACGATCATATGAATTGATTTACGTAATTCAATTTTACCTAAACTTAAAAAAATATAAAAATAAAGGTTGCATGAAAGTGATCAAATTCGTATCCTATAGTTTATATTGTAGTTGGTGAATAATTCAACTAAACTAGTATAGTTTCTTAAAAAGGGTCGTTAGCTCAGTTGGTAGAGCAGTTGACTTTTAATCAATTGGTCGCAGGTTCGAATCCTGCACGACCCACTATTGCATTATTAAAAATGTATAGGTAGTTATAGAAACGTTACTATTGTATATAAATAGTATTACTAATTATTATTATCTAACTTGTAATCCTTCCCTTTATTTAACCTAAGTTTCTGAATAACATTCAGTGAGTTTATAAATTTACTTTATTATTTATTGTAAATAAACAGCAATCTAGTTGAGTTCTCTCTTTAAAAAGAAATTTGCGTAAATTTTACTTACAGCTCTTTTTACTAACAAAAAAAATATTACTGTTTATATTAAAAAAATTTTTTTATTTTTTTAGAAAAAATTTGAAATATTATTCAGATAAGAATTGGTAAAATTAATTTCATTTAATGTATTAATTACTAATATTTAAAATGTTAACAAATTCTATTATGCTTTGCATAATAGAATTTATCTTTCTGATAAAAATATCATTATTTATTCTTTAAAGAATTTTAGTGTAATGATTTAACTTTAATTTTTAAATTTAATTAATGTTAATGTATACAATTTACCAGAATAGTTTTAATAATTAAATTAAAAATCAATAAGGTTTGACGAAACATTGAATATAATGTTTAAAATAAAAAAATATGTTTAGATGATTTAGATATTTTATTTTAGCTTTAAGGTAATATGATTGTTTTTGTACTACTTTATTTTTTAATTGAATAATATTTGCAATAATACAACGAGAGCTGTCTCATGAACTTGACTTTCGATTTTAAAAGTATAAATCGTCACTTTCCACCAAAACCAATATCTATTAGCACAGAAGAGAAAGCTTACTGGCGCAATAAAATTAAAGTACTATTAAAAAAGAAAAATGCCGTAATTATAGCTCACTACTACACTGATCCCGATATTCAATCATTAGCTGAAGAAACTGGTGGATGTGTTGCAGATTCTTTGGAAATGGCACGTTTCGGTAGTATGCATTCGGCTCCTAACCTATTGGTAGCAGGCGTACGTTTCATGGGCGAAACAGCAAAAATACTTAGTCCCGAAAAAACCGTTCTAATGTCAACTTTAAATGCTGAATGTTCCCTTGATTTAGGTTGTCCAATCAATGAATTTAGTCGATTTTGTGATATGCATGCCGATCGCACTGTAGTGGTTTATGCTAATACTTCAGTAGCTGTCAAGGGACGTGCTGATTGGATAGTTACATCTAGCATTGCTGTTAAATTAATCGAGTATCTTGATAGTATTGGAAAAAAGATTATATGGGCACCAGATCGTCATCTTGGCAATTATATTCAAAAAAAAACAGGAGCAGACATATTGTCTTGGCAGGGAGCATGCATTGTACATGAAGAATTTAAAATCCAAGCATTGAAACGCATGAAAAAACTGTATCCAAAAGCAGCCGTTTTAGCGCACCCAGAATCACCACAAGGTATTATTGATCTTGCAAACATAGTAGGATCTACTAGCCAACTAATTCAAGCAGCAAAATCTTTGTCCCATCCACAACTTATTATAGCCACTGATCAAGGTATTTTTTACAAAATGCAGAAGGTAGTACCAGATAAAAAATTGCTAGCAGCACCTACCATGGGAGAAGGAGCTACTTGCCGCAGTTGTGCGCACTGCCCCTGGATGGCTATGAATAATTTAAAAGATATGGCAAATGGATTGGAACATGGTGGCAATGCACATGAAGTTCATGTTGATGCAGCATTATGCAAGGCAGCATTACTACCCCTAAATCGCATGCTCTCTTTCACACAATCATTAACAATGAGGTAATAACACTATAATTTAATAAAATTCAAAATTTATTTATCATTAGTTATGAATTAATGTTGATGTTCTTTTAAAGACCTCGCAATAATAAATTTACATTATTAAGAAAAAATTAATATTTTATACGTATTAATGTAATATGCTTGCACAAAAAGGGTAACTAAAAATATAGACGAGAATTCTGTCGTTTTATAAAAATGATTAAATCATAATAAATATAAGTTATTGTATTTTAATTTAATTCCGTAATATTAATATATCAATACTATTATTATTAATAATATTTATTTATTATCCTGTAAATAGTAATGTGTAATTGGTTTAAAATTTTCATCAAATTCATAAATCCATGGCATGCCGGTTGGAATATCCAATTGTACGATATCCGTTTCGCTGATATTACTGATATATTTTATCAATGCGCGCAATGAATTACCATGTGCAACAATGATTACCTGTTCACCTTGTTTAATACGTGGTAAAATGCTACCATTCCATAATGGAATGATTCGATCAACAGTCATAGCTAGACTTTCTGAAGTTGGTAATTCTGTATCGGTTAGTCTTTGATAACGAATATCATATTTTGGAAAACAGTCATCATTTCGATCCATATGGGGAGGTACACAATGAAAGCTACGGCGCCATCTTTTTACCTGATTTTCTCCATATTTAGCAATTGTGTCTGCTTTATTTAAACCTTGTAGCGCGCCATAGTGACGTTCATTTAAACGCCAAGTTTTCTCAACCGGTATCCAGGTCTGATCTAGTTCGTATAATATATTCCATAAAGTATGAATAGCGCGTTTAAGAACAGAAGTATAAGCATAATGAAAATGCATGCCTTCCTTTTTAAGCAAATTACCAACATTTTTAGCTTCAATACAACCTTTATCAGATAGATCTACATCATGCCATCCAGTAAAGCGTCCTTCTTTATTCCAACAGCTTTCACCGTGCCTCACAATAACCAGTTTATTTATAGACATGTATATACTCCATATTATTAAATAATTAACATACAAATAATAAAATTTACTATTTAGAATACATTATATCCTTGTTATGTTCATGTTGTATCTATCTATAAAGAAAAAAATAAAATGTAAGGAAAATGCATGAAGCAAGTCGTATATATTGCTAGTCCGGAGAGCAATCAAGTATATGCCTGGACATTACATAAAGATGGAACATTAATATTATTACAAATATTAAATTTTAATGGTCAAATACAACCAATGGTAGTAAGTCCAACGAAAGATTTTTTATATATGGGTATGCGTCCAAATTTTTGCGTATTAACTTACCGTATTGCGGATGATGGAACTTTGAGCTTAGTTAGTGAGGCAGCATTGCCAGGAAGTCCAACATATATTTCTACCGATCGTCAAGGAAAATATTTATTTTGTAGTTCTTATAATGATTGCTGTCTTAGTGTTAATCCTATTGATCATAATGGATTACCACAATTACCCATTCAAGTAATTAGAAATTTACTAGGATGCCATTCAGTGCAAATTAATCCTACTAATCAAAAGTTGTTTGTCCCAGCACTTAAGGAAGATCGAATTTACATGTTTCAATTAAATTCAAATGGTATGTTGCTATCGGAAAAACAAAAATATTTAAGTGCAATAAAAGGTTCTGGTCCACGTCATATAGTTTTCCATCCAAACGGTAATTATGTTTATTGCATACATGAATTAGATAGCACGGTAACTGTATGGCGTGTAAATAATTTAGATAAATACGTTGAATGTATACAGAGAATAGATATGATGCCAAAAAACTTTCATATTTGTTGGGCATCAGATATACATATTACTCCAAACGGAAAATTTCTTTATACTTGTGATCGTACTAACAATATTATTACTACATTTCGCATTCTCAAAGATGGAGCAATGTTAGTAATAATTGGTTTACAATTAACAGAAATGCAACCTCGTGGTTTTAACATTGATAAAACAGGACAGTATCTCTTATTAGCGGGACAGAAATCGAACCATGTTCAAGTATACAAAATTAAGAAATGTGGTTTACTCACTCCGATAATGCGTTACTTTGTAGGAAAAGGACCAATGTGGATTGTTATACATGAACTAAAAAATAACTTGTTACAGTAAATATTTATATCTTTAAGGATAAATTACAGTAATAGACGCACTTTCCAATTTATTGAAGTGTACATTGAAAGCAACCATTGCTCCACTAGAGTTATTGTCTACCGCTATTTTATCTACATTTAATGCATGTACGGTAAAAATATAACGATGTGATTCACCTTTTGGTGGCGCAGCACCATCGTATCTCGACTGTCCAAAATCAGTTCGTGTTTGGATAGCACCCTTTGGAAGAAGAGATGAGTTAGAACTGCAATTTTGTAATAAAAAATTAATTTTACAGGGAATATTTGCTACTATCCAGTGCCACCAACCACAACCTGTTGGTGCATCAGGATCATAACAAGTTACAACAAAACTTTGAGTATTTATTGGAACATGATTCCATGCCAAATGAGGTGATACATTTTGACCTGTGTAGCCCATGCCTTTAAAGACGTGCCGTTCTGGCATTTTTTCCCCATCATTGAAGTCATTGCTAAATAAAATCATTCTATCTACCTTTTACAACAAAAACTATATACTTAATATTATCATAAATCGCAGTAAAATGTATATGTTTATATAATTAAAATTTGGCATTGAACATGTTTTTAATATTAACCAGTGATCTTCGATACAATTTTAGTTAATTCTGTAATTTCATTCAAGAACAGTAATGAAATTAAGATCATCATGTTAGGTAAATAAATTTACCTAACTGATTAATTCATAAATGAAATTCTATAAAAAATGTTTTAATACAAGGTCATTTTTCTTTACAGTAAGATAGATTGAAGTTAATTCGCATATGTTTTAAACTGAAGAATGGTTACGCAATGCAATCAATCAAAATCATTGTAAAATTGATGTTCAATGCGAAAAACTGATTTTAAATAATATGCTTCATTAATAATGGTTAGGTTTCTATGATTTCTGAAACACACTAGAGGATTATTGATAAAACTCTGATGTGTTACTATAATTTCAAATAAAGCTAGTGTTATTTTGTTGATAATCATTAAAAACTACAATGATAGCAGCGTGCTCGCGCTAATTTTAAATCATGTAAATCATAGAACAGTAGCAATTTGGCCTTTTATACAATCGGCTCTAAGAAAGAGTATACTGCTACTAAAATAGTACTCTTCGCCTAAATAAGAAAAGTTGTTCTCATTCCACATGTCATTGAATGCACCGTTTGTAATGTGTTGACAAAACAATATTCAGGTACATAACAGCAATGGTTATGCATAGATTTTTAAAATTACTGATTTATACTGCTGAAACAGAATAACTATTATATCTGAAGATCTGAATGTCAAATATTTCTATTTCATTTACAAAATCTTGATAACCAAATGTTATAATATAATTTTTATAGACACTTCAAATGCAATTGAATCACAGTTATAAAGAAATACTGCTTTCAAACATTTCAGTGTGATTGTAAAAAACTTACAGCTTAAAGATACTGCTCATGGATGTAATACCTTCAAACATTATATGCACATTTTGTTAATGATAATTGCAGTGCTGCATTTAGACAAGAGTAATTATTACCATATATAGCTCAGCCTATTATCATAACATACTATGTATAAATTCACGTTCCTGTACTAGTCGTAGTCTATCTCTATTAGATGCTACTAAAGCATAAAATGATTGTGCAGTATGTGCGAAAGTATATAGTATGTCAGATCTACTCATGATTAAATTATAGATCATTTTAATAAACATTAATATCTTTATTAAAATTATTGAGTTACCATTATAATGGTATTTACTGTTATAATAAATCTTTTTTCATCGAATAAGTCTATCAATCATATTTTGGACATAGAATAAATCTAAAAGTTAATTAATAAATCTTTTATTAAATGAATGTTTAAAGATATTGCCAATATTTTTGTATTGTAAACTACACATGAATACGTTATTTTAAATAAAAAAAGTCGGTCTTGAAAAAGATAAATATATTCCAAAAAAATTCGTTATTTTACCAATATTCAGATGGAGAAATATATGTGAGTAGAAGCAGCAGCACTATAAAGGTTCACAATGGATGATAGAAGCAGTTTTTGTATAGGTTCGTTCAATATGGCAAAATTTAGCTAAACATAATATGATACCTTGTATAAATTACCTAAAGTAGGAATCAATATTTGTTGTATAAGTAACAATTGGTTTGACTTAAATAATGCAATACCATGCAAAAAATTTAGTACAATTAGCTAATTTACTTATATATTCTAGAAATATACTAATGAATATGTTGGTAAATATTAACAATGCTCCGTTTTGAATGAAATTGACATTTAACTATTTGATCTTATCATAATAATAACACTTTTATGCATGATCTCTAACTAAGTTCCATTTTTCTACTAGTCTTGATAAAATAGTTGAATTAATGTAAATAATGTATTTTATTGCCTTTGCAAACTCTATTTTTACAATCACAAATTACTAACTGTAAACAAACCTAATAAAATTACCATGTGCACAGCTAATTATTTTATTTTCTACCAATTAAGAAGATTATTTATGATACTAAAGAACTTAAATAAACTAGACTATTGAACTGATGATTAATATGCGTTATATTAGCACTGTTTATGTCAACTTGACTTTATAAAATTACCTTAGCAGCAAAGCAATATTACAATATTATAGCGATGATTATACTTTCATGAAATCAATATATTAAAATTATCAATCCATGTAAAGGAAATGCATTAAAAGCTAATATGCAGCTCAGATTATTCTGATAGTCTCGGTTTTTAGTACTACAGCGGTTAAATGGCTAAAACTAGACTGTATTAATCATATCATACTATGCTAATTTCTCAAACTATACAAAAATACCATTATATTTATAAGCAGCTTCATAATTTCATTTAGCCCATATTGTAAAGCACATTCATTCATCTATATACTTTTTTAAGTAGCATTGCTTATCTCACCGAACAAATTCAATTTTAAAAATGCAGACATATATTAAATTACTATAATAATATCGATTCACTTTACTCACTAGATCTCTAATTAGTTAATGAACTATCTCTTTTCAGACAAGAAATCATATTATATAACGCTGTATGTTTTATAAACATACAAGTCAAATAAATCATATTTACTATCTTAAAATGGATATCTAAATTCTTGCATATATGTAATGTATACACTTAAGTTTTCTTTAAAAAAATTTATATGTAAGTCCTATCACATCAATCAACAGAATTTTATCATCAAAATTTATTTTACTAAGATTATTCCATAGCACATTGATCACTTAGAAGCTTATTATTTCGATTTCTTATTACTATGATGTAGTATAATTACATTTCTTTATAATAAATTTATAACTTGATATCACAATTATTCACGCTATACTTATTCTAAGTATATAAAATTTATTGTTTTAAAATAAAAAGTTATTAAAATTTTATATATTGTAAATACTTATAATTATGCGATTATTAATGTATTAAATATTTTACAGAATGAAACGATTATCTTGTCATTAGAAAATTTAGTTAACAGTAAACCATCATAATAAAAATATTAGTACAGTAAATAATTATCAAAGATGTAACCTGACAATTTCTTCAGGAGGAACAGTAAAATCATGAGTAAAGTTTTTAAACTCAATTCCTCTTTCCAACCTGCAGGAGACCAACCTAAAGCTATTAACACTTTGAAAGAAAAATTGAAACATGGAGTATCTCATCTAACATTATTAGGAGTTACTGGATCCGGCAAGACTTTTACCATCGCTAATGTTATTGCAGATCTTAACAGGCCGGCAATACTGATAGCACCAAATAAAACATTAGCAGCACAGTTGTATGGTGAAATGAAAGAATTTTTTCCAGAAAATGCAGTAGAATTTTTTGTTTCTTATTATGATTACTATCAACCTGAAGCATATCTTCCAAGTTCCGACACTTTTATTGAAAAAGATACTGCCGTTAACGAACATATTGAGCAAATGCGTTTGTCAGCTACTAAAGCAATACTCGAACGTCGTGACGTTATTATAATAGCATCTGTTTCAGCAATTTATGGTCTAGGTGATCCAAAACTTTATTTTAAGATGATCCTACATCTATCGCATGGTATGATTATTGATCAACGTACCATTTTAGGCCATTTAGCTGAATTGCAATATGTGCGCAATGATCAATCTTTCAAACGAGGTATGTTTCGTGTACGTGGGGAAGTGATTGATATTTTTCCTGCCGAATTAGATGCAGTTGCATTGCGTATTGAATTATTTGATGATCAGGTACAACGTTTATCATTATTCGATCCCTTCACGGGTCAGTTAAAATCATTGATTGCACGTTTTACTATTTATCCTAAAAATAATTATGTAACACCGCGGGTATATATGTTACAAGCAATACAAAAAATCAAAGAAGATCTTCAAATACGTTGCGATGAATTTAGAAAAAGTAATAAGTTTTTAGAAGCCCAGCGTATCAAACAACGCACACAATTCGATTTAGAAATGATGCAAGAAATTGGTTATTGCTCAGGCATTGAAAATTATTCTTGTTATTTTTCTAAACGGCACGCTAATCAACCACCACCAACTTTATTAGATTATTTACCGTCTGATGGTCTTTTAGTAATAGATGAATCACATGTTACAATTCCACAAATTTTTGGCATGTATCGTGGCGATCGTGCACGTAAAGAAACATTAGTAGAACATGGTTTTCGTTTACCATCAGCATTAGATAACCGTCCTTTGCGATTTGAAGAATTTGAAGCATTATCGCTACAAACTATTTATATTTCTGCTACACCGGGCAATTATGAACTTAAAAAATCTGATGGTCAAGTAATTAATCAAATTGTACGTCCTACAGGACTGCTCGATCCTATTTTAGAAATTCGTCCAATTTTAACACAGGTAGACGATTTAATTTCAGAAATTAGTGAACGAGTTCAATTTAATGAACGTATATTAGTAACTACCATGACCAAACGTATGGCTGAAAATCTTACTGAATATCTTGAAGAAAATGGTAAAAAAGTACGTTATTTACATTCAGATATTGATACTGTAGAACGTGTAGAGATAATTCGAGATTTTCGTATAGGTAAATTTGATGTATTAGTAGGAATTAACCTTCTTCGTGAAGGTTTAGATATACCAGAAGTTTCACTAGTAGCAATATTAGATGCAGACAAAGAAGGTTTTTTGAGATCTGAGCGTTCTTTGATTCAAACAATTGGTCGTGCAGCACGTAATGTAAAGGGAAAGGCTATTCTTTATGCGGATAGCGTTACACCATCCATGTTTCGTGCTATTTCAGAAACTGAACGACGTCGAAAAAAACAGAAACAATATAACCAAAAACATGGTCTAATACCAAAAGGTATTAAAAAAAACATTACTGATATTCTTAAGTGCGGTAATAATATAATAAAATCACGCACTAAGAGAATACAGTGCTTATTCGATATGCCAGAAACAGCAATTAATTATCTAACATTTACACCACAGGTAATACAAAAAAAAATTCGCCAATTAGAACAAAAAATGCAAAAACATGCGAAAAATTTAGAATTTGAAGAAGCAGCACGAATTCGTGATCAATTGTATAAGTTACGTAGCACTATGATTCAAAATACTTAAAAATTTTATAACTATAGCAGTAGTAAAAATTTTTTCCGATAAATTCAAATTCAAATTACATTGATAATTTGAATTTGAATTTATCGTTTGGTACTCTTTAATTGAAAGATATTCTGATATTAGAATTAATGATGTATTTACTCTTATTAAATTATTTATGACATTGATTGATTTGAGTAGATTCTTACTAAGATAATTCAATTTTTCAAAATTAAGTTATCTAAATTATAATAAACTAGCTCTATCAAAAAAAATTTTCAAATAATATAATCAATATTTAATTAAATAATTAAAAAGTTAATGAAGTTTACAAATCATTTTAGTTAATATTTTTTTCTGAACGTCTAATTATGCCAGTATAACTTCAATTATAAGTGATAGTTGCCTACCTAATTAGATGTCATTATAATCATACTATTGCAGACATAATGTATTCGAGTAAATTGTGACTACTCAGTACTACAGAACGCATGTTTCCTATACTTTAAGCTTTCAATCATCATTTCTCTTTAGCATACATATTGTAATTTTATCATATATGAAATGTATCTTTATGATGGATATATTATACATACGATTTATTTCTTAAAATTTAAAAAAAACGGCCCTGATTTTAATAATTTCGTTTATAAACGTTACAAAAAATATTTTTACTAAAATTGATTAACTACAGCATATACGTTATATATGTATTTATTTTCGTGAAATAACATACATAATTCAGAAAAAATGTAAAAATTTTATTTTCCTAAAAATTAGATTCTAATGCTCTGTTGTATTTCATGCTGTACATTGAAGTTATACATTGAGATATAATACTAATTTTTACTATAATATTATTATTTTATCGATTTACAATTTATATAATACAAATAATATTATATTCATTTGTACTAGCTAATTAATTTATTCTACTAATATAGTCGGTAGTGAATTATAATTTTCAACAGGTTATGGATAAGATCTATCACTTTAAATGAAAATCATCTAAGGCTATTTGGCTAATTAAATAATGTTATCTAATTAATTATTATTAAAATAAACAATTTTCAAAGTTGTAAAGATGATTTTTGATTGTAAATTTTAAAATAATTTTTTGTATATAAAAATGAATGTTATTTGATTAGATTACAATTAATAAAAAGTTATAGAGATATATGTGGTGTTGTTAACATATATATTGGTTAATAAACATAACATAGTATTCAACGTAAATATTTTAAAATTAAAACATGATTAGATTATCTTAAATAGAAAATTGGATAGACAAAAAATTTATCTATTTTACTAATTCTTACTTTTTATAAAATTAAAGTGGAAATTATTTATCCTATAATTAACTTTTCTAAATTAACAGAAATAAACGAAAAACAATATCAAAGTATAATTTTTGTCAATTATTTACATAATAATTCAGAATATTATTCGATGAATATTTCATTCATAAGCTTATTTACCAAAAGACAATATGATAAACTGGATTTGTAAAAAATATTAGTAAATTAACAGATGTAAAGGGAGCAATAATATGATTAGAGTACTTTTTTTCTCACGTGTGCGCGAATTAACTGGTGTCAGTATTTTAGACATAGCACTAGAATATAATAATGTTATTGAGTTAAGAAAAGCGTTATCTCAAAAAAGTAAAAATTGGGCTATAGCTTTGGAAGCTAGCGAAGTACTAGTATCCGTCAATCAGACACTTGTACCAATGTGCCATCCTCTTCAAGAAGGTGATGAAATAGCATTTTTTCCGCCAGTAACTGGGGGTTAAATATGGACACGCGTATTTGGATTAGTTCTGAACCGTTTAATATCTCTCAAGAATATAAACTATTATCATCTAATAATAGCGATGGTGCGGTAGTAACTTTTATTGGTAAAGTACGTAGCTACAATTTAGGTAGTAGTGTTTTCACCTTAACCCTAGAACATTATGCATCAATGGCAGAGAAAGAACTGGAATCAATAGTAGCAAATGCACGCAAGCGATGGACATTGAAAAAAGTTACAGTAATTCATAGAATTGGAAAGTTTATTCCTGGTGATGATATCTTATTTGTTGGTTTAAGTAGCGCTCATCGAAGTAGTGCTTTTATAGCTATTCAATTTATTGTTGATTATCTTAAAATGTATGCGCCATTTTGGAAATATGAAACAACCGTTGACGGCGGTCGTTGGCTTGATGTAAATCATAGCGATCAGCAATCTTTAGAACGTTGGCAGCAATAATATATTAATATAATACTGTGATTAATTAATATTTAAATTGTTTTTTCTAAAACACTGTTGTATTTTCATTACAAATCACTGTGTGATTATCTTAAAGATAAGTTTTGATGATTATGATTTCAAAATGATTATTAACTAATGCAGTTGAGTTATATATTAATAAAACACTACTTATTTTTGATATATATTTTATAGTATATAAAAGGAATATAAGAAATCACGATATGCTACTGTTTATAGAAAGTAATATGATCGATATAGTAGCATATTCTCTAGCTAATTTAACATGTTGTATATCTACACATATAAAGTAACTATATATAATATATTTAAAATTTTATTCGTTTTCTCATACTGTACGAAATTATCAAATTAAATCATATAGGTCGGAAATTATTTAACCATTTAAATCAATAAATATTTTGATAAAAGGTCAAAAATCTGTAATATAAAATTATAGATGTATAATTATACGACAAATCTGGTAAAAGTTTTTTCATAAAACATCTCATTCATTATTGAATATAATAGGAAAATAAAGTGAAATGGTTTAATTTAATTTATATTATTACAGGAAAAACTTGTTTATATTTGTCAATTCGTTTATCGGTAATTATAGCATTTATTATAGGTTGGAAAAATAATTTGCTATTTGAGGTAGGTATTACATTAGTATTAACATATATTATAGTTTTTATAATTATGATTATTTCACAATACAATATCCGTCTTCGTCGCATTAATGATTCTTTAGAAGAAGTCACTACTAATTACTATTTTAGTACAGCTATGTTAATATTATTCTTGATATCTCGTTTTATTCACAACTATGCACTGATTTCTTTCTTTGGATTAGTCATGTTACTAGGACCAACTTTGTTTTCAATTTTTGTTAAAACAACCAATTCATATATTGAACACCATTAAAAAAGAGAATAAAAATTCTTGTAAGAATATACCGAAAATTAGTTTAACGGTTTATTCTAGATCAATTTATGGAAGTTTCTTTTTTAATTTCAGTAATTGTAAATGAGAAATTTAAATAATAGTTTAAAATTTGATTTGCTTTTATTGCTATTACATTTATATAACACACATCATAAATATTATTTATTTTAAATAATTTATTACCTTTCTATATGAACAACTGCTTTTTAGGAAAGATAGTTATATATAATAATAGTAATTATATATAACTATCTAAATATATTAAATTTTAAATTTATTTAAATTAGCTGTTAAAAAAGTAAGCATCATAATAAATAATGTGCTGAAACACATAACGAATTATTTAGCGATTATAGTGATGATTACAATAACGAATAATATAGCGTATTATCAAAAAAATTATTATCCCTATACCTAGCCAAAGAAAGTAGTTAAAATGTTTATCTAACTTATATAAGTAAGGTAATATCAGTTCTCCAGAAAAATATCCTAGTGTAACAAAAATCAATGACCATAATGCTGCACCAATTACATTAAGTATAAAAAATCGCAATGGTTTAAGTCGGCTAGTGCCAATAATAATTGGTCCCAATATCCGAAATCCATACATAAAACGCACACCAATAATAAAAAGACTCGGCCATTTTCGAATAAGCCCGTTTACTTTAGTTATAGTATGATGATATTTGCTAAAACGGCGTAAAATGCATGTACCGAAACGATAACCAAGCCAAAATAGCAGTTGATCACCAATAATCCCACCAATCATTGCAGCTAACACAACACCTTTAAAGCGCAGCAGACCTTCATGTACGGCCAAACCACCTAATAGTAGGAAAGTCTCCCCTTCGGTAATGCATCCAATTAAGAGTGACAAATAACCGTAATGGCTTATTAGTCCATTTAAATAAAGGTGCAACTCATTTTTCTCCATATGATAGTCGCAACATAGCGGGTTTTTTTAAATTAATATCTCAAAAAAAATAATAAATCTCTTCTAATCTTAGTAGAAGTCACCTGTATTAGTCATCTTTTATCTTACTAGCTTACATAGCATATTTATTTAGGAGTGATTATATGCATTATATATGGAATTTATTCGTACATCCTACTAAAAAAATACGGGAAATTAAGCAAATAAACGAAAGTGTTATGCATCATTATACTTATTGTATGTTATTAATGGCAGCGATACCGGTAATTTGTACTTTTATTGGTACAACACAGTATGGTTGGAGTTTAGCAGATGGACAATATGTAAAAATTGCATTGATAACTGCTCTTATTTTAGGAATAATTTTTTACCTAATCATTTTAGGTGGTATCGCTTTAATGGGTCAACTAATTTACCGCATGGCATTAAAATATTATCCTAATCCTCCTAAATTGCAACAATGCAATATATTTATAAGCTATGTGGCTACACCGTTATTGCTTAGTGGATTAATAGCCTTATATCCTTTAGTATGGTTATGTTTATTAGTGGGGTCAATAGGTCTAGTACATACTGGGTATTTATTATATATTGGCATTCCAATATTTTTAAACATTGATCGTGTAGAAAGTTTACGTTTTTCTGGTTCTACGTTAGCTATTGGAATTTTGATACTTGAAATATTGCTAGGTTTAACTATTTTATTATGGGGATATGGACCTAAATTATTTTGAGTAATAACTTTAATGACTGAGTTTTTAAAACGAATAAAATTTACTCTATTTATTGATTAAATTTCTAAAGTGTAAATTTTGAGTTTAAAAAAATTTTCTTATTCAAGATTTTATGAAAGTATTACATGATATAATACCTTGATAAAATATTATAGTTATTCTTATATAAAAGAATAACATATTGTTTCCTTTAATATTTATAAAATTACACACTAAATCGGTATGTTGCTTTATGTTAATAAGCAAGAATTGATATATAAAAATTGTGATTATTAGATAAATATTAAAAATATAAACTATTTAAAATAGCATTTATACCATGTTATGTTAGATATGCTTGTTATTTTCATATGTTTCAAAAGCAAAATTATAGATATTGTCTTAAGCAAAGATATATATTTGTTAATGTATGTAATAAAGAATATATTAATCATTTATTAACATATTGATAATTATTATAAATCAGTGATGGTGCATATTAAGGACAGCATACAATTGATAACTTAGGAAGTCTATAATGCAAATAAAAAAAATAATTAAAAAAATTGGTTGTAAGTACAATCGGGTACGTGATCTTGATTATAATACAGCTGTTATGATTTATAGTTCGATTTTAGCTGGTGAAATAGCAGATTTAGAGTTGGGAAGTATTTTAATGTCATTTCGCATTAAGAGTGAAAGCGTAGAAGAAATACGCGGATTTTATTATGCGATGCAACAACATGTAATACAATTACAAGCACCACTAAACCGACCTATGCCGATTATCATTCCTAGTTATAACGGTGCACGTCGCCAAGCAAATCTAACACCTTTGCTGGCTTTATTATTAGTAAAACTAGGTTTTCCTGTACTACTACACGGCATTAAAAGTGATCCCTCACGAATTACTACAAACGCAGTATTAGCAGAATTGGGTATTAAGGAAGTAAGCGGAGTAGAAGAAATGCAATTACTATTAAATCAAGGACAATTAGTATTCATTAGTATTGATCGTCTTTGTAAGCCTATAGCTAATCAGTTACTTTTACGTTGGCGTATGGGTGTACGTAATAGTGCACATACACTAGTAAAATTAGTGAATCCTTTTAGCGAGCATGCTGCTTTGCGCATTACCAGTGTTTCTCATCTAATATATATCTCTCGAATAACAAAGTTTCTTCAGTCTATAGAAGCAAGTGCTATTTTGCTTATTGGGACAGAAGGAGAAGTATATGCCAATCCATTATGTTGTTCAAAAATGAACATTATTCAAGGTACTAGTCCTATATCAGCTGTCTTGTGTAAATATGAACCGGCATTACCAGTCACGCTTCCGAAAAGTAAAAGTCCACGTGATACAGCTATCTGGGTTAAAGAGGTTATAAACGGTGAACACATGGTACCGCAATCATTGCGTATGCAGTTAGCATGCTGTTTACTTGCGTCTGGAGAATCAAAAACTTTAGAACAGGCACAAGCACATTTAAAACATGTAGGTATTTGATAATATAGTTTATATTTTTAATTTTATATGTAAAAAAAATATTTTTAATGAAATCTTTGTACGTTATAATAACTGTATACTTCATAATTGTGTATTTAAGATACATGTAAATCTTATGCTAAATTAATCATTAATACATTCAGAAGTAATATGATTAAATAATCTGAACAACACTATAAGTTACGTTCAGAAATATTTCAAATGAAATAGAATATCTATTTTTTTTAAATAAATTTTTTAAATTTAAATCTCAAAGTATAATATTATATAATTAATAAAATGTTGATCAGATTGATATATAATGTTATTGAAAACCAAAATCACATAGATATTGACATGGCAGTAGTTTAAGCAATATAGGAAAATTTAATGAATATAAGGTAATATAATTAAATTTTTAGTAAAATAGCAATAAAAATAATACAATTGGATGAGTTATTTAGATCAATAGGTTAAAAATTTCAAGTTAGATATAATAACATAGTTTTTAATTTTTAGATATCAAGATAAGATATACACAATTATGTTACTTTAATTTTACTATGATGTTTGCATATCGTTATGATAAGTGTGCTATCTTACTAAAGAACAATCTTAACATCTCTAGTAATAATATTAATGATATAGATTAAATTTAATTAATATGCATATTTTCCTATACATATGAGGAATGTTTTGAAAAAGACGTTTATACTGGTCTATTATTGATAGTAATAGAAATATCAAGCTTATGCATTTAGATTTATTATCATCTCTAATGTAGACATATGATTATTTATGAAAATTTCATTTATATATTAACTGCATTTTTTTCCAATACTTTATTATATTTAACATGAAATTTGCATATATGATAAATCTTAAAACATTACTGCATTTTAGCAAAAAAGACAGCTAGCTAATTTATCATAATGTAATTCGTTTTCAATGACAAATATAGTGTTATTGATGCTTTTTAAACAATATCTGATAATTTTATAGTAAAAAATTTTTATTATTATTTAAAAATAATTTTCAAAGAAAACAAAAACTATTATTATACATGTTTTGTCAGACTAATTACAATATAGAAATTCATAAGTATTATATAATTACATTATCCTGGCATATTGAAATTTGACATTTTTTTTAAAACATAAAATTAGAGAACAGATTAGTACTATGAAGTCTCGTATTCACTAAATTAATATGAATTTAATACCTAATCAGAATTTCTGAATACCAGGTTAAATAATTTAATAATAAGTATTTTACTAAAAAAATTACTATATAAACATAACATGTCTTATAACCGAAGAGGACAAATAACAAGATCAATAAAACATTGCAAGTACAACATACTGAAATAACCAATATATATGATATGCAATATTTTAATACATATAATTTTGTATATTTAATTTCAAAAATATAAAAAAAAATACTTTTTTTAAAAATTACTATAAGTTAAGCAAAATATTGATTTGTAATTATAATTTAAAGTATGTAAATTATACAATTATCTTTTATAATTAACTATATTAGTTGATATAATATGATAGGTAGAAATTCAGTGATTAAGGAGGTACAACTAAAATTACAATATATCTTACTAGCTAGTAAATTAATTTTAATAAGTTTAATTAAGTAAAAAATGTAAGAGAATTGTAATAATTTCATTAAAGAGTTTTGTTAAACTAAGATTTTAATAAAGAAAAAATTATTTTTAATCAAATAAAGGAATGAATTAAATTTGATAAATTTTCTTTATGTAATCATTATAGTTATGAAAACATATATATAAATAGAATTTCTTACTGCTGATTTTTTATTCTTTATTTGAAAGAATTAAAGGAATTTCAATTCAGATTTGAACTGATTATGAAAAAAGTATCTTTAGATTTGAGGTGGTTATGAAAAAAATTGCATGTCTTTCAGCTCTAGCTTGTTTACTTGCTGTGTCCACAGGTTCAGCAGTAGCAAAGAATACCGTTTATTTGGGTTTTGCGAAAGGTGAGATGCAAGGTGTTATGGAGCAAGTTATTGGCTTTAATTTAAAATACCATTATGAACAGCAATATAACCCAATAAGTTGGCTTGCTTCTTTTACAGAAATTGAAGGAAATTATATTAAATTCAATGGCATGTATCATAAAGGTCAATATTATGGTGTGACTGTTGGCCCCTTATACCATCTAAATAATTGGGCAGGTGTCTATAGTATTATAGGTTTAGGCTATGGAAAAGCCCATGCTAACGATACTAAATGCTACGATCTGAATCAGAAAAAAAGTGCTACCGGATTTTCTTATGCTGCAGGTATCCAGTTAAACCCACATAAGCATATCACTCTAGATATTGGCTATGAAAAAAGCCGTGTTGGTACTATAGATATAGGTTCTTGGATTTTTGGTATAGGCTGTCATTTTTAAATTTTTATAGATTACAGATCAAAAAGCGGCCCACCATGGGCCACTTTTTATATGTCTTATCTCATTTTCTTACCTTCTCATCGAAACTATTAAAAATAAAAACACATTATTATTAATAATAATAGAATATACAATATGAAATGATCTTGATCATTTCAAAGAGAAATATAAATATGAAATTATATTTAAAAGATTATTAAATAATATTCTGTGTAAATCTAAATCTTAAAAAACAAAAAACTAAAATAAACAAAAATTTTATTATTTAAATAATATCAATAAAATAATTATGTAATCATTAATATACAACATTAAGCACATTTTGCTACAAGATAACAATAGCATTGATATTAATAGTAATATACGTAACCAGTCATTTTTCAGCAAATGCAGAATTTTTGCTTTTCGTATAGTTATGTACAAAAAATAGTTCTTCTGTACTGCAAAATACAAACAATATTGTATATATCAAGAGGACATTGAATGGATTGTCGTGCAAAAATCGTAATCACATGCCCCCAGGAATCTCTTAAAAATATAGACCAACATATTGAAGGATTTCGACAGGCGCGTAAAGCGCATCGTCGTGAGTTAATTGATGATTACGTAGAATTAATTTTTGATTTGATGTGTGAATTTGGTGAAGCACGTCAGATTGATATGGCAGTACGTCTTGGTGTTTCACAACCAACAGTAGCTAAAATGCTCAAACGTCTCAGCATTACAGGATTGATTGACCAGATGCCATATCGTGCTGTTTTTCTAACGATTGAAGGTGAGAAATTGGCTGAGGCAAATCGAATGCGGCATCATATTGTAGAAACTTTTTTATTATCTATAGGAATTAGCATTGAAACCGCGCGTCGTGATTCTGAAGGTCTAGAACATCATGTTAGTGATGAAACATTAGCTGCTTTTCAAAAATTTTATCAGAGATAACATTTTGTGTTAGTTTGTTTTTTATTAAATATTTTTAATTAAATGTAATTATTTTTTCTCTTAAATAACTTTAAGCTACAATTATTGGTTTGTAGAAAAGTTTCAAGGAAAAAATAAATTAAAAATATGCCTACTAATTTTATGTAGGCAGGTGTCTGTCTATTAAATTAGAGGTGATTAATTTTTATGGATAGATATTTACGATATATTTGCAAATACTTATCTATTAATTTTTAAAAAATTTTTTATTTAGATAGCATCTTTTTCTTGAAAAGATTTCATACCAGACAATCCAAAAAAATAATCGCCAGAATATTTATTTTGCAAAATAAATATTCTGGTTTAACAATATATTATTAATAATAATACTATAGCAACGTTATATAACCATAGTTCATCATATACTGTTCTATTTTTAATAACATATTGAATTATAACTGAAATATTTGTCTCGATATTTTGTGAATCTACTTATTTATTAAATATACTAATTGTTAATCAAGAAACCATAAAACATCTTTATCGTATTTCGCGCTCTATTATAGTACAATAAAAACATTGAAATGATACATTACATATGATTCTTGACTGGTTACGCCATTAATATTTCTAAAAATAAAAATTTAATTCAATGCATACTGTTCGCTATATATTTAATTTTAATTGATGGTTAGAATCATCATGCGTTATAGTAGATTACGGTCATTATAATATTTAACTATGTAAGTTAGATATTATAATGACTAATTTAATTTCATCGCATTATTTTTGCTGATATTTTATCTGTTAACGATTTTTATATATGCACTGGCAAACACACCTTACGTTCAATAAAGAATTGAGTTGCAATAGTAGCGTGTATACAAAATAAAACTATTTGTTAAAGTGACGCAAAAGTGATCGTTATCTTTAGTAGTTTCCTAATTTTGGGTTATGATACAGGCGCCATTTTAAAGAGTATTCTTAATTTATGTATGAATACTCATTATTAACACCATTTACCATAGATTTAATCAATAATTAGTGTAATTATCTAGTGCTACATTTTCGGTTTTAATTTTTACATATCTTGATAGCATAGCATAGGGTAGCGAGTAGCAAAATCCTTTTAACAGTATTAATTTTTCAATGGTACTATTTGTAACAGCAATTTTGCCCAATATTGAATAGATGATTTTATATTATTGAATATTAAGAAAAATCTCGCGTGCCGTTCAATAACAGAAAAAGCATTTATTATTGCAATGTTAACAACTAAAAAACTAAGTTCACTTGTAACTACACAAAGACTAATTATCTTATATACACAAATGTTACCCACGTTTTTGTTAGTTGTGCAGACTATTTTTTATTGAAACTTTTTCATTGGTACAACCATATATGTATGTTCATTCAAAACTTAACTGTTGTCAATAATATTATGTAGTTTACGCCAACTAGGTTAAGAAAAGTAAATGTGAATGATAACGTTGCTTTATTTTTTACTACTTTTAAAACCATTATTTTAATATTAATTATTAATGACTTTTTTAGAAATTAATTAATCAGTTGTATTAGACGGCGCAGCATGATAATGATGTTGATTTTCTTGTACTAGACGTTTAGTTGCTAGTTGTACATTCAATTATGTAAGGCCAGAAGGTATTGACGCTCAAATGAATATATATTGGGTAATTGTTTTTATTAGGTATATTAATGTATAGAAGTTTTCAGTAAGGAGCATCACTAGTTACTTACTGAGTATTATAGAAATGTTCTTAGACGTCTTAGTGGATTATTTATCCAAGCAACAATATTTTCTATATAGATTGCTAACTTTTTTATCTCTTTCATATTTTCAATTTTAATTTCATTCTTTGGCGAATTATTAAGTAATTTTTTCAATTATTGGGCTTAGAAGAGCATGTTTTGTTATTCAATATGTGCAAGAAATTACAATTATTCGTTAGAATGAATTGAGCATTATTTACATATTGGTTATCTGATAAAATATACTAACATACTTTAAAAGTCAAAAGTAGAAAATTTGTAATATTTAGTTGTTAAGTTACTTATAGGCTAGCATTCAAGCTAGCTTTTTTATTGATTTTCATGTTTTAAAAAATTTTAACCGTATTTATATGATATAAAATATTTATAAGATGAATATCTTATTATTAAATAATTTTAATTTTTGATTTTGATTCATACTTCAAATTTCATTTGAAATAAATATTCATCATTTTTATGTTAAATAAAAATTAATTTCACTTTGTATAAGTGCTAAAATTTATCAATATTTATTTTCTTTTAAATATAAAATATTTTATTGCATTTTTAAAAATGCAATAAAATATTTTATATTATTAATAACAATTAAGTTTTTTAAATTAATTTATTTTTTTATATTAATTAGGTAATCTGATTACTATTTTAAAAAAAATTTTAAAAAAGGACATTATGATGAGTGATGCATTTAAGATTTTAAATAATATTCGTACATTGCGTGCACATGCACGTGAACTAACTTTAGCCGATTTAGAAGAAATCTTGGAAAAATTAACTATAGTAGTGAAAGAACGTCGCGAAGAAGTAGAAGCAGAAGAAGCTCAAAATCGTGAAAAAGAAGAAAAACTTTCTAAATATCGCGAAATGCTATTAGCTGATGGCATCGATCCAAATGAATTACTCGGAATGTTAGAAACTAGCAAAAAACGAATCAAACGTCCTCCACGTCCTGCAAGATACTTTTATATTGATGAAAATGGTGAAAAAAAATCCTGGACTGGTCAAGGTCGAACTCCTGCTGCAATCAAAAAAGCAATGGAAATAGGAAAAAGTTTAGACGATTTTTTAATTAAATAATTTGCACAATAATAGTAATTAAAAGTCGGAAATAATATTTAAATCCGACTTTTTTCTTTTAATATTTTCAATAAATAAAATATAAATTTATTATATGTAAATATATATAGAATCTAGTTTAATTTAAAAAAATGCGCACATGATTTCTCTAATATTTTTAGTTATCTTAGTAATATTAATTTCTTTTAAAGAAAGAAGTTAGATGTTTTATAATATATTATAAATAATACTCTAGAATTCATATTTTTTATCTCTACTAAATAAGTAAATTTCAGAAAAATAATTTTTTTAAAAAAAACAACATTTTTACTTAGTAGAAGATATTATAAATAATAATTTTTAAAAATTAAATCTTTTTTATAAAAAAAATAAAAAAATCTAATATGTAAAATATGATGAGGTTTTTTCTTAAAATAAAAAAATTAATATTTTATCTATTATAAAATATGTTAGAACTAATATTGACGGCTAGATAATATACACTTTTAGAAAATTTTAACAATTTATTTCAATATTAAAATAATTTGCAAAATATTCTTCATCATAATACTGATATTTTATCTAATTTCTTAGATATTATTGTTTAATGAAAAAAATTTAAATCTATTTTTTATAGAAATAATTATTTCTCATATTTTAAAGAAAAATATTTTTAACATCTTCCGTTATTAAAAATATTAATTTACTTCATTTACTCCTCAATTAGTACAAACTTCACAATTTTTGTCTTGCATAACTTTTACTGTAAGAAATTTAGCATGCATAGCATCGTAAATTAACATGCATGAACTAGCTGGTGTTCCAAATTCTGTGAGTACTTTTATAGTTTCCATAGCTTGCATTGTACCTATTACACCAACTAAGGGAGCTATAACACCAGTTTCAGTGCAGCTTAAATGCTGTTCACCAAATAGACGACTAATACAATGATAGCATGGCTCACCTAATTTCCAAGTGAATACGCTTAGTTGACCTTGCATCCAAATTGCTGCACCAGAAACTAATGGTATTTTATTCTGAAAACATAATCTGTTAATCTGTTCACGTGTAATTATGTTATCAGTACAATCTAATATTACATGGTGTCGAGCAATTAATACTGCAAATTTATTATCATCTAATTTTCCATTAATAAGCTCTAGTTTACAATCAGGATTAATCAATGTTAGCTTCTGTGCGGCTGAAACTATTTTAGGTAATCTAATATCTGTCTGACTGTGCAAAATTTGACGATGTAAATTAGTTAGGCTAACGGTATCAAAATCTAATAAAGTAATATGACCAATGCCCGATGAAACTAAATAGGGTAAAGCAGCACAACCCAGTCCACCAATTCCTACTACTAATACGTGTGAAAACTTTAATTTTTCTTGAGCTTTGAAGTTAAAACCAGGTACTACAATTTGTCTATTATAGCGTAATATTTCTTCATCAGTTAATTCCATAGCACTATCTCCTAAACAAGTTATTGAAATATTCAATTTCTACCCATTCACCGGGATATACATTGCCACGTTCACATTCTAAAACAATAAAACAATCTCCTATAACAAATGAGCTAAAAATATGCGAATCTTGCAGACCCGTACTAGACACTTCTAGTACACCATCCTTTGCACAACTCAGAATACCACGCTGAAATTCAAGACGTCCTGGCGATTTTTTCAAAAAATCTATAGCACGAGCTTTTTGACGTAGAGGGTAAATCCGGTCAGTTTGACCCATAAGTCTAAGTAACATAGGTTGTACTAAATGATAAAAAGTTACCGTAGCGGAGACTGTATTTCCAGGTAGCCCACAAAACAAACTGTTTTTTAATTGGCCAAATAAAAATGGTTTTCCAGGTTTAATCGCTAATTTCCACAAGATGATGGTACCTAAATTTTCCAGTATTTTTTTAGTAAAATCCATTTCACCAACTGATACACCACCGCTCGTAATTACTACATCTGCTACGCTATTACCTGTATTAAATGCTTCACATAAATCTTGCATATTATCTTCAACAATTCCAAGATCGATTACTTCACAACCAAGCTGATTCAACATGAACATTAATGTAAAACGATTAATATCATAAATTTTACCTTCTAATAGTGATTTACCCAAAGTTTGAAGTTCATTACCGATAGAGAGAATAGCTACACGAAGTTTACGTAATACATGTATTTTTTTAATACCCAGTGAAGCTAGCAATGATAGTTCAGCAATGCCAAGCCGTGTACCACTTGATAATACTTTACTATTTATCTTAATTTCTTCACCCATACGACGAATATTTTGGCCAACATATACTGGTTGAGTAATAACAATACCATTATTACAGTGTTCTATGTGTTCTTGCATTACTACCACATTGCATGTAGTAGGAATTTTTGCACCAGTCATAATACGAAGAACACTTCCATTTGGCCATTTCCCAGTAAAAGGAATACCAGCAAAAATTGTACCTGCAATAGGCATAACACGATTTATGGTAATATCATTCATGCGAACTGCATAACCGTCCATTGCTGAGTTATCAAAAGACGGCTTATTTGATGGTGAAAAAATGGGTTGGGCAGTAATGCGTCCTAAAGCTTGAAAAAGCGAAAGCTCTAGATAATCACTAACAGGTATTAACTGTTCTTGCATTTTTTGCTGTGCTTCTTTAAAAGAAAGGAGCTTTGAATTAAAATATTTCATGATTTTCTTAATTTAAATAAGATCTTATTGTACTATATTAATAGTACAATTAAATACAACAAATTTAATATATTTAAAACGTTATTATTTTCTATATTTTATTCTTTCTTTGATGTTGTTAATTAATATAAATTAACAGAGAATGGTATTTCTATACTTATACGATGAACAGAAATATTCTACTGTATATTCGATTAAAAATTAAATTATTGAAATTTCAATGAGATGCGGAATGTAGCAATTAATCTAAAGATACATTACTACTTATAAATTAGTAATAATCCGATTTTATTAAAAACAGAAAATGGATTTAGATATTGTTTAATTTTTATAAACAAAATAATATATAAATATCTCTTTACATTAATCCGCATACTCTGACATCTAAATAAAGAAAAATTAAAAAATATTTTTAGCAGCATAGTTATATATCTCCAATGGAGTTTTCAAAAAACACATCCTCAGCATCACAAAAAACAACATTGAATGATTAATACAACATTGAACATTTAAAATGTCTAACGATATGATATTTATTTATATATTATTCAATCAATATTACAGTAGACAATATACGTTATTTTTAGATGCAATAAATAAAAACTCGTTTTGTTTTGTCTATTCTATAGATATACAACTAGAAAAAACTTAACATTATTTTTAGATAAATTAAAAAATACAGATGCTATGGAATACTTTGGAGTAAATACATAATGCTCAGTCAAGAATTGGAACTCACTTTAAATATAGCTTTCGCTAGCGCGTGTCAGCATCGCCATGAATTTATGACAATCGAGCATTTATTATTAGTTTTACTAAATAATCCATCGGTTAAAAAAGTTTTAGAAGCCTGTACAGTGGATATTATGACTATGCGACACGAACTTGAAATTTTTATTGAGCATACTACACCATTGTTCCCAGCAACTAACAAAGAATGTAATACACAACCAACACTCGGTTTTCAACGTGTATTACAGAGAGCAATTTTTAACGTTCGTACATCCGGAAGCAAAGAAGTTTCCGGAGCAAATGTACTAATTGCAATTTTCAGCGAACAAGAATCACAAGCTGCTTATTTGCTTAAAAAACATGAAGTAAACCCTTTTGATATAGCTAATCTTGTGTTTCCTGGTAAAATTAACAATAAGTTAAATTCATTGTGTAGTGATACAAAACGCTTTATTAAAAAAAAACAAGTAAAGATGGAAAAGTATATAGAAAAGTTTACAACTAATCTTAATCACCTTGCTCATATTGACCATATTGATCCGTTAATCGTTCGCGATAAAGAATTAGAACGTACTATTCAAGTATTATGCCGTCGTCGTAAAAATAATCCATTACTAGTAGGTGAATCTGGTGTAGGTAAAACTGCAATTGCTGAAGGACTTGCTTGGCGTATAGTGCGTAATGAGATACAAGAAGTAATGCAAAAATGTATTGTATATTCTCTTGATATAGGAGCATTATTATCAGGTACTAAATACCGTGGTGATTTTGAAAAACGTTTTAAAATTCTATTAAAACAAATGGAATTTGATAAACAAAGTATTTTGTTTATTGATGAAATTCATACTATTATAGGAACGGGTTCGGCATCAGGTAGTCAACTAGATATAGCAAATTTTATTAAACCATTACTGTCTAGTGGTAAAATTCGCATAATTGGATCCACCACTTATCAAGAATTTCGAAATCTTTTTGAAAAAGATAGAGTATTAGCTCGTCGTTTTCAAAAAATTGATATTCTTGAACCTTCTCTAGAAGAGACAGTACAAATTCTTAATGGCTTAAAATCAAAATATGAAACGCATCATAATGTACGTTATACTTCAAAATCATTACGTGCAGCTGTAGAATTAGCAGTAAAATATATTAACGGGCGTTATTTACCTGATAAAGCAATAGATATTATTGATGAAGCAGGCGCGTGTTCACGTTTACTACCGGCTACTCGACGTAGAAAAATTATTCATGTTTCGGATATTGAAAGAGTAGTAGCACATATTGCGCGTGTCCCACAGCAAAGTGTATCAGCTAGTGATCGTGATAGACTAAAAAATTTAAGTAGTCGATTAAAAAAATTAGTATTTGGTCAAGATAAAGCTATTGAAGCATTAACTGAAGCTATCAAGGTAAGTCGTGCCGGTCTTAGACAAGAATATAAACCAGTTGGATCGTTTCTATTTGCTGGTCCGACAGGCGTAGGAAAAACTGAAGTGACAGTACAGTTGTCAAAGGCACTAGATATGAAATTATTGCGTTTTGATATGTCTGAATATATGGAACGTCATAGTATTAGTCGCCTAATTGGTACATCTCCGGGTTATATTGGTTTCGATAATGGAGGATACCTTACTGATGCTATAATTAAAAATCCATATTCAGTGTTATTATTAGATGAAATTGAAAAAGCTCATCCGGATATTTTTAATTTAATGCTACAAGTTATGGATTATGGTATATTAACAGATAATAATGGTCGGAAAGCTGATTTTCGCAATGTAGTACTTGTAATGACTACTAATGCTGGAGCATATGAAGCTGAACGCAATTCTATTGGATTAGTTAAGCAAAATTGTAGCGTAGATACAATAGCAGAGATTAAAAAAATTTTCCTGCCTGAATTTCGTAACCGTTTTGATAGTATTATCTGGTTTGAGCATCTTTCAATAGAAGTCATTTATCAAGTTGTAGATAAGTTTATCGTAGAATTACAGTCTCAGCTTAATAAAAAAGGTGTTTTTTTACAAGTAAGTCAAAATGCTCGTAGTTGGTTGGCTGAAATGGGTTATGATAGAACTATGGGAGCACGCCCCATGTCACGTATAGTGCAAGAAAATTTGAAACAACCGCTCGCAAACGAATTACTATTTGGTTCATTAGTAAAAGGTGGTTCTGTATCAATAGATTTAGATAAAAATAAAAATCAATTAACATATTTATTTTAAATAAAACCATACGGATGGTATGCGTATATTTTAGAATCCTAAAAAACCGAAGGTTTGTGCGCTCGGTCTTTTAGGAAAGTCAACAAGAATGTGTACGAACGAAAACTAGCGACTGCGGAAGACAATTCGACCCTTGCTAAGATCGTACGGAGTTAACTCGACAGTTACCTTGTCCCCTGTTAAAATGCGAATATAATTTTTACGCATTTTGCCCGAGATATGAGCAGTAACTATATGTTTATTTTCAAGTTCTACACGAAACATAGTATTAGGTAGTGTATCCAGCACGGTACCTTGCATTTCAATATTATCTTCTTTAGCCATTGAATCCTCTAGGTGAATAACCAAACTATTTGAATTAAGTAAGATAATGCCGGATTTTGTGATTCATGTACAGAGTTCTTACAGCTTATTCTAATATGTCGAGTAAAATTAAATATTTATTTAAATTTAAATTTCTTTGTAAGAAGAAGCTCAAGAGACATAAATGCACAATATGTTTTATTTATTGACATGAATGTATATGTTATAAATATAAGTACAGATCAACTTAAATCGGCTCAATAAACGTCAATTATAGCATATTGATAGATCACTTTATTAATTATCCTTATTCAACATATTGAAATATTTATAGAAAATGATTATTTTCTAACTTAGACTAAAGAAATCTATTATCGTACTTTACAAATATCAATCTTATTCATGTGGAATTTTTATTAGATAATTAACTGTTAAATATATCATTTTTTTTATATAGCATAGTAATTTAATAGATATTAAAGATAATGTAATAAAATATTTATCTAATAATATAAATAATTTTTATTGTTATTATTTTTAATTTTCATCCATATTAAGTAATTACAGAGTTATAATCATATAAAAAATTATCAAACATTTCAAAAAATATCTCAGTAATATAATTTAGTAGAATAATCAAGCGATTGATATACATTGATAATTTATGTGTATCTTAAAAATACAATCGACATTGTATTGTTTTAATTTAATGTAATTATTTATATTAAATTTTAATTGCTATTGCTACTAGTTATGCTATCAAGATAACGTTCTGCATCTAACGCGGCCATACAGCCAGTAGCAGATGAAGTGATTGCCTGACGATAAACATGATCTATGACGTCACCAGCTGCGAATACACCTGGCACACTAGTTTGTGTTATATTACCCTTACAACCCCCTTTTACTTTAATATAGCCATTTTCTAGTGCTAGTTGATCTTCAAATATTTTACTATTAGGATTATGACCTATTGCAACAAACAATCCGCTGACTTCAATATATTTATTTTCTTGATTTTTAGTAGATAAAAGTTTTAATCCTGTTACACCCATTTCGTTCCCGATTACTTCTTCTAGTTTTTGACTAGTATATAATACTATGTTACCTGTCTTCACTTTTTCCATTAAACGATCGATAAGAATTTTCTCTGCGCGAAAATTGTCACGACGGTGAATTAAATATACTATGGAAGCAATGTTAGCTAAATAGAGCGATTCTTCTATTGCCGTATTGCCTCCACCGATTACTGCCACCTGTTTATTTCGGTAGAAAAATCCATCGCATGTTGCACAAGCTGATACTCCTTTACCTTTAAAAAATTCTTCTGATGGTAAACCTAAATAACGTGCTGAAGCACCTGTTGCAATAATCAGTGCATCTGTAATATACATATAATTATCACCAAACAAACGAAATGGACGACTCTGTAAATTCACTGTGTGGATATGGTCAACAAGAATTTCGGTGTTAAATTTCTTGGCATGTTCGTACATACGTTCCATTAAAGATGGACCTGTTAAATCGTACGGGTTACCTGGCCAGTTTTCTATTTCATTTGTTGTAGTGAGTTGGCCACCTTTTTGTAGTCCCGTAATTAATAATGGTTTCAAGTTAGCACGTGCTGCATAAATTGCTGCGGTATAACCTGCTGGACCGGATCCTAAAATAAGCAACCTGCTATTTTTGAAAGTTTTCATGTTTACCTTAATTTTGTGTCATATAAAATAATTTATAATTATAATGAAATAAAAAAATCTAATAAACTGTACAAACATATTAAAAATTTTTATCAATTATACTTCAATCTATATAATGCGGTATGATTGCAATATAATATATTTTATTTGAAATATAAGATGTCAAAGCTCAATTTTTATTAAAATTACAAACATTTTACTCTTACTATCTAGATCCTAAAATATAATCTAGTTAATATATTAAAAGAATAAATTTGTGATGCTCTTGTTATATTTTCAATATTGTAAATTATTAAATAAGTTAAGGAAATATTCATAATGTCACATGATATAGCAAAATAAAATATATTTGATAGGTATTAGCTATTCAAAATTTTATATAATTTTATAATTTCACCTCATTGAGAAATTGAAAATTAGTTTTTCAATGTAACATAAAAAACCATTAAAAAAATAATCAAGAGAGAGCATCATAATGGGAGATTACAAAAAAAAACGTTTCACTAAAGATTTAGATCGTATCGATAGAAATATTTTAAATGAATTGCAAAAAGATGGACGTATTTCTAATGTAGAACTGTCAAAACGCATTGGATTATCTCCAACACCTTGTCTTGAACGCGTACGTCGCTTAGAGCGACAAGGTTTTATTTTAGGTTATACTGCGCAGCTCAACCCACATTATCTTGATGCCTCATTGCTAGTATTTGTTGAAATAACTTTGAATCGTAATGCAGTGGATGTATTTGAAAAATTTAATGCTGCGGTACAAAAACTCGAGGAAACGCAAGAATGTCATCTTGTTTCAGGTGATTTTGATTATTTATTAAAAACACGCGTTTCAGATATGTCAGCATATCGCAAATTATTAGGTGAAACTTTACTACATTTGCCAGGTGTAAACGATACTCGTACTTACGTAGTGATGGAAGAAGTGAAACATAGTAGCCGATTAGTCATCAAAACTCGATAGTCAGATAAATTTAAAGTTTTTAAGAAACTTAGAGCTATCTATTGTAACACATTTATCCATTTTAATTATTGACGAAATTAATAGGTATTTTCAGTATGATTGCTATTACTTCATTATCACCTGGAGAACACTTTTGAACCAGGAATATAAAAAATACAGAAAAAAAGATAGAAGTCTTTCATGGAAACCTTTAAGCAGCAGTAATCGATTACTGGAAGTATTATGCATTATTTTTGTACTATGTATTATTTACATGATAGTATCATTAATAAGTTTTAGTCCTTCCAATATTAGTTGTTATAAAACAAGTTTTAATAGTCAATCTATTTGTAACTTAGGTGGAAGTTTTGGTGTATGGTTAGCTAATGTGCTATTAATTATTTTTGGCATCATAGCGTATGTAGTCCCTTTGGTGCTCATTGAATTAGGCTGGGTTCTTTTTAAAAATCGCAATAGAAAAGGTTATATTGATTATTTTTCTATTGGGTTGCGTTGCATTGGTATAATTGTATTGATTATTACTAGCTGTAGTTTAGCTACATTGATCTTTAATGATATTTTGTATTTTCCTTCTGGGGGGATAATTGGTAATTTCATTAGTAATGCAATGGTTTTACGCTTGAACATAACTGGTAGTTTATTAGCACTTTTGTTTTTATGGGCAGCAGGTATTACATTATATTCTGGATATTCTTGGTTAGCTATTGCAAATAAAATTTATAGTTTAATACTTAATATGTTAGTATGTTTCAGTTATCGATTATATGGTAAAAATATACAAAAAAGTAAAAAATATCAAAAAAAACAAAAAAAGAATAATACATTTCAAAATATTAGTTTTCTTAAAAAGAAAACTAATATTTTTTCTAACCGTAGTTCTTTAAAATTTAAATCGATTAAACATACGAAAAGAACGTGCTCACTAACATCTTGCTTCAAAGTACCAATCAAAACTACGCCTTCAGCTTGCTTTAAAAGCAACAAGCATCATGCTTTGAGAAAGCATTCTTTGAATAACAATGATGATCAATTTTTTATATTACCATCTACTATAAAAACAAATTTTTTATTCAAGATGAAGAAAATAAAAGATATAATACTAATTAATTTAAATTTCAAAGGATTTTTAAAAAATATTTTAATTAAATATGTTACTAATAAATTTTATATTAAAAAAATAAAATTGCTTATACGTAGTCAGTTAATTGCTTATTATATTAGACGATTATCAAAAAATATCAGTAAAAAAAATACTAAAAAAAAAGCAAAATTAAAAAATATTTTGTACTCGCTATCAACTGTTTTACAACAAAGTATACGATCGCAAGAAATGTTCTATCCCAGATATCCATCATATTTTAAGCAAATGTCTTTAATTAATTTACAACCTTTTTCTGCTAATACTGTTTTACCGTACACAATTTTACCGATGAATAATTTGGCACGACACAGTACTAATCCAACACTTTTTACGTACAATAAATTAGTAACATTTAAAAATATTTCTCCTATTGAAGAAATAAATCAATTAAATCCAAGGGAAAAGTTATCACAAACTTTATTGTGGTTAAATAAAACAAATCAATCGTCTGAACAAGTAAATACGCATAATATTTTTAACAAAAAAATATCAATGAATACAATAAAATCATCTATATCAAAATCTTTTCCAACACTTGATTTGTTGACACTACCAAAATCAGTAGAAGAACCTATCGATAGATTTATACTTAAAAAAACTGCACGTCTTATTGAGGCCCGATTAGCTGATTACCGCATAAAAGCAAAAGTTGTAAGTATTTCGGTAGGTCCTGTAATTACTAGATTCGAACTTGATTTAGCACCTGGTGTGAAAGTTGCACGTATCTCAAATTTATCTCGGGATTTAGCACGATCATTATCGACAATTTCTTTACGTATAGTAGAAGTAATTGCTGGAAAACCATATGTAGGTTTAGAATTGCCAAATAAGTATCGCCAAACAGTGTATTTGCGAGAAATATTAAATAGTACTACATTTTATAAAAATCCTTCACCGATTTCTATAGTTTTAGGCAAAGATATTGCTGGTCAACCAGTAGTAGCAGATTTAGCGAAAATGCCTCATCTGTTAGTTGCTGGTACTACAGGTTCAGGTAAGTCTGTAGCCATTAATGCCATGATAATTAGTATGTTATATAAATCAACTCCAGAAGAAGTACGTTTTATAATGATAGATCCAAAAATGTTGGAACTTTCAATCTATGAAGGTATACCTCATCTCTTAACTGAAGTTGTAACTGATATGACAGAAGCGGTTAATGTATTATGCTGGATTGTTAGTGAAATGGAACGTCGATATAAATTAATGTCTGTTCTTGGAGTGCGGCATTTATTAAATTATAACGAAAAAATAAAACAATCAATTAATGTAACTAATTCTATTTCAAATCCATACTACAACAAATCATCTACTACTACTAGTATGGATACACAGCAACCAATGCATGAGAAGCTACCCTACATTGTAGTTATTATAGATGAATTCGCCGATTTAATGATGGTCGTAGGAAAAAAAATAGAGAAATTTATTCTGCGATTATCACAGAAAGCACGGGCTGCAGGTATTCATTTAGTATTAGCTACTCAACGTCCGTCAGTAGATGTAATTACTGGTTCCATTAAAGCAAACATTCCAACACGTATAGCATTTACTGTCTCTAGCAAAATCGACTCACGTACTATCCTAGATCAAGGAGGTGCAGAATCGTTGTTAGGCATTGGAGATATGCTTTATATACCGCCAAATTCGTCAACTCCATTACGTGTACATGGTGCATTTATTTGTGATCAAGAAGTTCATGCTGTAGTACAAGATTGGAAAATGCGTCGTTCATTAAAATATATCGATGGTATTCATGATAATAAGGATCATAAAAGATTAAATTTAGAGTTATAAAATTACAAATAATGATAAATTGAGATGCATTTTTAAAATATATGTTTAAATTTTTTAAAAAAGCAAAAAGCATTAATGTTACACACTTAAAAAGTGTAGAGTTTTTTTTGAAAAATCTATTTGTTAATAATAATGGTAAATCTTTTTATCTATCATAAAAAAAAGAAATATTTCATATGAATATTTCTTTTAATGCTAATGTTTATTGTGAGCGAGAATGCAATTATGATATAATGTTAGAAGTGATTATATTAATAGATAATAAAAATTTTAATCAATGAAATTACTTATTATAATTTGTAGTTTTTTAATCGGATGTAGTAGCAAAATAGCTCTAGCAGATGCTTCAAATAATTTACAGTATCGTTTAAACCAAGTGAATAGTTTTCACGTTTTTTTTAGCCAAACAGTCACTGATACTAATGGTGTGAATATACACAATGGAAAAGGCGAACTATGGGTTAAACATCCAAATTTGTTTAATTGGCATATACAGTTACCTGACGAAAATTTCATTATCTCTGATGGTAAAAATCTTTGGTTTTATAATCCTTATATTTCTCAGGTGAGCGTAAATTTTTTACAAAACATGATTGATAATACGCCATTTATATTATTTACTCGCAATAAAAAAAGTGATTGGAAAAATTATACAATAAAACAACAAGGCGATCAGTTTGAAGTAATACCGAAAGCTAATGACACTAATCTGAAGAAATTCACCATAACTGTAACGTCTCTAGGAATCATTCGAAAATTTAGTACTATTGAACAAGATGGACAGTGTAATAGCTACCAATTTGACAATCAGAATAATGGTGAAATTAATTCTGATAAATTTATTATTAAATTTCCAAAATGGGTAACTGTAGATGATCAACGTGAATACAATTCTGATCATTTCAGCGAATAATTTATTATTATAAAAAACCGCATAGTATCATAATATCCAAATTTTTTGTAATTTATCGTTGTAAAGTATGATTTGAAAAGTTTTTCAAATTAACTAATTTTCAAAATTTCTTTTTATAAAAATAGAAAGTTTTAAATATTACATCAATAAAAATTTATATACTTTATCTTGCATATTTTATCTTCCAATGAGTGTTTCTTAAGTATAGAGATATTTGATATATCGAAGTATATCATAAAAATCGATCAACACTACTCATATTGAATTAATCTTAAAAAACAAAATTTTACAAATTAATTAGCAAATCAACATGAACGTTACAAATTAACCAACCTAAATTAATTTGATAAGATAATAAACATTATACATGTTGTATGATATAAAAATATTCAATTTGAATATAGATGCTTCATCTGTATTGACTTAAATTATTAAAATTAAATAGGATAAGTATGCTTGATCCAAATATATTGCGAAATCAACCAGATATAGTTGCAGAAAAATTAGCACACCGAGGGTTCAAATTAGATTTAGAAATGCTGCGTTATCTTGAAGAACGTCGTAGAACTGTGCAGGTGGAAACTGAAAATTTACAAGCTGAACGCAATTCATTATCCAGAACAATTGGTCAAACTAAAGCACGTGGCTGTAACATTGAGCCAATATATCAAAAAGTAAATATGCTAGGAAAATGTTTAGATACATATAAAAAAGAGTTGGATTCTTTAAAAAATGAAATCCGTGATTTTGTTCTTTTATTGCCTAATTTGCCTGCAGATGATGTGCCGATTGGTAAAGATAATACAGAAAATAAAGAAATAAGTTGTTGGGGTCAGAAACGCATGTTCAATTTCCCAATAAAAGACCATATACAATTAGGTGAAGGATTAAGAGGGTTGGATTTTGCAACAGCAGTAAAGCTAACTTGTTCACGTTTTATTGTAATGAAAGGTGAAATTGCTCATTTGCATCGCGCGTTAAGTCAGTTTATGCTTGATCTACATACTCAAAAACATGGTTATCTTGAAACTTATGTACCATATATACTTAACCAAGAAGCGTTTTACGGAACTGGTCAGTTACCTAAATTTGATGACGATCTTTTTCATGTCAAATCTATAAAAGATATTCATGATAGTAGCTATGCACTCATTCCCACAGCAGAAGTACCTTTGACTAATCTAGTACGAGAGAAAATATTAGAAGAAAAAGATCTGCCTATTAAATTTGCAGCACATACTCCATGTTTTCGAGCTGAAACAGGTTCTTACGGACGAGATACGCGAGGTCTTATTCGTATGCATCAATTTGATAAAGTTGAGATGGTAAATATTGTTGCGCCCAATAACTCTATGCATGCACTAGAAGAACTTGTTACTGATGCAGAACAGGTTTTACAATTGTTAAATCTACCTTACCGAAAAGTTTTATTATGTACAGGTGATATGGCATTTGGGGCTGCTAAAACTTATGATTTAGAAGTTTGGCTGCCAGCACAAAACACGTATCGTGAAATTTCATCATGTTCTAACATGAGAGATTTTCAAGCTCGTCGCATGCAGGCTCGTTACCGTCGATACATTGACAAAAAATTATGCTTAGTACATACATTGAATGGGTCAGGTCTTGCAGTTGGTCGTACATTAGCAGCAGTATTGGAAAACTATCAACATGCTGATGGAAAAATTGAAGTTCCAAAAGTACTACGTTCTTATATGGGTGGATTAAGTTTTATCGGTTAAAATTAAGTTTTATTCTTTAATATAATGTAGAATATTTTATATCTGCCGAAATTTTAAAAACATATTTTTTAACAGAACCTCTAAGATTATAGGTTATGCGTTGATCTATAAATATATTTCAATTTATTTTTTCATCTTTTAAAATAGAAAGTTAAAATTTAAATTCTAAAAAATTGAATACTTGCTTATTTTTTTAAAATATTTTATTTGTATCCGATTGATTATATTTGCTTTTTATGTTATCAATAGAAAATTGATAACATTATTTGAATATAAATAAATATTAGATTGATAATTAGAATTTTTAAAAACAATTAAAAAAATAATTTTTAACAATAGTGTGGTAAAAATGAGTCAAATTTATAATTTTAGTTCTGGCCCAGCTATGCTTCCGGTGGAAGTAATGTATCGTGCAGAACAAGAACTAAGAAATTGGAAAGGATTAGGTACTTCAGTAATGGAAATTAGCCACCGAAGCAAAGAATTTATTGCATTAGCTTCAGAAACAGAGGAAAATTTTCGTGAGTTACTTGATGTGCCATCTAACTATAAAGTTTTATTCTGTCAAGGTGGTGCACGTGGGCAGTTTGCTGCAGTTCCAGGTAACTTATTAGGCAATAATACAAAAGCAGACTATATTGATAGTGGATATTGGGCAAAAAGTGCTATCGAAGAAGCAAAAAAATTCTGTTATACTAATGTTATAAATATTCAATCTAAGCGAGCGGGCAAATATTCATTATTGCCTATGTGTGAATGGCATTTAAGCAATGATTGTGCGTACGTTCACTTTTGTCAAAATGAAACTATTGAAGGTCTTGCAATTAAGGAAGAACCTAATTTTGATGAAAAAATTATCGTTGCTGATCTCTCTTCGACAATTCTATCTTACCCTATTAACGTAAGTAGCTACGCTATGTTCTATGCTAGTGCACAAAAAAATATTGGGCCAGCTGGTTTAACTGTAGTTGTCATACGTGATGACCTACTTAAGAGTACACAGTCTTGGGTACCGTCAATTTTAAACTATGCAGTATTATCTGAAAATTATTCTATGTTTAATACTCCACCAACTTTTGCTTGGTATCTTTCTGGTTTAGTATTTCAATGGTTAAAAGAAAAGGGAGGTTTAGCAGAAATAGAAAAATTAAATCAGGTTAAAGCCACTCTGTTGTACAATACTATTGATAATAGTTGTTTGTATTACAATGATGTAGACATTAAAAATCGTTCTTATATGAATGTACCATTTCGTTTAACAGATTCTTCTATGGATAAAATATTTTTAGAAGAGTCTCTTAAAGAAGGATTACACGCACTTAAAGGGCATCGTGTAGTTGGCGGTATGCGCGCTTCTATTTATAATGCAATGCCTTTAGAAGGTGTAAAAGCGCTAACTGATTTTATGGTTGAATTTGAAAGATACTATGGTTGATAGCTTTTACCTTAACCACATTATCTTAATATAATGCTCCATTAAGATGTTAGTATTTTGTTTTTATGGAGATGTAGTTTGATGCAGGACTCATTAATTCTAGAGCCGATTGCTCATATTGATGGAACGATAAATCTTCCAGGTTCAAAAAGTATTTCTAACCGTGCACTGTTGCTATCTGCTCTAGCAAGTGGAACTACACAACTAACTAATTTACTTAATAGTGATGATGTTAAATATATGTTACATGCTTTAAAGGCTATGAAAATTAATTATACACTTTCGCATGATAATACTATTTGTAAAATTGTTGGTAACTCAGGTCCATTACAATCTATATCGTTGAGCGAACTTTTCTTAGGCAATGCAGGGACAGCAATGCGTCCTCTTGTTGCAATATTTTCTTTAGGACAGCAATCAGTAATATTAACTGGTGAACCTCGTATGCACGATCGTCCAATACATCATCTAGTAGATGCATTACGTCAAGGTGGTGCAAAAATTGATTATCTAGCACACAGAGGTTATCCGCCCTTACATCTCTATGGCGGTTTTATTGGAGGGCAAATTAGTATAGATGGAAGTATTTCTAGTCAATTCCTTACTGCATTATTAATGTGTGCTCCTTTAGCACAGAAAGATACTATTATTACTATTAAGGGTAATCTAGTGTCTAAACCTTATATTGATATGACCTTGTATCTCATGCGTTCTTTTAATGTTAAGGTTGAAAATCAAAATTACCAACGTTTTATAGTCAAAGGTCAACAACAATATCGTTCTCCAGGACATTTCTTGATAGAAGGAGATGCTTCATCTGCTTCTTATTTTCTTGCAGCAGCTGCAATTAAAGGAGGTACTGTACGAGTGACCGGCATTGGTTATAATAGCATACAAGGTGATGTTTTGTTTGCCGATGTATTAGAAGAAATGGGTGCAATAATTGAACGAAGCAATCATGATATTATATGTACACGTAATAAGCTTAAAAGTATAAATATGGATATGAATCATATGCCTGATGCTGCAATGACGATTGCTACTACAGCTTTATTCGCACAAGGTACTACATTAATACGCAATATACATAACTGGCGTGTTAAAGAAACTGATCGGCTGTTAGCAATGTCAACAGAATTACGTAAAGTTGGTGCAGAAGTAGAGGAAGGAAGTGATTTTATACGTATCACACCACCTGTTCAATTTCATCGAGCACATATTAAAACTTATAATGACCATCGTATAGCAATGTGTTTTTCATTAGTAGCTTTATCTAACATGCCAGTAACTATTCTTGATCCGAGTTGTACAAAAAAAACTTTTCCAGATTATTTTAAAAAATTTAAAAGTATTAGTCAATATATATAATTTTTTAGTTAATGTTTGTATTGTTTTTTACATTTTTATTTTTAATAACCTCAGGCATATGTATGGAAAGAATGTATGTAATTAGAGCTATCAATAAATTTACTAATTTAGTAGATAGCAACTAAAGAATGTTCATATAGTGATTAAGAGAGAAAGCATGATAACAGTTCCTCCAGTAATTACTATTGATGGACCTAGTGGTTCAGGTAAGGGAACTTTATGTAGAGCTATTGCAGGGTCTTTACAGTGGCATTTTCTGGATTCTGGTGCAATTTATCGCGTATTAGCTTTAGCAGCGTTACGTCGCAATATTAATATTGTATCTGAAGAAATGCTAACAGGCGTAGCTATGAATCTTAATGTGCGTTTTTTGTTAAATGAAGGTGAAATGCAAGTTATTTTTGAAGAAAAGGATGTGACAGAAGAAATTCGTACACAGTCAATAAGTCATACAGCATCATTAATAGCATTATTTCCACGTTTGAGAAAAATTTTGTTACACTATCAACATATTTTTAGAAAACAACCAGGATTAATTGCGGATGGACGTGATGTTGGAACAGTCGTTTTTCCTGATGCATGTATTAAAATTTTTCTCAATGCTAGTTTAAAAGAAAGAGTTTACCGTCGCATGTTACAATTGAAAAAAAGAGGTTGTAATATTAATTTTAAAAGCTTACTAGCCGATATGGAAGAACGTGATAAGCGCGATTATAATCGCGCTATTGCACCACTTTTACCTGCAGAAAATGCTTGGTTGTTAGATTCTACGGCCATGACTAAGGAGCAATTAATTAATAAAGTAATGAATTATATTAAAAATAAGTTAGTTCTTTAATTCGTATAGAACAGAAAGCTATTTTGTAGACCTATACTAAGGAAACAGTACTAGGAATGTTAAGCAACCCTATCCGACAATGATGTTAGGTAGATGTTAAACTAAGAATTTTAAGATTATTAATATGAATGAATCTTTTGCTCAACTTTTTGAAGAATCATTACAACAGATTGAAACTCGTCCTGGTTCTATTGTTCGTGGTGTTGTAATTGCTATTGATAAAGATTTTGTGTTAGTTGATGCTGGTCTAAAATCTGAATCTAGTATTTCTATAGAGCAGTTTAAAAACGCAGCGGGACAATTGGAAATTAAGATAGGAGACGAAGTTGATGTTGCTTTAGAAGCAGTAGAAGACGGTTTTGGTGAAACGTTATTATCTCGTGAAAAAGCTAAACGTCATGAAGCTTGGATCATACTTGAAAAAGCATACCAAAGTACTGAAACTGTGATAGGTATCATTAATGGTAAAGTAAAAGGCGGGTTTACAGTGGAACTAAATGGTATTCGCGCCTTTCTCCCTGGTTCATTAGTTGACGTACGTCCAGTTCGCGACACACTGCATTTAGAAGGTAAAGAGCTCGAATTTAAAGTAATTAAATTGGATCAAAAACGAAATAATGTGGTAGTTTCTCGTCGTGCAGTTATAGAATCCGAAAATAGCGCTGAACGTGATTATTTAATGGAAAACCTTCAGGAAGGAATACAAGTTAAAGGTATTGTTAAAAATCTCACTGACTATGGAGCCTTTGTAGATTTAGGTGGTGTTGATGGATTGTTACATATTACTGATATGGCTTGGAAACGCGTTAAGCATCCTAGTGAAATTGTTAATGTAGGAGATGAAATTACCGTTAAAGTATTAAAATTTGATCGAGAACGTACTCGTGTATCACTTGGACTAAAACAATTAGGAGAAGATCCGTGGGTTGCTATTGCCAAAAGATATCCAGAAAGCACGAAGCTGAATGGACGAGTAACTAATTTAACTGACTATGGTTGTTTCGTAGAAATTGAAGAAGGCGTTGAAGGACTAGTACACGTTTCTGAAATGGACTGGACAAATAAGAATATTCATCCTTCCAAAGTCGTAATTGTCGGTGATGTAGTAGAAGTAATGGTTTTAGATATCGATGAAGAACGCCGTCGTATCTCCTTAGGTCTAAAACAGTGTAAATTCAATCCCTGGCAACTTTTTGCAGAAACACATACCAAAGGTGATCGTGTTGAAGGTAAAATTAAATCTATTACGGATTTCGGTATCTTTATTGGACTGGAGGGTGGCATCGATGGTTTAGTGCATTTGTCTGATGTGTCTTGGAGCATGACAGGTGAAGATGCTGTACGCGAATACAAAAAAGGTGATGAAATCATTGCAGTAGTACTACAAGTTGATGCAGAACGCGAGCGTATCTCGTTAGGTATAAAGCAATTAGTTGAAGATCCTTTCAATAATTATCTTACCTTTAATAAAAAAGGTAGTACCGTAATTGGTAGAGTTACTGCTATTGATTCCAAAGGCGCTACATTGGAATTAATGAATGGTGTTGAAGGCTACTTACGTGCTTCTGAAATTACCGTTGATCGTATTGAAGACATAACACTGACTTTGAGTGTTGGCGATAAAATTGAAGCTAAATTTACAGGAGTAGATCGTAAAAATCGCCTTGTTATACTATCTATGCGTGCTAAAGATCAAATTGATGAAAAAGAAGCTATTAATATGGCGGCGGTTAATCCTAAACAGGAAGACAACTCCTTTTCTAATGCTATGGTTGAAGCATTTAAAGCAGCTAAAGTCGAGTGATTGATATAAAGACCGTATTTAGTAAACAGTATATATGGTCTTTATTTTGCAATTTTCGGTTGAATTTTGGTTTAAATATATATTGGAGCTTATATGACTAAGTCAGAGTTAATCGAAAGGCTGGTCTCTCAACATACTCATATCCCTTCAAGGGTTGTTGAGATTGCAGTTAAAGAAATGATAGAGAATATGGCTAATAAATTGTCCCAAGGTGAGCGTATTGAAATTCGAGGGTTTGGAAGCTTTACTCTTCGTTATCGTTCTCCTAGACTAGGTCGTAATCCAAAAACAGGTGATAAAGTCCAATTGGAAGGTAAATATGTGCCTCATTTTAAACCAGGTAAAGAATTACGTGATAGGGCTAATATTTATTGCTAATAATTAACAAATTATGTAAAAGGGCAAAAACGAAATGCTAACTAAATGTTTTTGCCTATATGTATTTGAGTCTAAGAGACGTATTTTTTACATAGGCCTAATTTGGTAGATATTATCTAATATATAGATATCTCTTTGTTATTCAAGTTGATTATTTAATTTATTAAATGAACATAATTAAATTGAACTTATCTAAACTCAAAAGAGTGAAATAATTTTTCTACTAAATCTGTAAAATTTTCTGTTTTTAATAGTACATTTTTATTTTATAAAGAATAAGATAAGGAATTTATATTAATATAATAAAAATATACTTGTGAAATTTATTTTTTAATCTTGCAATACTATATATTTTATATGTTTTATTTAAATTAGACCATCAAGACATTTATTAAAATGTATTATAATATTTCATCGGAGAAGGAATTTTCAAAAAATATATAGTTAAATAACATTCAAGAATATTATGAGAATGGTCCTCACTCATTACAAATGATAAATCACTGTTTGTAGATTCATCAATATCATTTGATAAAAGCGTTTTACAAAAAAAAGAAATTACTTTAAATAGTGTAATATGAATGATATATCGAAATAAAAATCTTTCAACATGGCAAATATTTCGACGACTTTGGCCGATGATTACGCCACATAAAATGGGCTTATTTATATCTGCTTTGGCACTTATATTTAATGCTGCTGGTGATACTTTGATGCTATCTTTATTAAAACCCTTGTTAGATGATGGATTTAGTAAAGCTAATAAATCAGTTATACTGTATATGCCATTAGCTATTGTTGGTCTGATATTAATTCGTGGAGTGACAACTTATATATCTAATTACTGTATGTCTTGGGTATCCGGAAATGTAGTGATGAATATGCGCCGTCGTCTTTTCAGGCATATTATGGGCATGCCAGTTGCATTTTTCGATCAACAATCAACAGGAACATTATTATCGCGCATTACTTATGATTCAGAACAAGTAGCTTCTTCGTCTTCTCATGCATTAGTAATAGTAGTACGTGAAGGAGCTTTAATTATCAGTCTATTCATAATGATGCTTTATTATAGTTGGTTATTGTCGCTAGTTTTAATTTTATTAGCACCTATACTTTCTTTTGCAATTCGTATTGTTTCTAAACGTTTTCGCATTATTAGTCAAAATATGCAAAATATTATGGGGCAAGTTACGACTACTGCCGAACAAATGTTACGAGGACATAAAGAGGTCTTAATTTTTGGTGGACAAGAAACAGAAGTAAAACGTTTTTGGCAAATTAGCAATAAGATGCGTCAACAGAGTATGAAACTTGTATCTACAGCATCAATTTCTGATTCAATCATTCAACTTATTGCATCATTAGCTCTGGTTTTTGTACTCTACGCTGCGAGTTTTCCAAAAGTAATCGAGACACTTAGTGCAGGTATTATTACAGTTATGTTTTCCTCAATGATCGCTCTAATGCGACCCGTAAAATCATTGACTAATGTGAACGCACAATTCCAGCGTGGTATGGAAGCATGTCAAACATTATTTAATATCTTAGACAGCGATCAAGAGATAGATAATGGTAAATATGAAATGAACCGTGCAAAAGGTGACATTGAATTTCGTAACGTAACTTTTACCTATCCTGGTCTTGATATACCAGTATTATTGAATATTAATCTTGTCTTGCAATCAGGAAAGACAGTAGCGCTAGTAGGTCGATCAGGTTGTGGTAAATCCACTATAGCAAGTCTGTTGACACGTTTTTACGATGTTAGTCAAGGTCAAATTTTACTTGATGGTCTTGATTTACGTGAATATAGACTGCATTCGCTACGCAATCAAGTTGCTTTAGTTTCGCAAAATGTTCATCTCTTTAATGATACAGTTGCTAATAATATTGCTTATGCACGTCAAGGTCAATATACGCGAGAAGAAATTGAACATGCTGCAACTATGGCACATGCCATGGATTTTATCAAAAAAATGCCTGAAGGTTTAGATACAATAATTGGTGAGAACGGCATTTTACTTTCTGGTGGGCAACGTCAACGAATTGCTATCGCACGCGCCTTACTACGTAACAGTCCTATTTTAATTCTTGATGAAGCCACATCTGCTTTAGATTCTGAATCAGAACATGTTATCCAATTAGCATTAGATACACTTCAAAAAAATCGTACTTCATTAATTATTGCACATCGTCTATCTACAGTAGAGAAAGCTGATGAAATTGTAGTTCTTGAAGAGGGGTGTATCGTTGAACGTGGTACACATAATTTGTTATTAGCACATAAGGGTATATATTCACAACTTTACAAATTACAATTTGGTCAATAATGATAGAACGTATTTGGAGTGGTGAGTCAATATTATGGTTAATCTTATGGCCGTTTAGTTTGATATACGGAATGATTTCTTGGTTAATTAGATTAAGTTTTCAGATTGGATGGCGTAAAATTTGGCGAGCTCCTTGTCCTATAGTGATAGTAGGCAATCTCACTGTAGGAGGTAATGGCAAAACACCGGTCGTCATTTGGCTTGTAGAAGCATTGAAACAACGCGGTTTACATGTGGGTGTTGTATCGCGTGGTTACGGAGGTAAAGCTAAATGTTATCCATTATTAGTAACTAATGAAACATCTACAGTAGAAGCAGGCGATGAGCCAGTAATGATTGCCTGGAGAACAAATGTAGTAGTATCAGTAGCACCACAGCGTCATATTGCAGTAAATGCTTTGTTAAAATTATATAATCTTGATCTCATTATTTGTGATGATGGTCTGCAGCATTATGGATTATATCGTGATCATGAGATTGTTGTAATAGATGGTATACGTCGATTTGGTAACGGTTGTTGGTTGCCAGCAGGTCCAATGCGTGAGCGCGCCTCACGTCTTTCTACCGTACACACTATTATTATAAACGGTGGTAAGGCAGAAGAACATGAAATTTCTATGACTTTAAAACCATGTCAGGCAGTTAATTTAAGGACAGGGCAAATTATATCACTAAATAAATTATCTTTTATTGTTGCTATAGCAGGAATTGGCTATCCATGTCGTTTTTTTGAAATGTTGACAAATGAAGGTATCGATGTAGTAGCAAAATTTGCTTTTGCTGATCACTATATTTATAATGAGTCTGAATTGTGTAATCTTATTAAAGAAAATCAATGTTTATTAATGACAGAAAAAGACGCAGTAAAGTGTCGTAATTTTGCACGACCTAATTGGTGGTATTTACCCGTTAACGTACATCTTCAAGGTTCTGCAGTATGTACGTTATTAGATGATATTACTAAACTTTGTACATCACATCACAATTTACACAGTTCAATTAATAACAATGAATAAAAAAAATTGAAAAAATAATAGAATTATAGATTAAATAATAGCTGTACTAAAAATAATTCTTATGAAAGAAAGAATTAAATAAAATATGTAATATTATATCAAAAAGCAAAATATAGATCATCATGATTTACTTAAAATTCTTGGTTTTTATTTACAAAGGGAAATTTTACTATAGTAAAAAATAAAAAGGCTTGCTTTATAAATATGATAGACAATCTAATATATAATTTTATTCCAGTCTTACTGCAAGTAAATGCACATACTCTTTCTTTAAAAGAAATTGATCGATGAGTTTTGTTGTAATCATTCCAGCCCGATTTGCATCAACACGTTTAGCATCAAAACCATTGGTAGATATTCACGGAAAACCAATGGTCGTCCATATGATGCAATTAGCACAACAATCAGATGCAGATCGTGTAATTATTGCAACAGATCATCCTGATATAGCTTGTGCTGTTCGTTCTGCAGGTGGAGAGGTATGCATGACAAGTTTATCGCATCAATCAGGAACAGAACGTATATGCGAGGTAGTTAAAAAGTATCGGTTTTCTAATAATACTATTATTGTAAATTTACAATGTGATGAACCGATGATTCCACCTTACTGTTTGAATCGAGTAGCGGCTAATTTAGAACGTTTTAATACTAACATAACTACATTAGCTATGTACATTGATAATATAGAAAAAGCCCTAAATCCTAATGTAGTAAAAGTGGTCAGGGACATTCGTGGTTATGCGCTGTATTTTTCACGTGCTATTATTCCCTTCAATCACCCGCGGTCAGCAGAATCAGGCGAGCACATTATCAATGTACTATTGCAGCATATTGGTATTTACGCATATCCTGTACATTTTATTTATCGCTATACCGCTTGGACGCCGTGTGCATTAGAACATATTGAATTATTAGAGCAGCTTCGTACAATTTGGTATGGAGAGAAAATTCATGTTGATGTATTGAGAAAAAATATTTTAAACATAAGCGTCGATACTCCAGAAGACCTGGAACGTGCACGCATCGCAATGATTGCAAAATAATATTTTAAAATCCATTTACTTTACTAATATATAAAATACTTTATATTAATAAACAGACTTTTTTGTATATAAAAATAATATAAATTAAAAAAGTTTTCTTAAGTTTGAAAGCTCTCAATATAGATGCTACAATAGTGCTATAATACGTGAATAGTGTTAATCTATAACATAGTAATAAAAAAAATAATTATAAAGAAAAGCATTTATACTACAATGATTATTAATTATCAAGGTTATAAATTTTCTGGTAATAATACGCAAATATTACTAGAACAACTGGAAATGCAGGGTTTTTGTATACCCTATTCATGTCGTTCTGGTATTTGTGGGAGTTGTAAAATTATACTTGTGTGCGGAATTGTAAAAACAATAAAAAAAAATCAAATAAATTTAGCCGGTGATTCAATTTTAAGTTGTAGTTGCATCCCTGTTAGTAACGTCACATTAGTCTAAATTAAATTTAGAAACTTTTTATGATTTAATAATTAAATACATATTTGTATAAATGTAATAAAAAATGCACGACTTAAAACATTAAAGGTAGCAAACAATATCACTAATTAGAGATGGCCCTTTATAAATAAGACCAGAATAAATTTGGATTAGTGTTGCCCCTGCGTTAATTTTTTCACGTGCAGAAATGAGTGAATCGATACCACCGGCTCCAATAATGGGTAACTGGCCTCGTAATTCTTTAGAGAGACACTGAATAATTTGAGTGCTGCGTAGTTGTATTGGACGACCACTTAACCCACCGATTTCTTCTGCATGTTTTAATCCTATTACAAACGTGCGATTTACAGTAGTATTCGTAGCAATCACACCGTCTATATTATGACGTATTAAACTATCTGCAATCTGTATAACTTCTTCTTGATAAAGATCAGGAGAAATTTTTACAACTACTGGTGTATATCTAACATAGTACTTTTGAAGTTCTTTTTGTTTTAGTTTAATTGCTAAAAGCAAATCATCTAGTGCTTCACCATATTGCAACATGCGCAATTTTGGTGTGTTAGGTGAAGAAATATTAATAGCGATATAACTGGCTTTTGTATAAATTTTCTTCATACAAGTTAAATAATCATCTTTTGCTTTTTCGATCGGAGTTTCTTGATTTTTTCCAATATTAATTCCTAAAATACCTTTAAAATGAGATTTATTAATGTTTTCTACGAGATTATCAATACCATTATTATTAAATCCCATACGATTAATAATTCCTTCAGCTTTAACTAAACGAAAAATGCGAGGCTTCTGATTACCCAATTGCGGTTTCGGCGTTACTGTTCCAACTTCAATAAATCCAAATCCCATAGCATTTAAAACATCAATGTATTCAGCATTTTTATCAAATCCTGCGGCAAGCCCTAGAGCATTAGGAAAATTTAGACCCATACAATTGACTGGTTTTGATTTAAATGTTTTATACAATAGTTTTTTAAATCGTGTTTTATGAATATATTGCAATTTTTTTAAAATAACTTTATTTATATATTCTGGATCAAATTTAAATAAAAACGGTCGAATTATAGAGTATAACATGTATGTTCCTAATAATTTTCGTTTTATACAGTGAGCTTTTGAATATAATTTTAGTAACGTATTAATAAAAATTATAATTTTAGCAAAATATTGAGTACTTGTAGTACATATAAAAACTATCTTAAATTAAAATCAAACTATTGATCTTCCAATGTTTGTATTTAGTAAATTTTAGCAATATATGATGTATGTCCTTCAGATTAATGATCTTATACTTACTTTATACATTATATATCTTATCAACTTATAATATCGGTTAATATTCAAGTTATGGCTTTCTAATAATCACTCGATTTTAATATTAAATTAACTGTTTGGTTTAAACTAAATTAGTTCTAATTGCGTTCTAGTAATTACCGTAAAATTTATTAAAAACAACTTTTGCATTTTTAAAATAAAATTTTTTTGAGACTCACTATTTTTTCTATAAAAACTTTATATAACATAAATATGTTATTTTTTTAACTGTTTCTTAACCATTAAGCACGCTTGTCAAAAGAATTTGCATATACAGCTTTAATAAATAAGTTATATAGTTAGTTAAAAAATTTCATTACGATAACTAACCTGATTCAATTAAAACAGCAAGGCGAAATTATTTTCACCAAAAGGAATTAATATGAAAGTGGTAATAGCAAATATTATAAAGGGTTATATCGCTATTGGTACTGAAGTTGTTATACATGGTTGGATACGCACTCGAAGAGACTCTAAATCTGGTATTTCTTTTTTAACTGTTTATGATGGTTCCTGTTTTGAATCCATACAAGTTATAGTTAATAACTTTTTAAATAATTATCAGAACGAAATACTACGTTTAACAGCTGGCTGTGCTGTAATTGTTAATGGTGAATTAATCAAATCTCTTGGTCAAGGTCAAGAATTTGAAATAAAAGCTGATAAGGTTCATATAGTTGGTTGGGTCGAAAATCCTGATACTTATCCAATATCAGCTAAACGCCATACCATTGAATATTTGAGAGAAGTAGCTCATCTACGTCCACGTACCAATCTAATAGGTGCAGTTACACGTGTTCGCCATGTTTTAGCACATGCATTACATCATTTTTTGAATGAAAATGGTTATCTTTGGATTGCTACACCCTTGATTACTACATTAGATACTGAAGGTGCTGGTGAAATGTTTCGTGTGTCAACATTAAATTTTGAAAATATGCCACGCAACTTTCAAGGTCAAATCGACTTTTCTCAAGATTTCTTTGGTAAAGAAACTTTTTTAACCGTATCAGGACAGTTAAATGCTGAGACCTATGCTTGTGCATTATCTAAAATTTATACTTTTGGTCCAACCTTTAGAGCAGAAAATTCAAATACTACTAGACATTTGTCAGAATTTTGGATGTTAGAATTAGAGGTCGCATTTGCAACATTAAATGACATATCATCATTGGCTGAAGTTATGCTAAAAAACGCATTCAAAGTTGTGTTAGCAGAACGTTATGACGACTTAATGTTCTTTAATAAATACATTGATAAAGCAGTTATTTCTCGTCTAGAACAGTTTATTAAAACTGATTTTATTCATTTAAACTATGCTGATGCCATTAAAATTCTATTAAAAAGCGGCGAGAATTTTGAAGATAAATTACATTGGGGTGATGATCTGTCTTCTGAACACGAACGTTATTTAACTGAAAAATATTTCAAGGCACCTGTAGTAGTAAAAAATTACCCAAAGCATATTAAAGCGTTTTATATGCGTTTGAATGAAGATAATCAAACGGTTGCAGCAATGGATATTTTGGTACCTGGTATAGGAGAAATTATTGGCGGTTCACAGCGTGAAGAACGCCTAGCAGTATTAGATTCGCGTCTGATAGAAACAGGCCTTGATAAAGATAAGTATTGGTGGTATCGTGATTTACGGCGATACGGCACTGTCCCGCATGCTGGATTTGGTTTAGGATTTGACCGATTAGTTTCTTATGTTACTGGTATAAAAAATATAAGAGATGTTATCCCGTTTCCACGTACTCCCCGCAATGCAAATTATTAATATTTTATTTTAAAAGACATATATAGTATAATAAGGCTATTTGAAAATAAATAGCCATTTTTTATATGCTCTATTGTTATAATGCTTATTTCTCTCCTATAATATCATTGATGTGTTTATATGTTTTATTTTCATTTTATTGTTTAGCAAATCTATTGTTTGACATTAAACCAGTAGCGCGTTTTGTTAAAACTTCTAACGACGGACCTACTCATGTTTGAATTGATTTCTGATGCACTTTCCGATCCTATTTTAGGATTAGCTGATCTGTATTACACTGATAAAAGAAAAAATAAAGTTAATTTAGGAATTGGTGTATATAAAGATGAGACTGGTAAAACACCTATTTTGGATAGTGTGAAACAGGCTGAGTTATATTTATTAGAAAATGAATCTACTAAAAATTATCTTAATATTGAGGGCCTATCTAATTTTGCTAATTTCACTCAGGAGATGATTTTTGGAAAAAACAGTACCCTTATTACTTCAGGTCGTACTCGTACAGCACAAATGCCAGGAGGTACTGGTGCATTACGTATAGCTGCCGATTTTCTTGCAAATCAAGTCAATGTAAAACGCATCTGGATAAGTGATCCTAGTTGGCCAAATCATAAAAATGTGTTTAATTCAGCAGGGTTAGAAGTTTGCAGTTATCAATATTATGACAAAAACCACTATAGACTAGATTTTGAAAATATGTTCAAATCACTCCAAAAGGTTCAATCTGGTAATGTAGTATTATTTCATGCTTGTTGTCATAATCCAACAGGAGCTGATCCTACAGTTGAACAATGGATGCAATTAGCAAAATTATCTGAGAAAAATGGATGGTTGCCTCTGTTTGATTTTGCTTATCAAGGATTCGCCCGTGATCTTAAAAAAGACGCAGAAGGAATACGTATTTTTGGAGATACAAATCCAGAATTAATTGTAGCTAGTTCTTATTCTAAAAATTTTGGGCTTTACAATGAAAGGGTAGGAGCATTAACTTTAGTTGCACCTAATAGTAAAGTTGCCACGACAGTATTTAGCCAAGTAAAGTATCACATTCGTGCTAACTATTCTAATCCACCATCACATGGTGCAGCAGTAGTGACAATAATTTTGGGTAATAACGCATTACGTAATATTTGGGAAAAAGAATTAAAGAATATGCGTGAACGTATTCAACGCATGCGATACTTGTTTGTTAATACTCTATTACGAAAGGGTGTTAAAAAAGATTTTAGCTTTATTATTAACCAAAATGGTATGTTTTCTTTTAGTGGATTCAGTGAATATCAAGTATTGCAGTTACGTGAAAAATTTGGTATCTATATTGTAGATTCCGGTCGTATAAACATGGCAGGAATGACATCAAATAATATGTCTACTTTATGTGAAGCCATCATAGCCGTTTTGTAAAAATATCACTATCAATTAATTGAAATTATAGAATATAGCTATACTTCTCTTTAGTATTTTATTGAAGAAAAATATTATTTATACGTTCATAACCTAATGTTGATATTGCACCATGTCCTGGTAAGAATGTAATATCATCGCCCAGTGGCATCAATTTACTTTTAATGGATTTTATAAGATCTCGATAGCTACTTTTGGGAAAATCAGTTCGCCCTATGCTACCTTTAAAAATTACATCGCCAGAAATTAATAAACGATCTATATGAGAGAAAAATACGATATGTCCTGGCGTATGTCCAGGACAGTGTAGTACATTTAATGTAATATTACCAATTTGTACTCTGTCACCTTCTTTAAGCCATCGATCTGGTTTTAATATTGAACACTCTTCTTTCAAGCCAAATTTACTGCTTTGTGTTGACAAACTATTTAATAAAAATGCATCAAGTGGATGAGGACCTAAAATAGGTATTTTGTAATATTTTGCTAATTCACCAGCAGAACCAACATGATCGAGATGGCCATGTGTCAACAATATTTGCGATGGTATTAATGTATGCTTCGAAAGTGTAGCCATAATGGTCTCTGTATCGCCACCTGGATCTACTAATGCTGCCTTCTCAAGATATAATTCATCCCATAATACTGAACAATTTTGAGCGAAGGATGTTACTTGAATAATTTGATAATTCATATTGCTCCATAACTTCTAGTTATTTCATAAGAATGATCAGATACTACGTTCTAGTTTAGGCTTAATATTTAAGATTTTAAACGAATTTTTCATATTAGAGAAAATTTAGTTTTACATATTTCTTGCTGTAATGAAATGCAGACACTAACTTAATATTAAAAATATTATGAAAATTTTCATACATATGCACGTATATATTTACAGTACATGCAGTTTGTATTATATTCTAACTGATAAAATGTGTCAAATATTTGCTATGTGATGTGCTAACTTTATTTAAGTTTTTCTATTTAGATCAAATTAAAAATTAACTAATACTTGCTATTAGTTTAAGAATAAAAATATTACCATTACTACATCTTTACCTATTTATCTAACAAGCCATGTAATGCTATTACATCTCAAATAATTTGTTATATTTTAGTGTATTTTTAATATAGTATATGTATGCGCTATAAAAATTAGCATGTTAAATATAATAAATTTTAACTATATAAAAAATATACTCACCATTTAAATCATATAGATTTTTTTGTCTTGTTAATTATTAATAGTATTTTTTATAATATTAAATATCTTTAATAAAATTATTCCTAATAAGATAGCAGAAGTACAGAATTATATTTCTGAGATTAAATTTAATTAATATTAATCTTTATGATTTAACTAGTTTGAGAATATGATTTTTGCAATATGCCCATCCCTTTAAAATTGTCTCCACAGCAGATATGTTAATTGTTATTATATAATATAGTAATATACCAAACAGACGAATAACTACCTGATATTTTTATATGTTAAATATGCAATGGAATTAAAAAATTAATATGTCAATATATTAATATTTTACATTTTCGGATGTATGTGATATTAATATATTGATAGATTTTAAAAAAAAGATATATCTTTAAATAATCCTACTTTTAAATCGCTTGAATTATAAATAAGTTTACCATCAACGAAAACTTCACCATCTGCTACACCCACTACTAGTTTACGATTGATAATACGTTTAAAATGAATTTTATAAGTTACTTTTTTTGCTGTAGGTAGTACTTGACCAATAAATTTCACTTCACCCACTCCTAGAGCACGGCCCTTACCTTCTGCACCTAACCAACCTAAATAAAAACCGACTAATTGCCACATTGCATCTAAACCTAGACAACCTGGCATAACTGGATCTCCAATAAAATGACAATCAAAAAACCATAATTTAGGATGAATATCTAATTCTGCCTCTACAAAACCTTTTCTAAATTTTCCTCCATCTTTGATCATCTTGATTACACGATCTATCATGAGCATATTACCAGAAGGAAGGGGGGGGCCATTTTTACTAAATAGTTGGCTATGACTTGACGCTATCAAATCTTCTTTTTTATAACATTCGCGTTTGTTTACCATTTTTTAAAATATGCCTTTTATATTTCATGCTTAAATTTTATTAACTATTTGTATACTATTAAAAAATAATCTAATTAAAATAATTTAATAAAATTAAACCATTTTAACCAACGTGAATGATGAGCATGATAGCATTTTTCTTGTTCCTGAAATTGAGCAATACGTTTTCGAATATTATCTACTAATGATTTTCCTTGTGTATTTTTCCAAGCAATCCCGGTAAGTAGCAATAATGCTTCTTCTATTCTATCAATTGTCCAAATAAAAAATCGTTGTGTTCGGACAGCATTGACAACATCTTCTTTTAAACTGAGATCATTTGCATTATTAGCTGGTAAGATTACGCCTTGTTTTCCAGTAAGGCAGCGTGCATTGCAAATATCAAAGAAACTTTCTATTTTTTGATTTAAGCCACCTACTGCTTGAATGTTTCCAAATTGGTCTACTGAACCAGTTACTGCAATTTGTTGATCGAGTGGTTGATTAGATAGAGCACTAATTAATACACATAATTCTGCTAATGAAGCACTATCTCCATCTATTTCAGAATAAGATTGTTCAAATACTAAAGATGCAGAAAAAGGCAGTGGCTCATCTAGCTCAAGTTCGGAAATAAGATAGGCTTTCATAATCATGACGCCTTTTCTATGAATATTACCGCTTAGCTCTGCTTTATGCTCCACATCAATTAACTCTCCATCTCCAGGATAAACAACACAAGTAATACGAGATGGTTCGCCCCACGAACGTGGATGACCACGTAAGTCAACAGTTGATAAACTATTAATTTGCCCTATTACCTTCCCGTTAGTTTGAATATTAATTTGTTTAAATAAAATCTCGTTACGCATGTGATCTGTAAGAAAACTTTCTTGCCACAGACGCATATTAACTGCTGATGTTAGAGTTTTTGCGTTTAGTAAGTTACTGCTACTGTCTAGCATGATATCTTCGATTTGACGGCGTAACCAACACGGGCAAAGAGGTAATATTTTTTGATTACCAGTCATACGTACTGCTTCGTTAATAAGCTTTGGCCAAAAATTAATCTCTGGTTGAGGTAAATGAAGCAATTTTATTTGTGCTAATATCCATCGACACCAAGAGCGCATATCATCATCTTTTAGTATTAATAAATTTTCTTCAAACTCACTATAGGAAGCTATTTGATAAATTTCAGGATTTAATTCTTCAAAACTAGCCAATGCATTTCGATCGCCGCATAATATAAGTCGAACTGCTAAAGGTAATGGTGGAATAAATACAGGTAATGGCGGATTTTGTTCTTGTGTGTACCAATCAAAACGACCTTGCTCAAGGCATTTACGTAGACGTCGCCACAGCAGAGGCTGTGCTAACAAAATATTTAATGATAAAATTAACGTTCCCCCATTCGCACGATGGATTAGGCCTGGTTCAAGTTTAAGCGCATTTTTATATTGACGTACACAGCCAAAGAGTTGTTCGGATTCAATCCAATTTGTATAAAATATACCACCTTGACTAGTAAAGGAATCTTTAGAATTATTGGGAGGTAACAAATTAATTTTGTTATCTATAATACGATAATTTCCACCGTACAGAGCGATTTCTGTATGTTGAAAAAGTTTTGATGCCGATGCAATCCAACTTAGATAATTATTATTTTCTTGGCTATGTAATAATAAAATCGGAAGATTAATGTGGTTTTTGTAATGCAAATGTGCTAAAGCCTTCATAAGACGTGGCTGAACGGCAGCAAAACTCTCATTACTATCTTGTAATGAAAGATGCGAAAATATAGATTGATAGCAAGTACTATCAGGTTGTAGCATTCGCCACATAAGTTGAGTAATAGTCAAGATTTTCGTATTTAGATTTAAAAAAATCTGATTATATAGAATTTAACTTCATACTGCTATTGTTGGAAAATAAAATTGTCTCTAGAAAATCAGTGAACAGAGCATATGTTTAATTCTTATAAACTGAAATAATCAATCATTTTAAAAATTAATTATAAATTTATTTCGTTATTTAAAAAGTAAATTATAGTTAATATAAAAATTGATAGGGTAATTTATATTATTCGAATTTCATTCTTTAATAATGAAAAACCCCGCTAAAACGGGGCTTGTTGATAATTTTGAATAATATTAAGTCTTTTAAACTTGTGTTTTAGTAATCACTTGTTTAAAACCCTTTATTTTTATTTCAACGCGACGATCCGGTGCTAGACAATTGATTAATGCCTTATGTCCTTTCACATTATTACAAGTATTGCCAGTGACTGGATTAGATTTTCCCATACCATGCACAGAAATTTTGTCAGTTGGAATTCCTTTTAAAACAAGGTATTCGATAACAGAATGTGCACGTTGTTCGGATAATTTTTGATTATATTTTTTGGAACCCATACGATCGGTAAAACCCAAAACGACAACGGAGTCATCCTTGGTATCCATAGATTTTAATTCTTGATACAGTTTATCCAGAATTTGTTGACCTTGTAATTTCAAGGTAGCACTATTGAAATCAAATAAAACATCAGACTTCAAAGTAAAACGCTCAGTTTTAACAACCGGGGTCGATGATATAATAGTGGGTGAAACAGCTGGTCGCGTAGGTTGATTTTGAAAGAAACGGTACGAAACACCAATACTTAATAGACCATTGTCAGGACGCATACCGATAGTATAAGCATCACCTATATTGTTAACCCATTGGTAATCTAAGCGAGTAGCGAAATTTTTAGTAATTGCGTATTCAACGCCAATAGCAGCTAATGGAGCAATTCCATTATCACGATTGTTAACAAACTCCATATATGAATGGTGTTGCATAGAATCAGCAGTCCATAGCATAAAGCCTAAACGAGCATATAAATCCGCATGAGGACTAATTCGACGGCTTAATTTAGTTGTTAGCTGTAAACCATGTGCTTTAAATGAGCCGTTAACTATAACTCCTTTATTTGCCATACGACCTAACCAATCATAGCCTAATTCAAATCCAAGATGTGGGTTAGCTTGGTAACCTAAAAATCCACGTAGTCCAGGATGACATTTGGTGCTTGGACCTTGGTTTGGGCGGTAATGGTTACCATAAAAATTAATATCATGGTAATTAGACCAGCCCATTGCAACACCATTATACCAGGTATTATCTCTAGGGGTGGCCTGCACTACCGTAGCGAAACCAGCCAATACCACTGCCATTGCGATAGCTGTTTTTTTCATTATTGTTATGCCTCGTTATCATAGAAAAATGAGCAAAAAGGAAGCTCTTGATTATAGTATTTTACTCGGTCAAAATCCTCACTGATTACTCTGCAAAAAACTGCATATTATTATGGGCTCCCTAGCGACATAAAGTCTACAACGAGATTGAAAAGTTACAAGTAATATATAATTCTAGATTATAAAAAAACATGTACTTAATATTTTTAAAATCCAAAATTGAATTTTTATATATGTTACTTAATATATAGTACTCTTTATGTATAAAAGTACTTATTTAATTTAAATATTTTTTAGAATTATAACGAAATATTATAATTTAACAATAAATTATAATATTTCGTTATAATATGCCTTTTAATTAATTATCAATAATTATCTTGTGTAGTATAGTAAATACTATATTTATCCTCGGATAACTTTTCGTTATTATTTTAATTTTAGCTACTATTGACTGATAGTGGATAAAATTATTCAAATGATTTATTTTTTATTGATGTGGTTGTATAGTAATTATGTTAAAACGTATAATATATCATATTAACTAATTAGTATGCTAATGCTTTATTGTAATGAAAATTTTTTTGCATCATTGAAAGAGATGCAATGTACATGAATATAAATATTTTTGTAAAATTTATAGTTTTTTATAAATCTTTAAGATTTTTTACCATACTCAATAAAATATGCATTTAGATCTTGATGGTTAATTGTTATTGCATATCTTATAAAGATGAAAATTTTACAAAAATTTATTAATTTGATAAAATCATCAAAATAGATCAATGTATAGTTTGTTATAACATTAAAGTTAATATCATATTTTTGTTTGCGAAATATACAACTATAGCATTGTATGTTTATAGGAAAAATTTATATTTTTACATTAAAATGGTTCAGAATATTTAATATGATTTGAAAATTAGATAGTATTTAATTGATTTATTATGGTCAGTAAGTATTATAAAAAATCTAACAGTGTTCAGTGTATGCAGCATATTTACATTCAATTAAATTTGGATAAATTAAGTGATCTTTTAAGATATTTCATAGAATTGAATTTATGTTATTCCCATATCAAAATTTTTTATACATTTTATGCTAAGGAATACAGAGTATATTTAATTATTTACTAACAAATTGGTAATTTATTAGTTTTTTATAATTGAATAAACAAACTAACATCCTTAATAATAGATGATTTGATCATTTTTATAAAATTTAAATTTCACCTGAATATAATTAGGTATTTAATTATATCATATTTTATCTATTCTAAGAAGATAATCAAAAATATAATTTTAAAATTATTTAGCGCAAAGTATATTTGCATAATATTTTACTATTTACTACAATGATTGTTACTACAATGATTGGCAGTAACAGTAACAAAAAAAATAAAAAAATTTTGAAATTAATATTTTTTAAAAATATTAAATCATAACAAATTAATTATAATCGTAAATTTTAATGGCGTAAACGAAGCATCTTTAGTTGTTTCCTAATTGAAGCGGCTAGTTCATCCATAGAAGGTTGTTCAGGGTGTTCGAATGAAGTTTCAATGGTTAATTGAATTTCAGCTATATAAGTATGTACTTGCTCTCCCTCCTCATCTTCCATGACAACATGGTACCATGGAGCAGTGCGTAACGATTCAGATGCACCCATTTCTTCAAGCTTAGGTTCATCTAACGAATACTCTGGATCTACATCTACAATTACACCAAGCACTCCAGAGAGACGATGTCGCACTTGCTGTCCAATGCCAAATTTACTAGCAATCATTATTGTGACCTCCTAAATCTGTCTTCTGATTTCTATGATTAGAAAAAAAAGACAGCGCTTTTAAGCCACATTTTAAGCAAATAAGCAATGAATAAAAACCTCCCAAATATTATCAAATATCTAATTAAATGCACTATAGACGATAGTGCAATAAAAGTTACTTTGTAGATTGCACAAATCACATATGCAACATCATCATTGGTATAAAAATAAAAATGCGTACTATTTTATTGATTGAAAATGAATAAAATAACTATGATTGATACTCGTCATTAGTGATTAATTATAAACATCTGACCGTCCTTGGTAAACCAGCAATTTTAACGGCTTGTTTTGCTGGACCTTTAGGAAATAAACGAAATAAGTATTTGCTACTTCCTTTTTCTTGTCCATGTTTTTTTTCTAGGTATTTTACTAGCATACGCACTGTAGGCGATGTATTAAATTTCTCATAAAATTCGCGTATAAAGTAGATGATTTCCCAATGTGCCTCGCTTATCAGCATGTTTTCTTGTGTTTCAGCAATGAATTGTGCTACAGTTTCAGTCCAATCTGCACTATTTTTTAAATAGCCTTCTGTATCAAAAAAAATTTCTTTGTCGCCAGAAATCACGGCTATACCTCATTTTCATGAAAATACATTGTTTGAATTTTCAACTCCTTAAAATAATATATTTTATAAAAAATTATCATTAATCTTTATTAGCAGCTAAACCTAGCAAACTGACAAAAATATTATATAAAGATACATAAAGACTTACTGTAGCACGAATGTAATTAGTTTCACCACCATGAATGATATTACTAGTTTCCCATAAAATGGCACCTGTAGAGAATAAGATAAATAGTGCACTAATAGTTAGATGTAGTACAGTTAATTGCAAAAACATATTAACAAGCGTGCCTATTAATAATAATACGCAACCCACTAGCATTGTACCACTTAGAAATGACATATCACGGCGTGTTGTTAATACATAAGCAGAACAACAGAAGAATATTAGAGCAGTACCTCCTAGAGCCATAGCAATTACGTCTCCCATGCCTGAATACAAAAATGAATTCAGAATAGGTCCTAAACAATAACCTAGAAAACCAGTAAACGCAAAGGTGGCTAAGATACCCGCTGGATGATTTGCTAAACGATATGTAAGAAACATTAAGCCATAAAACCCCGCTATCATAAGTATAAAACCGGGCGAAGGTAAATGGTATATTGTACTCAACGTTGCAGTAGCAGATGAAAAAGCTAGAGTTAGCCCTAATAAAAAGTAGGTATTACGTAATACCTTATGATGGCTAATTAATGCTTGGTGTTTTAATGAGCTAATAATTCTGTCCATTATTGATGATCCTATATGTCAGTGATGAAATTCTATATTAATAAACTTAGGTATATAGAATATCATTCAATAGATAATTGTTGAACACAATAATATTAAATATTATCGAATAATATTAAATATTATTAATCACTAAGCGTAAGTCAAGTTAGCGTACGCGGTAGTCTTAGGACAGCAAAGATTTTTACTTTTCTTTACATGAATAATTGCATTGTGAAAAAATTTTGTTATCCTATATATAATAATATTACAGACATAGTCAAATAACAATCTAATAAAAAAAGCATAAATTTTTTAAAGAAAATACATCAATGTAATATTTACAATATAATTCTATGTGTTTATACTAATAATAGTTGTTGGAGGAGTGGCCGAGCGGTTTAAGGCAACGGTCTTGAAAACCGTCGATGGGAAACCATCCGAGAGTTCGAATCTCTCTTCCTCCGCCAAAAATATCTAAAAATATTTAAAATCGCAAAATAATTTTGCATAAAGCGCAATTTAAAAAATTATCAATTTTACAGAATTTTGCTAAATTCACTTTATTTTTTTCAATGTTCATATTTAAGTCAGTTAAAAAAAATTCATTATAATTTGCACTGAAATATTTAAAATTTTATTTTTCCATTTCCCTTTTAAAATTCTAGCAAACATACAGTTATTATAGCACTATATCACGTCAAAGCTACATAACTTTTAATTAACGATAGATTTTAAAGACAGTAGTTTTGATACACACTTAATCATTGATAAATCTATTATTTTAAATTTATATAATTTAATAAGATTTTTGAGTTAATATTTAATTCTTCGTAATTAAAATAAATTGATGATATTTTATAGATTTAAGCATGCGCAATTTTGGTTAGCTGAACAATATTATCGACATATTTGTATTTTACTATTGATATTGGTAGTATAATAGGAATGATTGTTATTTGCTTATCTGATATGCTGATCTAAGTACATCAAATAAGCTGAAAATTAAAGTAATATCATTTTAATAAAATTTTCAAATTAACTTGGCATTAACATGATTTAATCATTACGTATGCAATTATTGTTTTACTGATTTATGTTTTAAGATTAGATGTTCATTTAATATTAATGCAAATTTTGAATTGTTAACAAAGAAACAAAAACATTTTACTATTCATAATACAATAGTCAATACTAAATTTTAAGATTTAAAAATTTTGTAATTGTGATCAATTTCTTTTAAATACAAATCTATTTTTAGTTAATGTAATATGTTTTTATAACCCCATTAATTTGGATATTTAATCTACTAATATTATTAGTACTATCATTTTTATATTTTTAAAATTTAATTATCAAAATTTTTTGATATGCATATTTTTATATTAAAAGTCTACTCAATATACATGAAAGTTATTATGTATCATTCTGTAAAAAAATTATTTGTCTCTTTAAATCTCAGTCAATAATCATATTGATTGATGTTTAGTTGATAAAAATCAAACTGTAACATAATGAATTTATTTGGTATAGTTATTAGAATCTATTTAATATCTTATTAATTAATAATTTTAAATAAATAATTAACATCTTGGATTTGATAAAATAATTAACTCATTATATATTATTGAGAATAAGCAGCTTTTATTTGCATAATAGTGTTCCTAAATATTTCTGCCTGTACTTTATCATCTAACATTTGTATATATCGTTCCATACTAATTATTACTTTACCTGCATCAGCTTGCCCCATCATTTTTAGCATAAATGTTACTATCATTTTAAGACATGCAATTTCATTTCCTAATTTTTTTATTTCTTGTGAAGTTAAAAAATTTTGATTACCCATCTTTTAATCCCGGTATAAAGCGTTAAAAAAATATTTTTACGTGATGTAAATTTTACAAAAAATATCTTTAAAAATACATATTCAATATTTATTAATAAAATTAATTATTTTTTTTAAAATAAGGAACTATAAAATTTATAATATCTATCTTTAAAAGTCTAAAATAGATAATTTTAATAAATTAAAATTCCATGAATATATATCGTTTATTAACAAAAACACTATATATTTTTCTATAAAATATACAAGATTAAACTTTTAATATTTACTAATGATTTGAATTTATTTGGTTAGTGATAAAATTTTTTATAAATTGCAATCTATAAATCTTTCGGTAACAATTTTTATTGTGTTTTACTTATTTTATTTATGATAATTTAATTATCAACTCTAGTTACATAAATTAATATTAAGTAGCAATTATTTTTAATATTTTAAATATATCAATATATAACCCTATGATTAAAATTATGTGTATTGATTTAGATATTTATTCGAATTTTTAATTCGATAATTTCATCTGTCTAAAAATATAATATTCTACTAAATAATCAATAATACAAATGTATCTAATTATCGATGATAAATAATATCTATCAATTAGATATTATTTATCATCGATAATAACATGCAATGTTAAATAATTCATATATAATTATTATTAATATATTTATATGTATTTAAAATTATATCCATGTATTCTACATCCAAGATACATGTATATAAAATAACTAATTAATAATTTTGAACATTTTTAATGAAAAATTTTTATATATCAAAAATGTCTAAACAATATTTATTAAATAATATTAATTATCCTTGCAAATTAAATTATATCATGATTATCACGATATAATCCTAACAAATAGAGGTTTTAATTAGCAGTGAATGATTCTTTTGATTTTAAAACTTTTTTGAGTAACGTAACTAATCAAATGGGCGTATATCGTATGTATGATAAAATAGGTACAGTTATTTATGTTGGTAAATCAAAAAATCTCAAAAAAAGATTAAGTACCTATTTTTATACACAAGTAGATAATAAGAGAATTGAAGTTCTTGTTAAAAATATTCAAAATATTGATGTTACTGTAACACATACTGAAATAGAAGCACTATTGCTTGAACATAATTATATTAAACTTTATAAGCCGCGTTACAATATTTTGCTTCGAGACGATAAGTCTTATCCCTATATTTTCCTAAGCAATGATCAACATCCTCGTTTATCTATACATTACCGTAAAAAACATTTAAAAGGTGAATATTTCGGACCTTTCCCGAATACTTCTGCAGTACGTAAAACTTTAAATTTTGTACAACAAATATTTGCCATTCGATTGTGTGAAAATAGCGTTTATCGTAACCGATCACGTCCATGCTTACAATATCAAATAGGTAGATGTCTTGGCCCATGTATAGATGGTTTGGTAAGTCAAGAAGAATATATACAGCAAATAGATTATGTTCGTTTATTTCTCTATGGTAAAGATGATCAAATAATAGCTCACTTACTAAAACGCATGCATATGTATAGTTCAACTTTGCGTTTTGAAGAAGCTGCACGATTACGTGATCAAATACAAGCACTGAGCCATATTACTGAAAAACAATTTGTATCTAATCAATGTATTAATATTGACGTTATCAGTGTAGCTTACGATTGCGGTGTAATGTGTTTACATATATTATTTATTCGTGAAGGTAAAATATTAGGTAGTCGCAGTTATTTTTCGAAATTACTTGATAACGAACTTAATAATGTTGTGCATACTTTTATTAGTCAATTATATTTACAAGGAGATTCTAATTTACAAAGTAATGATATTGATCATTTACCAACTGACATTTTATTGGACTTTAATTTAACGCAACGATATCTATTAATAAATAGAATAAAACATTTATTAGGTCGTAAGATTAATATTCAAGTAAAGCCTTCTGGTAATAATGCAAATTATCTTAAATTAGCACGTACTAACTCTGTTAGTGCATTAAAAAGTTATCTTGCAAAGTATTTTACTATTCAGAAGCGTCTTGTCGAAATGAGTACTTTTTTTAAGATTGCTGCTATTAAACGCATAGAGTGTTTTGATGTTAGTCATAATAATGGACAACAAACAATAGCATCTTGTATAGTATTTGACGAAAAGGGTCCTTTACGATCTGCTTATCGTCGTTACAATATTGTAAATATTACTCCAGGTGATGACTGTGCAGCAATAGAGCAAGCATTAAATCGTAGATATAATAAAATAAAAGTAAATAATATTCCTGATGTTATCATTATTGATGGAGGGAAAAGTCAATTTTCAAAAGCAAAACAAACATTTAATAAATTAAATATATTTCGTGATAAAGGTCATCCTTTTCTGATAGCAGTAGCAAAAGCTCGTAATAGAAATGGAAAAAAAGGATTAGAAACTCTATTTTTTGAAGCTAAACCAAAGGGGTTATGTTTACCATGTCATTCTTCTGTACTACATCTCATACAATATATTCGAGATCAAGCGCATCAGCACGCTATTTCCGGACATCGAAAAAAACAAGAAAAAGTAAAAAATAGTAGTTTATTAGAAAAAATCAAAGGAATAGGCCCAAAACGTCGACAGTATTTGCTTAAGCATATGGGAGGGCTTCGATTGTTGATGAGTGCAAGTATTGAGGATATTGCTCAAGTTCCAACCATCTCATTGGCTCTAGCGAAAAGAATACATACATCATTTAAGTCTTAATTGAAATTATCAATAGATAAATTGAGTAATATTATATATGTTTTGCTTTCTTTCACTATATTTAGACAAGGTATTATGGCATATGCAATTCAACATTCCAATTTATCTTACCTTGTTTCGAATTTTCTTGATTCCTTTTTTTGTATTTACATTTTATTTACCATTTTATTGGTCATCATTTCTTACTGCATTAATTTTTATGCTTGCAGCTATTACTGATTGGTTAGATGGTTTTCTAGCTCGACGTTGGAAACAAACTTCACGTTTTGGTGCATTCTTAGATCCGGTTGCTGATAAGATCATGGTAAGTGCAGCATTAGTTGTAATCGTTGAATATTTTCATATTTGGTGGATAACATTGCCTACAGCTATTATAATTACTCGTGAAATTATTATTTCAGCATTACGTCAGTGGATGGCAGTAATTGGATATCGTAATAACGTAGCAGTTTTATGGATTGCAAAGGTAAAAACAATATTACAAATGTTGTCGTTGTTTGTATTATTATGGCATCCTACTACTATTTTTATAGTAATTGGTGTCATCATATTTTACGTTGCTACAACATTAACTTTTTTGTCGATGTTTCGATATTTTAGAGCAGTATGTAATGATTTATTAACTATACTTTTTAGAAATATACGCTGAATTAGAAGGTAAAGATAATAATTTTTGAAATTTATGAATAAATTTGTTGACTCATTGTTAGATATTAGTAAACTATCTAAAATAGTACAGTGAGATTCTTTTCAGAATAAAGAAATTTAATGCTTTGGGATAAGAATATCAAATATATACAAGAAGATATAATCTTAGGTGCATTTAATTTTTTAAAATAAATCAGTGGTTTTAGTCGTATACAATAATAAATTTTTATATTATGTGCGGGAATAGCTCAGTTGGTAGAGCACGACCTTGCCAAGGTCGCGGTCGCGAGTTCGAGTCTCGTTTCCCGCTTCATTTCAAATTTTATCTCATGTAACACTAAGGCGTGTTGGCAGAGTGGTTATGCAGCGGATTGCAAATCCGTTTACCTCGGTTCGATTCCGGGATGCGCCTATTCATTCTTATAATTTTGCCCGAGTGGTGAAATTGGTAGACACAAGGGACTTAAAATCCCTCAGCTTTATAGCTATGCGGGTTCAAGTCCCGCCTCGGGCATATACGGATATTTAATACTTGTTAGTACGTGTTTTAAATTTTCTAGGTAGAAGAATATAGTTTTAAAAAACTTTAGATTCTATTTAGTTTTTTGCGTTGAAGTTACATTGTTATTACTCCATATAATCTTACTAGATTTTATTTAAATATAATCAAAATTTTTTTTCAATTTTATTTATTAAAAATTGATATATTATAAGCAGAATTATATGATAAATAATATTCGATTAAATGCTGTTTTTTAAGTATAAAATTTTGTTTTAAATTAGAAGTTTCAATTTTTATTGAATATATAATTGTAATTTATTAATCAAAATCATCACAAAAAACAAAGTTGATCACATAAAAACACAAAAATTAAGGTACATAGATAAGATCTAGAAATGATAAGCAGGAATAGATATCATGTCAGTATTACATAATCTTATTTGTAATAAAAAATTGAAGCAGCGCATGTTAGATGAAACTGAAACACGCATTACTGTTTCTTTTTATAAATACTTTCAGATTATTAATCCTAATGTATTTCGTGATTCTTTATATGTTTTTTTAAATAAATATAGGGTATTTGGTCGGATCTACATATCCTCTGAAGGAATTAATGCGCAGATTAGTGTACCGGCGAATTTATATGAATCAATGAGGCAGATTTTATATACTTTTGATCCAGCACTTCATAATCTACGAATGAATATTGCGTTAGAAGATAATGGAAAATCGTTTTGGGTTTTACGTATAAAAGTCCGAAATCGTATTGTTGCGGATGGTATAGATGATAAAGATTTTGATCCAAGCAATGTAGGTAAATATCTTAGTGCTTCAGAAGTGAATAGTATGTTAGACGATCCTAGTATATTATTTGTTGATATGCGTAACTACTATGAATATATGATTGGCCATTTTGATAATGCTATTGTTGTACCTGCTTCTACATTTCGCAATCAGCTACGTATGGCAGTCAATATGTTACAACATTATAAAAATAAAAAAATAGTAATGTATTGTACGGGAGGAATTCGTTGCGAAAAGGCAACCGCTTGGATGAAATATAATGGGTTTAATGATGTTAATCATATTGAAGGAGGGATTATTGGTTATACACGGAGTGCATGGCAGAAAGGTTTACCCGTGCGTTTTAAAGGAAAGAATTTTGTTTTCGATGAACGGATGAGTGAACGTATCTCCGATGATGTTTTGTCGTATTGTTATCAATGTTCTTTACCTTGTGATGTCTATACAAATTGTAAAAATAATAACTGCCATTTATTATTTATTCAATGTTTGGTGTGTGCCCAAAAATATAATGGTTGTTGTTGTTTACCATGTTATCAAAAAATTACTTCTATAGTCTGAATAGTGTCATCAATATTATGTAAGAATTTTATTATACAAATTAATATAATTGTATTTATTTGTCTGTTTAGAATGATAGGTGGTGTTTTATATTAAATTTAATTTGAAATCTAGAAAGTGGATTTAAATAGAATACTAAATAGCACTGTATGAAAAAGGCACTTTGAGGTGCCTTTTTCATACAGTGCTATTTAGTATTCTATGCTAAATTAATGCTTACGATTATCATGTAAATAATGTTCTGTAGATTCTATTTTTGCAATACCAGCCTCAAGTATTGAAATAAACTGTCTCGCTACGTCTGTAGTCAACCAATAAGTTGGACCGATATCAGCTTCTTCTCTTCTTTGATCATGTGATGATAACGAATGAAGACGAATCATCATAGCATCATAACTATCTACAGTACTAATATCCCATCCAACTAACGGATGAGCTTGAATAACATCATTATTTTGATCCATTACAACCTCCTTAAATTACCCGTTAAACACAGTACTCCCCAAGGTTTAATGCGGTTGTCATATATGTAATAATAAGAACATTGTAACACAAAGAAAAAATGGATATCATATTAATAGCATATACAAAAAATATACAGTAACATATATTTTAAAATGTCATGTATTAATTTATATTAGTTTACTAATATAAAAGAATTACTAATAATCTATATCTAATAATAGATAACAAATTACTAAGCCAATTATAAAATAATTAACACTTTGAACATATTAAAAATTAAATTTTAACTAAATGCAATTTATAAATAGGAAATAATTTTTTTTAATATATATTTACAAATACATTTTAAAATATATGCATACCTAATATAAAACAAAAAATACAAAGAAAATACTGGCAAGATCATTATTTGCTGATATTAATTAAATTTTGTCATAAATATCATCTAAATGTATCACTAACACTGTGAATATCACCTACAAAAAAGACAAAATACCTTCATCAAAAACATATTTACATATGAAATCAACATAACAAACAGAAAATAAATTGACCAACAGCAAGTTATTTAAATTAATTTTTTCAATTATATATGCTGTGCTGATATTTTTTATTTCTGCTGTACTAATCTACAAAGGTGTATATATCATACATACAATCACACCTCTTCTCTATGAATCTAAATGGATTTGAATTAAATTTCAACATAGTTACTCTTAAGCGATCAACAATTCTTATATAAGATAGCATGAATTTGGAAATTGTATTCTTTCATAAAACAATAAACACTATGTTATAACACACCAATTCAAAATTTGACCAGAAAGAAAAGGAACTAATGTATTATTTAATAAATTTTTTTTTACTTTCCATGGTTTACGTATTAATCTTAATGTCCCGCTATTTAATGGTAAACCATAAAAATTCGGACCATTCTCCGAACAAAAACTTTCAAAATAATTCAATGCATTTAATTCCTCAAATATAGTAGCATACGCCACTAACGCATTAGGAGCACTGAATATACCTGCACACCCACAACTAGTTTCTTTGAAAGAACGTAGATGAGGCGCTGTATCACTACCAAGAAATACACGGCAATGACCGCTAGCAACTAATTTGCGTAATGCATTTTGATGAATATTGCGTTTTAAAACTGGTAAACAATAAAGATGTGGACGTATACCACCTACTAGCATATCATTACGATTAAACATCAAATGTTGTGGTGTAATTGTTGCACCTAATAATTCATTGCCTGAAGCTATATATTCAGCAGCTTCTTTAGTGGTAATATGTTCCATAATTACTTTTAAACCCGGAAAACTATTACGAATAGGTTCCAAAATAGTCTCAATAAAACGAGCTTCGCGATCAAAAATATCAACACTCAAATCAACAACTTCACCGTGTATCAATATTGGCATACCAATTTTTTGCATACGCTCTAGTATTTTTGTGATTAAAGTAATATCAGTAACACCATGGTTAGAATTAGTAGTACTCTGCGCTGGATAAAGTTTAGCAGCTATAAAAATGCCGTTTCTATAACCTTCCTCAAGTTCATTAGGACTAAGCGAATCAGTAAGATAACATGTCATTAAAGGCGTAAAAGTATGTCCTTTAGGCACTAAACTTAAAATACGATCACGATATTCTATTGCAGTTTTTATATTACTTACAGGCGGTAATAAATTTGGCATAATAATTGCACGACTATTGATAGCACTAGTATAAGGCAAAACAGCAGCAAGCACATCGCCATCTCGTAGATGAACATGCCAATCATCAGGACGACGGATAATAATTTCTTGAGGCTGATCTATCATTTTAGATGACAGTCTATTTTTTAGATGCAATGTTAATAATTGTCAATAATATTAAAAGGTTATGCAGACATAGCATATACCTATTTCCAATAAATTTAAATGCCATATACTATTTTAGTATTGTATTATTTTAAATAAAAATTTTAAACTCAAAAAATGTGCTAATTTGTTACCTTCTGGAAGAAAATGCTCATATAAAAAATATACATTAATACTATTATAACTTAAATAATAAAACAATACTTACAAACAGAACACATAAAATTTTTTGTATATAGCTAGTAAGTGTGAATTAAATAATCTATTTATTGTAAATAAAATATTTATTATTATTAATATGTATCATCATGTTAATAATAAACAGAGATTTATAATATATTTGCTATATGTTTAAAAAACATGTACAGCAAATTTTAAAGGTTAACACTGAGAATGCCTAATAATTATCCTGGAATTAACGTATCAATACGTACTAACATTATTGATTATAGTATATTATATAATTTTAATTTAATTAATTATTAACATTGTTAATGAATATAACATTGCTTTAAATTATACAAATTAAATCAAAAATTAAGAATCTAATTGTTATGTATATTGAGTTAAATAACTAGATATTTGATAATCGATATATTACTTCTGTATTACAAATATATTTGCAGGAATACCTCTTAATTATGAATCTACTGAAACCTCTAGTTGCGATTAGCTCAATAACTTTGTGTTCCCGCGTATTAGGATTTATGCGTGATACAACTATTGCTTATTTTTTTGGAGCCAGTATAGCAACAGATGCTTTTCTTGTAGCTTTTAAACTACCTAATTTACTACGCCGTATCTTTGCTGAAGGCGCATTTTCACAAGCTTTTATACCAATTTTAACTGAATATAAAAGCAAAAAAGGAAATAAAGCAACTCGCTTATTCATTGCATCTATTTCTGGATTATTGATTTCAGTACTTACCCTAGTTAGTATATTAGGAATCATTATTGCACCACAGATTATTATGATCACAGCTCCTGGATTTGTTGATACTGCGGATAAATTTAATTTAACTAGTTCTTTACTACGTATAACATTTCCTTACATTTTATTTATTTCTCTGGCTTCATTAGCGGGATCTATTCTCAATATCTGGAACTATTTTTCAATACCAGCATTTACTCCAATATTTCTTAATATTAGCATAATTGATTTTACATTCTTTCTTTCATCATATTTTTATCCACCGATCATGGCACTAGCTTGGGCAGTTTTAGTTGGTGGTATTTTGCAACTTTTTTTCCAGCTACCATACCTCAAAAAAATTGATATGTTAGTACTACCGCGTATTAATTTATATAATACTGGCGTTTGGCGAGTGATACGTCAGATGGGCTCAGCTATACTAGGCACGTCTATTACACAGATTTCGTTAACTATTAATACGATTTTCGCCTCTTTTCTTATATCAGGTTCACTGTCCTGGATGTATTATGCTGACCGAATAATGGAATTTCCCTGTGGGGTTTTAGGTGTTACATTAAGTACTATCTTATTACCTTCATTAGCAAAAAGTTTTGCTAACGGGAATAATAACGAATATTCTCGTTTAATAGATTGGGGGTTACGCCTGTGCTTTCTATTAGTTTTACCTAGTGCAGTTGCATTAGCAATTTTATCGGGTCCACTGATTATAACGTTATTTCAATACGGTAAATTTACTTCTTTTGATGTTATAATGACACAAAGTGCACTAATTGCTTATTCAGTCGGATTGATCGGTATAATCGTAGTGAAAGTTCTTGCGCCAGGTTTTTATTCTAGACAGGATATCAAAACACCAGCGAAAACTGCTATTATTACGTTTATAGCAACACAAATCATGAACTTAGCATTGATCATGCCACTAAAACATATAGGTCTCTCACTTTCAATTGGTTTAGCTGCCTGTTTTAATGCGATGCTACTTTATTGGGAATTACGTAGAAAAAATATTTTTCGACCGCAAGCCGGTTGGTTCAGATTTTTAAAACAGTTAGTCATAGCAGTAATAGTTATGGCTTTAGTTTTATTGGGCATATTACAATTTATACCTTCTTGGCAAGAAGGACAAATGACTTGGCGTTTACTACGATTAGCAATAGTGTGTATTGTTGGTATTAGTGTTTATTTTTCAACCTTAGCTATACTAGGTTTCCGCACAAAAGATTTTATTTATCGTACGTCTATGTAGAAATAGACTATAATTTTAAAGTATGAAAATTGCATTATTAAAAATAATAGTACATTATTAAATTTTATGTCCCAATGGCTATTATTATTAATTTAAATTAATCATATTACTAGTTCTACTATACTTATTAAATTAAATTTTTTAGTTGTATTTAATTAAACAGATTTAAATTTAATTGCTTTTTCTCAATGTTAAATATTAACTTCTTAAAAACTGCAGCAGGCTCGAATACATAAAGCCTGCTTAGTTGTTTTGTATAATATATTTTTTATTAATAATTTATACTTTCTGGCTTACTAATTGGTGCAGTAACATGATGAGTAGCACTATGGCCTCCGGCGGAACCTCGTCCTTCAAAATTAAAGGGAACACGTACCCAATTACAAATACTATAGCGCATTGGTTCTGATGTCCAAACAACAGGACTAGTCACTCTAGTAGTAGGTGCACAAGCATAATGATTAAAGTACATTCTTACATCAAATAATTGAAAAGGTGCATTTGATTTACTAACAGCAATTTTTTCCTGCATAGGAGATCTAATAAAACAAAAAAGATTTTCAATTTCAATTTGAGTGTTAACTTTCGAAATAATTACATTAGCATTAGATTCAGCTAAATTAGTTAATATTAGATTTTTGTTATCTAATACTACATTTGCAAAATTAGATTGTATTTTTTTTGCCTTAATTTTTAGCTGTGCTTTATGTACTATTCTATTAGTAGATGTTAATGCAGTAGTTGAATTAATTAATGCATATTTTTTATTAACGCGATTAACTACTTCTTGTATCGAGGAATTTTTTACTAATGCCGTTTTTGCTAAACATTGATTAATGGAATAATGAATCAAGATTTTCGCTGACGCAATTTCAGATAAAGCAGAAGCAGTTTCTAAGGACATCGTAGAAATTGAATGATTCTCTTTTTGGTTATAATAATAGCCATAATAGTTACGGCGACGATGTCCACTAATGCGAAGATGACGATGAGAACGACCTAAACGACGCGATAAATTAATAGTATTATAATGATTTTTACTTTCATATCGAGTCTTATTTTTAAGAGAAAAGGATGGTTTTTCTTGTTTATACAAAATTATTTTATCTTGTATAGTATTGAGAATATTTTTGTAAAAAATGCTCTTTGAAAGTTTAATTGTATACTTATTTTTGTTAAAAATATATTGTAATTGCATTAATTCATAATATTTACAAAGTGGTATTATCAATCCCTGTATATACTTTTTTTCATGTTTGATATCTTTTACAATCACTTTAACTGGTGTTTGATTTTTTATAAATTTTTGATCATGTGTTATAAAATAACCTGTGTGTTTTTGATAATAAGAATTTTTTTCTGTGATTGTTTTTTGATCTTTAGAGTTATGGTAATTTTTAACAAATTTTTTTTGATACCTATAAGAGCGGTTATCCCTAAGTACAGAATTATATACTTTATTAACTTGAGTATTTTCACAATTCTTTAAAAGATTTTCATGATATTTTTTATAAAAATTTTTATTAAAGCATTGCATGTATTTTTTTCTAAAAAATTGAAAAATTTGATTATTTTTTTCAATTAGTGCAGAAATTTTTTTACTTTTATACAGCATTTTCAGTATATGAGACAATCCTCTCACCAAAATCATCAAAAGCCGTGTTAATAATAATAATAACGTCGTAATTTGTAATTTGAAAATAAATATTTTCTTTTTTATTATATTCATTCTTAAACGTAATTTTGATATTACAAAAGCATTCACAACAGACTGATGGCTGTATAATCTCTGCGGCTGTTGTATGTATTGCTCTTCCCAAGATGCTGTTAATTGTGTTTCATGTATTTTTGGCAAATGATAACTTGGAGAAAGTGTTTCTTCTCCTTTACGTATACGAAATACAGAATAATGTGGTGTTTCAATATCGTGATTTGGAACTATAACTGTGCGTATACCTCCTTGACGTTTTTCGATAGCATTCACTAAATCACGTTTCTCATTTAACAAGTACGAAGCTACAGGTACCGGTACAATAGCATGAACCTCTTTAGTATTATCTTTTAAAGCTTCTTCCTCAATTAAGCGAAGAATAGATAATGATAGTGATTCATTATCTCGAATAGTACCTGTACCGTTGCAACGAGTACATACATGATAACTTGATTCACTTAAAGAGGGACCTAAACGCTGACGTGACATTTCAAGTAAACCAAAACGTGAAATGTGACTCATTTGAATTCTTGCACGGTCTTGACGAACTGCTTCACGAAGTCTATTTTCTACCACTCGCTGATGACGAATTGAAGTCATATCAATAAAGTCAATTACAATTAATCCACCTAAATCACGTAGTCGAAGTTGACGTGCTATTTCATCAGTTGCTTCCAGATTGGTATTCAAAGCAGTTTCTTCTATATCACTTCCCCGTGTTGCACGTGCAGAATTAATATCAATAGCGGTCAATGCTTCTGTACTATCAATAAAAATTGAACCACCTGATGGCAAACGGACTTCACGCTGAAACGCAGATTCAATTTGCGATTCAATTTGATAGTGGCTAAATAATGGAATCTCTCCACTATAAAGTTTAATTTTACTATTAAAATCTGGACGACCTAGTTCTGCAATATGTTGATGTGCAAGTTCAAGTACCTTGGGATTATCAATAAGAATCTCACCTATATCTTGTCGTAAATAATCACGAAATGCCCTAACAATAATATTACTTTCTTGATGTATCAAAAATGGTGCTGGACGGCACTTTGCAGCCTCTTTTATTGCTTCCCAATGCTTGAGACGAAAACTAAGATCTAATTGTAGAGATTCAGCGGATTTGCCTACACCAGCCGTACGTACTATTAAACCCATACCGTCTGGTAACTGTAATACAGACAGTACTTCTTTTAATTGGTTACGCTCGTCTCCTTCTATACGACGAGAAATACCACCTGCATGCGGGTTATTTGGCATTAGTACTAAATAGCTACCTGCTAATGAAATAAAAGTAGTTAGCGCTGCGCCTTTATTAGCTCGTTCTTCTTTATCAATTTGAACTATAATCTCTTGATTTTCAAAAAGTATATCTTTAACGTTCGGGCGACCATGTACGGCATAGTGACTAGGAAAATATTCTCGAGCAATTTCTTTTAAAGGAAGAAAACCATGACGAATGGCACCGTAATCAATAAATGCAGCTTCAAGACTAGGTTCAATACGGGTTACTTTTCCTTTATAAATATTAGCTTTTTTTTGTTCATGTCCAGGAATTTCAATATTTAGATCGTAAAGATGTTGTCCATCGACCAAAGCAACACGCAACTCTTCTTGCTGAGTTGCGTTAATTAACATTCTTTTCATCGTAGCTTACTCGTTATTCTCACATAGTAGTGATAAAGCTGCAAGCATCGTCACCCTAGACCAGAATTAACCTATCACGCTTAATACAATGTTGTCAGCATCAACTTTCTTTACAGTATTAGCGGTTAAGAGGGCGAAAATCTTTTCGGTCGTTTATTTTTCATAAGAAAATTCAGCACCTGACTTGAAGGTGGAAAAGTATTTTAAATTATTCAAAGATCCACGCATACTAGTCTGTCGTCTAGGCTACAAATTGCAACTTGATAACTGCCTGATTTAACATACTTTTATCGCCATTATTGAGTATGTCTGTTTCATCTGGCATAATAACTTTTTTTCGTTTTTTCTTGCTTACTATCTTTTAAATAAGAAATGCCAATATTATTCCATTGCCACCTAATATATAGCAAGACGACTTTTCTTCACTTATGAAATTTATCCATAAACTTTTTATATATGCATAAAAAAATAAAAATTTTCATAAAATTTAATTTGTTACATATTTTGTATCTGAAATGCAATCGCAAAAACAGCTAATGATTTAAGAAAGAAGCATTGATATTCAATGTTAATATATTAAAATTTTTATACATGAACATATTAATATTAAAATAATGGTGAAAACTAATAATATTCCAGTAAAGTTGATTGCTATTAAAGATGAAGACATTGATCAACGAATTGATAATTTCTTATGCACTCAACTTAAAGGGGTTCCAAAAAGTATGATTTATCGGATTATACGTAAGGGAGCAGTTCGAGTAAATAAAAAACGCATTCAGCCAAAATATAAACTTCAATATGGTGATCAGGTTCGTTTACCGCCAGTGCGTATTGCTAAATGTAAAAGATATGCACAATTATCACCGAAATTATATAAAATAGCTGCTATTACTAAAGCTATCTTATATGAAGATGATTATCTAATGATTTTAAACAAAATGGCTGGAATAGCCGTACATGGTGGAACTGGTGTACAGTTTGGTATCATTGAAAGCTTACGGGTGTTACGATCTGAAATACCTTTTCTTGAACTAGTACATCGGTTAGATCGAGATACTTCTGGTATTTTGATGATTGCAAAAAAACGCTCTGCACTACGTTCATTAAATCAACAATTACGTGAACAAACCATTAAAAAAAGTTATATTGCTTTAGTAAAAGGTGATTGGCCACCCTCTCTTCAATTGATTCAATTTCCTCTATTAAAAAAGAGTTCACAGAACAGTGAGTATATGGTATGTGTTAATATGCAAGGTAAACCATCGGAGACATATTTCAGAGTGAAAGAACGTTTTAGTTTTGCAACATTAGTTCATGTAACTCCTATAACTGGCCGTACACATCAAATTCGCGTACATGCCCTACATTGTGGTCATCCTATTGCTTGTGATAATCGGTATGGTGATCGTGAATTTGATGATCAATTAACAAAAAAAATTGGCTTATCTCGTCTATTTCTGCACGCTAGTGTTATTAAATTCGTACATCCAAGTACTAAAGAAACTATGAAAATAAAAGCTCCTTTAGATAATATTTTAAAAGACTGTCTCTTTAAATTACGCCAAAAAAATATTGATAATTAATATTTGGTATATAATACGTATACATTTATTTCTATTATCTTAAGATCGCTATTAATTAGTTTAAATAGATAAAAGTCAATTTCATTAAATTAATATAATTTGTCTGTCGTTCAGTTCAACTAAATTAATAAGTTATAATTTCAATATAAAAATAGATAATTTTATAGGTTTTAGATTATTTAGCATAATTAAATAATCTATTTTAAAATCTAATGCAAATTTTTAGAGAATAGAACTGCTATTTTTAAATAAAAATTTAAAATATAAAATTGATTTAATATATATAGTAACTGAATTCTTTTTAAATTAAATAAAAATTATAGCGAATATATTATTCAAATTTTTAACAATCTTAAATTTAAAGATATTATATAACGTAATAAATTGTACAGTATTATTATTTTATACAAAAAATTTTTTTTAATATAGTAATACACGTGATTACTTTTAAATTAATCCTAATTAACTTAATTTACTATTAATACAAATTATGATATGCTGAATACACAAAGTATATTTATGAAAATAAATGAAATATATATGATATATAGTATCAATTTTGTGTATAGTGTTTCTGCTTTTTAAATAAAATATTTTCATAGTAATTTAATAAGTTTATAAGATAAATTATGATGCATTTTTATAACAGAAGAAGTTACTTTCATCATTATACAGTTTATTTTTTTATTTATAATAATAATTAAGGAGTAATTTCAATATATGGCTGTACAGAAAAATAAACCCACCCGTTCTAAAAGAGGCATGCGTCGTTCCCATGATGCTCTAACTATAATGACTTTATCAACAGATAAAATCTCTGGTGAAATTCATCTACGACATCATATTACAGCAGATGGTTACTATCGTGGTAAAAAAGTTTTAAATAAATAAATCTTACTATTAAACAATATGATATCATTAACATTGTTAACTTTAGCAATAGATGTAATGACTAGAGACTGTAGTCCTAATGTGACAATACCTGCAGTTTTACGGGTATTATATTCTCATCTAACATTGATTCTTTTCTTATTTGGTAACCGGAATGTTATTTGGAACTTTCTTAAGAAAGTAGATGACTCAATATTAGATTGTATACAGGTGATCCCTGCAATATCGATTGTTGATAGTAATATTAAACCTTTAATAACAATGCGAAATAATTGTGGTAGTTCAATGCGATTAGCATTAAAATTAATCAAAGACTGTAAGGCACAAGGCTGTATTAGTTCAGATAATACAGGTGTTTTAATCGCTTTGGTTAAGATTTTATTAAAATCAATAAAAGAAAGTATTAAGTTTCCTGCTTTAGTGACTGTATTACCACATCAGAAGCACAGCAAAACAACAATACTAGATCTCGGTTCAAATATGAATTCAGATAGTAAAATACCAGTACAGTTTGCCATTACGCGTGCGGTTATAACAAAAAAATTACTTGCACTTACCCATCTACGAGTTGCGTTACTCAATTTCGGTAAAGAAGAAATAAAGGGTTTAAAAAATATTTGTAACGCAGGTTCTGCACTACGTAAACTATCGGGAATCAATTATATTGGTTATCTTGAAAGTAATGACATTCTAGCAGGTAAAACAGATGTTTTAGTATGTAAAGGTTTCACCGGTAATATTACTTTAAAAACAATAGAAGGTATTTTGAGAATATTTTCTCCCATAGTTCAATGCACACAAAAAGTAGAGAAATGTCATTTTCATTTAAAATTATTAGAATGGTGTTTTGAAAAATATTTTAAAAAATGTTTTAACTATCTCAATTCCGATCATTATAATAGCTCTTGCTTATTAGGTTTAAAAAATATAGCAATTAAAAGCCACGGATCTGTAAATCAACATTTATTTGCTGTAGCAATTGAACAAGCAGAAAAAGCAGTACGACAGAAAATACTTGAAAGAATTTCTCTGCGTCTTGATGCTTTTTTAATAAAAAGTGACAAGGTGTTGTAGAATGTTTACTAAGATTATTGGTACAGGCAGTTATTTACCTGAACAAATTCGTTCAAATTCGGATTTAGAAAAAATGGTAAAAACCTCAGATGAATGGATTATTGCCCGTACCGGTATAAGTGAGCGTCGCATTGCAGCATCTGACGAAACAGCAGCAAGCATGGGATATCTAGCTGCTCAATATGCATTAGAAATGGCAGGCATTCATGCTAATGATGTAGATCTAATTATTGTTGCAACTACTTCCTCTAGCCATGCATTTCCGAGTTCTGCATGTATGGTTCAACAAATGCTAAAGATTGATGACTGCGCTGCTTTTGATTTGGCTGCTGCTTGTGCTGGTTTTATTTACGCATTAAGTGTTGCTGACCAATATATTAAAAATGGTTCTGTAAAATATGTGCTTGTAATTGGTTCTGACATGTTAACTCGAACTATAAATCCTAACGATCGTGGTACGATGATTTTATTTGGAGATGGTGCTGGAGCTGTTTTGTTAGCACCGAGCAAAGAACCGGGAATTTTTTCAACTCACTTGCATGCTGATGGTCGTTATAGCAATTTACTTGTATTACCTTACCAAGATCGAATATACGAAAATCAACCTGCTTATCTTAGCATGGTTGGCAATGAGGTATTTAAAATCGCTGTTAATGAACTAACGCGTCTTGTTAATGAAACTCTACATTTTCATAACATGACGCTTGAAATAATTGATTGGTTAGTCCCGCATCAAGCAAATATACGTATTATTAGTGCTACTGCAAAAAAGCTCGGCATGAGTATGGATAAAGTTATTGTAACGCTTAATCGTCATGGTAATACATCTGCAGCATCAGTGCCAGGAGCCTTAGATGAAGCAGTACGAGATGGTCGTATTAAACAGGGACAACTAATTTTATTAGAAGCATTTGGAGGTGGTTTTACTTGGGGTTCTGCACTTATTCGATTTTAATGAACGGGAATGTAGCATGACAGAATTTGCTTTTGTTTTTCCAGGTCAAGGATGTCAAACTATAGGAATGTTAGCTAAATTGGCTGCAGAAAATTTTCAGATCGAAAAAACTTTTTATGAAGCTTCTGATGTATTAGGTTACGATTTATGGCGCTTAGTACAAAAAGGGCCAATTGAAAAATTAAACAAAACTTATCATACTCAACCAGCTTTATTAGCTGCATCTGTATCGATTTACCGTATTTGGCAAAGTAAAAAAGGTATTGTGCCTTCTTTTATGGCAGGCCATAGCTTAGGTGAATATTCAGCACTAGTATGTGCTGGCGCATTAAATTTTACTGATGCGATAAAATTAGTAGAATTGCGAGGTGAAATAATGCAAGAAGCAGTTCCGGAAGGTACTTGCACAATGAAGGCTATTATTGGACTGGATCGTGAATCCATCCAAAAAGCTTGTAAAAAAAGTGCTCAAGATCAAGTAGTATGCTCGGTAAACTTTAACGGCTTCGATCAAGTTGTTATTGCTGGACATAATGAGGCAGTCAATCGTGCTGTTCAAAGATGTAAGGCTGCCGGTGCAAAAAGAATAGTGCCTCTTCAGGTTAGTATACCATCACATTGTAAACTTATGAAATCAGCTTCTAATAAGTTACAAGTAGCCTTAAAATCAATTGTGTTTAAAAAACCTATTGTACCAGTGATTAATAATGTAGATGTCAGGTGCGAAACGAATCCAGAAGCTATTCGTAGTGCATTAGTACGTCAGCTATATAACCCTGTACGTTGGACGGAAGTAGTAGAATTTATAGCATTACAAGGTATTAAGCATTTTTTAGAAATCGGTCCAAGTAAAGTTTTAACAGGTTTGACTAAACGTATTATCGATACTTTAAATGTAGCTTCAGTGAATGACCCTGATTCACTGACTGCCGCAATGACTCAGCAATTAGAGGGCAATTGATGAATTTTGCAGGTAAAGTAGCATTAGTCAGTGGTGCCAGCCGAGGTATTGGTCGTGCTGTCGCACAAACATTGGCTATTCGTGGTGCCAAAGTAGTTGGAACAGCTACCAATGAAAGTAATGCTGAGATCATTAGTGCTTACTTAGGGAAGATGGGTAAAGGTCTATTAATGAATGTAACTGATATAAATTCTATAAAAGTTATGCTGAAGACGGTTAGTACTGAATTTGGTGGAATAGATATATTGGTTAATAATGCAGGTATTGTACGCGATAACTTGTTAGTTAGCATGAAAGAGGATGAATGGTTGAGTACTTTGAATACTAATCTTACATCTATATTTTTTCTTTCTAAAGCAGTAATTCGTCCTATGATTAAAAAACGTCTAGGTCGTATTATTAATATTGGTTCTGTAATTGGCAGTACCGGTAATATCGGACAGACGAATTATGCTGCAACAAAAGCAGGCTTAATTGGTTTTAGCAAATCATTAGCAAGGGAAGTTGCATCACGTGGTATCACTGTCAATGTTGTAGCACCGGGTTTTATTGACACTGACATGGCACATGTGCTACGTAAAAATCAATTTGATAATATCATTTCGAAAATACCTACAGGTCGTTTGGGACGATCACAAGATATTGCTAATGCCGTTGTGTTCTTAGCTTCTGACGAAGCTGCTTACATTACTGGTGAAACTTTACATGTTAATGGTGGCCTGTATATGGTATGATGATATTAATAAAATATTTCTGTTACCTTGTAGTATTCTACTGCACATACCGCGGAATAACGTAAACTTTTGGTTAGGCGGTTAATCGTGATTTTGTTGCATCTTTTAAAATATTTTATACACTACGAAAACCATCGCGAAAGCGAGTTTTGATAGGAAAATAAATAGTATGAGCGATATCGAACAACGCGTTAAGAAAATCGTAGCTGAACAGTTAGGTGTTAAAGAAGATGAGGTAGTTAGTACTGCCTCTTTCGTTGAAGACTTAGGCGCTGATTCTCTTGACACCGTTGAGCTGGTAATGGCTCTGGAAGAAGAGTTTGATACTGAGATTCCAGATGAGGAAGCTGAAAAAATTACTACTGTTCAAGCAGCAATTGATTATATCCTTGATCATCAAGCTGAATAAATATTTTTAGGCGATCAAAATGATCGCCTGGTTTTTTTAATACGTATTTATGCCTATATTGTTTAGCATTTACATCTCAAATTTGATGCAATATCTTTATCTTATTTGTTTATGTATATCTTAATTATTATATAGTACGCATAACTAATTTTGCTAATTTATCTATTTTAATAGATGCAATATTAAAATAGATAAATTTAATGGCGTATATCTGAAAGCAACCATTTTATTAGTAATTATGTATGCAGATATGATTTAGTTTTTTTATTTTTTGTATCCTGGAAAGTTTATAAATTTTAATGTCTTATATTGATAATATTATTAATATTTAAATTTAAAACAAGTTATTAAGATATCAATTATGTGGGTAAATGGTAAAAAAAAAGTTGAAGCGCTTGAGTATTCCCGTGCACTGCAATTTGGAGATGGTTGTTTTACTACTATTGCCGTAATTGCGGGTAAAGCTCTTATGTTAAAAGCTCATTTAAAGCGTCTTAGAGAGAATTGTGAACGCTTACTAATGAATGATCCTGATTTTATAAAATTAGAAAATGAAATTAATTCTATTGCAGTAAAACAAAAGAAAGCTGTCTTAAAAGTGATTCTTATAACATCAGACGGGATGAATGGAAGAGGTTATAGCCGTGGATGCAATCATGCATCAACACGTATTATTTTATTATTACCTTGGCCAACACATTATATTAAATTACAAAAAACAGGAGTACGTTTGTTTACAAGTCCAATACGATTAGCAAGAAACCCGTTTTTTGCAGGTATGAAGCATTTAAACAGATTAGAACAAGTGCTCATTCGTCAACATATTGATTATAAAGGTGGTGATGAAGCGTTAGTACTAGATACTAAAGGAATAGTCATAGAATGTTGTACAGCCAATTTATTTTGGCGTAAACAAAATGATATTTACACACCATGTTTAAATGAATCTGGAGTCGAAGGTATCATGAGAAATTATTTTATAACACAGCTTGTAGCTTCAGGCCAAGTTTGTAATATAGCAAATTATAGTAGAGAAGATGTACTTCAGGCCGATGAAGTAACGATTTGTAATGCTTTAATGCCTGTTTTACCTGTATATGCAATCGATAATGTTTATTTCAATACCGGTTTACTTTATAAACAATTTTATGAAACTTGTTGCAAGTATTATAATCTGCATTGCAATGATCATGACTAGTACATGAATAATAGTAAGTTTGATTTTCGATTAACATTTTTTGTGATAAATTTTTAACATGAGATACAAAATCGTTATACGCTACATCGAAATATCCAATATATAAATTGTAATATAGACATGTTTTTACTGAGAGAATATTTGGTATTATAAATTTACGGAAAGTACTTTTACACATGATAGCAATTGGTAAAGAAGCGCAACTTCTATACAATTGATTCAAGGATATTATTTAAATATATTAATTAGCAGAAATATACAGTTCTCTCTATATGAAAATGATTTTAAAAAATGAGGTTCGTCACCGCAGTAATAACGGTACTAATAAAAATAAATTTCAATTTGTTAGCAACTCTATTCAATCTAAATAAATTATTGAATGCAGATGATATTAATAGTGTTTTTTGTTATAGCAAATATTTGAAAAATGAATAAATTCATTAAAATTTAGCAAGGCATAGAAAAAATCTATGCATAATATATGTACGGTCTAATCAGTGTAAAATTAATTTTGAAGAAACTCCAGGTTAAATAAAAAAAGATGATGTGTTATATCTTCTGTGCTTACAAAAATATTTATTTACTATTAAAATTATATTTCAGACTAAGCCGACAGTTATTTATGAGATATGGTATTGCTAGATGTTATTTAAGGATGACTAATTTATAAATAACGTAAACATACTTATTGAATATCTTATTTAATAATATTAATAAATTATAATTAGACATTATTAATATCCCAAAATGATGTTAAAAAATAAGCAGTGCATGTAGAAAAAACTAGTTATCTATCTATATTAAATGGTCAAGGTGTACATACTGTTCGTACTAAATTTAATTAATTACTAAGTAAAACAATACGATTGTATCGAATATCAATGCAATAAAAAATGAAAAATCAATTTATCGTTATTGAGGGTATAGAAGGCGCAGGTAAAACTACTGCGCATGAAGCAGTAATTGCTATTCTGCACGAACATGGTATTAATAATCTTATTGTTACGAGAGAACCAGGTGGAACTCCGCTCTCTGAAAAATTACGTATTTTAATCAAACATGGTGTAGATGGAGAAACAGTTACCGATAAAGCAGAATTATTAATGTTGTATGCTGCTCGTGTGCAGTTACTAGAAAATGTTATTAAACCAGCATTGTCACGAGGTGATTGGGTTATAGGAGATCGTCATGATCTTTCTTCGCTAGCTTATCAGGTAGGTGGGCGTGGTTTAGATATAAAATTAGTTAATACTTTGCGTAATATGGTGTTAGGAGATTTTCGTCCAGATTTAACGTTGTATCTAGATGTTAAACCTGAGATTAGTTTACAACGTATTCTGACTCGCAGTAAATTAGACCGTATTGAGCAAGAATCTCTTTGTTTTTTTGAACGTGTGCGCAACTACTATCTTTCACTTGTTTCTGGCGATTCAAAAATTGTTATTATTGATGCGCAACAAAGTCTTTACGAAGTAGAGTTGTCTCTTAGAAAAATTTTGTATAATTGGTTAGCAGGTAAGCATCTATGAACTGGTATCCTTGGCTAAACCCATCTTATAAAAAGATTATTGATCATCATCAACAAGGTCGAGCGCATCATGCGTTATTAATTTATTCTATTAAAGATATGGGTGATGATAAGTTAGTTTGGGGTTTAAGTCGTTGGTTAATGTGCCAAAAGCGAAAAGGATTGAAAAGTTGCGGCAATTGTCATGGTTGTCAGCTTATGCAGGCACATACTCATCCTGATTGGTATCGACTTGAAGCACAACCTGGACAAACATCTGTTGGTGTCGATGCAGTACGTCATATAGTAGAAAAATTATATCATTGTGCACAACAAGGAGGTGCAAAAATAGTATGGTTACCGTATTCATCACGATTAACTGAATCAGCAATGAATTCTATTTTAAAAATTCTAGAAGAACCTCCCAAAAATTGTTGGTTTTTTTTTAGTTCTATAGAACCTTCGTATTTACTTGTAACGTTACGTAGTCGTTGTATGATTATTTCTGTATGTCCACCAAGTGAAATAACGAGTTTGCAATGGCTAAAGATACAACAATGTACACAACCAACAGAAATATTAATAACAGCTTTAAGGCTGAGCAATGGATCCCCTGCTGCAGCATTGTCATTATTACGATCTAATCGTTGGTGTATAAGAAAAATTTTCTGCAAAAAACTTTTAAATTCCCTAAACAATGATGTGCTAGAGCTTTTACCAATCTTAAACACTGATCATATGAGTGATTATCTAAATTGGCTGATATCAATACTGGTAGATGTAATAAAAGTGCATTATGGGGCTAGCAATTGGTTGAATAATAGTGATTGTCAAGATATAGTAATGCAACTATCAAAAAAATTTAAGCCTAATTCTTTACAAGAAGACATACAAAAATGGATGAAATGTCGCAAACAACTTGAAGATATCGCAGGACTTAATCGTGAAATAATTCTAACCGATCGATTATTAACGTGGTCGAGTTTAATTACTCCTCTGACTTCATAGTTTATTTAAAGAGACGTCTATGTTTATTGTTGATTCACACTGTCACCTTAATGATCTGGATTATAAAAAAAAACATCGCAATATAGATGATGTTATTACTAAAGCATTAGACCGCAATGTAAAACTTATACTAGCAATTCCCATGAATTTGATAGATTACCACGTCCTGAGCAAAAAAGTAGAAAATATTAAAAATGTAGTTCTAGCATGCGGTGTACATCCACTTGAACAAAAAAAACCTTATGATATCAATGAATTTCATGATTTAGCAGAAAAAAAAAGCGTAGTTGCACTTGGTGAAACAGGACTAGATTATTTCCGGCAACCGGAAACCAAGGTTCAACAAAAAGCTTCATTTCGTGAGCATATTCGTACAGGTATTTCTATAAATAAACCAATCATTGTACATATGCGTCATGCGAGTGATGATACACTAGCTATCCTACGTGAAGAGCAAGCAGAAATATGCGGAGGTGTACTACACTGTTTTACTGAAGAAAAAAAAATAGCCGCACAGTTGCTAGATCTTGGTTTTTATATTTCATTTTCGGGTATTTTAACTTTTCGTAATGCTGAAAAAATTCGGCAAGCAGCGCGCTATATACCGTTAGATCGTATTCTAATAGAAACAGATTCGCCGTATTTATCACCTGTACCACATCGAGGTAAAGAAAATGAGCCAGCTTTTACACGCGAGATAGCTGAATATCTAGCAGTATTAAAGAGAGTAGGTATCGAAACTTTAGCGTCTATAACTACAAAAAATTTTTGTCAACTTTTTCATATTCCAATGGATCGTGTTAATAATTAATTTAAATGAATATTCACGATTAGTATGTTAACTGTAACAATACTCCTGTGTTATCGTATTAAAAAAATTAAAAACAATTATAAAATATGCATTATGAATTATCACACATAATAACTTGCTATTTTAGTGATACTATAATGGTATAAAAAATCATTATTTTCTAAATTTAACAAGCAATCTATTAAAGTTGAAGAAATTATGATTTGTTATACATAGTAACTATATTGAATTTTAACTATTAAGGACTTTATGTGTTTAAAGAAACTATTTTTAGTAAAATTATACGTCGCGAAATTTATGCTGATATAATTTATCAAGATAATTTAGTTACCGCTTTCCGTGATATTGCACCTAAAACACCAACACATGTTTTAATTGTTCCTAACATATTAATTCCAACAATTAATGATGTGCAAATTACACATGAGCAAGAATTAGGACGTATGATCATAGTTGCAGCAAAAGTTGCGAAAAAGGAAGGGATTGCAGAAGATGGATACCGTTTAATTATTAACTGTAATGACCATGGTGGACAAGAAATTTATCATATTCATATGCATTTAATTGGTGGTCAACGTTTAGGACCAATATTTTAGCCTTGTAATTTAACATTAGATTTACTACAAAAATATGATAAATGACATTAAAATATGAATAAATTTACAATCTATCTGTTGAATAAAAATCTACAATTAAGTTATTACTCAAAGTATAATGTAATGCAATGCTTTCTCTCTAAGGAGATCATTTTTGGTTTATAACATACTACAAAGTATTTGCATGATGATACTGATATTAATACTTACTAATTGTACAATGATAAATCAAATTTCTAGTATAACAACAAAACCGTTTCACCTGAAAAAAAATATTATTTTGGATAGCACGATACAAAAAATAGTAATGAATATGGTACAGACGATTCGTATACATCCAGATAGCATATTATTAGTAGACTGCATTAGAAATAACAATAAAAAATGTTTAGAAAATAAAAATTTAAAAAAAATTGTCGAACATACTTTGTTATTGAATAGCCAGTTCAGTTTGATATCATCAGAACAACTTAAAAAAACTAAGTTAAAATTTGGTTTATCATTAGATGATAATTTAAACTCGCATAGTAAATTTATTAGTCTAGCACGTATTATGCATGCACAGTATATTCTGTATACTAATATACAAGATGACAAATTACCAATTGTACAAGTACAGTTAATACAGTTAAATAGTGGTGAAATTATCTGGTCGGGAAATAATGTTAATCTCCAAAATAACATACGCAATAATAAGTAATTAATATCATATGATATATATTTTCGTATATACTCTCTAATAACATACAATATACAATGAAATTAGAGCTATTTTTTCTCTTTTTTTAAATTTAAAATTTTATTTAAATTGTTATTTAATGCAGATGCGGGTAAACTTAATATATTATTAAATGTAAATATTATTTTCACATTTGATTTTTTTCTAAGTCTGCAATAAAATTGTGTGCCCATTTTATTCGTGCAGTATGCTCTAATGGATTAAATTTAAATTTTAAACGTGTTGGACCATCTAATTTCCACTGTTTTGGATTTTTTTGTATTAAATCAATTAGCCAACTTAGATTTATATGATTCTGTGCCATAAACTCAAAATATCCATCTGTTTCATTAAGTTCAATCTTTTGTATGCCTACTTTGTGTGCAGATAATTTTAACAATGTAATATCAAATAGATTATGGGCTATATTTGGTAATTTTCCAAAACGATCTATTATCTCAATTTTAAGTTCAATAACTTCTTTTTCATTATTAGCACTAGCAAGACGTTTATAAAATAATAAGCGAGTATTAACATTTGGAATAAATTTTTCCGGTAACAAAGCTGGTATGCGGATATCTATCTCGGTTTGCTTGTTAATAAATTGTTCTAATGTTGGTTCATTCCCTGTTTTTAACACACTAACAGCATTTTCTAATAGTTCCATATATAATGGAAAACCAATAGTTTCTATCTGACCGCTCTGTTCTTCACCTAGCAATTCACCAGCACCACGAATCTCCAGATCATGAGTTGCTAAAGTGAAACCTATACCTAAGTCTTCTAGCGAAGCAATAGCTTTAAGACGTTCATGTGCATTCTGAGTTATTACTTTTGGAGGCGGGGTTAACAGCCACGCATAAGCCTGATGATAAGACCGACCTACCCGACCACGTAGTTGATGTAATTGTGCTAATCCAAATTGGTCTGCACGTTCAATAATAATAGTATTAGCATTTGGTACATCAATACCAGTTTCAATAATAGTACTGCAGACTAATACATCAAAACAATGATGGTGGAAATCGTTCATAACTTTTTCTAGATCGCGCTCACGCATCTGGCCATGAGCGATAACAATACGTGCTTCTGGCAATAAGATTTCGAGTTTTTTAGCAGCATTTTCAATATGTTCTACGTCATTATAAAGATAGTAAGTTTGACCACCTCTTAAAATTTCATGTAAAATAGCCTCACGCACAATTGAACTATCATATTCTTTTACAAAAGTTTTTATTGCTAAACGACGAGCTGGTGGAGTAGCAATGATGGATAAATCTCTTATGCCATTCATAGCCATATTAAGTGTTCGTGGAATTGGAGTAGCGGTGAGTGTCAGTACATCAATATTAGTACACATTGCTTTAATGCGTTCTTTATGACGAACGCCAAAACGATGTTCTTCATCCACAATTAATAAGCCTAAATTGTACCAATTAATTTTATTTAAAAATAAATTGTAAGTACTAATCAAAATGTCTATCTTACCTGAACTAACTTGTTCAAAAATTTCATTTTGTTGTTTAGCACTACGAAAACGAGATAACATTTGAATACATACCGACCAGTCAGCAAAACGATTTCGGAAATTATCATAATGTTGTTGTGCTAGTAAAGTAGTCGGAACCAGTACAACTACTTGTTTTTTATTCTCTACTGTGGCAAGAAAAGCAGCGCGCATTGCAACTTCAGTTTTTCCAAAACCGACATCCCCACATACCAAACGATCCATAGGCAGAGGTTGACACATATCATGCAAAACTTCGTTTATAGCTTGTTTTTGGTCAGATGTAATTTGAAATGGAAATTGCTTGCAAAAGAGTTGATATAGTTCATGATTTTTCCTAAAAGGAAAACCAATTCTAGCAGTTCGTTGTGCATAGATTTTTAAAAGTTCAACAGCGACATCGTGTATTTTTTTCGTTGCTGTTTGACGTGTGCGCAACCAACTATCATTACCCAGTTTATGTAATGGTGCAGTTTTATCACTTCCAGCCGAATAATGGTTAATTAAATGTAAAGATGATATTGGTACGTAAAGTTTTGTGTCACAAGCGTAAGCAAGCATGAGGTATTCACTTTTAATTCCACCAACTTCAAGTACTATTAAGCCCAAGTATCGACCTACACCATGATTAAAATGTACCATTGGTTGACCAAGCTGTAGTTTTTTGAAATTAGCAATTAATAACTTTGAGTTCATTAAATTTTGATCATAGTGTGAGCATTTTTTAATATGAGGATCTAATAAATCGTTTTCACAAATTAATACCCATTGGCGTTGAGTATCAATAAATCCGGAATTACTTGCACCTATGATTAAACTGTGGGAATACTTTATAGCTTCTTTAAAATATGTAATTGGATAAGCAGATACATTGATACTTTTTAGTAAATTTTGCAAAAAGTTACGACTACTTTCATTTTTAACTAAATAGATTACTTTACCGCTGAAGCTTTTGAGGAATGTTTTTAATGTATCAGTGGATGAACCAGAGTGTTGTTGTAACTTTATATTTGGCAGTACCTGATAGCCAAGGTTTGTATAACCTTGTTTTTTTGGAAGCGATTCAGTTCTTAATTGTATATTCGGCCAATTAGTTAACTCATTTTGTAATGCCTTGGGATTTAACCAAAGTGCGCTTGGGGTTAACAATGGTCGCATTAAATTGACCCTACCATGTTCAAAGCGTGTATTAACATTTTGCCAAAAACGTTCAGCATTTTTTTGAAAATTGCCTATACTAAGAACTATTGTATTATCAGGTAAATAACTAAATATTGTTTTTAATGTTGTATTTTTAAAAAATAAAGGAAACCAATACTCAATGCCTTGCGGTAAAATCCCTTTTCTTACTTGTTGATAAATAGGTTCTGAATCAGAACTAACGCCAAAAATATTTTTCCAGCGGCTACAAAACAATTCAATTGCTGTTTTATCTGTAGGAAATTCGTAAGCCGGTAGTAAATTAATTTTATTAACTTCTTTTAAAATACGTTGGCTATCAATGCTAAATAAATACAAGTTGTCGATTTGTGAATCAAAAAAACTAATCCGATATGGTTGATTACTTCCCATTGGATATAAATCCATTAGTCCATTTCGTATAGAATATTCACTGTGTCTAGTAATTTGATTAACATGATTATAACCAGCATGTTTTAGTTGAATATCCATTAGATCACAAGTTAATTTTTGCCCTGTATATATTGCTAATGTCTGATGATGTAAAAAACTACATGGACATACACGCTGCATTAGCGTATTAACCGGAATGATTAAGATACCTTTTGTAATTACAGGAAGTCGATATAGGATCGAAAGGCGAGCAGAGATAATTTCTTTTGAAGGTGAGACAGTATCGTAAGGTAATGTTTTCCAATCACAAAAATGAAAAACAGGTAACATAGTAAATTGACGAATTTCTTTGTATAAACGAAGAGTTGACTGCATGTCAGAAGTAATAATTAATATCAAACCATTATGATATTGAGTAATATTAGCACATTCAAATGCTGTTGCGGAATCTAAACATTGCCCAAGAATACGTTGTTCACCAGCCTTGGTAGGTAAAGGATAAAAAATTTTTTCTAACATAAAATTTGAAACAGTCTCTTTTTAGTCTAACTAAAATTTAAATTGAACATGATGTCACAATGATGAATTACAATATTTAACATATATAAAGAATTTATATATGTTAAATATTGTATGTTTATTGGTATAAATATACAATATAGTTTTATAAAAACATGGACTATTGTCTATACTCGTGTTTTGCATTTTTAAATCTTAGTATCTTAATCGTATTGTTTAATATAATATCAATCAAATGTACTTGTATTATACTAATTATTTTTAGAACGGCGATATTACAACTATGGCTTCTATTTTTTAATCCCAGTTTTTATTGATAAATTTAGTGCATTCTCTCTATAATTAAAATTTAACATAACCTATTTTCTATCATTTTTTGAATTATTTGTTTAACATAAAAATACTAAGATAGAGCATCATGTATCAGCCTGTGGTTTTATTTATTGGTTTACGCTATGTTTGTGCACGCTCGTTAGATCGATTTAATCGCCTTGTTTTTTGGCTATCCAGTCTTGGTATTACAATAGGTGTATTCTCTTTAATAATAGTATTATCGGTCATGAACGGTTTTCAAATCGACTTAGAGTCCAATATTCTTGGATTGATTCCACATGCATTAATTACTAGCAAAACAGGTAGTATTAATCCTAAGGAATTACCTACGAAAATGATTAAATTACCGGGTGTGACGCATATAGAACCACTGACTACCAGTAACGTAGTAATACAAAGTGCAACTAATATTTCTATAGGAGTTATGGTGGGTATTAATCCTAATGAGCAGTATCCATTAGTTCCATTTTTGGTTAATACACAACAAAGTTCACTTCAACCTGGTAAGTATAAAATCATTTTAGGACAACGATATGCTGATGAACTTAATGTAAAAATCGGTGATCACTTATATCTTATAGTTCCTTCAGTTAATCAATTTACACCGATTGGACGTGTACCAAGCCAACGTATTTTTACTGTAGCTGGAACTTATAATACTAATAACGAAATTGATAATTATCAAATAATAGTAAATCAAAAAGATGCATCAAATATAATGCACTACCCATCAGGAAATATTACTGGTTGGCGTTTGTGGTTAAAAAATCCACTGTATGTAGATAATATCAATATCAAACTAAAGGAGCTACCTGCTGGATTAGTTTGGAAAGATTGGCGCGAAAATAAAGGTGCTTTGTTCCAAGCTGTGCGAATGGAAAAAAATATGATGGGACTATTATTAAGCTTAATTATAGTAGTAGCTGTTTTCAACATTATTACTTCTATTAATTTGCTAATCATAGAAAAACAGGCTGAAATAGCTATTCTACAAGTACAAGGTTTGACGTATTATCAAATTATTGCAGTATTTATGATTCAAGGTGCTAGTTCGAGTATCATTGGTACATCGTTAGGCACATTAGTCGGTATTTTACTTACAAGTCAACTACATAATTTAATGCCTACAATACTTGGTTCTTTTCTAAATATTAAAGTAACTTTGCCAGTTCAGATTAATTACTACCAAGTAATTAGTATAATACTAATTTCAATCAGTATAGCATTGCTTGCAACTTTTTATCCATCGTGGCGTGCCGCTGCTATTCAACCTGCTGAGGCTTTACGTTATGCATAATACTTCTCCTGTATTGCAATGTTATAACCTATGCAAAAGCTATGAAGAAGGCAATATACAAATAAAGGTTCTTAACAATATCACTTTTAGTTTGCAATCAGGTGAAATGAGTGCAATTGTAGGTAGTTCAGGATCAGGTAAAAGTACTTTATTACATATACTAGGTGGTCTTGACACACCTACATCTGGAAAAATAATTTTTAATGGCACATTATTGAATGGCCTGTCATTATCTGATAAAGCAGAATTACGTAACCGTCAACTTGGTTTTGTCTATCAATTTCATCATTTATTGTACGATTTCAATGTATTAGAAAATGTAGCACTACCATTGCTAATTAGTAAAATTCCTAAGAGACAGGTAGAATTGCGTTCTCGTGCAATGTTAGCAGAAGTCGGATTAGAAAAACGCATGCTATACTATCCTTCAGAACTATCCGGTGGAGAACGTCAACGAGTATCGATTGCTCGTGCTCTAATTAATTACCCTCGTTTAGTTATGGCTGATGAACCTACTGGAAATCTTGATATACGTACTGCCGATGTTATTTTTGATTTACTGATTAAACTTAATAAACAACAGAACACAACTTTTCTTGTAGTAACACATGATTTAGAACTCGCTAAACGTCTCAATCAACAAATGGAGATGAAAGATGGACATATTAAAGTGATTTAACTATTTATTGCCAAGGATTTTGGAATGTATTTATGGTTACCACTATTATTCAGTGTACGATTTATCTATAGACAGCAATGTAAGTATAATAAAAATATACGATCTTCATTAATTTCTCTGAGTTCTATTATTAGTACCACGGGTATTATAATTGGCGTAGCAGCACTAATAATTGGATTGAGTGCTATGCATGGCTTTGAACGTGAACTTAACAACCGAATTTTAGCAGTAGTACCGCATGGCACTATTGAACCTGTTAATCAACCTTTTCGTAATTGGAAAAAAATGATTTCAAAGATCAATGATATTCCTGGAATAATATCTGCTATGCCATACATCACAGTCAACGGACTTATTGAGAATGGTATTAAAATACGCATGTTACAATTAAAAGGAATAGATCCAAACATAAATTTATTTTTAAAATCATTAGGATCTGTTATTACAAACAATGTATGGTCAAAATTCCGCGATAATAACAAACAAATTATTCTTGGTACGGCACTTGCTAAATCGCTTAACCTCAAAGAAGGTAGTTGGATAACTATTGTAATACCCAATAATAATACACATCATCAGTTAAAACAAGCACAGCGTATTCGTTTACATGTATTTGCTTTGCTACAACTAAATAATATATTAGATAATAATTTAGCGCTAATACCGTTAAAAGATGCTCAAACCTATCTAAAGATGGGAACCAGTATTAGCGGAATTGAAATAAAAGTAACTGATCCTTTTAAAGCAGAACTACTAGTAAATACTGCTGCTGAAGCTACACATTGCTATGTTTATGTTCATCATTGGATGAATACTTATGGTTATATGTACCACGATGTGCAAATAATTCGTTCTACTATTTATTTAGCCATGTTTTTAGTTATTATTGTTGCTTGTTTTAATGTTATTTCTACATTAATGATGACTGTAAAAGAAAAAAGTAGCGATATAGCTATATTACGCAGTTTAGGAGCAAAAAATGCATTAATTTCCGCTATTTTTATTTGTTATGGTCTGCTAGCTGGTCTATTTGGTAGTATAAGTGGTATATGTATTGGAATAATAGTATCTTTTAAATTAACATCAATTATGCATTTATTCGAATATGTAATCGGTTTTCATTTGTTAAATCCAAGTATTTATTTTATAGACTTTTTGCCTTCAGAAGTACATTGGATAGATATTTGTTCTGTTTTTTTAGTAGTTGTTGTATTAAGTTTAGTCGCTAGCTGCTATCCAGCATGGCGTGCAAGCCGAATTGATCCAGCGTGCATTCTTAAGTAGATAATCCATTTAAATCAATACATATAATAATAATCTATGTAATAATAATCTATGTAATAATAATGTATGCTTATTTATGCAGATAAATTAAAGTGCATAATTTTGTATTAATAAAATGCAACTATACTATAATCGAGTTCAAATGATCTTCTAAAAAGGATTCATATGCGTACACTACGACGTCAGATACGCTTAGCTCGTTGTAAAAAAATTCGTGTTAATTTACATCAACATTTTCGACGACGTATATGTGAACGCGATCGCAAAGTTGAAAAGTTAATTCACTCATTGTGGCGCGTTGTGGTACCAACTAGAGCAGTTATGTCGTCTAAATCAGGGATTAATCCTTTTTATGAATATCGTCGTCGTACATGGGAAAAGTGCTGTTTAGAAAACATAATAATGCAAAAAGATTTTCATCATAATACTGAAACAGTATATGCTTTATACAAATCACGCTGCTGTCGCCAACTACAACAACAGATTACGGCTCAAAATAATATTATGAATCAATCGCTAATGAAACTACAACTATCATCAAAAAAAGAGAGTCATTGTGTCTTAATGCGTCAATACTTCGGTAATTTACAAAAACGTAGAGAAGATAAAACGCTGATCTATACATATGGTCAATCATTGAAAAAATCTTGTAAAAACAAATGTCAGGTAATTCATTGGACAAAAAAAATAATCATGAACGATAGTTGAAACTATTGTCAAATTTTCGCACAATTATGACTACACGTAATATAGCATGAACAACGAATTTACTCATTACTACTTAGCATGTTAAAAAATTGATCAAAAAGAACTAAGTGTTATTTATTTTAACCAATCGATACTATATTTATGCTGTAGAGATCACTATGAAGCCAAACTGGCTACTAGACACTGTGTTTTCATAAACTCGATACAGCATAAGACACTTAAATAATAAATTTTATTAATAAGAGTTACGACAATTTAGTATTGTAATATGAAGTTACATTTAAAATTGATATTAAAATAGCTAATGTATCTATAATAATTATCCTATTTTAAGTTTTTGAAATAAAGTTTCGTATTGTACGTTTGCATTGCCTACATCATTCTCCCATTCGCCGTTTTGAATAATTGTAGCAGGTGGATATAGCAACGGATCTTCTGAAACATTTTTCGGGAGTAATTTTTTAGCAGCTAAATTAGGAGTAGGATAACCTATAGTTTCTGCTACTTTTGCAGCAATATCTGGGCGTAGAAGAAAATTAATCATTTTCATAGCATTTTCTTTGTTTTTTGCATTCGTTGGAATAGTTAAATTATCCATCCAAAAAATACTTCCTTCTTTAGGCCAGATTACTTGTATCGGCATGCCGGATAAGCGAGCTACGTACGCTGAACCATTCCACATCATTCCAATATTTACTTCACCTTCTATAAAAGCATTGCCAGGATTGTCAGAGTTAAATGCTACAACATTTGGCATAAGCTTTTTGAGCTCTCGATAAGCAGCATTAATTTCTTTTGGATCCCGGGTATTACCTGAATATCCTAATTTTCTTAATGCTATTTGAAAGACTTCACGCGCATCATCGATTAGTAGCAAGCTTTGTCTATATTCTGATTTCCATAAATCTGCCCAACTAGATATTTTATTTGCATTTATGATATTAGTATTGATTCCTATAGCAGTTGCACCCCATATATAGGGTATGGAATAATCGTTATTAGGATCGAAAGACTTATTTAATAAATTAGGATCTAAATTATTAAAATTGCTGAGTTTAGATTTGTCTATTTTTTGCAACATGCCTTCCTTACGCATTTTATCGATAAAATAGGTTGAGGGTACTACCAAATCATAAACTCCATTTTTCCAAGTTTTTAACTTAGCATACATGCTTTCATTAGATTCATAAGTAGAATAAATCACTTTAATCCCAGTTTCTTTAGTAAATTGCTCTAATAATTCTGATGGTACATATTCAGTCCAATTGTAAAAGTAAAGTATCTGATTGTTTTGAGCATAGCCAGGATGTTGGATACATAATGCTAATATAGTAGCCATTAACCACTGATAGCACTTTTTCATTAATTACCCCCTTTTAATTATTTTATCATGAAGTAAAAATTGACAGGTCGCCACGAGTATTAGCGATAATAGAACCAAAATAGTCGCCAGCGCATTGATTTCCGGTGATACACCTACTTTAACCATTGAATAAATTTTTAATGGCAATATTTCGAAAGTAGGACCGGTGACAAAAGAAGATACGACTACATCATCCAGTGAAAGAGTAAAGCTCAGCAACCAACTTGCCATAATAGCAGGCATCATAAGCGGAAGGAGAATTTGACGTAGAATTGTTACTTCTCTGGCACCAAGATCTTTTGCTGCTTCTAACATGCGAATATCAAAGCCATTTAAACGAGCATAAACAGTAATTACTACAAATGGTAAACAAAAAGTTATATGAGAAAATAATAAGGACCAAAAGTTGAGCGAAACACCTAAAACTACAAAAAGTACTAGCAGAGATATCGCCATTATGATATCTGGTGACATGATTGTTAGAAATAGAAGACTAATAATTAATAATTTGCTACGACGGCAATAACGATACAACATTATTGCAGTTAGCGAACCAATCATTGTAGCGAAAGTAGCCGATAAAATTCCCATAATCAATGAATGTTCAGCTGCCTGAATGAGGCTATCATTTTTCATTAAAAAATGATACCATTGAGTAGTAAAACCTTGCCATTTAAAGCCAACACGAGAAGAATTAAAAGAATTAGCAATCAATATGATTATAGGTATATAAAACCATGCATAAATTGATGCTATAAATATATTGCTTAACCAACAACGTTTCATTCTTGAAGCTCTGTTTTGGCATTTAATAAACGAGTTACATACCAATATATTAATAATATAACACCCATTATTAAAGTCATTAAAGTACTAATAGCAGCTCCAAATGGCCAGTCACGAATGTTTAAGAATTGACTTTTAATCAAATTTCCTATCATCAAATTTTTAGCACCTCCCATTAAATCTGAAACGTAAAACAAACCCATAGCTGGAATAAAAACCAATGAGCATCCAGCAATAATACCTGGCATAGTAAGGGGAAGCATAATACAGAAAAAAATTTTTAATTTTCTAGCGCCTAAATCTCGTGCAGCTTCAAGGTAGCATATATTCAATTTTTCTAAATTTGAATAAAGCGGTAATACCATAAAGGGTAGCAAAATATAAATTAGTCCAATAATTACTGCCATTGGTTTATACATAATACGAAAAGGAGTGTTAATCATATGAAGCCAAAGCAAAAATTCATTTAGCCAACCGTGCAAACTTAAAAAAATTTTTAGTGCATAAATACGCAGCAGTGAATTAGTCCAAAAGGGGATGATAAGTAAAAATAACATTAAGGAACGTGTATTTTGAGGTAGTTTTGTAACATACCAAGCAAATGGATAACCTAATAATAAACAGCATAGTGTTGCAATAAATGCCATATTGAGCGAATGGAGTAGTACTTGAACATATAAAGCATCAACAAGTCTACTATAGTTCTTGAATGTAAATATAATGCTAACAAAATGAAGATCATTATGTGTTAAAAAACTAGTAGCTAAAATTGTCACGTTTGGCAAAAATACAAATAGCATTAGCCAACTAATAATAAAAAAAATAATGATTTTCTGAAGATGATTATGTATCAGCTTCATATGGCAGTATTACCTCCCAATTAGGAACCCAGCTTACAGACATTTTTTGATTTAGTGAATGATCAAAATCCGGATCGTCTTCATTAAAAAATTCACTAACCGTTATTAATTTGCCATTTTCTAATTCAACGGTAGATTCTAATGTCATACCTTTATAGTTTCGTTCGCGTACGTACCCCATTAAATTTTCATTAACGTTAATATCATCAATTTCTTTTACGCGTAAATCTTCAGGACGTAATAAAACATGTAATTTATCTCCCGTTTGAACTGAAAATGGACAGTAAAGATTACATTCATAACCTTCAACATATGCACGTACATTAGGTGCATTGTCGTTGCTCAGCACCTCTGCATTTAATACATTAATTTCTCCAATAAAGCGTGCTACAAAAAGATTTGCTGGTTCTTCATAAATTTCACGTGGTGTTCCATCTTGCTCAATACGTCCATTATTTATTACAACAATACGGTCCGACATAGTCAGCGCTTCTTCTTGATCATGAGTAACTAAAATAAAGGTAATACCGAGTTTACGTTGCAGTGCTTTTAATTCATTCTGCATTTGCTGTCGTAATTTATAATCTAACGCTGATAATGGTTCATCTAATAAAAGGACTTTAGGGCGATTCACTATGGCTCGAGCAATAGCAACTCGTTGTTGTTGACCGCCTGATAGTTGATGTGGACGTCGATTAGTAAAATTTTCTAGCTTTACTATTGTTAAAACTTCTTGTACACGCTTAGAAATTTCTAAAGCTGGCGTTTTTTTCATTTGTAGACCAAATGCTATATTTTCAAAAACTGACATGTGCGGAAATAAAGCATAGCTCTGAAATACAGTATTAATATGACGGTACTCAGCCGGTATATCGGTAATATTATTATTATCAAGCATAATATAACCATTATCTACCTTTTCTAGACCAGCAATAAGACGTAAAATAGTGGTTTTACCACAACCAGATGGACCGAGTAGAGTAATGAATTCGCCGTCATAAATGATGAGATCGAAAGCAGAAATAATAGCTTTACCATCAAAAGCTTTATGAATGCCAGAAAGACTCATCAATGTTTTTTGCTTACATTTTTGCATTATTTTAATTATTCAGTCTAATTGAAAGTACAGTATAATGTTCTATCTATGCAATCTAATACGAGTTATGATAGTAAGATATTATCTACAGAGTAGAACAGTGATATGGCGTGATACAAGTAATAATTCTTGTCTCTTTTAATTTGAAGAACTACTAGACAGTTCAAAATTTATTAACTATCTATGATAGGTGTTGTACGCTACTATACGACAAAAATCATTGATTATTATAGAAGAGTACATGTTACAGAGTACATTTTTTAATATTTGTTCAGTTGTTCAATAACATAAAAAATTTATTAAAAGTATATAATGTAATATATAATATAAATTAATCAATCAAATCTCAGTTATATGAAAATTTATATTTAAAGTCTAGTAAAAAAATTTAAATTTTATTTTTAAAATTTACTCTTACTTACAATTAAGTATATCATAAACAGATGATATTTTGTAAAAAATTTAATTCAGATCACATTTTTGTATTTTTTAAAATTAACTGTTCTGCGACTATTAGTTATGCAATAAAAAATCAAAAAAGCAATTTATATTTATTTATGAAATAAATATAAATGAAATTATTTAATAACATGTTTATGTCAATAAATTAATTTATAATAGTAAATTGTACATGTTTATAGCATAATAAATGCATCAAATGTAGTATTATAATTAATTATCTCACACCCTTCGCACTATAAAAATTGATATAAGTCATTTATGGAAATTCGAAAAGCACTTTTACTTACAAGAAGCTTTGATTAAAAATCAAAAAATTATGATGTATTTATATAAAATTTTCAGAATAGTTTTACAATATAAGCATCAATTTTCATATTAATATTTGAACTTTCGCTAATTACGTTGATTGGCGTTGTTAATATAAATGAAATTTATATTAACAACGCTATTTTTACGGTATGCAGTTTATCTCAAACGGCATCATGTGAATTTCGACTTATTAAAATACAGTCTTTCAATACCTTGTTTATGAAGTTATAAAATAATTACGAGAATATAATATTCTTTTGAAAGAAATCTCATACATGTAACTTGAATGAGTTACATGTAATTATAAAAAACATAAGTTACTTTAAATCGTCAACCATTTGAATAGCATAACCTAAATAGTTGCTTGGTTCGATCTGTTTTAGATGTATTTTTACTTTTTCAGGCAAATCTAAACTATCGATAAAAGCTCGTATATTAGCAGGATGAATATTTTTCCCATATGTCAAATCTTTGAGTTTTTCATATGGTTTTTCTATACCGTAACGACGCATAACAGTTTGGAGTGGTTCTGCTAATACTTGCCAATTACTATTCAATTCATTTAATAAGAAGTTTCGATTTAATTCTAATTTGGCGATTCCTTTTAATGTTGCTTGATAGGCAATTAAGGCATAACCAATACCCACTCCAAGATTACGTAATACAGTTGAATCACTGAGATCACGTTGCCATCGCGAAACTGGCAATTTATTAGCCATATGTTGCATTAGTGCATTTGCTAAACCCAAATTGCCTTCGGAATTTTCGAAATCAATAGGATTTATTTTATGCGGCATTGTAGAAGATCCAATCTCTCCAGCAGTAGTTTTTTGTTTAAAATAATTCAGTGCAATATAACCCCAAATATCACGGTTAAAATCAAGTAATATAGTATTAAAACGCGTAATGCAATTAAATAATTCAGCAATGTAATCATGCGGTTCAATCTGTGTAGTATAAGGATTCCATTTGATTCCAAGTGAGTTAACGAATTCTTTACTAAGCTGATGCCAATTCACTTCTGGATAGGCCGTTATATGAGCATTATAATTACCAACAGCACCGTTGATTTTTCCTAGTATTTCGATATTTTCTAACTGACGAAGCTGGCGTTCCATTCGGTAAGCTACATTTGCCATTTCTTTGCCCATTGTAGAGGGTGTAGCTGGTTGTCCATGAGTTCGCGTTAGGATAGCAGTATCTCGGTATCGTTGCGCTAAATTTTTTACCGAAGAAATAATTTTAACCCAATATGGTACGATTTGGTTATGTCGTGCTGTTGCTAACATTAGCGCATATGATAGGTTATTAATATCTTCAGAAGTACATGCAAAATGAATAAATTCCGAGATATTCTTTAATACAGGACAATGACTTATTTTTTTCTTCAAAAAATACTCGACTGCTTTAACATCATGATTTGTTGTATGTTCAATACTTTTAATACTCGCAGCGTCTTCTTCGTTGAAATTGAGAATAATAGAATTAAGAAAAGTTATCGTGCTAATATCAAATGCAGGAATTTCTTTAATTTTTGACGTAGAAGCCAATTTTTGTAGCCAGCAAATTTCAACTTTAACCCGAAATTTTAGTAAAGCATATTCACTAAAAATTGCACGTAAAGGAGCAATTTGATTGCTGTATCGACCATCAATAGGTGACAGAGCGGTTAAGGAAGATAGTTGCATCAATTATATATCCTAATAGGATTATATCGTTATAAAGATATACCATACCATGTCTAATATACTATTAGATAAAATATTTATTCCTTAATAAACTTTAAAGGTGCAATGTTTAGTATGCAATTATACAATTTTTAACAATAACTTATTGTTTATTAATTTTAATTTTTTAATAAAGGTAGGCGTTTTTCGATAATGCCACCACCCAAACAAACTTCATTAAGGTAAAAAACAGCAGATTGTCCTGGTGTAACCGCTGCAATAGGATTATCAAAATGCACTGTAATACTATCTTTTAATAGCATAATTTTACATGGAATATCAGTCTGACGGTATCGTGTTTTTATTGTGCAACATTGAGGTATTTTAATAAATTCACGATTCATCCAATGAATTTTTCGTGCAATGAGACCTATTGACATTAGGCCAGGATGATTGATGCCTTGTGCTACAATGAGACAATTTTTTTTTAAATTTTTATCAACCACATACCACGGATACTGATTGCTTTCTCTTTTTCCTCCAATACCTAATCCCTTACGTTGACCTAACGTATAAAACATTAGGCCTTGATGTTCACCGACGATTTTTCCATTAACGTCTTCAATAATACCTGGTTGAATAGGAAAATACAAAGCAAGAAATTTACGGAATTTTCTTTTACCAATAAAACAAATGCCGGTAGAATCTTTTTTCTTTGCAGTGACCAAATTAAGATTCTCAGCAATCTTACGCACTTCTGTTTTTGTAAATTCACCGATGGGGAAAAGACTTTGTGCAATTTGCTCATAACTTAAAGTATAAAGAAAATAACTTTGATCTTTATTATCATCGCGTCCACGTAGCAAAAATTTTTTACCATTTATATCCCGACGGCGCACATGATGACCTGTAGCAATCAGATCTGCACTAAGATCATGCCTAGCAAATTCAAGAAAATGTTTAAATTTGATTTCTTTATTACATAAAATGTCTGGATTTGGTGTACGACCTGCTTTATGTTCTTCAAGAAAATATTTAAAAACATTATCCCAATATTCGGCCGAAAAATTAATTTTATGCAGCTTTATAGCAAGTTGATCACATACTTGTTGTGCATCTTCTAAGTCTCGGGCGGAAGTACAATATGCATCATTGTCTTCTTCCTCCCAATTTTTCATAAATAACCCTTCAACTTGATAACCCTGCTCTTGCATAAGCCAAGCTGCAACTGAAGAATCAACTCCACCGGACATGGCCACAATGACTTTTTTTTTGCTGCCGTTGTCTTGCATAATCTGCTCTCAATTAGATTCATAAAAACTATATTAACTACTATCTAAAGTGACAAAAGATTTTCTTAAAAGAGATTAGCGACTACAACTGCTTATAAATAATCGTAATACGATTAGATTATTTTAGCAGAAAATTCAGTTTCTCATTTCAGTCTAACTATAGAAAAGTGTTATCACTAACAATATATTTTGTATTACAAAACGTATTATTATAGATAATTAAGATATCATATCTATATATGAGTTTTTGTTAAATAATATAAAAATTTTTTGATGAAAATTAATTATTTGATAAATAAAAATTTTTATAATTAGATTAGAGAAATATTATACTAGATATATAATGTATTAATAAGCTAAAATAATTAAAAACCTAATTCCCATTAGTAAAAATTTAGTTACATAAATAAACTATTTCTATATTGTAACAATTTTCGTATAACTATGTATATTCATTTTATTATGCATAGTATTATTTGATTTTATAAGCACATAAAAATGGAATTTAATTACATTAATAATGCTAAATTATTTATCCTAACTAGGATAAACTTTAATTATAGAATATCGCATTAAATACAATATAAAAATATTTCTATATCTAATGACAAACTTTATATTTTAAATTTTTAAAAAATTATTCTATTTTTTTAGAACAATCAATAGATAAAAAATTTTATATAATATTAACCTCTACTTATTAAAAATTTTATTTTGTCGAAAATTAATTAGGGTAAAACATAAATGATAATAAGCAAAGTATGCGTTCCGTCAAAAGGTCAAAAAATAACCTTTAATAAAAAAAAATTGAATATCCCTGATTATCCTATAATTCCTTATATTGAAGGAGATGGTATAGGCATTGATATTTCGCCAGTAATGCTAAGAGTAGTTGATGCTGCTGTTAAAAAGGCTTATGGAAAAGAAAGAAAAATTCATTGGATGGAAATTTACGTTGGCGAAAAATCAGTAAAACTTTATGGAAAAGATGTATGGCTTCCTCAAGAAACTCTTAATTTAATCGAAGAGTATTGTATAGCCATTAAAGGTCCATTAACTACTCCTGTTGCAAGTGGCATTCGTTCTTTGAATGTTGCTCTACGCCAAAAGTTAGATTTGTATGTGTGTTTACGACCTATTCGTTATTATAAAGGTGCACCTAGTCCAGTTAAACGTCCAGAAAATATTGATATGGTAATTTTTCGCGAAAACTCTGAAGATATCTATGCAGGTATTGAGTGGAAAGCGGGATCTATTCAAGCCAACAAAGTAATTGAATTTTTGCAAAAAGATATGGCTGTTAACAACATTCGTTTCCCTCAGCAATGTGGAGTGGGCATTAAAACATGTTCTGAAGAAGGTAGTAAACGCTTGGTTCGCGATGCTGTCGAGTATATCATCACTCACAATCGCACCTCACTTACTCTAGTGCATAAAGGTAATATTATGAAATTTACCGAAGGTTCATTCAGAGATTGGGGTTATCAATTGATACAAGATGAATTTCATAGTACATTAATTAATAATGGACCATGGATGAGTTTTATAAATCCAAATACTGGAAAAAAAATTATTGTTAAAGATGTAATTGCAGATGCTTTTTTACAACAAATTTTATTATATCCAGCAGAATATGATGTAATAGCCTGTATGAATCTAAACGGAGATTATATTTCAGATGCTTTGGCGGCGCAAGTTGGTGGTATTGGAATTTCACCAGGTGCAAACATAGGTAAAAAATGTGCATTATTCGAAGCTACACATGGTAGTGCACCCAGATATGCCGGTCAGGATAAAGTGAATCCAAGTTCTTTAATTCTATCGGCTGAAATGATGTTACGCTATATGAAATGGAATGAAGCTGCTGATTTAATTATAAAAGGAATGGAAGCCAGTATTGCTAATCAAACTGTTACGTACGATCTTAAACGTTTTATGAACGGAGCTCTCTTGCTATCATGTTCTAAATTCGGTGAGGTGATTATTTCAAACATGTAATTTTAGTGTTTACTATATCTTAAAACGTATTGAGAGTAGATATTTTAACTATATAATTTAGTTTATATATATAACGTGATACGAAATATATATCATTATTTTATTTGATTGTGTATTGCTTTCTATTTCATTTTTAAATATTTTTCAATCTATTTCAGCATTGTTAATAACTAAATTATACGACTGAATTGTAGGTTATCAGATAAACCTTTCTGTACAATAAAATTTTATCATTCAATATGATACTATTTATTCAATTAATTTGAAGTTATAAGCAAACAAGATTAAAAACCGAGTTGTTTTAAACTCGGTTTTACAAAAAAATTTTATTTTACGAAGTTAAGTACGGGCGTATTAGAAATAGCATAAGCATTATTACAAGTTTGATTTTTCTTGCAATATTTATCCAGTAACATTAATGTAACACCATTGGTCCATCCGAATCCATCTTGTAGTGGATATTCGCCACCACCACCACCACCTAGATCATAACCTTCTACTATATATTTTTCAACTAATTTGTGTTTTTGATCGTAAGTTTTTTGTACATTTTGCAAAAATCGTTTTCCAATTTGATCAGCCAGTTTAGATTGTTTATAGTGTTCAAGACCTTGAACTGCTATCCATTGTAATGGAGCCCAACCATTCGGAGAATCCCATTGCTGTCCACTATTTACAGTGGTAGTTACTAGTCCACCGGATTTTAATAGCTTCTTCTCTACTATTAATGCCGTGCGTTTTGCCTTTGTATAGTCAGTAAGTTTCACATAGAGTGGAAACAGGGCAGCAGCAGTGAGCTGATTGTGAATTTTTTGTTTTTTCCAATTGTAATCACAATAGCAACCTTTTTTTTCATTCCATAAATAGTGATTAATGGCGGCTTGACGGTTTTTAGAAAACTGAATAAATTTTGCTGCTTTTTTCTTTTGTTTCGATAAAATCGATGCCTTAGCAATTGTTTTTTCTAAGTGAAATAGCAGACTATTTAAATCGACAGGCACTAATTTTGTTGTTTGAATTGATGCTAAATTATATTCATCGGCAAACCAACGTGAACTAAAATCCCATCCTGAAGCAGCAGCAGCCCGCAAATCACGGTATATTGTTCGCTTATTTCTCAAAGGTGCTTGTTTTGCAGTGTTAACATCATCAAGCCACGATTCAGTCCGTGGTACATCACGATCATCCCAATAGCGATTTAGTAATGTACCGTCTATCAGCTTAATGACACGTTTGTAAGATTGACCTGCAACTACTTTATCACTTCCTTGCATCCAATAATTATATTCTTTTTCTAACTGTGGCAAATATTTACGGTAAATATCATCACCTTTATATGTCGCTAATAGATCTACCATTAAGCTAAAAAAGGGTGGTTGAGATCTGCTAAGATAGTAATTGCGATTCCCGTTGGGAATGCAACCGTATTTATTAAGCTCATAAGCAAAATTATCTATCATGTTCTGTACGTGATTCCAGTTATTGCTTTCTGCAAGACCAAGCATTGTAAAATAGCTATCCCAATAATAAATTTCACGAAAACGACCACCAGGGACTATATAGGACTTTGGAAGTGATAGTAATGAATCATATTGATTAGTTCTTCGAGCGTTACGTGTTAGTATAGGCCAAAGACTATTAATATGCTCGCGCAAACTGTTTCGTACAGGTAATTTACTGTACATTTTATATTCTTTGGGTATAACAAAATTATTTTCGATAAATTTTTTTAAATCAAAGTCATGTTGAGTTTTTTGTATGTTCCATTCAGCTAAAATTGATAAAGGGTCATATTTTGGTATTGCATCAGCAAAAGTTTTTTGATCAGAATAAAAATTGGATTTTTGTACTTCCTTAAATAAAGCGCCTAACTGTATATCTAATGGCTGTTCTGTTACAGCAAGACTACAATTATTAGTTTGAGAATATACACAAGGAAAGAAAGAACTTAGAGAAACAATAGCACTTAAAAAACAGAAAGCAAAATTCTTTACAATACATTTGAAGTTTTTCATCATGATTAATGTTGTCCTTAAAGTCTGAAGAACTCTATTATTAGATCCTTTGACAACTAGAAGTAACCATACCTGTTTATTTTTTATGATGTTAAAAATTAGATAATTAACATTTTATAAAAAAATGTTAATTTTTAGATTTTATTTGAAAAAATTAATTAAATATTCTACCACTGTATAAATTGTAATTTTATATTTAATAGAATATTTTTTCTAAAAACTAATTCAAACAATTCTTCTATATTAAAGTGTTTATCATAATCTATGATATCTATCATATGTACTTTAGTAAAAGAATTTTAAAAATTATCAAATCAACTATGTATTTAACTGTAAAATGCGTGTCTTTTTAATTAAAGACAAGTAAAATATCTTACTTCGCAATTCAACTAGTTAAAATTTTTTAATATCTTCAAGATTTACAATAGATTTATATAAAATCCTTACGCGTTTATAGTTACACTGCCTTTATTAATGAATCAACTAAAGTTATTTACATCAATTTCTTGTCTTTTAAGACAAGAATAATAAATTGTAACATTCTGAATATTAAACCTAGCTAATTATTTTTACTGAATATTGAATGAAAGTTTCTTCTCATTATTATTTTTTTAAAAAACTACACAGATTATAATAATATAGAATAAGAAAAAATTTAACTAACATTAATTGTTGATTTATATTATTCTATAATTATTAGTTTAAATTTATTTAAAAAATTTTAAATAAAAATAAAAATTTATTTTTTCCAAAATTCATCAAATACTGTGATTGGTAAATGACGCTTATGTTCACTGTTCAAATACCAATTTTCAATAAGATTACTAGCTAATCTATCAATTATATGACCTTCTAAATAATCATCAATTTGTTCGTAAGTAACCTTTAAGATAGCTTCATCATTTAATGCCGGTCGTTCATCTTCTAGATCGGCTGTAGGATTTTTCATATAAAGTCGTTCAGGACAACCAAGTGTTTTTAATAATTTTTTACCTTGTCTTTTGTTTAGACGAAAAATAGGATTAATATCGCTACCGCCATCACCGTATTTAGTATAAAATCCCGTTACTGCTTCAGCAGCATGATCTGTACCCACAACTAATCCTTTGGTCATACCTGCTATGCTATATTGCACTTTCATACGTTCTCGTGCTTTTTCGTTGCCTCTTATAAGATCTGATAGAATAATACCAGCATTTTTAAGGGAACGCTCACTTGTTAGTACAGCATCTTTAATATTTACCACTATTATGCGGTCAGGTTGAATAAATGATAGAGCTTCTTGACAATCTTGCTCATCTGTTTGTACACCATATGGCAATCGCACTGCAATAAATGAATATTCTTTTCGGTTAGTTTCTTTTCGTAATTCGCGTATTGCTATCTGTGATAATATGCCTGTAAGAGTAGAATCTTGGCCACCGCTAATTCCCAGCACTAAGGTTTGTAACAGTGTATTAACTTTTAAATAAGACTTTAAGAAATTTATGCTGATACGAATTTCTTCATAAGGATTAATAAAAGGTTTTACACCTAGTACTTGAATAATTTTTTTTTGTATTGACATCAATTTTCCTTAATACTTAATTAATTTCACTACATTAATTTTTAAAACATCTATAATAAATTCATATGGTAATCATAAAAAAATCAAGTAGTTTTTTAATAAGTATTATTAGGTATATCAAAAAAATTTTTTTGTAAAAATGAAAATTCAAAGTATATTTATGAAATTTAAACTATAAAACATTTTGAATTAAAAATCTATTGTTAGTATTAATATCTTGATATCAACGGATAAGATAAACTTTTGTATTTCTGTATGATATGTGTTATTACTAACAGTAAATGTATTGAGTCGATGAGATTAAACTTAAATTAATTATTTTTATTAATAATAGTAGTGATTCAAGAAAAGTTTACTATTTTAGACTAATTAAAAATGCACTATTGAATAAACATATTTCTTTAATCTAAAATGAAATATAATGCATGCTATTAAATACTTTTAAAAAAGGTAAGATTAGCAATCATGAATTTAATTTAAGATAAATATCTTTAAAAAAAGATCCACTCAATATAATGCAAGATTTCATAATTTAATATATGATATAAATATAAAATAGATGGCTATATTTTTACTAATATTGTATATAATAACTGACTGCAATTCTAAGGATAAAAAATGCCACTAATTACTCTTCCTGATGGCAGCCAGCGTATTTTTGAATGTTCTGTTAGTGTAATGGATATTGCTTTAAATATCAGTCCTCACTTAGCCAAAATTTGTATTGCTGGATGTGTAAATAATAAATTGGTAGATACAGTTGATCTGATTACTGAAGATGCTTGTGTTAAAATTATTACTGAAACAGATGAAATAGGTCTAGAAATTATCCGACATTCTTGTGGACATCTACTGGGTCGAGCAGTTAAACAGCTTTGGCCAAATGCACAAATGATGATCAATAACGCACTTGACAATGGATTTTATTATGATATTGATTTGAAATATAAATTTACATTTGAAGATCTTCTTAAAATAGAAAATCGCATGCATGAATTGGTAAAAAATGGTTATGACATTGTAAAGAAAAAAGTAACTTGGCAGGAAGCATATAATTTATTTACATCACGTAGAGAAAAATACAAAATACATCTTCTTGATGAAAAAATAAAACGTGATAATTTTGTTACATTACATTGTCAGAAAGAATATATTGATATATGTTCTCGCCCTCATATTCCTAATATAAAGTTTTGCCGTTATTTTAAATTACAGACAGTTTCTGATATTTTTAACGATAGTAATAATAAAACATTACAGCGTATTTATGGTGTTATATGGACAAGCAAAAAACAATTAGATGACTATTTACAACATGTTGAAGAAGTAGCAAACAGAGATCATCGTAAAATCAGTCGACAACTTGATTTATATCATATGCAGGAAGAAGCACCAGGTATGGTGTTTTGGCATCATAACGGATGGATTATTTTTCGTGAATTGGAATCTTTCGTCCGTTCAAAATTACAGGAGTATGAATACCAAGAAGTTAGGACTCCATGTATGATGGATCGTCATTTATGGGAAACTACAGGTCATTGGGAAAACTATCATGATGCAATGTTTATTACTTCTTCCGATAATCGTGAATATTGTATAAAACCTATGAATTGTCCTGCACATGTTCAGATTTTTAGCCAAGGATTGAAATCTTACCGTGATTTACCATTGCGTATAGCAGAATTCGGTACTTGTCATCGTAATGAACCATCAGGTTCATTACATGGTCTAATGCGTTTACGTAGCTTTACTCAAGATGATGCGCATATTTTTTGCATGTCCTACCAAATATGCGAAGAAGTAAAAAGCTGTATCAGTATGGCTTATGATATATACAGCACTTTTGGATTTAAAAAAATTACAGTTAAGCTATCGACTCGTCCAATAAAGCGCATAGGTTCAGAAGAAATTTGGGATAATGCAGAAGCAGATTTAGCTAAAGCACTACAAGATAATGGTATTGCATTTGAATATCAAAAAGAAGAAGGAGCATTCTATGGTCCAAAAATTGAATTTATTCTGTATGATTGCCTTAATCGATCGTGGCAATGTGGTACAATTCAATTAGATTTTTCTATAACTAAATGTTTAAATGCTACTTATATAAATCAAAAAAATGAACGTCAAACACCAGTGATGATTCATCGTGCGCTGTTAGGTTCTATAGAACGTTTTATTGGAATAGTTATTGAAGAATTTGCTGGTTTGTTGCCAACTTGGCTTGCTCCAGTACAAGTTGTTGTGATGAATATTACTTGTCATCAAATAGAATACGTTAATGAATTGACAAAAAAATTGCAAAATTTAAACATTCGCGTTAAAACTGACTTGAGAAATGAAAAAATAGGATTAAAAATTCGTGAACATACATTGCGTCACGTTCCTTATATGTTGATTTGCGGACAAAAAGAATTAAAAGTAGGTAAAATTACTGTACGTACTTACCGCGGTAAAAATATTCATAATATGGATATTGAATTATTTATTAAGAAATTACAAAAGGAAATCCGCGGTCGACATTTTTATCAGTGGGAGGAATAAGGTATTAAAGGCGTAAAACGAGTACAACTAGCACGTCCTAATCGCATTAACGGTGAAATCCGTGCTGCTGAAGTACGTTTAACTAATATTGATGGTGAACAGATAGGAATTGTTTTGTTGGCTGAAGCTATTCAAAAAGCGGAAGAGGCTGGTGTAGATTTAGTAGAAATTAGTCCAAATGCTGAACCACCAGTTTGCCGAATTATGGATTATGGCAAGTTCCTTTATGAGAAAAATAAATCTTCCAGGGAACAAAAGAAAAAACAAAAACTTATCCAAGTAAAAGAAATTAAATTCCGTCCTGGTACTGACGAAAGTGACTATCAAGTGAAGCTGCGTAGTTTGATCCGTTTTTTAGAGGAAGGCGATAAAACTAAAATTACATTGCGCTTCCGTGGTCGTGAAATGGTCCATCAACAGATAGGAATAGAACTGCTTCATCGTGTAAAAAGAGATTTAAATGAATTTGCAATAGTAGAATCTTTTCCTACAAAAATTGAAGGACGTCAGATGATTATGGTGCTTGCACCAAAGAAGAAACAATGAAATTTCAAGGTGAAATAATGTGTAGAAGTATTTCTATTTTTACATTTCAAGAAGCTGTATATTATAAATATAGGATAAATAAATTAATTAAAACGTAAAGGAAGTGGATATTTTAAAATATGCCAAAGATTAAGACTATACGTGGTGCTGCTAAACGTTTTAAGAAAATCGCTTCTAAGAAATTTAAACGCAAGCATGCAAACCTACGTCATATTTTGACTAAAAAAACGACTAAACGAAAACGTCATCTACATACGAAAGGTATAGTATCTAAAAGTGATCGTGATTTTGTTATTGCCTGCTTACCATATGCAAATTAGATTTTTATAGATCTCTGTTTAAATATTTATTTAAAAAAATTTAACAGATTAAAAATCTGTATCGAAATATGAGTACTATAAAATAATATGATAGTAGGAGAGAAGTTTACATGGTTCGCATAAAACGTGGTGTAATTGCTCGTGCACGTCACAAAAAAATCTTAAAACGAGCTAAAGGTTATTATGGCGCACGTTCACGTGTATACCGGGTTGCCATCCAAGCTGTTATTAAAGCTGGGCAATATGCTTACCGCGATCGCCGTCAACGGAAACGTCAGTTCCGTCAGCTATGGATCACACGTATCAATGCTGCCGCGCGGCAAAATGGTATGTCTTATGGCAATTTTATTAATGCGTTAAAAAAACTGTCTATTGAAATCGATCGAAAAATTTTAGCTGACATTGCTGTATTTGATAAAGTTGCGTTTACTGCGTTAATTGAAAAGGCAAAATCAGTTCTAAACTAATTTAATTAAATAATTAAGGAAGAATGGTTTCTTTTTTATTATCTATAAAGATATCTTACAAGGAAAATTTCTATTTTAATAGTTTTATATTTTAACTATGATAGTTTCTATGCAACATGAGGTTATTCAAGTATATGTATTGCTCTTTTCATTTCTTTTTTATTTTAAAATGAATTTATTAAGGTTTTTATGCGTAAGAAAAAAGAAATCTGAATCGCGCTACTAAAGCCTCCATGAAGGGGGCTTTTTTATTTTTTTTAACATATTTTAATAAAATAATTTAGTTGCTATATAAAGCAGAGGAAACGAGCAGATTATGTCGCAAATCGCATCCCTGGTAACACGTGCTATCAATGCTATTGACCAGGCATCAGATATTAAAACATTGGAGGTTTTGCATGCCGATTTTTTAGGTAAAAAAGGGTATTTTACATTACAAATAAGAGCATTACATAAATTAACACCTAAAGAACGTCCTGTTGTTGGTTTATTAATAAATAAAGCTAAAAAACAGGTACAAGATTATATCATTACACGTAAACATATTCTAAAGAATATAGAACTTAATAAACGTCTTGCTGTGGAAAAAATCGATGTTTCTTTACCAGGTCGACGTATTGAAAGTGCTAATTTGCATCCAGTAACCCGTACAATCGATCGTATCGAATTCTTTTTTTGTCAATTAGGTTTTACAGTCGTTACTGGTCCAGAAATTGAGGATGATTATCATAATTTCAATGCGTTAAATATTCCCAGTCATCATTCAGTACGAAACGAACATGACACTTTTTGGCTAGATTCAAATCGTTTATTACGTACGCAAACCTCTAGTGTCCAGATTCGTAGTTTGAAAGATCAGAAGCCGCCGATTCGCATTATTGCACCAGGTCGTGTATATCGCCATGATTATGATTCAATGCATACGCCTATGTTCCATCAGATGGAAGGTTTAATAGTTGATAAAGATATCAATTTTACTAACCTAAAAGGAACACTAAACAATTTTATTACTATTTTTTTTGAAAACAATCTTCAAGTACGGTTTCGTGCTTCTTACTTTCCGTTTACTGAGCCTTCTGCTGAAATAGATATAATGGATAAAAACGGTAAATGGATAGAAGTATTAGGGTGTGGGATGATTCATCCACGAGTGTTGTACAATGTTGGTATCGATTCAAAAGTTTATTCTGGTTTTGCATTTGGCATGGGTATAGAACGCCTTAGCATGTTACGCTATGGAGTAAGTGATTTACGTTCTTTTTTTGAAAATGACTTGCGTTTTTTAAAACAATTTATCTAAATAGAGCAGTTTTGCGATGAAATTCAGTGAATTTTGGTTACGCGAATGGGTTAACCTAGACTTAGATGGTACTGCTTTAGCAGAGCAACTTACTATGGCCGGTTTAGAAGTTAATAATATTACTCCAGTGACAGAGGTATATAGCGGAGTAATAGTTGGTGAAATTGTTGAATGTATTCGGTATTCTAATGATCTTCATTTAAAAATAACCAAAATTGATATTGGTAAAAAGCATTTATTAGATATACTCTGCAGTGCTAAAAATTGTCGTCAAGGATTAAAAGTTGCAGTAGCAACTGTTGGTGCGTTATTACCAAGGAATTTTAAAGTTCAAGTTACCCAGCTGTATGGTCAGCGTTCGGAAGGAAGATTATGTTCATCCTGTGAATTGGGAATTTTCAATAATCACACAGGTACAGATATTATTGAATTACCAGTGCATGCTGTTATAGGAACTGATATTTGCCAATACGTTCAAATAGATGATCATATAATTGATATTAATATTATGCCAAATCGTTCAGACTGTTTGAGTATCATTGGTATGGCTCGTGATTTAGCAGCATTAAATAGTTTGAAATTGATAACACCAAAAATTAAGACTGTAGAACCTACTATTGATGATATTTTTCCAATTAATGTTAATGAAAAAACCGCATGCCCAAGATATGTTAGTAGAATCATAAAAGATATAGATATTCAATCTGTTACGCCAGTTTGGATGTATGAAAAACTGCGTCGTTGTGGTTTTCGTTCCGTCAATCCAGTAGTAGATATCACCAACTATGTTATGCTAGAACTCGGTCAACCGATGCATGCTTTTGACCTCGATCAATTACATGATCCTATTACAGTACGAATGGCTAAAGAACAGGAAACAATCAAGTTGCTTCATGATGATGAACTGAAACTGAATAACGATACATTAGTAATTGCTGATGAATATCAAATATTAGCAATAGCAGGTATTTTAGGCAGTGAACATTCGTCCATAAAGCAAGAGACTCAGAATGTTCTTTTAGAATGTGCATTTTTCAATCCAATGGTAATTCATGGTCGTGCACGTCGTTATGGTTTATGTACTGATGCATCATACCGCTATGAGCGCGGAGTAGATCCTGCGTTACAACCTAAGGCGATGGAACGAGCAACTCAGCTATTATTAGATATTTGCGGGGGAAAAGTTGGTCCGTTAGTAGATTATATTGAATATAGTGAACTGCCAAAATGCGCTACAATTATGTTATATCGAAAAACGCTAAATCGTCTTATCGGACATCTAATTTTCGATGATACAATAACGCAAATTTTAACTTATCTTGGTTGTAAAGTCTATATAATAGGAAGTGACTGGAAAGTTATAGTGCCAAGTTGGCGTTTCGATATAGCGATTGAAGAAGATTTAATAGAGGAAATAGTACGTATTTATGGCTACAACAATATTCCAGATGTGCCTATCAAAACCAACTTAGTGATGATACAGAATCGGGAAGCCGATTTATCACTAAAACGTGTTAAAGACTTGTTAGTAGATAAAGGTTATCAAGAAGCCATTACTTATAGTTTTGTTGATCCCAAAATACAGCAATTACTGCATCCAAATCAAAAAGCATTAATTTTACCAAATCCAATTTCTAGTGATATGTCAGCTATGCGTTTATCACTATGGACTGGTTTATTAGGTGTTGTGGCATACAATAATAAACGTCAGCAACAACGAGTGTGTTTATTTGAAAGTGGATTACGTTTTGTACCCGATATACATGCTGATCTTGGCGTTAGCCAGGATCTTATGCTGGCGGCTGTATTCAGTGGTACTCGCTGTGGAGAACATTGGGATATGGACTATAAAATTGCCGATTTTTATGACTTAAAAGGTGATTTAGAATCAATGTTAGATTTAACTGGTAAATTACGAGATATTTCTTTCCGTGCACAAATACATCCTGCACTACATCCTGGACAGAGTGCAGCCATTTATTTACATAAAGAGTGTATAGGATTTATTGGAGCTATTCACCCAAATTTAGAAGATAAGCTAGAACTCAATAGACCAACTTTAGTGTTTGAATTATTTTGGAGTAAGATAGCAGATCGTAGGTTACCTAATATATTTGAAATTTCACGCTTTCCTTCAAATCGTCGTGATATTTCTATCGTTGTGTCTGAAAACGTACCCGCAGAAGATGTTATTATGGAATGTAAGAAAACTTTAGGAAATCAACTGATTGGAATAAATTTGTTTGATGTATATCGCGGTAAAGGTATAGAAAAAGGCAAAAAAAGCCTCGCGATTAGTTTAATTTTACAAAATATCAATAAGACACTAAAAGAAAAGGAAATTGCCGCAAATGTCAATAAATGTATTGCGGTATTAAAAGAACGACTCCAGGCAACCTTGAGGGATTAAACTTATGGCGCTTACTAAAGCTGAAATGTCAGAGTACCTGTTTGAAAAACTCGGGTTGAGCAAACGCGATGCCAAAGAGTTGGTAGAACTTTTTTTTGAAGAGGTTCGCCGCGCATTGGAAAACGGAGAACAAGTAAAATTGTCTGGATTTGGTAATTTTGAATTACGTGATAAAAACCAACGTCCAGGTCGTAATCCAAAGACAGGAGAAGATATTCCAATAACTGCTCGCCGGGTGGTAACATTCCGACCAGGGCAAAAATTGAAAAGTCGCGTTGATAATAAACCATCTAATAAAAAAGCTAATTAATTTTAAAAGGTCGCCTAGCGACCTTTTTATTATTTTATATAAGCAAGTTTACTAATAGGTTTTACTAATATAGTAAAATAATTGTTAATTATCAGTTAAAGTTTCAATAGTTGTATCTATATCTTCATTAGGTGCAGATACCTCATGTATCCATACTGATAGTAGCCTATAAGAAACAGCCAATACTACTGGTCCAATAAATAATCCTATCATACCAAATTCAACTAAACCACCAATAACGCCAGAAAGAATTAAGATGGTTGGTAAATCAGCTCCCATTCGAATTAATATAGGTCGTAATATGTTATCCAACATCCCTACTATACAGCTCCATATCATTAATACTGTACCCCAAGTTGTATCACCAATCCAGTATAACCATATAATGGCCGGGATTAACATAACAAGCGGGCCTAATTGCACTAAACAAGTTAGTATCATCAATACAGTTAACAAAGTAGAATACGGAATGCCGGAGATAGCTAAACCAATGCCTCCTAAAATACCTTGCACTAATGCCGTTACAACTACACCTAGGGCTACAGCACGAATTGCTTGGCTAGCTAGCAATACAGTCGCATCAGCCCGATTTCCACCCATACGATACGCAAAATGGCGAATTCCGTATCCGACATGTTCTCCCCGCCAATAAAGTAGTACACTGAATAGTAGCATTAGCGCAAGATGTATCATAAATCTGCTAAAATTCCCGGCTTGTGCAAAGAAAAATCTAGTTGTACGTCCTAAATAAGGTTGCAAATGTTGTATTATTGCTATACTACCGCCATTAAGCAGTCTATGATAACTGAAATGAAGTTTTTGTCCAATCATTGGAATATCACTAAGCCAATTCAGTTGCGGTAAAGATAGATGCCCCTGGCTAATCCAGTTAATTACTAGTGTACTGTTATCAATCAAGCTATTTACTAGAACAGCAATTGGAATAATAAACAAAAGCAATAATAGAATCGTCATTACTATTATCGCTAATAAGCGTCTACCCCACAAGAGATATTGTAAGCGAATCATAAGTGGCCATGTAGCAATTACAACCATACTAGCCCATGTAAAACCAAGTATAAATGGCTTCACCACCCAGAAACAGGCAATTACCATAATTAATATAAACATTATAGAAAATAATAGTTGCGGTAAATCCATAGAGCGTTGTAAACTTTTCATAAAATCAGTTTAACCTCAGTAAGAAATCTTTCGTAATTAAGCAAATTCATTTGCTTAATTAAAGATTATTTACTTCTAATTATTAAAAATGAAATATAAATCATAGAATGAGTTACTGATTTCTTGAAAAACTATCTGGGATATAAAAAATATGATAGATTGGCTATTTTAAAATAATCAAAAAATTTAATATTTTCGGTTGCTTAGCTATGATCCCAAGAATTTCTCATATACCAAACATTGTTAAAATAGCGATAACATTTCTACAATTGTTAAAAAAAAAAGGATTCAGTGGTGATATCAGTATAGGTTATGCTGATCGCCTGGCACTTTCTACTGATAATAGTATCTATCAACTGTTGCCTGATGCAATATTATTCCCTCGTTCAACTGCTGATATAGTACTAGTGGCAAAATTAGCAAATGATTCAAAATTTTCTAGCTTAGTTTTTACCGCACGAGGCGGAGGAACTGGCACTAATGGTCAATCACTAAATCGAGGTATTATTATTGATACCTCACGTTATATGAATCATATATTAAAAATTAATGTAGAAGAACGTTGGGTACGTGTTGAAACAGGAGTTGTTAAAGATCAACTTAATATATGGCTTAAACCCTATGGACTATTTTTTTGTCCTGAACTTTCTACAAGTAATCGAGCTACGTTAGGTGGTATGATCAATACAGATGCTTCTGGACAGGGATCGCTTATATATGGAAAAACTTCAGATCATGTTAAAGCGCTCCAAATAGTATTATTAAGCGGCCATATTATGGAGACGTATGCTATGCCTTCCATATTGGCCGAAAAAATAGGAAGTATACCGAATGATGAAGGGCGAATTTATCAACAAGTTTTAAAAATTTGTCGTTCAAATCGCACATTAATTCTCAAAAATTTTCCTAAATTGAAACGGTTTCTTACTGGTTACGATTTAGAACATGTATTCAGTAATGATATGCAAACATTTGACATGACACGTCTTTTATGCGGTTCAGAAGGAACTTTAGCATTTATTACTGAAGCAAAACTGAATATTATACCTATTCCCAGAGTACGTCGTTTAGTAAATATTAAATATAATTGTTTTGATTCTGCATTGCGAAATACGTCATTAATATTAAGTACTAAAGCTTCATCGATAGAAACTATTGATTCAAAAATACTTAGTTTAGCAAGTGCAGATATTTGCTGGTATTCGCTAAAAAATATCATTCAGCAAGTATGTGATAAAGACATGTCAGCATTGAATATAGTTGAATTTACTGGTAATAATGCTAAAAAAATTGAAAAAAAAGTTAATACATTATGTAATCATTTAGACAAATTAATAGCAATACAACAACATGGAATTATTGCTTATCAGTTATGTAATGACACAAACATTATTGAACATATCTACAATATGCGTAAAAAAGCAGTTGGTTTATTAGGAAATATTCAAGGAGATAGTAAACCCATTCCATTTGTAGAAGATACCGTCGTTCCGCCGGAGCGGTTAGCTGATTATATCGCTGATTTTCGTAAACTACTTGATACTTACGGTTTGAATTATGGAATGTTTGGTCATGTAGATGTTGGTGTTTTGCATGTGCGTCCTGAGCTCGACATATGCGATCCTACACAAGAACAGTTAGTCAAAAAAATCTCTGATGAAGTTGTAAAACTTACTTCTAATTATGGTGGATTATTATGGGGAGAACACGGTAAAGGATTTCGTTCTCAATACAGTCCAATATTTTTTGGAGCAACATTATTTAAAGAATTACGTCGCATAAAATCAGCCTTTGATCCTTATAACCGTATGAATCCGGGTAAAATTTGCACTCCATTAGGCAATAACAAAGCGATAATACAGGTAGATGCAGAAAAGCGCGGTACCTACGATCGTCAGATTCCGATTTTTATTCGTAATGAATGGCATAAAATCTTAGAATGCAATGGTAACGGTCTATGTTTCAATCTCGATGTACATACTATAATGTGTCCTTCAATGAAAATTACTCGAAATCGTGTTTTATCCCCTAAAGGGCGTGCAACTCTAATCAGAGAGTGGTTACGTTTATTATCGAATAAAAACATAAATCTTAGTAAATTAGAAAAACATTTTGATAAGAAATCGATTAAATTATTGATTTTCATTAAAAAAATGAGAAATTCATTATTTGCAAGTTTAGGTCAATATGATTTTTCACACGAAATAAAAGAGGCCATGTTTAGCTGTCTTGCGTGCAAAGCTTGCTCTACTCAGTGTCCAGTGAAAATTGATATATCTAATTTTCGTTCACGTTTTTTACAACTTTATTACATGCGTTACTTACGACCAATTAGTGATTATTTAGTAGCAAACTTAGAATATTATATACCTATAGTCGCTAATGTTCCGAGATTGTTTAATTTTTTTCTAAATAGATCATTGGTACGTAATGTAAGCCAACGATATATTGGTATGGTAGATCTTCCTATCTTATCGTATCCAACCTTAAAACAGCAATTACGTAATCATAAAAACATATTTTTAACATTAAAACAAATACAATCAATACAAAAAACTCAGTATAATTCATATATTTTAATAGTACAGGATGTTTTTACGAGTTACTATGAAGCTTCATTAGTATATGATTTTATTATTTTAATCCAAAAACTTGGATATCGTGCTGTAATTTTGCCGTTCTTGGCTAATGGAAAAACGGAGCACGTTAAAGGGTTTCTAAAGCGTTTTATGGATACCGCTAAAAACACTGCTGAATTTTTAAATTCTATAGCTGAGCTCGATATAGCTATGGTAGGAATAGACCCTGCTATGGTCTTATGTTATCGTGATGAATATCATAGTATATTAAAAAGTAATCGCGGAAATTTTAATGTATTGATGGTAGATGAATGGTTATCTCAGATAATTAACAGAGATAGGGATACGACAAAACATCGCATAAAAAAAACTTGGTATCTTTTTTCCCATTGTACTGAAAGTGCAATATCACCTGATTCTTCAATGCGTTGGAAGAACATTTTTGCTTATTTTGGATTAAAGCTTGAGAGTGTTAACATTGGTTGCTGTGGTATGGCAGGTACCTATGGTCATGAAAAAAAAAATTTAAAGAATTCTTTAGGAATTTATGAATTATCATGGTCCTCTAAATTGCAAGACCTTCCTATCGAATACTGTTTAGCAACTGGATTCTCATGTCGTAATCAAATAAAAAGGATTCATGGAAAAATAATTCATCATCCAATTCAAGTTCTTGTAAATTTAATGAAATAAGTCTAATATATTAGACTAATAAATATTGATTGTTTATATGTATTATTAAAATACATATAAATATCATGCTCAATGTATACGTAATATATATTATCTTTAATAATAATGGAAATGTTATCAAAATTTCTGTAATATTTTACTATTTCTCTACTTTTTTATGGTTAGCTATAATAAATTGTCAGGCTTTTTTAAGTTTATATGTACGTTATATTTTATTAAAAAGTAAAATATAATAAATAAAAAATTTTGGATTATTGATTAATATTTAAATTATAAAAAATAATTTCAAATTAATATAAAATAAATATTTTTTATTAAACATTAATTTTTAAAATTTTAAAAAACATATTTTGGAACTACTATATTAATATGATTTAACATCATTTATATAAATAGATAACCTAAAGATTTGAATAAAGGAGCTAGCATGATGTCATTAAAAAATACAACTTCTTTTTCATCTAAGGATTTTCTTTGGAAAGGCGTGACTATTACTGAATCAGCTGCAAAACAAATTTTACACTTAGTAAAACAGAATTCAAACATTCAAGGATTAAAAATTAGTGTTAAAAAATCAGGCTGTGCTGGATTTTCATATGTGATTAATTTAATAAAAAAACCTAATGACAGTGATTTAGAATTCATTCAATTCGGTGCAAAATTTTTTGTATCGCTCAATGCAATGCCTTTTATTGATGGTACAACAATAGATTACGTTCGTGAAGGTTTAAATCAAATTTTTAAATTTAATAATCCTAAAGTTCAAAATACATGTGGGTGCGGTGAAAGTTTCAGTATTTAGTGTCAATTCAGTAAAATTGCATCTATAACATAATAAAATAATTGATGGTATAAAAATGTGGGACAACAATGCAAACTATAAAGAAGGCTTCTTTACTAAGTTGCAAACAGATGAATTAGCATATGGTATTAACGAAGATATAATAAATACCATCTCGTATAAACGTAACGAACCGAATTGGATGCTGCAATTTCGTTTGAAAGCTTTTCAAGCTTGGAAAAAAATGGAAGAACCACACTGGTTAAAAGCGCATTACAAAAAATTAGATTATCAATCTTATAGCTATTATTCTGCTCCTTCTTGTAATAGTTGTAATAACAATTATACAGACAAATCTGCTACTGTACAGTCATCTAATAATATATTAAGTAATGAGTATCTTACTGAGGAAGTAGAAAAAACCTTCGAACAATTGGGCATACCTGTACATGAAGATAAAGAGATAGCAGTCGATGCAATTTTTGATTCTGTCTCGGTAGCTACTACTTATCAACGTAAGCTAGCAGAGCAGGGCATTATTTTTTGCTCCTTTAGTGAAGCGATTCAAAAATATCCACAACTAATTCAAAAATATCTTGGTAGTGTAGTTCCTTATAATGATAATTTTTTTGCTGCATTGAATGCTGCTGTTGCTTCTGATGGTACAGTAGTATATATCCCTAAAGGTGTGCGTTGTCCTATGGACTTATCGACTTATTTTCGAATAAATTCAGCAAGAACAGGACAATTTGAACGCACTATTCTTATAGCTGATGAAGATAGTTATGTTAGTTACATCGAAGGTTGTTCTGCACCTGTCCGTGATACTTATCAATTACATGCTGCGGTAGTAGAAGTGATTATTAAAAAAAATGCTCAGGTAAAATATTCTACTGTACAGAATTGGTTTCCTGGTACTAAAGGAAAAGGAGGTATCTTTAATTTTGTAACTAAACGTGCACTATGTGAAGGTGAATATAGTAGAATGTCTTGGACACAATCGGAAACTGGTTCAGCAATAACTTGGAAGTATCCGAGCTGTGTTTTAAAAGGCGATTATTCTATTGGAGAATTTTATTCAGTTGCATTAACAAACGGATACCAACAGGCAGACACTGGTACTAAAATGATTCACATTGGTAAAAATACTCGTTCAACTATTATATCGAAAGGTATTTCTGCAGGTAAGAGTCAGAATACTTACCGCGGTTTAGTCAAGGTAATGCCAAGCGCAACTAATGCACGTAACTTTACACAGTGTGATTCTATGTTGATTGGTACAAACTGTGGCGCACATACATTCCCTCATGTAGAGATACGCAATAACACTACTCAATTAGAACACGAAGCAACTACATCTCGTATCAGCGAAGACCAACTCTTCTACTGTTTACAGCGAGGTTTTAGAGAAGAAGATGCTATCTCTATAATTATTAATGGTTTTTGTAAAAATGTTTTCTCTGAACTACCTCTAGAATTTGCTGTAGAAGCACAAAAATTATTAGCTATTAGTCTTGAGCATAGTGTAGGCTAGTATTAAGTATGTACTGGTAGAAGCAAAATAAAGGAAACTGTATGTTATGCATTAAAGATTTACAAGTAAGCATTAAAAAGAAAAAAATTTTAAGCGGACTAAACCTTGAAATAAAACCAGGTGAAGTACATGCTATTATGGGACCCAATGGATCTGGAAAAAGCACATTATCTGTAACGTTAGCTGGCCATAAAAATTATGATATTACTCAAGGTACTATCACTTTTAAGGGTAAAAATTTATTAGCTTTAAGACCAGAAGAACGTGCGGGAGAAGGCGTTTTTATGGCTTTTCAGTATCCTGTTGAAATCCCAGGTGTTAGCAACCAACTTTTTCTGCAAACATCAGTTAATTCGGTACGTAAATATCGTCAACAAGAAGAGTTAGATCACTTCGATTTTCAAGATTTTATCGAAGAAAAAATTCAATTACTCAAAATGTCTAAAGATTTATTAACTCGTTCTGTCAATGTAGGTTTTTCAGGAGGAGAAAAAAAAAGAAATGATATCTTACAGATGGCTGCATTAGAACCTGAACTTTGTATTTTAGATGAAACTGACTCAGGATTAGATATTGATGCATTAAAAATTGTAGCAGAAGGTATAAATAGTTTACGCGATAAAAAACGTGCATTTATTATCGTAACACATTATCAGCGCATTTTTAATTATATTAAACCAGATTTTGTACATGTTCTCTATAATGGCAAAATTGCCAAATCAGGTGACTCTAGACTGGTAAGGCAGTTGGAGGAGCTAGGCTATGGCTGGCTTATTGACAAAGCGTGAGAATATCATACATCAGTGGTTTAAATTGTTTAAATCACAAGATAAAATGCGTTCCTTATATGCACAACAGCACTGGAAGAAATTTGTAGATCTCGGTTTACCAACCTGTCAGTATGCAAGTTGGAAATATACCTTTTTAGACATTTTATTATCACAAAAATTTGTACTGCCAATACAAATACCAAAACTTTCTCAAGACGAAATTTCAAAATATGCCTTATCTATAGATGCAATTCGATTAGTATTTATTGACGGACATTTTGAGTTAAAATTAAGTACGTCAGACACTGATTTATTTGTCATTGAACATAATGTTAATGCTGACTATTCTTTTTTACCTGAACCTATACAGCCAGAAGCATTTTTACATCTTACTGAAAGCTTAGCTGAAAAGATCATACATATTCGTTTAAAACGTGATAGTATAGCAATGCGTCCTCTATATTTACTGCATATTAGCAGTGGTCAAACAGATGCAATAAATACAGTGCATTATCGGCATCATATTGAATTAGAAGAAAATACTAACGCTAACGTAATTGAACATTATGTTACACTGAATACTAAATCACATTTTACTGGTGCACGATTTACATTCAAAGTAGCAGATCATGCATGCCTTAATCATATTAAACTAACATTTCAAGAAAGTAATAGTTATCACTTTGCACATAACGATGTGGTGGTTAGTTGTAATGCTAAGGTTAATAGTAGTTGTTTTTTTCTTGGTTCTGCTTTCTTACGTCACAATACAAGTGTTCAACTTAACGGTGAAAATACTCAACTTTCATTAAATAGCTTCGCATTACCTATTAATTCAGAATTAGCAGATATTCGTACTTATTTAGAACACAATAAAGGCTACTGTCAAAGTAGACAGGTACATAAAACTATCTCATGCCATCAAGCTCATTCAGTCTTCAATGGTCATATTAAAGTAGGACAATATGCACTTAAAACTGACAGTCAGATGATTAATAATAACCTATTATTAGGTCATTTGTCTGAAGTAAATACTAAACCACAGCTAGAAATTTATGCTGATGATGTTAAGTGTAGTCACGGTGCAACAGTAGGTTGCATTGATAATGAACAGATTTTCTATCTTCGTTCACGTGGTATTGCTGAACATGCAGCAAAAAAAATGATCATTCATGCTTTTTCTACCGATATTACCGATATTTTGGATGATGAAATGATTCGTAAAATAGTGATAGCATCTATCAATAAACGTTTTTTAGGAATTAAATTATGACGTTAGATATTCAAAGAATTAGATTAGAATTTCCGATTCTTAATCGTAAGATAAATGGATATCCGATTGCTTATTTTGATAATGCTGCTAGTGCTCAGCGTCCATTAGCTGTTATCAATGCGGAAAGTGATTTTTATAAGTACCATTATTCAGCTGTACATCGAGGAATTCATTCTCTGAGCGTACAAGCCACAGAAAAAATAGAAAAAGTTCGCCATCAGGTTGCTTGTTTTCTCAATGCGTCTGCATCAGAGGAAATCATTTTTGTTAAAGGAACTACAGAAGGTATTAACTTAGTTGCTAATAGCTGGGGTAGAAATCAAATAAATTCGGGTGATAATATCATCATTAGCGAAATGGAGCACCACGCAAATATTGTACCATGGCAAATGGTTGCTCAATCTACTGGTGCGCAAATTCGCATTCTGCCATGTAATGAAAAAGGAGAATTAGTACAGGGAATGTTGCATAAACTTATTGATAAACATTCTCGGCTTTTGGCTATAACTCACATTTCTAATGTGCTTGGTACTATAAACCCTGTAAAAGAACTGGTTGCATATGCAAAATCACATGGATTAGTAACTCTGATAGATGGAGCACAGGCAATAATGCATCATGCTGTTGATGTACAAGATATTAACTGTGATTTTTACGTTTTTTCAGGGCATAAAATATACGGTCCTACAGGTATTGGTGTGCTATATGGACGAAAAATATTACTTGATGCTATGCCTCCATGGCAAGGTGGAGGATCGATGATTTCTCAAGTTACATTACCCATGGGTACTACATGGAATAATGTACCCTTTTGTTTTGAAGCAGGTACACCAAATAGTGCCGGTATCATTGGTCTTGGGGCTGCTTTAACGTGGTTTAAACAGCTAAGTTTTAATTTAATTTATGATCGAGAAGCGATGTTAACGAATTACGCATTAAATAAATTAGCATTAGTACCTGAGTTAGTAATTTATGGTCCTTTAGAAAAGCGTAGTAGTATTGTGTCTTTCAACTTAGGTAAATATCATGCGTTTGATATAGGCAGTTTTCTTGATCAATATGGTATTGCAATTCGTACCGGTCATCATTGTGCTATGCCATTAATGCAATATTATGGAGTACCGGCAATGTGTCGAGCATCGTTTGCGTTTTATAATACAAAAGAAGAAATTGATCGATTAGCATTCAGTTTGAAACGCATCTATCACTTATTAAGTGGTTAATCAAGAAGGAATAATAAATGGCTAATTTGCCAGATAAAAATAAATTGCTATACAATTTTAATCGTTGTATTAATTGGGAGCAAAAATATCTTTATCTAATTGAATTAGGTGAAAAATTATCGAGATCTTTTAATGAAGAGTTTAGAAAACCAGAATACGTAATTTTTGGATGCCAGAGTCAAGTTTGGATTCATATGACTTATAAAGCAGATGGAACTATTACCTTTGAAGGTGATAGCGATGCAGCTATTGTTAAAGGGTTAATTGCTGTAATTTTTAGTTTTTATGAAGGTCTAACAGTTCAAGAAATTATTAAGCTAAAAATTCAAGAATCTCTGCAAAAACTTGAATTAACAAAACACCTGACTCCTTTACGTTCACAAGGTCTTGAAGCAATGATTTATACAATCCAGCGTAATGCACGCGCTTTCTTATAATTTACGTAAATACTATTGAAATTTAATATCATTAAACAAATTTAACAATAAATATTAGATAGTGAAAATATTTTTTCAGCTTATGTTACTTTATCGCATTCAATTTTACTAAAAGATAACTTTCTAAAAACCCGCCCGTTCTACTACACATATCCGCTCTGCTTAAATTTAAGAATATTTAGTTTCTGCAGAACTGGACGGATCTAAATTACATCATTAAGCTACTGTACTGCTTATTTATAAAAAGTAATCTATTCTTCGTTTTTTCCTCTTTCTCATCTATACAAGATGTTTATTGGTACGAGCAGAATCATCTTGAACAGTATGAACGTCAGTGCGAATTTTATTAAGATCATGACTTAATTGTTCAACTCTAGAATTAAGTATTTGAAGTTCTGAAGATAGCCGATCAATTTTAGAATTATTCGAACAACTGGTAAGAAGTATCGAACTTAAAATTGCTATAATTAGCAAATTAGTGTTATTCATGATGTCTACTTCCTAGATTAAATGAATTCTTATTTGAGTACAATATTTATTATAGAAGTTTTTAAGTTCAAAAACGATTAGATTAACATTCATAATGCAATATTTATTATAAATAGAATGTAAATATTATTACTACCAAAGCAATTATTTCTAATTATATTTATAGTATATGCACTGAAGCAGTATTAGTGGTCCCGCTCGGCACTAATGCACCTGAAACCATCACTACTAAATCTCCTTTCTGTGCATATTTACTTTCTAAGGCTACCTGTTTACCAATGCAGTAAAAGTCATCCGTTGAAGCAATTTTAGAGACTAGATGTGTTTCAATACCTTTGCTCAAAATTAGTTGTTGTGCGGTAGTTTTATTAGTAGTTAAAGCTAAAATTATTGAACGAGGAAAATATTTACGTATTGATTTTGCAGATTTTCCGCCTTTTGTTGCTACCACAATAAGTGGTGCTGCTAGTTTTTCCGCAGTCTCAACAGCTCCACGACACACTGCTTCAGTAATACTCAATTTACGAGTAGTTTCTAATAATTCAATACGTGATTTCATTACTCTATCAGTACGTTCGCAAATTGCGGCCATGATAGAAACTGCTTCTAAAGGATATTCTCCTTTTGCACTTTCTCCAGATAGCATGACAGCATCTGTACCATCCAGTATAGCATTAGCAACATCTCCTGCTTCTGCACGTGTTGGTCTTGGATTTTGTATCATAGAATCAAGCATTTGTGTCGCTGTAATAACAACTTTACAAGCTTTGTTGCATTTTTTAATCATCATTTTTTGTGCAAAAATTACTTCTTCAACTGGAATTTCAACTCCTAGATCACCACGCGCGACCATAATACCATCTGAAGCTTCAAGAATTTCATCAAAATTGTTTAATCCCTCTTGATTTTCAATTTTAGAAATAATTTGAATGTGCTCACCGCCGCATGTTTTTAAGTATTCACGAATTTCTAAAACATCTGAACCCTTACGAATAAAGGATGCTGCAATAAAATTCACTCCTTGTTGACATCCAAACATTAAATCACGTTTATCTTTTTCTGCCAGAGCCGGTAAGCGTACAGAAATGCCTGGTAAATTTATTCCTTTATTTTCACCTAAGTTACCATTATTTAATACTTTACATATTACACTTTCTGTTGTTACTTCTATTACTTTCATACTAAGAAGGCCGTCATCTACTAAAATAGTATTACCAAGTTGTAGATCTTTGGTCAAGCCTACATAACTTACTGCAACGCGAAAATTGTTACCAATAATCGATTGATCTGTTGTAAAAATAAATGTTTGCCCTGCTTTTAATGATACATCACATCCACCTTCTAATTTCATAGTTCGAATTTCTGGACCTTTAGTATCTAAAAGAATTGCAGCTTGACGTCCAGTTTTTTTCATGACATGGCGCATATTAATAATACGCCGACTATGTTCGATATAGTCGCCATGAGAAAAATTGAGTCGGATAACATTCATACCAGCCTCAAGCAATTGACTAAGCATCACTTGTGATTCAGTTTTAGGACCGATAGTACAAACAATTTTGGTTTTTTTCATGTGAATTTTCTGTAAATTGCAATCAATAATATTTAGTATTTATTATAATAGCAGTAATTAATTGTATTAAAAATCCAAACATAAGCAAATAAAATAACTCAAGGAACACTTAAAAAATTATTTAGATTATCAGATTAGATACATTAGCATGCAACCTTGCTAGGTTTAAAGATAAATAATAATTAATTCGATCATTAAGCATAAATTAAATATTTTGTTAAATTATGTAATAAAATTTTGTTAAGAAAGTAATGCGTTCTAATGGATTTGAACCATCGACCCCCACCATGTCAAGGTGATGCTCTAACCAACTGAGCTAAGAACGCAGTATACTATTACTAAAAAAAATAAAAATTATATTAACAATAAATTATACTAATAGTCAGTCAAGAAAAAATTTGTTGTTTTTAAAATCTTGACTTATACATTTAACATTCTATTTAATATATTAGCGAGATGCAAGCAATAATATGAGCTGATCAGGCAATCGTTGTACATATCTAATACGCCATAATATCATCACCGCTGCAGACGTTAAAGCAATAATAAAGCCGTACCAAAATCCTGTTGGACCTAATTTTGGAATAACCCAGTTAGTAAGTGCTAAAACATAACCAATAGGTAAACCTAATAACCAATAGGCAATAAATGTAATAAAAAATATCGAACGTGTATCTTTATACCCACGTAAAATACCGCTACCAATTACTTGAATAGAATCTGAAAGCTGGTAGATTGCAGCTAATAGCATGAGTTGAGAAGATAACATTACTACCTCTGGATTCATAGTATACAAAGCAGCTATTTTATATCGGAAAACAACAGTACAAAATGCTGTTATACTCGCCAGAGTAATTCCAACAGTTTGTCCTGTCCAAGATACGATACGCGCTTTTTCGACAGAACCTTGTCCTAGGCAATAACCTACCCGGATAGTTGTAGCAACACCTAATGATAATGGTAGTACGAATACTAATGAGCTGAAATTAAGCGCAATTTGGTGCCCTGCTACTTTTACAATACCGAGAGGGGAAACTAATAGTGCAACTACGGCAAAGAGAGTCACTTCAAAAAATAGAGATAATGCTATTGGTAGACCCACGGTACATAGTCTAGATAATATTACTCGTGATGGGATAGCTTTAAAAAATAAAATTTTCATATTAACATCATGCATATCTGTCATATTTCCTACCCAGAAACGCATGATTATAAACATCATCCAGTACACTGAAGCTGTTGCTACACCACAACCCATACTACCCATTGCAGGCATACCAAAATAACCATAAATAAATATATAATTAAAAGGAATATTTAACAAAAGGCCAAGAAAACCAAGCAGCATTGCGGGCTTGGTTTTTGACAAACCCTCACATTGGTTACGTGCAACTTGAAAGAATAAATATCCTGGCGTGCCCCATAGAAGAGCATGCAAATAATTTTTTGCCTTTAGTGCCAATTGCTGATCGATATGACTTATAATATGGATGAAAGAGCTCGCCTTCCACAACACTACCATAATAAATAATGCCACACCTAGTGCGAGCCAGTAACCTTGTAATATATGTTGCCCGATAAACTCACGTCTACCTGAGCCGTCAAGTTGTGCAATAATAGGTGTTAAAGATAATAATAATCCATGTCCAAATAAAATAGCTGGCAACCATATAGATGTGCCAATAGCAACAGCTGCCATATCCATAGCGCTCACTGCACCAGACATAATTGTATCTACAAAACCCATTGCAGTTTGACTTACCTGAGCCAAAGTAACTGGAATGGCGAGAATTAATAATTGACGAGCTTCTATTAAATACTTCTGCACCCAAACCTCTTTAAAATGTAAGAAGATATGAAAATGAATTTTCTAAAATATTAGAGCATAGCGTAACTATAATTATGCTAATGCTCGCTAAACTGTATTTTACTATGCTATATAAGCAACTAAAAAGCTATGGTAAAAAATAGAAATTTCATAGGAATTAATATTATGTTTACAGGAATTGTACAAGGAATAGCAAAAATTGTCGCAGTTGAAGAAAACAAATTACTTCGAACTCATCTAGTTAAATTACCAAAAAAATTACTACCTGATTTAGTATTAGGAGCATCAATAGCTCATAACGGTTGCTGTCTTAGTGTTACACATTTACAAGGTGATCTTGCCAAGTTTGATCTCATAAAGGAAACACTGCGTATTACTAATTTACTAGAACTACAAGTTGGAGATTTAGTAAACGTTGAACGTGCAGCAAAATTCAGTGATGAAATTGGTGGTCATGTAATGAGCGGGCATATTATCACTACAGCAGTAATCTATAAAATTGTAAAAATAAAAAACAACTATGAATTATGGTGTAAATTAAAAGACTCAATATACATGAAATACATTTTATGTAAAGGTTTTATTGGCCTTGACGGTATTAGTTTAACAATTGCAAATATCACGAACAATAAATTTTGTGTATATCTAATACCAGAGACATTATCACGTACTATTTTAGCTACTAAGAAAGTAGGAGATAAAGTCAATGTTGAAGTTGATTTTCGTACACAAGCAATCGTCGACACTGTTGAACGAGTACTCACACAATCTAAAATATCAGTAGTAAAATAGAATTTAAATAAAATTAATCTTAGTAATCAAAAATAACCATTTAATCAATACATTATATATCACCAAATTATTCATAATTTACTTAATATCCAAAAAAAATAACCTACTTTAGTATCACAGTAACGGTTATAGCATGACTTCATTCGTATGCCTTATCATTAAACTGCTACGTATACTAAATTTTCCTGCATAAGTCAAGTTGCAGTAGAATCAGTAAATATACATTTGAATATTTATTATTTGTATGTATTGATTAATATAAATAATTTTCAAAGAAACGTTTATATATAGAATATTATTTGCCATAATATTTAACAATCAATTTTATATTTTTATAAAAGCTCATTATTTTAACTAAATGAAATATATTATAATTTAGTTTTTTTTAAAACATTCTTAGTTAATTATTTTAGAAAAATATGTGTTATTGACTGATAAATTAGTATATTATTCATTTGTATATGCTAATAATATTTCAGTTTATCAATTAAATAATTTTTATAATAAGGATTACGATTTTTAATTAAAAATTAAATTTTCTAGTTTTTTAAGATCTAGATTTTTAAAGATCCGTAATTAAAACGCTTTACACTAGTTACTTTATGATATCTCTGATGTTGAGATATTATTTTAATATTAAAAACTTTTACTAATCTATTTTTTTATAATAAAGTATAATATTAATATATTTAGTGTTATACTTTGCTGCATATATTGTATTATGCCTGTATTAGCAAACAGTCAATATTTAACAGTAAGTTATTTTAATAAAATAAAAACTTAGAATATTATCGTATTACTTTATGTTATAGATTTTCAGTGTTTTGTATAAGTAAAAAGATTAAATCTTAAGCATAAAATATAAATATAACTAAATTAGTTACCAATTAATAGCTGGATTACTAAACATTTTGTAATAATAATATGATAATTTCAATTTAAATACATTTAAGAAATAAGTTAACATATCAAAATGTATCTTTGACATTTTAATTTTTTAAAATTTTATTTTTATATGTCAGAAGTTATATCTTTGAAATTAATATATAAAAATACGAAATCAAATAGCTAATTACTTTGAAATTGCTTGCTTTAACGCATATTTAATTAAATGTACGCATGTTACCTTTTTAATTTTAATCCTCATAGAAAAAAATTGTATTTAGAACACGTTACAAATCTATAATAATAGAAATATCTAATAAATCTATAATTATGTATAAAATTTAATTTTAAATATTAAACGAAAGTATTTGATACTAAAATAAAATAAAGTATAGGCGAGTGATTTTTTATGCAAAAAGTAAATCTTAATCAAAGTACTTTAATAATTTAGAAACAAGGTCTATTTTTTGTAAAAAAAGAATTTTTGTATATGTTTATGTTTATAAAATACAAAGTTAATATTCAAAAGTTTTAATTCATTAATGAAAAAAACAATAAAATTAGCATCACTAAAAGGAAAAACAATGAGTACAGTTAAAAAAATTCAGCATCAGATTTCAGAAAATCCTATATTACTATATATGAAAGGTTCACCGAACATGCCTAGCTGTGGTTTTTCAGCACAGGCTGTAAAGGCGCTTTCTGCATGTGGTGAACATTTCGCATATGTAGATATTTTACAACACCATGATATTCGTACTGAATTGCCAAAATATGCTAACTGGCCAACTTTTCCACAATTATGGGTTGATAGTGAACTAATAGGCGGTTGTGACATTATCGTTGAGCTGTTTCAACAAGGCGAGTTACAAATATTAATAAAAAAAACTGCTGAGAAATACAAAAAATCAAAATGATTTCTAAATAAAATATTTTCTATTTTTCTTTTTATTATTTACGCAGATATAGCATTTGTACTTTTAGTGTCTATCTTATCTAATTGTACTGGCCAACCGCCGAGTCGTTTCCAGCGATTTACTAATTCACAGAATAGTTGTGCCGTGTGCTCAGCATCATATAGAGCTGAATGTGCCTGAGTGCTATCGAAATCTATACCGGCAGTTTTACACGCCTTGGCTAATACCGTTTGTCCTAAGACTAGTCCACTAAGTGCTGCTGTATCAAAGGTTGCAAACGGGTGAAATGGATTACGTTTCATATTTAAACGTTCACATGCGGCCATTAAAAAATTATGATCAAAATTAGCGTTGTGAGCTACAATAATCGCACGATTACAATTGCTTTTTTTAGTACCTTCACTGACCATTTGAAAGATTTGATTTAATGCTTGATATTCGCTTACTGCACTACGTAACGGATTAGTAGGATCAATACCAGTGAAAGCGAGTGCTTGTGGATTTAATAATGCACCTTTAAATGGTTTTACATGAAAATGTAAAGTTTCATTATTATGTAGCCAACCATTTTCATCCATTTTTAATGTTGTGGCAGCAATTTCTAAAAGCGCGTCAGTGTGAGCGTTAAACCCAGCAGTTTCCACATCAACTACAACGGGATAGAAACCACGAAAACGTTGATAAAGAGCATTGAAATCGTTGAATTCAGACATTAGTATCCCATAGCAATTATTGAGCATAATATATTATGCCAAAAATTACAATTAAGTAGAATTTAATATAACTAAATTAGTTAACTTATGATTTTTATCTAATAACACGTTATTAATAATTAATAATTTTCAATTTAGTATATTTTTATCTTTATAGTGTAAAGTTCATTATAATACCTTTCAGTATTTTAAATAAAATTTGTTAATTGATTATCAAAGATATTTATTCAAATTATGCATCGCTATCATTAATTTTATACAAAATTGCTAAAACCATAGATTATATTTATGTAGTAACCTCGTTCTCATTTAAATTAAATTAAACAGTAATTATCAGTTATAAAACATGTATCTCTTGCTTTTTCATCCTAATATTCAATAAAAACGAGATCAGTATGAATGATAGTAATAGCTTACAATACATTGCTTATTTGCGTCGTGAATACACTTACAGTGGACTACGTCGTGAAGATTTGCCTGATAACCCTTTAGTATTATTTGAAAATTGGCTTCATCAAGTTTGTTCAGTACAGTTACCTGATCCTACAGCAATGACGGTAGCGACAGTTGACAGCAACGGTCAGCCTTATCAGCGAACTGTTCTTCTAAAACATTACGACGAAAAAGGAATGATATTTTACACTAATTTATTCAGTCGTAAAGCACTACATTTATCAAACAATGCCGCTATTTCGTTACATTTTCCTTGGTATTTTTTAGATCGTCAGGTGATGATCTTAGGGAAAGCAGAAAAATTATCGCCACTAGAGGTATTAAAGTATTTTTACAGTCGTCCTCGTGACAGTCAAATTGCTGCTTGGGTTTCAAAACAATCGCGTTGTATTTCGAGCCGTAATATATTGGAATGTAAGTTTTTTGAATTCAAAAAGAAATTCAAACAAAATAAAATTCCTTTGCCGAGTTTTTGGGGTGGATTTTGTGTTAAATTTCATACTATAGAATTTTGGCAAGGTGGCAAACATCGTTTACATGATCGTTTTCTCTATACACGAAATGGTAATTCTTGGACAATTGACCGATTATCACCGTAGAATTATTATGTAGTATTGCTTAATATATTATGCCATTTTTTGGAGTCCGTAATGACAACTGATAGTAACGTAATAGCACAACTGCAAGAAAGAGGCTTAATAGCAAAAATAACAGATGAAGTTGCTTTAGTCAAAAGATTACAGAAAGGGCCTATAGCTCTTTATTGTGGTTTTGATCCTACAGCTGATAGTTTGCATTTAGGACATTTAGTATTGTTGCTTTGTTTAAAACGTTTTCAAAATTCTGGACATACACCTATTGTACTCATAGGGGGTGCTACAGGCTTAATTGGTGATCCTAGCTTTAAAAAAACAGAACGTACATTGAATAAAATTAAAACTGTCAATAAGTGGATAAAAAAAATTCAAAATCAAATAACACTTTTTCTTAACTTTGAGTGCGGTTATAATAGTGCCATTTCGGTTAATAACTATGATTGGTTTACTAAGATGAACGTATTAACTTTCTTGCGCGATCTTGGTAAACATTTCTCAGTCAATCAAATGATTAAACGTGAAGCAATTAAACAACGCTTAAATCGTGATGATCAAGGGATTTCCTTTACTGAATTTTCTTATTGTTTATTGCAAAGTTATGATTTTGTCAAATTAAACGAACATTATAACGTGGTACTTCAGATAGGCGGATCCGATCAGTGGGGTAATATCATTTCGGGAGTTGATTTAACACGTCGTCTACAAAAACAACAAGTTTGGGGATTGACTGTCCCATTAATTACTAAATCCGATGGTACTAAGTTTGGAAAAACTGAAAAAGGTACAATTTGGCTTGATGGTAAAAAAACCAGTCCGTATGCATTTTATCAATTTTGGATCAATACATCAGACGCTGATGTATACCGATTTCTTAAATTTTTTACCTTTATTAACATTCAAGAAATTAAAAAATTAGAAAAAAATAACAATAATGATACTTTTCTAAAAGCACAATATATATTAGCAGAAAACGTTACTCGTCTTGTACATGGAGAAAATGGTTTACTTGCAGCAAAACGTATTACAAAATGTCTTTTTTCTGACAATGTTAATGAAATGACTGAAAATGATTTTGAACAATTGCTTCAAGATGGTGTTCCCAGTATTGTATTATATCAAACAAACGACCTACTAAGTGCATTAGTAACTGCAAGGCTAGTAACTTCACGTACTCAAGCACGTACTATGGTTACATCGAGAGCCATATATATCAACGGAGAAAGAGAGCTCAATCCTGAGTACCATTTTAGCAAAAAAGATAAACTGTTTAATCGTTTTACTTTATTACGTCGCGGTAAAAAATATTATTGTTTAATTAGCTGGAATTGAAATTTACAGATTCATTATGTTAAATTTTAATTTTTGTATTGTATTAGAGAGAATCGATATAAATCAAACTACAAATAGTAGCTAAGATTATCTTATATGAGTTAATTTATTGGTATGTTGCTTATTAATAATATTACAAAAGAAGTATCTTGTGTATTTAAATTTAAAGAAAAAAATTTATTTTTCATTTAATATAAGTGCCATATTAAAAATAATTAATTATAAATTAAGAATGGCATGCATTGTATAATAATTACAGTTTTGACTCACGTGTAATCTTGAAATAAATTATTTTCAATGATTCATTTAAAATTTTCGGTTGAAAATTTTAAATGAAATATATTTTCGTGTGATCGTAGTTAGCATGATTTAATATACTCATTTATGATCGTAAGTTTTACTGTTACTATTTGATAGGTATTTATAGAAGTAATGTTTATTATTATATTATATATATGTAATAATTTTTTTAATTATTTGTGATCGATTAAATAATAAAAGTTTAACTGCAATTTTTAGGTAAATAATATGACTCAATATTTTGTATTATTTATTAGTACTATTGTAATCAATAATTTTATATTTAAGAAATTCGCAAGTCTATGTCCGTTTTTAGATGTATCTAAAAAATTAGAAACGGCTATAGGTATGGGAATTGTAACTTCTTTTGTAATTACATTGACATGTATATGTGTATGGTTGATTGATCACCTAATTCTAATTCCGCTTAATCTAGCATATTTACGTACTACGGATTATATTTTAGTAATTGCAACTCTAATACAGTTCATTGAAATAGTATTGCGTAAAATTAATCTCTTACTTTACCGATTTATCGGCATTTTCCTACCTTTAATCATTACCAATTGTACACTTTTAAGTATACTATTATTGCATTTTAATGCAAATCATACTTTTTTACAAAGTATATTCTATAGTTGTAGTTCGGCATTAAGTTTTACAGTAGTAATGTTTTTATTTTCTAGCATGCATGAACGTATAATGCTAGCCAATGTACCAAGGCCATTCAAAGGTGAATCTATTACGCTGATTACAGCTGGTTTGATGGCAATGACATTTATGGGTTTTAATGGTTTGGTGAAGATTTAATATGACTACAATTTGGATTTCTATCGTTGTACTAAGCATATTAAGCCTAATTTTTGGAGCTATACTAGGCTACGCTTCATATTATTTTCAGATGGAAGAAGATTGTATTATTGAACAAATTAATGCTGTTTTACCTCAAAATCAATGTGCTCAATGTGGTTATATGGGTTGTCGTTTATATGCAGAAGCAATAGTTAAAAAAAAAGAAGTTGTTAATAAATGTATCCCAGGTGGAAAACAGACGATGCTTAAGCTTGCTGCATTACTTAATATGAATCCCTCTTTTTTTATAGAAGATGGCATTACACCAATAACATCTTTACCTATACCATTACGTACAGTAGTGCAAATTGATGAAGTTAATTGTATTGGTTGTAATAAATGTATTCAAGTTTGTCCGGTTGATGCAATTATAGGCGCTCCACGAACAATGCATACTGTATTACAAGATTTGTGCACTGGTTGTAATTTATGTGTTCCTCATTGTCCAACAGATTGCATAGCAATACAAAGTACTGTTGATCAAAAAAGTAACTATCAAACGGATTCTAGACCTATTATTTTTCAGGTAAGTTAAATAACATGATTTTACATAATCATATAAAAAAATTTTTTCGCAAAAAAAAATTTTGGAATTTCAAAGGAGGAATTTACCCTCTTGAAATGAAAATACAGTCAAATTGTATAGCAATTAGTCATCTTCCCTTACCTAATCGATTTATAGTTTTTTTAAAACAACATATTGGTTATCAAGGTGAAATTTGTGTTAAAAAAGGTGATCATGTATTACGCGGCCAGCCATTAACTGTTGGTTCTGGATATATGATGTTGCCGGTACATGCACCTACTTCTGGTACTGTAGAGGCAATTGCACCGTATCCTATTTCTAAAAAACGAGAGGAACTCTGTGTTTTTCTTCGAGCTGATGGTCAAGATCGTTGGATTAAACTCGATCCTCAACCAAATTATCGAAGCTTGTCACGCAAGGAGATTATAAAACGTATTTATAATGCAGGTATAGCTGGGCTTGGTGGGGCTGGTTTTCCTGCCGCTGCTAAATTAAGTATAGGTTTACAAAAACGTGTAAAAACATTAATTATCAATGCGGTTGAATGTGAGCCCTATATTACTGCTGATGATCGATTAATACAGGACTATACGTTGGAAGTATTGGAAGGTTGCCGCATCCTTGCGTGGATCTTACAAGCGAATCACGTACTAATAGGTATTGAGGATAATAAGCCTCAAGCAATTCAGGCAATAAGGCAAGCTTTAGGTGACAACAATGATTTACAGTTATGTGTTATACCAACTAAATATCCTTCTGGTAGTGCTAAACAATTAACGAAAATTCTTACTGGTTTAGAAGTGCCATGTAACGGTCATTCTCTTGATATTGGTATATTAATGCACAATGTAGCTACTGTGTGGGCAATAAAACGTGCCATTATTAATGGTGAACCCATTACTGAACGCGTAATTACTCTGACCGGTAAATCCATTTCTAATCCCTGTAATGCATGGAGTCGGATTGGCACATCATTAAGTCATTTATTAGATCACGTTGGCTTTACCCCTAGCGCATCTCAGATATTGATAATTGGCGGTCCGATGATGGGTTTTACTGTGACATCAACTGAGATACCAACAGTAAAAATGACTAATTGTATTTTAGCACCTTCTATCAATGAAATAGCACCTAGGTTTGAAGAAAAACCGTGTATTCGTTGTAGTGCATGTGCTGAAGTATGTCCGATACGGTTATTACCGCAACAATTATACTGGTATAGCAAGACTAAAGATCACGATAGCACACGTGTATATCATATTGAAGATTGCATAGAATGCGGTGCTTGCGCTTATGTTTGTCCAAGTCATATTCCATTAGTACAGTATTATCGCCAAGAAAAGTTTGAATTACAATGTATTGACTTTCAAAAAAAACGCATGGCTGAATCTAAAGCGCGCTTTGAAGCACGTCAAATACGCCTACAAGATGATAGAAAAAAACGTCAACTCCTTCACAATATATTCAATACAAAGAATTTTCAAACTTTAAATCATACAATAGATGATACAAATGATTCACGCAAAGAAATAATAGAAAAAGCAATTTCCCGTGTTAAAGCACGTAAAAAAATGCATCTTTCAAAAAAAATTGAGGCATAAATGGTTTTTCAAATTTCAAATTCTCCTTACACCCATCATAGTAGTACTATTAGTAATACTATGTTACTGGTAATATTAGCAACTCTACCAGGTATATCAGCTCAATGGTATTTTTTTGGTATTGGCTCTTTAATTCAAATATTACTAGCAATAATTACTGCATGGATTACAGAGGGTTTAATTTTATGGTTACGTAACTTAACCATTCTAAAAACATTAAGTGATAATTCTGCAACACTAACAGCATTATTGCTTGGTCTTAGTTTACCACCTTTATCCCCTTGGTGGTTAGTAGTTTTAGGTACAATCTTTGCTATTGTAATAGGTAAGCAACTATATGGTGGTTTAGGTCAAAATCTATTCAATCCTGCAATGGTAGGTTACGCAGTTTTGTTAATTTCTTTTCCATTACAGATGACGCACTGGACATCACCTACTGCTTTACAAGAAACTAAATTTGAATTTATGGATGTAGTTAACATTATTTTCACTGGACATGCGTCAGTAGATGGCGCTATTTTGCAATTACAACACTTAGGAGTAGACGGTATTAGTCAGGCAACACCGTTGAATATCTTGAAAAATAGGCATCGTATAGGAGCTAATCATCAACAACTTTATTGGCCAATCTCTACATACAAAAATATCTTAACTCATCTTGCATGGCAGTGGGTAAATATTGGTTACCTAATAGGCGGTAGTATGCTATTAATAAAAAATGTAATCCGTTGGCACATTCCAATAAGTTTCCTAATTTCATTGTCAATGTTTACTGTATTGGGTTGGCTATTTTCACCGGAAACGCTCAATGTACCAATCGTACATCTTTTTTACGGATCAACTATGTTAGGAGCATTTTTCATAGCTACTGATCCAGTCACGGCTGCAACAACGAATGTTGGACGTCTGATTTATGGTGGATTAATCGGGATGTTCACTTGGTTAATCCGCAGCTTTGGTGATTATCCAGATGGATTAGCTTTTTCTGTATTATTGGCAAATATGTGCGTCACATCAATAGATTATTATACTCAACCTCGTATTTACGGTTCTTGTAAGGAAAATCAATGATCAAAATCATACGTAAAAATGCTTTAACATTAGCTATTTTTGCAGCAATTACTACCGGGTTGATAGCTGTTATTCACTATATAACTGAATGTGTTGCAAAAAATCAAATTTTATTTCAGCAAAAAAAATTACTTGATCAAGTTATACCTACAGAGCTTTATGATAATCAAATACAACAGGAATGTTATCTTATAAAAGATAAAGTTGCTCTTGGTAATAATAAATTTCATCATCTTTATTTAGCTCGTAAAGGCAATACGCCTGTTGCAGCAGCAATTGAAACCGTCGCTCCTGATGGGTATGCTGGTCCTATTCAAATGTTAGTAGGGGCTACTTTTGAAGGTAAAATATTAGGTGTGCGTGTGACTGAATATCATGAGACTCCAGGATTCGGTGATAAAGTGGAATTACGCGTTTCGAATTGGATTAATAGTTTTAATGGTCAAGTAGTACACGATGCTAATGATAAAGATTTTGCAATAAAAAAAGATGGTGGTCGATTTGATCAGTTTACAGGTGCAACTATTACGCCTCGTGCTGTAGTAAATGCTACTAAACGAACAACCTTATTAATTAAAACTCTACCAGACAAATTAAGTTCTCTTCCTAAATGTGGATAATTAAATGAGTAGAACTGAAAATTTATTCTTGGATAGTTTCTGGAAAAATAATTTTATGTTAGTGCAAATATTAGTTCTATGTCCAATATTAGCACTTATATCTAGTGCAGCAAGTGCTTTTGGTGTTGGTTTAGTAACTACTTTTGTTTTAACATTAACTAATCTTGTTATTGCCACATGTCATCGTTACATACCATTTGAAATCCGTATTCCGATCTATATTATGATTATTTCTTGTATTGTTAGCTGCGTTCAAATGTTCATTAATGCTTATGCGTACAATTTGTATCAATTATTGGAGATTTTTAGTCCTCTTATTATTACTAACTGTACTATTATAGTAGGTCGTACAGAAATAGTAGCTTCTAAATATGGTATTTTACTTTTTGTATTAGATGGGTTTGCTATTGGAATCAGTGCTACATGTTTTATGTTCATACTTGGTGCAATACGAGAATTAATCGGAAACGGAACAATATTTAACGAAGCAGATAAATTGTTAGGGTCTTGGGCAAAAATATTTCGTATTGAAATAGTGCATTTTAAATCACCAATGTTATTAGCTTTACTGCCTCCAGGAGGTTTTATTGGTTTAGGTGTATTATTAACTCTCAAGTATTTTATTAACTATAAAATAAATCTAAAAATTAAACAAGAAAGTTAAACCCGTGAAGTGAATAAAAATAAACGAATACAAATTTTGATGCGATTACAAAACAAGCATAATCATCCCGTTATTGAATTGAATTTTCAATCGCCGTTTGAACTTTTAATTGCTGTATTATTATCAGCCAAATCTACAGATGCAAGAGTTAATAAAGCCACAGACAAACTCTATCGAGTGGCCAATACACCTGAAACAATATTAGCTCTTGGAACTGAAGAACTGAAAAAATATATTAAAAGTTTAGGTCTATTTAATAGAAAATCAGAAAATATAACCAAATTATGCTATATTTTGCTTGAAAAGTACGCTGGCAACGTTCCGGAAGATCGTACAGCATTACAAGCTTTACCAGGTGTAGGACGTAAAACTGCTAATGTTGTGCTTAACATAGCTTTTGGATGGCGAACTATTGCTGTTGATACCCACATTTTTAGAGTTAGTAATCGTACTGGTTTTGCATTAGGTAAAAATGTAAAAGAAGTAGAAGAAAAACTGTTAAAAGTAGTCCCTAGAAGATTTCAGATATATTGTCATAGTTGGCTAATTTTACATGGCCGCTATACTTGTATAGCACGAAAACCACATTGTCATAATTGTGTCATACAAGATCTATGCGAATATGAAAAAAACTAAAATATTAGTATTAACTATAATCAGATAATCAAACATTTGTTAATTGACATAACTTATTATTTATTTTTTATTGAAAATATTAATTTTTACATTATTTATTTCAGTTTTATCTCTACTAATAGTTAATTGAATAATTAGATTACAGCAAAAGTATTTTCAAATATTTATAGTTTTATATTTTTAAGATTGTGATCAAATATTATTTTGATGAATTTATTATTTATATGCTATCGGTAGTTAATAAGTTTTAACTGTTTGATTAAATTAAGATAAGCAGTGATATTATTAATTGATTAGATAATTTAAATCTATAATAATTATACAACTACTATTGTAGTAAAATTCAAGATTATCAATTAAGCATTTTATTAAAATTAGATTTGATTATAAGATGATTTCTTTAAACAGATTTTTCTTTAAGTTAAAAAAAATAATAATTTCTATTTTCATTGTATGATGTTATCGATTATTTAATAATTTAAAACTAAAACTGAACATACTTTTAGCATAATCTGAAATCTAATATATGATAAATATCAATATAAATTGAAGTATTATAATTATTTTTACTTAACAATCAGATATTGTATTTCTAATTATACATTACATATAAAGTATAAAATATAAATTGAAATACATGTTCTGATTTAAAACAGATGTTTTTAAAAAAAGATTATATTTAAAAGTATTATTAAGTCATAACGTTTGAATATAACGATATCAATTTAATAAAATTTACTTTCATTTTTTTCTGAAGAAACCTAAAAAAGTATTTTTTATAAGTTTTTATAAAGAGAATAATTACTCATTGTTATTTTGTCACTTTTAAATAATATTTAAAAAAAATTAAATTGGTGGAGACTGGCAATGACAACAGCCAATAGAATTGAAAAAGACTCAATAGGCACAATCGAAGTACCAACAGATAAATTGTGGGGAGCTCAAACACAACGTTCACTTAAATATTTTCATATCTCCACAGAAAAAATGCCTATTTCATTAATACATGCTTTAGCTACAATAAAACGTGCTATTGCACAGGTTAATTGTGATCTTGGGCTTTTGCCGAAAAAATTTGCTAATGCGATTATTAAAGCTAGTGATGAAATTCTTACTAATAAGCATGACCAAGAATTTCCATTAATGATTTGGCAAACAGGTTCTGGAACACAAACTAATATGAACATGAATGAAGTATTAGCGAATCGTGCTAGTGAAATTCTAGGCGGAAAACGAGGTCTTTCTCGCTTAGTACATCCTAATGATCATGTAAATAAATGTCAAAGTTCTAATGATGTATTTCCAACAGCTATGCATGTAGCTGCTGTCATTGCTTTAAAAAATCAATTGCTGCCACAACTTGTTGGGTTAAAAAAAACCTTAACCGACAAATCTAGACAGTTTAAAAACATAGTTAAAATTGGTCGTACTCATCTTCAAGATGCTATACCATTGACGCTCGGACAGGAAATTTCTGGTTGGGTATCAATGTTGGAACATAATTTTGAACATCTTAAAGACAGTATTCCACACTTAAGTGAATTAGCGATTGGCGCAACTGCAGTAGGTACTGGTTTAAATACACATCCTGAATATTCAGAACGAGTAGTAAAGTTATTAGCTAAATTAATAAATCAACCCTTTATCACAGCACCGAATAAATTTGAAGCCTTAGCGACTTGTGATGCATTAGTACATGCTCACGGTAAATTAAAAGGTTTAGCTGTATCTTTAATGAAAATTTCAAATGATATACGTTGGTTATCTTCCGGACCTCGCTGTGGTATCGGTGAAATTATAATTCCTGAAAATGAACCCGGCAGTTCAATTATGCCTGGAAAAGTAAACCCTACTCAATGCGAAGCACTGAACATGATTTGTTGTCAAGTAATCGGACACGATGTAGCAATTAATATTGCTGGTGCATCAGGTAATTTTGAATTAAACGTGAGTCGTCCATTAGTGATATATGATTTTTTGAAATCTATTCGTTTGCTTTCAGACGGTATGAATAGCTTTAATCATCACTGTGCAATAGGAATTCAACCAAATTATACTCGTATTAACCAATTGTTGAATAAATCATTAATGCTAGTAACAGCCTTGAGTGATCATATTGGTTATGATAAAGCGGCATCAATCGCTATGAAAGCTCATACGGAAAATCTAACTCTAAAATCTTCAGCATTAAAATTAGGTTATTTGACTGAAGAACAGTTTGATCATTGGGTATGTCCGAAAAAAATGATTGGACTCATAGAAGAATAAATATATTTAATGATACTAATTAAATATGTTGAAAGCATAATAGAATATGATTACTCACTTAGTAACTTATGGCAATAAGTGATCTCATAAAAAATTATATAGATTCTATATAAGATACTCACGATAGTAAAATAGCAGCTAAGCTTAAGTTGTATTTGCATCATTTTCCATATACATAAAATTCGTCATATTTTAACTGGTCTCTTGATTTTACTATAACACACAATAGAGTGCAGTGTATTTAATTTTTATATCAAATCATCTTTAATTACTAATTTAAGTGTTTTCCTATGCATATCTTGATGGAAAAATTAAGTTTATCACTTATTCTGAAAATAGTAGATATATTAAAGAGGTTAACGGTAAATAATTATTTTTTATTAAGATCTTATTCTTGCTCAATAGAATGGATTGCATCTACTTTTGCAATAAGATCAAATCATTCATTTTATTTCTTACCTTGATGTTATACAGCATATGCTCATATGCTGTATACGAAATTTATTCTAAATATTTTTATTTTAAAGATGAAATAAATAATTCTTTAAAACTATAGTAATAGTTATCTAATGTTCATGTGGTTTTTGTAATTTAATTATTAAACTGTGAATTGTTAATGTAATATTTTGTATTTTTATTTATATTAATTAAATTAATATGTTTTTTATTTTGTAAATAAAAGGTTCTCTACGAGAATACATACTGCTATAAACTAGCGATCGTTTTTTTAAAATTATCTTGAAAGGAAATTGTATTTTTTTGATAAAAAACAATTATATAATTGCGTGAGTAAATTTTAATTTCTCTATAATGAGAATATTTAATCAGTCATAACGATATCGTTAATATTTTGTATGATGTGATCACTACATTGACAGATTGATAATTTTGAATTTTTTAAGAAAAAGATTAACAATTATCAAATTAAAATTTTAAACGTTACTAAATTTAAAACAATTTTTATTGCATTATAGTTTTTTAAATTTTCCAGACCTACATTAGTCAATATTAAAACAGAAATAGTAATGACTTTGATTACTTACCATCTCATAAATACATTGATTTTTTTGTTGCAATGAGTAGAAAAATTCTGTTTCTATAACGATTTGGGAACCCATAGACATAACACAATGTAATGTCTATTAGCAAGTTATTAATAGTTATCTCATTAAATTTAGTTAATCAATCGATACAACATATTACTATATAAGCATTTTTAAAAAAATAGATAATATTGTAAGTTGTTTGATGTTAAAATTTTACTTATCATAAACGTAGTATATGTAAAAGTTAGTGCCATTTCCTTATATTATTCCATTGAATATTAATATAAAATATGATGAATTATGCTAGCAGTAAAAACCATATTTTATATCAATGTAATCTAAAATAAACGCAATGTCATTCAATTCGTAATTCTTCTTGCTAAAATACCCTGTATGTTTTGTATTGAATTTAGTGTGTACTAAACTTCCACTAAATATAGGTATCATTTAAAAAAATATTTATCTAAAATTGTTAGTTGTAAATTTTAATTAATGTAAAAACAATTTTACATTAATTATTTATTTTAAATTTTAATAACATGATTAATAATTGTTTTAAAAAATTTACCCTTAATTGAAGCAAAAACAAAAAATCGTTGCTTCAGTCAGTGAAATAAAGAAATGTAAGTGATAGAATACAATATTTATATTTAAAAATCAAATCATATAATATATACACTATACCATTTAGTGATATTATTTTTACAATAAAATATTCTTCAATACTTGAGAATTTCAAATGTGTTATTTTCGCAGACGCATATCTTCATCAAATAAGGATAACGTGTCTTTTAAATTAGCCTCTCCATCTACTGCACCATCAAAGTGGATTGAACGGGGATCACCACAGTTTCTACGTGTTACTTTTGCATTATTTTCAGCTGGTCTTGCTACTTTTGCTCTATTATATTATGTACAACCTATTTTACCTATTTTTTCAAAACAGTTTGGTATTTCACCAGCTGAAAGTAGCATTGCTCTTTCATTATCAACAGTATTTATGGCATTAGGTTCACTGTTTACAGGACCATTATCAGATATAGTGGGACGTAAATCAATTATGTTAATATCATTGATACTAGCTTCAATTTTTACATTATTATGTACTATCGTAACTAGTTGGCATGGAATTCTTATAATGCGTGCTTTCACTGGACTTGCTTTAAGTGGTGTAGCAGCTGTTGGTATGACGTATCTAAGTGAGGAAATTCATCCTTATGCGCTTTCATTTTCTATAGGACTATATATAAGCGGTAATTCGATTGGTGGTATGAGTGGACGTTTGTTTGTTAGTATACTTACTGATTATTTCTCCTGGACTACAGCAGTTAGTGTTATCAGTTGTTTTTCTTTTTTAAGTGCATTAATAGTATGGAAACTTTTACCTACATCTCGTCATTTTCGTCCAGTGTCTCTGTGTTTACGTAAATTGTTAATCAATTTTTGCTTACAATGGCGTGATAAAGCTCTACCATTTTTGTTTAGTGAAGGATTTTTACTAATGGGTGCATTTGTTACTTTATTTAATTATATTGGTTATCGTTTATTGAGTGCACCATGGTTTCTCAGTCAAACATTAGTAGGTTTAATTTCAATGGTTTATTTGACTGGTTCTTGGAGTTCGCCAAAAGCTGGTATTATGATTAATCGTTTTGGTCGTAGCGAAGTCATAATAGGTGGAATAGTAATGATGTTTTGTGGTTTAATTTTTATGCTATTTCAATCTTTATATATTATTTTTCTAGGCATGATCTTGTTTACTATTGGTTTTTTTGCATCACATTCTGTGACAAGTAGTTGGGTTGGTTTGCGAGCTCGTCGTGCGAAAGGCCAAGCTTCTTCATTATATTTATTTAGTTATTATATAGGTTCTAGTGTTTCCGGTACTTTAGGTGGAATATGTTGGTATAATTCAGGCTGGTATGGTGTTAGTATATTTATTAGTATGTTATTGATACTAGCCTTATTTATTGGTCTATGTTTAAAAAAACGAACGTAAAATGTTATTATATTAATTTAAACATTTTAAATTATACTGATAACTTACGCTAGCTGCGTTTTTTAAAAGAAAAGTCAAAATAGAGAAATTTTCTTCTTATATTAGAATTATATTTATATTTTAAAATTTATAGAAAACGCAGAATAACTCTTATAATTGTTTTTGTATCATAAAATAATATTTGAAAATCTTGCAATAGTAAGACATTATTTAAGGTAGATATCGAGTTTTTATTCAGCATTTACAACTATTTCTTTGTGTTTTTTGCTTACTTTTCTAATACCGGCATACCAGCAATTGAGCTCAGAGAATCTTCTTGCACCACTTGGTTAACGATATCATTTTCGCCTACTCATCATAAACTGTGCAGTATCAATATGAATGCCATGATCATTATTTTCATTTCATTCTAATACAAAATCGTAAACTATTTTAGATTGTCCGAACAATACATACATATGATTTAGTAAATGCCCCCCCAACAAGGTGAATACCAAATGCAATGTAACATTGTAACTATACAAAAATCTTGAGTAATTTTTACAATTAAATATTTGCGTTTGTAGTCTGGTGTCAACTATACCATAATAGAGTATCATGATAACTAATTTAGAAGATTTTAAAAAAATTGCGGTATGTTTTGTTCGGAAATCTCATATGGAACACTAATTGTAGTTTTACTGATAGTAATGTTAGAACCATATCTTCCAAGAACAACCGAAATTAAACAACAGTTGATTTAATTGCATTCTAAATTACATAAATAAAACTAGTATCTGAAGAATTAACTAAGTAACCCACCATGATTGATAGATGATTATTAATAATGAATGCTACTATTCCTGATATCTATAATAATTAAAAATTAAACATTGCAATTATGACTGGCATCTTTGATGCCATCCATCGTTGATACTGCTAAAAAATACTAGCCAAAAATCACACTACTAAAATTACTAATAACTATAAAATAATTTGATTATCATTACTGTTGTCATTCCATCAAAATTATAGTAATAATGGAAAAGAAAAAACAAAGTAATTGAATTGGTTATATCTCTATATTATAATATTAATACGCATCAAGAAGTGTGATTAGATAATTCACGAAATGTTACTACTGAATTCCTACAAAGAAAAGCACCTACAAATATATCAAAAAATTTCTATTAAATAAATCTTCCGTATTAGAATCAAACAATGCAACATTTTTTAGTAATAAATGTTGAAACTTACTAGTACAGCTATAATTCAACAACATTATGTAAAATAGCAATTAATTCTGAAATTTTAGTTATTGTAACTGTTTACTATGTATATACCAATCGAGTCGCCGATTACTACTGATAATATAATTCAAATTAAATAATTTTATTTTAACTAAAAATACTTGTAAACAGCGTAATATACATTCCAATAATACCGTAAACATTGCTTCTTTTTAGGTTTCATATTTAGAAAGACTGATAAAATTAAAATAAAAAATTTTTTAAAACAAAAAGTTATTTATTAAAATACCGAATATGATGTTGTGACCTCTTAATCTTTACGAAACATTTTTAACATCTGCATAACAACAAAACTGCCAAAGATATTGAAACTCATAATTAATATGCCGCTAAATGCTCAATATAATTCAATAACTATAACCAATGTGTAATATTACTATTATAATAATAAAATTAACATTCATATTAGAAATTAAAATATACGTGGAAAATGGCTGCGTATAGCCTTCAATGCAAGAAAGCATAAATATTTTAAAGGTGTATTACTAATTTTAATAAAAATATTAGCAAGATAAATGAAAATCACTATAAATGTAATAAATATTATATATTTGAGGTATATTTAAAAAAAATGTATTGTTTTTTTAGTTGTTGTAATACAAGGTTGTAATATTAATTTTGATAACTAAAATATTTATTTTACTAATAGTGGCTAGGTCATGCTGGCTTAATAAATTACGCTGATACTCTTTATCAGAAAATCATTTAACTAAATGATAATTTTACGGTTTGCTTTATAAAAAAGAAATTCTATTAAATTCAATATGGTATTAAAATCACATTGACATACTGGCATAAATAAACAAGCAGATTAAAACATATAGTCCATAATCTTTACTTTATTATTAGTTAATACAACTTGGCTAGCTACAGTGAATGCACAGTTTCTGCCTACTTTTTCTGCTAAATCAAGAATTACACTATGCTTTGATAATATTTCAACAGTAATTAATTTAGGTGTCTAGTTTTCTAAAAATAATGAAGTAAAGTAGAGGTAACAACATCTACATTGTTCGTTTGATAAGAAACCACCTCTGTTTGCGATTTGATAAATCTTTTTAGTGTATCTTTTCATAATCATTGATATTGATCATAGTTTTTTGTCTTCTTGAATGGTTCATTCTAAAAATTCAGCTCCTGTGCTGTGAATTGATTTTTCATTACATTAAGGTAAGTATTTAAAATACGTACAATTTTACCTAGACTTCTAGTAGTACCGAGTTGCAGCTCATCTAAAGACTACTGCGGTACCTGTAACAATAAATTTTAGCAGCAGAAATTTCACTTAAGACGATAATTTAATTGTTAAAAAACCGATAGATTTATATGCAGCTTCAATAATCACTCAATAACCAGGAATACTACACATTGCACTTACGTATATGCAAATATTAACCGGGATAAAAATGTCCAGACACGATCTGTAGGTATAATAGTAATTTTAAATTTAGCTAATATTTCTAATAATTCTTCATTAACATGCGGCCAAAAGGAAGCATATTAAAATACCAATTGTACGTATTAGTTCTATTTTTTTGATTATTCGGTAAATTAAGTTTTAAGATAATATCTTTCAATGTCATGTTGATATTATTAATAGTAGCCCATGTAGTGATGAAATTTTCATCTTGGTAATAAAATTTTACTGCTGTATTTTATTTAATACTTACATTAATTAAATCCCATATTGATTAATATTTTGACATTCTTCTGAATAGCAGCGACACGTGATTCGTTAGATAAATGTTTTTAGGTATTTCGATTAACATATTCTTTTCTCTATTTTTTATAAACATTTCCTTTTTAATAAATTGTAAAAACATCTCATTATTTTAAGGTTTTACATAAAAATAATGTGTATCCATTTTTGGATAATTATTTTAACTTAATATGATTAATATAATAATTCATTATTTAAGTATACAAACTTAATTTGTACCTCTTTTAAAAATTAATTAAATAATTTTTAATTGCATAAAATTCTTTCTATAAAGAAAAAGAAATTTTATAGAGAAACAAGATATACAATTATAAATATCAATTGATATATTTGTTCAATACATTCATTTTAATGACTTATTAGAAATAAAATAATGTTAAAATTAGTAGTTATATATATTTAATGTCTTTAAAAATTGATATGAAATGAACAATTTATTAACACATTTTAAATACATTGAAATATTTTTAAAGATAAATTAGTATCCTCAATTATGTACTTGCTAAAAGTATTCAAAATAGCTAAATTTTCAGTTTAGTAATAAAAAATATACTAACTATATAATGATATTATATCATATATAATTTGTTGATTTACTTTTTGCACAGCATTACTTTAAGTTATAAAAATTTTAATTAAGTCATATTATTATAAATAATAATAAAGAGTCTTTTATTTTAAGTATTCTAGTGTAGTTATTGCTAATTCTGATCTCAAATATTAATTGAATTGCTCTGATAAGACTAGATGAATATAATACTTTCATTATATAAACAATAAAAAATTAATAACAAAAAAAAGTAATATGCAACATCAACTATATTTAAAAAGTAAACATAATGTTTTTAAGTAAAAATCTGTTTTGATTTTTTAAAAGTTTCATAACTTCATGTATTTTAATTTATTTAACTTGCTAAGTTGTCTTTATCTCAATGATATTATTAATTGTTTTCCAAAAAAAAATTAATTGATTATATCTATGATAAAGAATTAAAATTTAATGACTGAACATAAATATTTGATCATTTTTTTTAAGTTTTCTATATTCGTACATTAAAAACTAAGATAGTTTAACTAACTGAATTTAAAGTAAATAAAAATTACGATAATTCATCGAATTAATTAACTAAAAGGATTACAATATATGTGCTTCCTTTCCGGTAAGCGAATTTTAATTACTGGTATAGCAAGTAAACTATCGATTGCTTACGGTATTGCACAAGCAATGCATAAACAAGGTGCAGAATTAGCACTTACTTACCAACATGATAGATTGAAAAACCGCATAAAAAAATTTGCTAAAGAACTCGATTCGGATATTGTTCTACCGTGTGATGTATCAGAAGATAAAAGTATTATTGCGCTTTTTAATGAATTAAAAAAATTTTTTCCAACTTTTGATGGTTTAATTCATTCCATTGCTTTTGCACCCAGTGATCAACTAGATGGTGATTATGTCAATACAGTAACACGCCAAGCTTTCCAAACGACTCACGATATTAGTGCATATAGCTTTGTAGCTATGGCAAAATATTGTCGTTCAATGTTAAATAGAAATTCTTCATTATTGACTCTTTCTTATTTAGGAGCAGAACGTGTTATTCCACACTACAATGTCATGGGTGTTGCCAAGGCATCTCTAGAAGCTAATGTTCGTTATATGGCAAACTCTATGGGTCCAGAGGGTATTAGAGTAAACGCTATATCTGCAGGTCCAATTCGTACTTTAGCAGCATCTGGTATTAAGAATTTCCGTCAAATGTTAGTTTATTGTGAAAATTTTTCTCCAATGCGTCGTACAGTAACCATTGAGGATATAGGTAATGTTGCAGCTTTTTTGTCTTCAAATTTAGCTAACGGTATTACTGGTGATGTAATATATGTTGACTGTGGATTTAATATTATGGCAATGAAACCAGATTTTAAATAAGTTTTTTGAAATACTGATTTAATCTTAATAATAATCTTAATAAGTATTGACTTTATTTATAAAAATTTACAAAAAAATTTTATTTAGAAAATAAATAGATCTTAGTTGCGATATATTAGTATGATTTATAGCAATATTATATTAATTTTTAACTCAGATACATTGAACTAATTAATATAAATATTTTTACTTATAATTTGTAATTAACATAGCTCGTTATACTATCCAATTTGTAGTGTATGTTAATTCAATACATTTTAAATATGCTATATTTTCATTTAGTATGTCTTTATTTAAGTAATATGTTAGCTAAATACGTATAATGACAAATATTGTAATAGATTTATTACAATATTAAATTTATTTGATACTATTTTAATAGTTATCTATGAATGAATATTATTGGTTAAATTAATAATGAATCTGTGTAGACTATGAAATTTAAATCTGATATTAAACCCTATGATGCTGCTGCTGGTGGTTGGGATTCATTAAAATCAACTACTCGGTTTGTTTTCGATAGTAAATTGGTACTAAAAAATATACGTAATTTACTTCGTATGAATAAAATACATGGGTTTGATTGTCCAGGTTGTGCATGGGGTGATAATAATACTAGCACTTTAAGTTTTTGTGAAAATGGGGCTAAAGCAGTAGCTTGGGAAGCAACACGTCGTATTGTGGGACCGAGTTTTTTTTCTCAATATAGTGTTGCTAAACTTTACCAAAAAAGTAATTATTTCCTTGAATATCAAGGTCGTCTAACACATCCTATGTATTACAATAATAAAACTGATCACTACGAATCTATTAGTTGGGATAATGCTTTTACTGTGATTTCAAAACATTTAAAAGCTATGGATCACCCAAATCAACTTGAGCTATACACTTCAGGTCGTACTAGCAATGAAGCTGCTTGGCTTTATCAACTTTTTGGTCGTTTAATTGGTACTAATAATTTTCCTGACTGTTCTAACATGTGTCATGAGGCAAGTAGTATTGCACTACAAGAGAGCATAGGTGTAGGTAAAGGAACCATTCGCCTAGACGATTTTAATCATGCCGATGCGATCTTTATTTTTGGACAAAACCCTGGAACTAATCATCCACGTATGTTGCATAGTTTGCGTCATGCAGCTAATAATGGCGCAAAAATTATCACTTTCAATACACTTCGTGAAAGAGCACTAGAACGTTTTTCTAACCCTCAGAAACCACTGGAACTAATCACATCTCTTTCCAAAAAAGTCAGTTTTGCTTATTATCAACCAAATCTTGGTGGTGATATGGCTGCAATTCGTGGTATAGTCAAAGTATTATTAGAAATGCATCGTATTCAATTAAAAGCGAAAGGAAAAGGTATTTTTGATCAATATTTTATTGATCAAAATACAAAAGGTATACATGCTTACATTGAGGCTGTAGACAATACATCATGGCATGATATTATTAGTCAGTCTGGTTTGAAAGAACTGCAAATTCGTGAAGCAGCGCAGATTTATCAAAAGTCCAATCGTGTTATTATTACTTGGGCTATGGGTATTACTCAGCATAAACACTCAGTACATACTATACGCGAAATTGTGAATTTACAGCTATTATTTGGACAGCTAGGTAAGAAAGGTGCCGGTATTTGCCCAGTTCGCGGTCATAGTAATGTGCAAGGTAATCGCACAATGGGTATAAATGAAAGACCTCAAAAATCTTTTCTCAATGCACTGGGCTCTTATTTTTCATTTAATCCTTCAGAGGAGCCGGGTCATTGTACTGTAACAGCTTTACAAGAAATGTTAAATAATAAAGTCAAAGTATTCATTGCGTTAGGAGGAAATTTAGCTTCAGCAGCACCTGATTCCTTACTAACAGAAAAAGCTTTAAAGCAATGTGGTTTGACCGTACATATTAGTACTAAACTAAATCGCAGTCATTTAGTACCAGGAAAAGAGTCTTTAATTTTACCAGCATTAGGACGTACTGAACGTGATCAACAAAAAAGCGGTAATCAATATATTACTGTCGAAGATTCTTTTAGCATGGTACATGCTTCAGAAGGTATTGGACTTCCGTTGACTCATACTCAACGTTCAGAAATAGCAATCATTGCTGGCATTGCTTATAATACTCTTGGTAACAATAAAGTAGATTGGTTAACATTGGCAGGTAACTACAACTTGATCCGTGATCAGATCGCTGCTATAATCCCTGGTTTTGCTAATTTCAATACAAGATGTAATATGTCTAAAGGATTTTATTTAGGTAATTCAGCGGCCAAGTTGAATTTTAAAACATATTCCGGTCGAGCTGAATTTAGCGCTACTGCATTACCAAATTCACTATTTCCGACCTTTGAGGACAGCAAACAAATTTCTTTTTTATTACAAACGTTACGATCACATGACCAATATAATACTACAATTTATGGTCTTGATGACCGTTATCGTGGTATTTACGGACAGCGTGAAGTAGTACTTATTAATCCAAGAGATATAAAATTTCTTGGTTTGACTGAAGGGGCATTAGTAGACATTGAAACGTTATGGAATGATGGTATTACACGTCGTGTTACTGGATTCAAGTTGGTTAAATATAATATTCCGCGCGGTAACCTCGCAGCTTATTATCCAGAAACTAATCCTTTAGTTCCTCTCTCTAGCTACGGTGATCAAAGTCATACTCCCACTTCAAAATCGATCCCGGTGAAACTAACATTGAGTGTTTTTTCAAATAATTCTACTTTAAAAGTAAATATGATTTAAATTTTATACTTAAAAAGTTATATTAAATCTTGCTGCATAAATATTGCCAGTAATTAACGTAAAATCATCAACTATTTTAGACTATGTAAAGTATACGAATAATGTTCCAAGATAATATACTCCTAGCTCAGCTTAAAAAAACACTTCATGCACAAATTCCACGCGTTGAAGGTATTGTAAAAAAAACAGAAAAAAGTTTTGGTTTTCTTGAAATCGATACCCAGAAAAGTTATTTTATCCCACCGATACATATGAAAAAAGTAATGCATGGTGATCGAATTATAGCGTTAATCCGTATTGATAAAAATAGAGAAAGTGCCGAACCAGAGTCGCTTGTTGAACCATTTTTAACTCGTTTTGTAGGACGTGTTCAAAAAAAAGAGAGCTATCTATCGATCATTCCTGATCATCCGCTTTTAAAAGATGCTATACAGTGCCGTCCTATCAATAATCTACATCATGAGTTTCAAACTGGTGATTGGGCTGTTGCTCAATTGCGAGATCACCCTTTAAAGGGTGATCTCGGATTTTATGCTGAATTAACTGAATTTATTACCACAGCAAACGATGATCTTGCACCATGGTGGGTTACATTATCACGTTATAATTTGGAACGTGAGGCGCCTGAGGAAATAAATTTTAGTAACATGCTTAGTGAAGAGCACTCGCAACGTCACGATCTTACTGCTTTAGATTTTATCACAATTGATAATGCTAGTACTGAAGATATGGATGATGCATTATATGTTACTGAAAATTTAAAAGGTGATTTTTGTTTAACTATAGCTATTGCTGATCCAACAGCTTATATTTCAGAAGGTAGTGAATTGGATAAGCAAGCTGCTCAACGTGCATTTACCAATTACTTGCCAGGTTTTAATATTCCAATGCTACCACGCAAACTATCTGATCATCTATGTTCATTACGTCCAAATGTGAGCCGTCCAGCATTAGTATGTCGTGTATCTGTGCTTAAAGACGGTAGTGTAAAAGATGATATTGATTTTTTTACTGCTTGGATTAAATCTAAAGCTAAATTAGTGTATGATCAAGTTTCGGATTGGATTGAAGAAGTTAAAGACGACTGCTGGAAACCAGAAAATGAAGTAATTATACAACAGATTAATCTATTACGCCGTTTATGTTTGGCAAGATGGAAATGGCGTAAAACCCATGCACTAGTGTTTCAAGAACGTCCAGATTACCGTTTTATTTTTGGCCAAAAAAGCGAAGTACTAGATATTGTTGCTGAACCACGTCGTATTGCTAATCGCATAGTAGAAGAAGCAATGATTTTAGCTAATATATGTGCTGCTAAAATACTTAGAGATAAACTTGGTTTTGGTATTTATAATGTACATACTGGTTTTGATTTAATAAATGCTGAACAAATATCTAACATTCTTTCCAGTCACGGTATTGTTGTTGATCCTAAAAAAATTACAACGCTAGATGGTTTTTGTCAATTGCGTCGTCAACTTGATGCACAACCTACCCAGTATCTTAATAGTTGTATTCGTCGTTTTCAATCTTTTACAGAAATTAGTACTAGACCTGGACCACATTTTGGACTCGGTTTGGACGTTTATGCAACTTGGACTTCACCGATTCGTAAATTTGGAGATATGATTAATCATCGTTTACTAAAAGCAATTTTGCGTGGAAAAACTATCATGTGTCCCGATGATAAATTGACTAAAATCATGAAAGAACGTCGGCGATTAAACCGTATGGCTGAACGTGATGTAAACGATTGGCTTTACGCAAGTTTTTTAGTTCATTTTGCAGGTGTCAACAAGCAGTATTTCAGTGCTGAAATTATTGATATTTTACGAGCGGGTATGCGTATACGTTTACAAAAAAATGGAGCTATTGCTTTCATTCCTAGTAGTTTTATTCATTCATTTCGGGATGAATTAATTTGTTCACAGGAAAATGGAACTTGTCAAATTAAAGGGAAAATTATGTATCGCGTTACAGATGTTATAAATGTCACTATTGTTAAAGTGAATATGGAAACACGTAGTGTAATTGCAAATTTAGTTACTTGAATCATGACATATACTGTTATTTCTTTAAAAAAAGTTGATTAATATGCATTAAAATTTTTTCAATATAAATAATTATTAATTCTAATATTATTGAGTAATTAAATATTGATATATTACAATAGTGGAATATTGTACTTTTATTTTTTAAACCCTTTTTCTTGCAAAGATCAATTAACATTGTGTTAATGAGTGTAGAATATACTCTAGCATAGCAACGGGGTTAGAGGATTGTGTGATAGGTCGTCCAATGACCATGTAATCTACACCAGCTAGTTTGGCTTGATAGGGCGTCATAATACGACGTTGATCTTGAATATTGTTAGTACATAACCTAATACCTGGTGTTACTAGTAAGAAATTTTGGCTAATTTGTTTCTTAAAATGCGCTGCTTCGTTTGCAGAACAGACAATACCATCTAACCCACATTCATATGCCAAACACGCTAGGCGTTCAGCTTGTTGCATAGGTGTTAGTTTGATACCTATTCTTTGCAGATCTTCTACATTTATACTAGTAAGCACAGTCACGCCTATAAGTAAGGGAGCATCGTTTCCGAATGGTACTAATGCTTCACATGCTGCATCTAACATCCTTGCCCCGCCACTAGCATGAGTACTTAACATCCATACTCCCAAATTTGCTGCTGCAGATATAGATCGAGCTGTAGTATTTGGAATATCATAGAATTTAAGATCAAGAAAAACTTGAAAATGACGATCGTGTAGCATTTTAATGAGCGATGGGCCAAACAATGTAAACATTTCTTTCCCTACTTTTAAACGACATTGTGTTGGATCAATGCGATCAACAAATTGCAGTGCTTCATTAAGACTATTATAATCCAGTGCTACCACAACAGGAGAGGTAATACTAACCATAAAGCTTCCTTATCATTATTTTAATGATGTATCTAATATTGAAATTAATTACTTTAGTAGGTATGAATTATTTATAAAAAATATTTCCCTATATATTAAATTGAGATAAAAATCAGCTTGACTTGTATATTAAGATCAAAAAAAGAAAAGTTCATAAAATACATAAAATGATATTGTTTTATTAGGAACAAAATTTGGTTTTTAATTTATTTAATATCATATCATTATAAATGATTTGATAAGGATGTTTTATATGATTATCTATATAATAGATTAAAATCAAATGCCATAAAATAAACTATTAGAAAAAGATCTTCTTTCTCTATTTGTGTAAATATTTAATTTTTCATTGAATACAAACAAAAGAAACAGTATTTCTACATTATAGAAAGTAAATGTCTTATGCTATGATTAATCGAGTGATAAACATAAAATGACTAAAGTCAAAATTTGAAATTTTTTATTTATATATTAAAAAGTTAAAATAAGAGCCGTGATCATTATATATTCGAATTATTAAATAGTTAGCAAAAAATTTTGTTTATATGTTGTTGAATTGTCTGTTTTAAAATAAAAATTTGGTTAGAGATGTAATCTGCTAATTATTTTTTCTCAATTAGCAATAGTTAAAAATTTATAAAAATGATTAACTAAACATAACACTATATTCACTAACAGCCAAGACATTAGTATTGCTGCTATCAAATCACATGGCCAGTGCATACCTAATAACAACCGACTACTCATCACCATTATTGTCCAAATAAATAGCATTACTATCATTATTCTAATATGTCGACGTAGCCACCTTAAACTAACAATTAACATTGTCCATGTAGTAGCAAAAATTGTATGACCTGAAGGAAATGAACAATCAGTTTCTAAAGCCCAATGTTTTTTTAACCATGGTGATATTTCAAAAGTGTTATTTAGTAATGTACATACCATTCGACTACGTTCTTGTCGATTGAGGTGATAGAATCGATCTTTTTTAATTCCATATTTATTTTGCAGCCACATAACATAAGGACGCGGTAAATTTATGTATTTTTTTATATAAATTTGACTCAATTGCCCAATTAAAATTGTACTATTCATAATAATAATTAAAAAAAAAGTATGTAATAAATTAAAACGCAATAACCATAAAATCCAAGCACTCAATAATAAACTAGTTAACATACCCCAAGGAAAAGAGATAGTTTGCGTAATCCAAAACATTAAATGTAGTATTTTGTTTGATTTTCCTGGTTGCCATGTCCATCCAGATAACGATACACTTATAGGCATTAATAACAAAAGAAATAAACTAATTGTCGTACGTTGTATAATTTGTAACATTTTTTACCCATTATATTTTTTAATGCTGTTTCTGTCAAAAATAATATATATTCAAAATATTAAATTATTAATTTTTATTCTAATAATATTCGTTATTTTATTTATTAAATATCAATTGACTACTTGAGCTTCGATTATGGCACAACAGCAATCTTTACAGATCTATCATCCATCATAAATAATAGTCCTGTATCCTATAAGTTTCTGGAGAGTCACATGCAGCTTAAACGAGTAACAGAAGCTACATTACCAACACCATGGGGCGATTTTCTATTAGTTGGTTTTGAAGAAATGTCAACTGCTCATAATCATATTGCATTAGTTTATGGCGATATTCACAATTATCATAAGCCTATACTAGTACGCATACACTCTGAATGTTTAACAGGTGATGCATTGTTCAGTTTACGTTGTGATTGTGGATTTCAATTACAAGCTGCATTAACAGCCATTGCTGACAAAGGCTGTGGTGTATTGTTGTATCATCGACAAGAAGGTCGTAATATTGGGCTTCTTAATAAAATTCGTGCCTATGCATTACAAGATAAAGGTTACGATACGGTAGAAGCAAACCATCAACTTGGTTTTGCTGATGATGAACGAGATTTTACCTTATGTGCTGATATGTTAAAACTTTTATTAATTAAAAAAGTATTGCTATTAACTAACAATCCGCATAAAGTTGAGATACTCACTAAATGCGGAATTAATATTATCCAGCGTGTTCCTTTAATTGTGGGACGTAATGCTAAAAATGCATACTACCTTGATACTAAAGAAAAAAAAATGGGTCACCTACTTCGTTAATAGAAAGTATGCATTTTTTATTTAAGCATGTTACGAATCATATACTGTAAAATGCCTCCGTTTTGGTAATACATCAATTCGGATTTAGTATCAATACGGCACTGTGTTTCTAGCGTTTCGCATTTACCATTAATACGTTTTAATATTATTTTTATCTTACAGTTAGGTTTAATTTGAGAAAATTCACATAACTCTATGCTTTCATCACCTTCTATGCATAATGTTTTACGTGTTATACCCGGTAAAAATTCTAATGGTAAAATTCCCATACCAATTAGATTTGAACGATGAATACGTTCAAAAGATTCTGCAATAATTATACAAACACCTTGTAAACGTGGTCCTTTTGCTGCCCAATCACGGCTTGAACCTGAACCGTATTCTTTTCCAGCAATAATAACAAGTGATATTCCTTCTGTTTTATATCTCATAGCTGCATCATAAATAGAAAGAATTTCATTGCTAGGAAAATGTCTAGTATATCCACCCTCAATACCTGATATCATCTCATTACGAATACGAGTATTAGCAAATGTACCGCGTATCATTACTTCATAATTACCACGTCGTGAACCATAAGAATTAAAATCATTCTCCTCAATTCCATTTTCTAATAAATATCGTCCTGCTGGACTGTTTGCCTTAATACTTCCAGCTGGTGAAATATGATCGGTTGTTACTGAATCACCATATATTGCTAAAATACGTGCTCCTTTAATTTTTTTTTCTGTATGAAATGTTTTTTCCATTTTTTCAAAAAAAGGAGACGGTTGAATATAAGTTGAAGCTTTATTCCAATTATATGTTTCGAAATCACTAACTTGAATTTTTTGCCAACTAGAGGTACCGAGAAATATTTTAGCATATTGTTTTTTAAACATATCACTAGTGATTTTTTCTAAAACTTCTGAAATTTCTTCTCTAGATGGCCAAAGATCCTTTAAAAAAATATCGTTACCCTGCCGATCTTTTGCGATTGCATCTGTCTGCAAATTAATCTTTATATTACCTGCTAATGCATAAGCTACTACTAATGGCGGCGAAGCTAACCAGTTAGTTTGAACTAACGGATGGATTCGTCCTTCAAAATTTCGGTTTCCAGAAAGCACTGCAGCTACTGTTAAATTTCTTTTTTTAATGGTATTTTCAATATGACGTGATAATGAGCCAGAATTTCCAATACAGGTAGTGCAACCATAGCCTACTAAATTAAATCCTAATTTATCGAGATGGGGTGTCAATTGTGTAATAGTTAGGTAAGTGGACACCACTTTTGAACCTGGTGCTAGAGATGTTTTAACCCAGTTCTTACATCTTAAACCATATTTTATGGCTTTTTTTGCTAATAAACCTGCAGTTATTAAAACGCTTGGATTAGAAGTATTAGTACAAGAAGTAATAGCCGCTATAACTACTGCACCATGGTCCAATTGATCTTTTTTACTCTGATCACATTTATAACGAATATTATAGAAATTTGGTAAATTCTTTATTTTTTGCTTATTGGCAAGAGAAAATGCAGAGGGTACATCACTTAATAATACACGATCTTGCGGTCGTTTTGGACCTGCTATACAGGATTCTACTTCTTTAATATTAAGGGTTAAAGTACTAGTAAAAATAGGCTCATCACCTATATTACGCCATAAACCTTGTTTTTTAGCATAAATTTCAACTAATTCAATTTGTTCTTCATCTCGTCCAGTAAGTCTTAAGTACTTTAATGTAATTGCATCAATAGGAAAAAAAGCACAAGTTGCCCCATATTCTGGTGCCATGTTAGAGATAGTTGCACGATCTGCTAACGATAAATTTTCTAATCCGTCTCCGTAAAATTCAACAAATTTACCAACTACACCTTTTTTTCGTAGCATTTGCGTTACGGTTAAAACCAAATCGGTAGCGGTAATACCAGGAGACAATGTACCTATAAATTTAAATCCAATAATATCAGGAACTAATATTGAAATAGGTTGACCTAACATTGCTGCTTCAGCTTCAATACCTCCAACACCCCATCCAAGAACACCAAGCGCATTAATCATTGTAGTATGAGAATCTGTACCCACTAAGGTATCTGGATAAACTATTGTTTTACCATCTTGTATTTGATTCCAAATAATTTTAGCTAAATATTCAAGGTTAACTTGATGGCAAATACCAGTACCTGGGGGTACTACACGAAAACGATCAAAAGTTTTTTGTCCCCAACGTAAAAATATATAGCGTTCTTGGTTACGTTCCATTTCAAGATTTACATTTTTAGTAAATGCATATTTATTACCAAAATAGTCTACAGATATTGAATGATCAATAACTAAATCAACAGGTAAAATTGGGTTAACTTTCTTTATATTGCCACCTAAGCGTTTTACTGCATTTCGCATTGAAGCTAAATCCACAATTGCAGGAACGCCTGTAAAATCCTGCATTAAGATACGTGCTGGTCGGTAAGGAATTTCACAATCAATATGGGCATTTTTTTGCCATTTTACTATCGATTGTATATGTTCTTCTTGAATAGAATCAGCATCCTGCCAACGAAGTAAATTTTCTAGAAGAACTTTCATAGATTTAGGTAAACGATCAATATTACCTAAATGCTGAGCTGCTTTAAGCAAACTATAATAATGATATTGTTTTCCACTACAATATAGAGTATCTTTACTATGCTCATGCAATATTAAAGACATATACTCTCCTTCATTGAATATATATTACATATCTTCAGTTAAAGTAACATGATATACATATCTCTACTACATTTGAGCTTATAATGCTAGCTAATGATAGAATACATTAATAAAATTGAAATAAGGAAAAATAAACTTTTACTTGATTTGAATAAAGTTTTTTCTCAGCGAGAGGTTTTGTTGATAAATAGTATACTGTTTTTTATTTACAATTGATTTAATATTATTTTATCTTTCCAGCACAAATTAAAATTTCTGAGAAAGCAATATCAGTTTTAAAAAAATTACAAGCTACCAAATTGGTATTTAAAATAAAAATTTCATAAAGTATCGATCGGATATCTTATGAAATAATTATTTATAATTATTTAAAAGGTAATTTAATGTTATGAAACATAGCATTAATATCTTCATGTGAACGGAGAGAAAGTGCCTTATCCACTATATTTCGTGTAAGATGTTGAGCAAAAAGTTGAATAAAATCATACATATAACTTCTCATGAATGTACTACGTTTAAACCCAATTTTTGTAGTATTCGTAGCAAAAATTTCTGGCATGTTAATACATACTAAATCTGTATCAGTTATTGAATCAACAGCCATACTTGCAATAACACCGACTCCTAAACCTAAACGTACATAAGTTTTAATAATATCTGCATCAGTGGCTGTAAACACAATACGTGGAGTCAAACCTATACTATTAAAAGCTGTATCTAATTCTGAACGGCCTGTAAAACCAAATGTATAAGTAATAAGTGGAAAATCTGCTAATTCTTGAAGCGTTATATGTTTTTTTCTAGCTAAAGAGTGGTTTTTCATAACGATGACAGAACGACCCCAATTATAACAAGGTAACATAATAAGATCGTCGTACAGATGAAGTGCTTCAGTAGCAATAGCAAAATCAGCATTACCTTTAGAAACAGCTTCCATAATTTGGATAGGCGAACCTTGATGCATATGTAATGATACTCGAGGATATCGTTTAATAAAACCTTTAATTACATTAGGTAAGGCATAACGTGCTTGAGTATGTGTAGTAGCAACGTAAAGTGAACCCTTATCTGGCCAAGTATGTTCTCCCGCAAGAGATTTAATAGCATCTATTTTGCATAATATCTCACGTGAAATTCTTATAATTTCTTCACCAGCAGGAGTTATTTGTGTTAAATGTTTGCCATTACGTATAAAAATTTGTATACCTAACTCATCTTCTAACATACGTACTTGCTTGCTAATACCCGGCTGTGATGTATATAAGCCTTCCGCTGTTGAAGAAACATTAAGGTTATGATTAACTACCTCAACGATGTAACGCAACTGTTGCAATTTCATGGCTATATTTTCCCAATAGCATTGTAGTGCATGCTAAAAAATACCTATGTACTCATTTGATATCAATAAAAAGGAAATCTTATGATCAATTAAAAAATAAATATAAACAATCAATATTTAAGTGATGAAATCTACTTCAGTAGATTTGATAATAATAATTATATAAAAATTATTTTTTAATTTCTTTCCATTTTCCATCAATATAGAACATTGACCAGTTAGTTTTTTTACCATTTTTTTCAGAAGCGATATATTGTTGTTTATTTTTTCTACTATAGCGTACTAACGTCTTGTTTCCTTCTGGATCAGTCAATGGCGCTTCTGCTAGGTATTTTAATTTTTCAGGCAGACGATCTGAATATGTTCGTAATTCTTCTACTAAGGGTGAACGAGTTTCACGTGATTTTGGAAAGTTATGGGCAGCAAGAAAGATTCCTTTTTCACTATTACGTAATATAAAGTACGCATCCGATTTTGTGCATTTTAACTCAGGTAAGGGTACAGGATTTTCCCTTGGCGGAGCTATTTCACCATTTTGAAAAATCTTACGAGTATTTTTACAAGTTTTATTTGAGCAAGCTATGTATTTACCGAAAGGTCCAATTTTTGGATACATGTTGGCAGTGCATTTATCACATTTCAAGCAATAAATATCATATCTTTCAATAAGAAACGCCCCTTTTTCCAATTCATAACCATCGCATTCTGGATTGTTACCACAGATATGTAATTTTCTTTGACTATCAATAAAATAACTATCCATTGCCGTGCTACATTTTTTACAGCGATGACGAGAACGTAACGCATTTGTTTCGGCTTCATCATCTTCTAAAAAATTGTCAAATACTTCGTTCTGTGGTATTAGATTAATCGTTTGTCTACAACGTTCTTTAGAAGAAGATAACACATAACCAGAGCAACCTAGAAATACACCAGTAGTAGCAGTTCGAATGCCCATCTGACGAGTACAAGTTGGACAAGTAATTGATGTAAATACTACCTGATTAGGTTGCATACCACCTTCAGTAGGTTCTTTTTCAGCTTGATGTAATTGATCAGTGAAATCACTGAAGAAAGAATCAAGCACTGTTTTCCAATCAATTCGATTATTTGCAACTTGATCAAGGCTATTTTCCATATTAGCAGTAAAGTTATAATCTATTAGGCCACCAAAATTTTGTACTAATCGATTAGTAACGATTTCACCCATTTTTTCAGCATAAAAACGACGATGCTCCATACGTACATAACCACGTTCTTGAATAGTAGAAATCACAAATGCATAAGTAGATGGCCGACCAATACCACGTTTTTCTAATTCTTTGACTAATGAAGCTTCACGAAAACGCGAAGGAGGTTTAGTAAAATGCTGGCTCGGTACCAATGATTTTAAAGTAAGTTGTTCACCTATTTTGACGGATGGCAAAGGAGAATCCTCATTTTTTTTATACATCATTGATATCAATTTAGTCCAACCTTCAAAACGTAATGTTCGTCCCTTTGCTTGCAACTTAAAGTTAGTAGCACCCACTGTTAGAATGATGCGATCATACTCTGCAGGTACCATTTGACATGCAACAAACTGACACCATATTAATTGATACAGTTTTTTGACTTCATATTCCATGTCTTTTAAATGCTCTGCTATTACATAAATGTCACAAGGACGAATAGCTTCGTGTGCTTCCTGTGAATGTTGTTTTTTAGCATATATATTAGGTGATTTTGGTAAGTATTGTTTACCAAAATGTTGCTTAATATAATTACGTGCCATCATTACAGCATCTTGACTTAGATTAGTAGAATCAGTACGCATATAACTAATATAACCTGCTTCATACAGAAGCTGTGCTATGAGCATGGTTTTTTTTACATTAAAGCCTAAATGTATACTTGCTGCTTGTTGTAAGGTTGAGGTAATAAAAGGGGGAGAGGGCCTATTAATTATAGATTTCTTTTCACAGTTTAATACCTCATAACATGATTTATGGAGCATTGTTAGTGCAGTTTGCATTTGTTCGTAATTAGCTGGACGGAATAATTTATCACACAGATATTTTACTCGCATTATCAGATGATCACCGTTCGAAGTAATTAAATTGCTATCTATTTGCCAATATTCTTCAGGTATAAACGTTTTAATTTCATGTTCTCGTTCTATAACTAAGCGAACAGCAACCGATTGCACACGACCGGCAGATAAACCCCTTGCAATTTTTTTCCAAAGTAAAGGAGAAATCATATATCCTACTACACGGTCCATAAAACGGCGTGCCTGTTGGGCATGAACGCGCCGAATATTTAATTCACTTGGTTTTTCAAATGCTTGAGCTATTGCATTTTTAGTAATTTCATTGAAAACTATACGACTAAATCGTTTGATATTACCGCCAATTACTTCACGAAGATGCCATGCTATTGCTTCTCCTTCACGATCGAGGTCAGTTGCAAGATAAACATGGTCAACATTTTCAGCAAGAGTTTTTAATTCAGCGACAATATTTTCTTTCCCCGGTAAGATTTGATAATTAGCCTTCCAATTATGCCAAGGATCAATTCCCATACGATTAATGAGAACTGATTTAACATCTTTTTGAATTTTTTTTGTTTTTTTTCGTTTAAGATTCTTATTAAAAATTGAAGCGCTAGTAGGTAAATCACGGATGTGACCAAAGCTAGATCTTACTACAAAATCATTGCCAAGGTATTTATTAATTGTTTTAGCTTTTGCCGGAGATTCAACGATTACGAGTGCTTTAACCATATACACCTTGTGTATTTGAATTTAAATAGTTTTAATATAATGAAAAATAAAAATTTTTAAAATAAAAACTAACTATTAATTTTCATACATTTTTTTATTTATAAAAGAACATAGAAAGCATCAGTTTAAATTAAATAACATATTCAATTTTCTACTGAAAAATTTTCTTTGTCCTAAGAAAAAATTAATACTATTGGAAATCTATATTTTAAATTAAATTTTCATCATTTAATAACTACTTATATAAGTTGATTCGGTTATTTAAATCTAATTAAGATAATTACACAGCAAAATTTTAGTAAAAAGTAATATTAATGAAATATGATCATATCATTGATGCATATATTAATTCTCTATTATCATAAGATTGTTTTGTCTTTAAAATACCAAATTTTTAAAATCGATTGTTCTACAATTTGACTAACAGTATTCATAACACAGTTAATCATTTTGTGTTTTTGTACATAATTCACTCTTAAAACAGTAAAATTGTTCATTTTCTCAATAAGTAAACTATCGCTTGTACTAACATCATCAATTAAACCTAAATTTAGTGCTTGACGTCCGTACCAATGTTCTCCTGTGGCAACTTTTTCTAAATCGAGTGATGGGCGCATTTGATGCACAAATGTTTTGAACAACTGATGCGTTTCATTTAAATTTTCACAAAATTTCTCACGGTCTGTATCTGTATTTTCACCAAATAATGTAAGTGTACGTTTATATTGACCAGCAGTATGTAATTCAACATCAATATCTTTGCGTTTTAATAAACGATTAAAATTAGGTATCTGTGCAACTACTCCAATAGAGCCAATGATAGCAAATGGAGCAGCAACTATTCGATTTGCTACACAAGCCATCATATATCCGCCACTAGCTGCTATTTTATCTACTGCTACTGTCAAATATAAACCAGAATCACGTAAACGCTGTAGTTGTGAAGCTGCTAGCCCGTAAGCATTAATTAAACCACCACGACTTTCTAACCGTAGCAACACTTCATCACCTATATTTGCTGTCATCAATATAGCAGAGATTTCTTTTCGCAACGAACTAATTTCATTAGCTTTTATGCTGCCTTTAAATTCAATTACATAAAGTATTGGATTATCTTTTTTCTCTATGCTTCTCTTAGTATCAGATTTTTCTGTTTTAATTTTTTGTTTTTCAGCTTTTTTGTTTTGTTTTAGATAGATTTTTTGCATCCATGGCTTCATTTTTGCTAATTCAATATCTTTTTTTATTTGATGATATTTTTCGTTAAGATTCGTTAAACGTAATTGACCAACATTTTGACGTTTGCGTAATGTATTATTGATTAACATCAGAATAATAGCTATAGTAAATATTGTAGTAATGCTTTTGGCAAGAAATAGTCCATAATTGGAAATCACATCCATTCCACTTCCTTTTTTAATTTGAAAATTAATTAGTTTAAAAGTATACATCCATTTTTACAGATATATGTACTTAAATATTACATAAGAAAAAATAACACGTGAAAATTAAGTTATCGCAATTTAAGATTAGCTAAATAGCAACAGTTTGCTCATAATAATATATTATTAAATTTATCTGTTAATATAAAGTCTTTTTTAAAAAAAAGACAATATGGTAGATACCTAAAAAAGCACTGAATTTTTATTAAACCATGATGTATAATTATACACAAATTATTTTAAATTTGTTTCTAGAAAATATAGTGCTATACGATGGTATTTTAAATATATCTAATATAGCAAACAAAAGATATTAACTATTTTAAAAATCAAATTTCTGTGCATAGATAAGTTAATCGGTACGCAAAATTTTATTATTAGACGTCTTTAATAATTTGAATTAATGTTTCAATAGCAAATTGAATATTAATTCAAATTAAATCTAAATAAATTCAATAAATTAATTTTTATATAGTACATATTTGCTACAGTGATTAATTAACTAATTGATACTAATTGTTACTTAAGAACATTGTTGAAGAATATTCTTAATATTTAAAAAAACAGTTTAAATGCTTAATAATTTATAGTTACTCAGGTTTTTATGATTGTATTACAATTAATTTATTAAACTATAATAATTATTATTTATTTAATAATAAATTTTACACTTAATTAAGTAAATTTTAATATTAAATATATCAAATTATCATTTATAATTTACAATAATAATTGTAAATTATAACTATTTTAGTTATTAAAAATTTTTACGTGAAATGTTTTGTATTAAAACCTTTAATAAAAATAAATTATTATAAAGTTATTTATTGAATAAATAACTTTATAATAATTTATTATCTTACCAACTAAAGCATTCTGTTTAAGAATGTCATAAAAATGGATGATTTTCATTAAATTTAATATGATTAAATATCAAAAGTTCAAAAAATTTTGAATTTATATTAAAAATTTGAGTTTTTTGGAAAACGTTTTATTTAACAAATAAACAATTAACTGAATATTTCAAATAAATAATAACATAATAATTTTTCAAAACAAACAAAATAGAGTTGACATTTTTGTTTTAAACTAGTTTACTAGTACATAGATTCAAAATAAATGCTCTCTTTAGGAATTCTATATGATTTGCTTTATGTTAAGCAGATTCTTTAGTGCAATGCGTTAAAAAACATGGTTCTAAAATAAGATTGAGAGAATTAATTATAATTAGGCAAGGCAAAACTTACAGTGAATTTAAAATCTAAAGTAAAATTAATTAATAGTATTGCTCCTTATTGTGAAGATCCAACTACTGTATTTTATCAATTATGCGGTATGCGTCCATGGACACTATTGTTAGAATCAGCAGATATCGATAATCAACAAAATATAAAAAGTATTATAATTATAGATTGTGCATTAAGAATTAGCGCATTAGGTAATGCAGTCAAATTGCAAGCATGTTCCAAAAATGGTTCTTCGATTTTACCATTTTTAGATAAATTATTGCCATCTACAGTGCGAATTGATATATACCCAGAGGCACGAACGTTATATTTACCTTTATTAAAAGAAGTACATGATGAAGGATCACGTCTAAAAACATTATCAGTTTTTAGTGTATTGCGATTGATTTTACAGTTATTTCAAACCTCGATTGATGAACGTGAAGCAGTATTATTTGGCGGTCTCTTTGCATATGATTTAGTAGCTGGTTTTGAAGATTTACCTATATTGCAGCAAAAAGAGAATTGTCCAGATTATTGTTTTTATTTAGCTGAAACTTTGTTACTGATTGATCATAAACAACATAGTGCACGATTACAGGCTAGTCTTTTCTATCCTTCAAACAGTGAGTCTCAACGACTTCAACAACGTATTTCACAAATATATAAACAAATGATACAAACTGCACCAAATTTACCTGTAAAACACGTAGAAAAAATGACGCTAATCACTAACCAAAGTGATGAGGAATATTGTAATACAGTTCGTGAGATGCAAGCAGCTATTCATATGGGTGAAATTTTTCAAGTCGTTCCATCACGTCGTTTTTTTTTACCCTGTCCTTCTCCATTAGCTGCATACGATACGCTTAAAAGGTGCAATTCTAGTCCATATATGTTTTTTATGCAAGATAAGGATTTTGTATTGTTTGGTGCATCACCAGAAAGTGCATTAAAATACGATGCTTCTTCACGTAAAATAGAAATGAATCCAATAGCGGGTACTCGCTCGCGTGGACGTTATGCAGATGGCTCGTTCGATAATGACCTAGATACCCGTATTGAGTTAGAAATGCGCACTGATAACAAAGAGTTATCAGAACATTTAATGTTAGTTGATTTAGCGCGTAACGATTTAGCACGTATTTGTATACCAGGAAGTCGTTATGTTTCTGACTTAACGAAAGTTGATCGCTATTCATTTGTAATGCACTTAGTATCACGTGTCATTGGTATTCTGCGTCATGATTTAGATGTTTTGCATGCCTATTGTGCTTGCATGAATATGGGTACATTAAGTGGTACGCCAAAAGTACGTGCAATGCAATTAATAGCTAAAAAAGAAGGTATACGACGTGGGAGTTACGGTGGTTCAGTAGGATATTTTACCGCTTATGGAGATCTTGATACTTGTATTGTGATTCGTTCTGCTTGGGTTGAAAATGGAATCGCTACCATTCAAGCAGGTGCAGGAATAGTATTAGATTCACAGCCACAATCTGAAGCAAACGAAAGCCGCAATAAAGCACGTGCGGTATTACATGCTATTACAACAGCCCATCACTGCAAGGAAATTCTCTAATGTCTGATGTTTTATTGCTCGATAATATTGACTCATTTACTTACAATTTATCCGATCAGTTAGGCATTTTAGGTTATAACGTGTTAATTTATCGCAATACTGTAAAAACAGACTTTTTAATAAATGTACTAGAAAACATGTCAAATCCTATACTTATGCTTTCACCTGGTCCTGGCACTCCCAGAGAAGCTGGCTGTATGCCTACATTATTAAAAAAAGTATGTGGCAATCTACCAATTATTGGTATTTGCTTAGGCCATCAGGCCATCATCGAGGCATATGGTGGATATGTTAGTCAAGCCTGTGAGATCTTACATGGAAAAGCTTCACCCATTGTACATGATAACGAAGCGATGTTTACTGGTCTTATGAATCCTTTACCCGCAGCTCGTTATCATTCACTAATTGGAAAAAATATCCCTTCTAAATTAACTATTAATGCTACTTATAAAAGTATGGTTATGGGAATTAGAAATGATACTGAACGAGTATGTGGTTTCCAATTTCATCCTGAATCTATACTTACTGTTCAAGGTGCACGTTTGTTAGAACAGACATTAACTTGGTTACTAACAAAATAATTTAGGAAAACTATATGCTCCAATCTATTTTAAATAAACTTTATCAATGTAATTCACTTAGCCAAAGTGAAACTTATTACCTTTTTAAAATTATTATTAGCGGAAAATTAGAACCTATACAAATAGCTGCTGCATTAATTGCGATGAAAGTACGAGGTGAAAATCCTGAAGAAATTGCTGGTGCAGCATCTGCATTATTGAAACATGTTAAACCTTTTCCACGTCCGGATTATATTTTTGCGGATATCGTTGGTAGCGGTGGTGACCATAGTAATAGTATTAATATTTCTACTCCTAGCGCTTTTGTAGCAGCTTGTTGCGGTATGAAAATAGCAAAGCACAATAACCGAAGTATTTCCAGTAAATCGGGATCGTCCGATTTACTGGAGGCCTTTGGAATCAATCTTGATATATCACCTAAACAAGCGCGTCAAGCACTAGACGATCTTAATGTTTGTTTTTTGTTTGCACCAAAATATCATGCTGGTTTTATTCACGCAATACCAGTACGTAATAAATTAAAAACTCCCACAATATTTAACTTAATTGCACCTCTGATCAATCCAGCGAAACCGCCACTGGCCATGATAGGTGTATACAGTCCTAATTTAGTACTTCCGATAGCTGAAACACTGAAAATACTTGGCACTTATCATCGTGCTATAGTAGTGCATGGTGGAGGTATGGATAAGGTTGTTTTACATAGTCCAACACAAGTAGCTGAACTACATAATGGTAAAATAACTACTTATCAATTAAATCAAGAAGATTTTGGTTTTCGTGCTCAAAATAAAAAAGCTTTACAGGCCGGCTCTACTGAAAAAAACCGCGATATTTTAATGCGTGTATTAAAAGGTAAAGGAAAACTTGCTCACGAACAAGTTATTGCAGTCAATGTTGCAATGCTGTTGAAAATATTTGGCAACGAAGATTTATATGACAATGCCCAATATGCCCTTGAAGTAATTCGCAGCGGACAAGCATATAAACGCATTATAGCTTTAGCAGCAAGAGGATAAATATGGATATTAAGGGTACAATTTTAGGTGAAATCGTACAATATAAAGCAACTTGGATAAAAGCACGCAAAAAAGAACAACCATTAAATACTTTTGAAAATTTATTAGAACCTGCAAACCGTCACTTTTACAACATTATGCGTTATACTGAAAAGAGTATATTCATATTAGAATGTAAAAAAGCCTCTCCTTCCAACGGACTATTATGCGAAGAATTCAATCCAATTGTAATTGCTAATGTTTATCGTCATTACGCTTCAGCTATTTCAGTAGTTACCGACGAAAAATATTTTAAAGGCGACTTCAATTTTATTCCAATAATAAGTGCTATAGTTACGCAACCAGTTATTTGTAAAGATTTTATTATTGATCCATATCAAATTTATTTAGCACGTTATTATAAAGCTGATGCAGTTCTGTTAATGCTTTCTCTTTTAAATAATCAACAATATTGTACGTTAGCTGCTTTAGCACACAGCATGAAAATGGGAGTTCTAACAGAAATCAGTAATGCTATTGAATTAAAACGTGCTCTTGAAGTTAATGCGAAAGTGATTGGTATTAATAATCGAGATTTGCGAAATTTTTCTATTGATCTTAATCGTACACGCTTATTAGCGCCACTTTTACGAAATACTGCAACAGTAATCAGCGAATCAGGTATCTATAACTATACACAAATACGTGAGCTAAGACCCTTTGTTAACGGTTTTTTAATTGGTTCAGCATTAATGAAAGAAAAAGATCTCATGTCTTCGGTACGTCGCATCATTATGGGAGATAATAAAATTTGTGGATTAACACGATCTAAAGATGCTCAAGTTGCTTATGCAGCTGGTTCAATTTATGGTGGTGTTATTTTCGCAAAAGATTCTTTTCGAAAAATAAATTGCATGTATTTACAAGATCTTATAGATTCTGCTCCATTGAAATATGTATGCGTATTACGTAATAGTACTATCAGTGAAATAATGAGTTTAGTTTCTACTTTTCAATTTGCTGTTGTTCAACTACATGGAAATGAAAATAAAAAATTTGTTAATACATTACGTGAAGTATTACCTGTAGAAGTAAAAATATGGAAAGCATGCAATATTGGTCAAGGCATCTTACCTATACGAGATTGGTTAGGTGTAGATCGTTATGTTTTTGATAATGGTACAGGCGGTAGTGGGCAGTGTTTCAACTGGTCATTGTTAGCAGGAGAAAAAGATCTTAGCAACGTAATGTTAGCAGGTGGGTTAAATGCAAATAATTGTTTTCAGGCTGCTCAACTTGGCTTTAGTGGTTTAGATTTCAACTCCGGTGTAGAAATTACTACAGGAATTAAAGATTCTAATAAAATAGCAGAAGTGTTCCGAATACTACGTTGTTATTAATGTTGATCTCCTTAATGTATTTATATTTTTTTTATCAACTTGTTTAAGATTAAGGAAATTAAAATGAGTACATTACTTAGTGCTTACTTTGGCGAATTCGGCGGTCAGTACGTACCACAAATTTTAATGCCAGTTCTTCGCGAGTTAGAATCTGCATTTATAGATGCACAATGTGATCCTAAATTTACTGATTATCTCAATAAATTATTAAAAAATTATGCTGGTCGTCCAACTGCATTAACATTATGCAGTAATTTAACTAAAGATAGCAATACGCGTCTTTACCTAAAACGTGAAGATTTATTGCATGGAGGAGCACATAAAACTAATCAAGTTCTAGGTCAGGCACTTTTAGCTAAAAGACTATTGAAAAAAGAAGTGATTGCTGAAACTGGTGCAGGTCAGCATGGTGTAGCTGTTGCTTTAGCATGTGCTTTACTTCAAATGAAATGCCGCATCTATATGGGAGCTAAAGATGTTGAACGTCAATCAGCAAATGTATTTCGTATGCGTTTAATGGGTGCTAAAGTAATTCCTATATATAGTGGCTCAGCTACATTAAAGGATGCCTGTAATGAAGCGTTTCGCGATTGGTCTGCTAGTTATAAAAATACGCATTATATGCTCGGAACAGCCGCAGGACCTCATCCATTTCCAACAATTGTTCAAGAATTTCAACGTGTTATTGGAAGAGAAACAAAGTCACAAATTCTCGAGCAAGAAGGTCGCTTACCAGATCAAATACTAGCATGTATTGGTGGTGGATCTAATGCCATTGGTATGTTTACCGATTTTATTGATGAAAGTAGTGTTCATCTCATTGGCGTAGAACCTGCTGGTAAAGGTATCCAAACCGGTCAACATGGAGCAGCATTAAAGCATGGACGTACCGGTATCTATTTTGGTATGAAAGCACCAATAATGCAAACTGATGAAGGTCAGATTAAGGAATCTTATTCAATTTCGGCAGGTTTGGATTTTCCATCCGTAGGTCCACAACATGCATATTTAAATAGCATAGGTAGAGTAGAGTATGTATCTGTTACAGATTATGAAGTTATAGATGCATTTCAGTCTATTTGTCGTACAGAGGGTATTATACCTGCATTAGAATCATCGCACGCGCTTGCGTACGCTTTAAAAATCATTCGAACTAATCCGAAGAAGAAACAAATCATAGTAGTAAATCTTTCAGGAAGAGGAGATAAAGATATTTTGACTGTTTATGATATTTTAAAACAAAAAAAAGGAAAAATTTAATGCATCACGATCGTTACAGGCAACTATTTCGACGCTTAGCATTGACACAAGAAGGCGCTTTTGTACCTTTTGTAATTCTTGGAGATCCATCAGTTACACTGTCTTTAGATATAGTAGATGCATTAATACACGGTGGAGCTGATGCGTTAGAATTAGGTATTCCTTTTTCTGATCCTATTGCAGAAGGTGTAACAATTCAAGCAGCTAATTTACGTGCATTGTCTGCCAATACTACAGTCGAACAGTGTTTTAAAGTCATTCAATTTATTAGGAGAAAATATTCAGATATACCTATTGGTTTAATGCTATATGCTAACTTAGTCTTTAATAGAGGTATAAATAATTTTTATGCTGATTGTAAAATCGTCGGCGTGGATTCAGTTTTAATTGTAGATCTACCTATAGAAGAATCAGAATTATTTTACAATTCAGCAATATATTACAAAATTAACCCTGTTTTTATTTGTCCACCAAATGCGGACGACGCTTTATTACATAAAATTGCTTTATATAGTCGAGGTTATACTTATTTATTATCGAGATCAGGTGTAACTGGTGTAGAAAAGCCTACTATTTTACTATCACATTACTTGATTAATAAATTGTGTGAATATAATGCTGCTCCGCTGTTGTATGGTTTTGGTATATCTGATCCTATTCAAATAAAAAAAGCGATAGCATTAGGTGTTGCAGGCGTAATATCAGGTTCTGCGATTATAAAAATTATTGAGTGTTATCAAAATGATATAAATTTAATGTTGATAAACTTGAAAAAGTTTGTCACCATCTTAAAAAATGCAACTCAATCTAAATGTATAAAATAGATTTACATAACTAGAATTATCCATTTTAAGAGTGAAAGAATCAAGCAGATTTTAGAAAGAGAAAATATAATTTAGATATTGTTTCTAAGAACTTAGTTATTGATATTACGTATCATAAGACTATGCATTAACAGTAATATTTAACTAAAAATATTAGTTTAATTTAAAAGAGTGTTTTATTTCTTTGCTCAAATGTTTTTTAAAATCTTTACTTTAAAAAGATTACTTGAATATAAATGTGTTACACTAAGTAGATAATTTAATGATCTCATCTCGTACTTTACGTTCACTATTTAAGCTTTTTATGCTATAGTAAAAAACGAAAACATACTTGCTTACTGGAAAAATAAGTAATATCTGACAACAGATTATCATTATTGAAATAGTTGTCAACATACCACACATAAGATGTATACTTCATAAGTTATAGAATTAAATTTCTTTGAGGGATTTACATACATGTCTATCACTACAAGCTCGTTATATTCTGACACAAAAAATTTTTTTCGTAATGAGCTTATGACTATCTTGATGCTGGTCTTATTGACCTCGTTGATTTCAGCGATTATAGCCCACGTACTTACTTATGATACAGATACATTATATCTATTGAATCAAAGCAATAATGAAAATATTTCCTTGTTTAGCGCTTTTAAAAATATGTCGTCGGAACAACAGCGTATGTTACTTTATATTTCTGCTGTGGGCACATTCATAGATTTAATTAGCAATACTATCCTGATCGGAGGTATGTTGTCTTTGATCTCTTTAAGTTATAAAGATAAAATTACAAATGTTATTGAAGTAATCAAAGTTTCTATACCTTTATTACCTAAATTATCGTTACAGCTTTTTATTATTACTTTTTTAATACAGCTCGGTTTGGCATTATTGGTAATACCGGGTATAATATTAATGTTTTTATTATCATTATCACCTGTTATATTAGCAGTTGAGAAAACGAGTATTATTGTTGCAATACGTTCTAGCATTCCATGTGCTTGGAAGTATATTAAGCTAATTTCTCCAGCAATATCGTTATGGATGTTATCTAAAATTACGTTGATTTTTTTATTTTCTTCTTCAATGACGAATTGTATTAACGTTCTTTCAAGTTCTATAATATTAAACATATTTGGAAATACGGTTTCTGCTGTTTTAACTGTGTATTTATATAGACTTTATATACTATTGCGTCAAAAGTCATAGTCATGTATTTAATTTATATTAAAAAATCAACATTTTTGTAATTGATTGGATTTTGCTATGACACCATTAGTCGATTTTTTTCTTTTAATCATTTTCTTTGTTTTTTATAAATTTTATGATATTTATGTTGCTTCAGGTGTACTAATCGCTACAACTGCTATGGCACTGGTCATGAATTGGATAATCTACCGTAAATTAGAAAAAATACAAATCGTTACTTTTATTTTTTTATTTATTTTCGGTACCTTAACATTATTATTCCATAATGATAAATTCATTAAATGTAAAGTTACGCTAGTCTATTTAGTATTGGCATTAGCATTACTATATAGTCAACGTTTTACAAAACAACCTTTGATACAAACTCTATTAGGAAAAGAATTACAATTACCTCCTGGTATTTGGTTACGTCTAAATACCGCTTGGGCTGTTTTTTTTCTGCTTTGTAGTTTATTAAATATTTATGTAGCATTTTATTTATCGCAAGATATATGGGTTACCTTTAAAGTATTTATTTTAACTATTCTAACTTTATTATTTATGTTCTGTAGCGGTGTATATATTTGGTTAAAAACTCGACGAAAAAATTAAAATAATTGCTCTATTTTTAATGATTAGTCAAGATCAGGGATCAGAATTTAGAACTAGTAATAAATGGAAATAATGAGAATATTAATCTATTAATATTGAACATTTATAACTGAGCTATTAGCTTGGCTAATTAAGTTAATCAACTCTTCAAACTAAATGCAGTTCATATTATATATTATATATTTGAATTTATTTACTAATGATATCTAGTTAATTCCAATGCTAAAAAAAATTAAAATTTGTTCATTTAGATATTATTTAAAAATTATAAAGTTCTCTTGTTAATTATATGTAAACTTTACTTAAATAAAGCGTCAACGGGATTTTCACTTAATGACCATATTATGAAATTTATTAATTTGTTGTTCCCCTTTGGCTATTGGTTATTAATTTCAGCAGTCACTCTACGTATTTTAATAAAACGCCGTACAGTAACTTCAGCAATGTCTTGGTTACTGATTATTTATATTTTACCAATCATTGGTATGATTGCGTATCTGTCACTGGGTGAATCAAATTTGGGTAAACATCGTGCGGAATCTGCTCGTAACATATGGTTAAATACTGTTAAATTGTTGAATAACTTCCAACATATGCGTCATATTTTTTCTACCAAGAATAGCGATGTTGCACGTCCTTTGTTCGATTTATGTCGTTATCGACAAGGCATAGCTGGTATGAAAGGTAACGAAATACAGTTATTGACTAACACTGATAATGCTATGCATACACTAATTCAAGATATTCAGCAGGCACGTCATAGTATTGAAATGGTATTTTATATCTGGCAGCCTGGAGGATTAGCAGACGAAGTAGCAAAATCATTTATAGCAGCTGCTCTGAGTGGTGTATCTTGTCGTTTAATGTTGGATTCAGCAGGTAGTGTTGCGTTTTTCCGAAGTCCTTGGGCTAATATGATGCGTAATGCAGGGATTGATGTAGTTGAAGCACTGCAAGTCAGTATTTTAAGAGTTTTTTTACGACGTATAGACTTACGTCAACATCGCAAATTAGTACTCATTGACAATTATCTTGCTTATACTGGTAGTATGAATCTTGCAGATCCACGATTTTTTAAACAAAATGTAGGAGTTGGACAATGGATTGACCTCATGGTGCGTATGAAAGGTCCAATAGCAATAACAATGGACATTGTTTATGCCTGCGATTGGGAAACTGAAACTGGTAAGCGTATTTTGTCACTTAATCCGTTATATGAGAATATCCCTTTTAAAGAGGACAGTAATCATACAATACAGATTATTGCTTCAGGTCCAGGTTTTCCCGAAGATATAATACATCAAGCTTTATTAACTGCAGTATATTCAGCCCGTGAACAATTAATTATGACTACGCCTTATTTTGTACCTAGTGATGATTTATTGCATGCTATTTGTACTGCTGCACAACGTGGTGTTGAAGTCAGTATTGTTGTACCTCTGCACAATGATTCACTGCTAGTTGGTTGGGCTAGTCGTGCTTTTTTTACTGAAATGTTAGAGGCAGGAGTAAAAATTTATCAATTTAAAGACGGTTTATTACATTCTAAGAGTGTATTAGTTGACAAACAACTCAGTTTAGTTGGTACAGTAAACCTTGATATGCGTAGTCTGTGGCTCAATTTTGAAATTATATTAGTAATTGATGATAGCGATTTTGGTCAGAATCTTGCAGATGTACAAAATAACTATATTTCTTGTTCTCGTCTTTTAAATAATACGTTGTGGTCGAAGCGTGCTTGGTGGAAACGAATTATTGAACAATTGTGTTATTTTTTTAGTCCTTTACTATAAATGTTAAACAAAATTAACATAATCATCAATTCTTATCATATGTTGTTTTTAAAAAAATAGCATCAGTTTCTAACTGTCTATGAGTGAAATGGTGCTCTAAACATCCAGATAGAATATAGATGAGCGAGTATAGGCATATTATTTTTATATATTGCATATTATCTTTTTAAAATAGAACCGAACAAAATAGATTAACTATATCTTTTTCGATATTTCTTCTTTATAGATTTGTTATAAAAAAATATAATTCACTTTTAAATTTTGAATATGTTAATATTTAAAATATAATTAAATTATACATTGTTATAAAACATTATTAAAAATTTAAAATTTTTAATAATGATAAAATTTTCGATACCAATCAACAAATTTTTTTATACCTTCTTCAAGATTAGTATAGGGTTGAAAATTAATGTTACCTTGTAGTGCTGTCATATCTGCACTAGTTTGTAAAATATCACCAGGTTGCATAGGTAACATATTTTTTTTTGCTTTCATCCCCACTGCTTTTTCAATCAAATTAATACAAGTAATTAAGCTAACAGAGTGAGTATTACCTATATTGTAGATATGGTAAGTTGCAGAGCTTGATCCTATGGGCCCATTTTCTACAGTCCAATTTTTATTTTGTTGAGGAATGACATCTATTAAATATATTATTCTATCAACAACATCATCAATATAAGTGAAATCACGTTTCATGTGTCCATGGTTATAAATATGAAGCTGTTTGCCTTCTAGAATAGAACGCGTAAATTTAAATACAGCCATATCTGGACGTCCCCATGGACCATAAACTGTAAAAAATCTTAATCCTGTAGTAGGTAATTTATAAAGATGTGAATAAGCATGTGACATTAATTCGTTAGCTTTTTTTGTAGCGGCATAAAGTGAAATAGGATGATCTACTTTATCATCCGTTGAAAAAGGAAGTTTGTTATTAAGGCCATATACTGAACTAGATGAAGCATATATAAGATGTTCAATCTTATTATGGCGACATGCTTCTAAAATATTGAGATGTCCAATTAAATTGGAATTTGCATAAGCATTGGGATGATCAATTGAATAACGTACACCTGCCTGTGCACCTAAATGAATAACACGATCGAAATGATATGTTGAAAATAAGCAAGAGATAGCAGAGCTATCTATTAAATCCATTTTTATAAAAGTAAATTTAGAATATTTAATAATTTGATTAAGTCGCGCTTTTTTTAAACTAACATCATAGTAGTCATTTAGATTGTCTATGCCAATAACTTGATGACCAGAATCTAATAAACGTTTACTAATGTGAAAACCAATAAAACCTGCAGAGCCAGTAATTAAAAACTTCATAAGTTCCTCTGATTTGATCGCACAGTTTGTATAGATTCTCCACGTCCGATTGCGTAATAAATAAAACCGTATTTCTTAATAAGTTCAGGATCATAAAGGTTTCTCCCGTCAAAGATTACAGGTTGCTTCAATGCAGATTTAATAACATTAAAATTCGGTGCGCGAAAATTTTGCCATTCTGTACAGATAACTAATCCATCTGCACCTTCCAATGCCTTTTCTTTAGTATCCATCAATTTTAAATCACTTCGATCACCATAAATACGTTGAGTTTCGTCCATTGCCTGTGGATCAAATGCCTGAATGATTGCTCCTGCTGACCATAATGCTTCCATCAGATTACGACTAGGGGCTTCACGCATATCATCAGTATTGGGTTTAAATGCTAAACCCCATACAGCGAATACCTTACCTCGTAAATCATTACCGAAATAGTGTTGAATAATATAAGATAATTTGTTTTTTTGACAATTATTGACATCTTCTACAGCTTTTAAAAGACGTGGTGTATAGTTCATTAATTCTGCAGTACGAATAAGTTCCCTTATATCTTTTGGAAAACAAGACCCACCATATCCACACCCAGGATAGATAAAATCATACCCTATACGTGAATCTGAACCAATACCCTGACGGACTTTTTCAATATCGGCGCCCAAATATTCTGCTAAATTAGCAATTTCATTCATAAAGCTAATTTTAGTTGCTAGCATACAGTTTGCTGCATATTTAGTTAATTCGGCACTTTTACGATCCATAAAAATGATGCGATTATGATTTTTGTTAATAGGTTCATATAATTGACATAATAAGTCGATTAATTTATCATTATCATTATCAATACCAATTACTATACGTTCTGGATGCATACAATCGTTTATAGCTCCACCTTGTTGAAGGAATTCGGGATTGGAAACTATATCAAATGACGTATTCAAGTTACGTTTTTTTAGTACTCTTTTTATTATTTTACTAATAGCATTCGAAGTTCCTATAGGAACTGTTGATTTATCGATGATAACTTTATAAGTATTCATATATTTTGCAATAGTATTAGCAACTGAAGTTACATGGCTCAAATCAGCATATCCATTTTGATGTGTTGGAGTGCCAACTGTAATGAAATTAATTATGGAGTGTTCTACACCTTGATGAGCATTAGTAGTAAATTTAAGACGGCCGGCTTGATAATTTGATAAAACTAGAGGTTTTAAGCCAGGTTCAAAAATTGGTATAATACCTGCATTTAGATTTTTAATCTTTTTCTCATCAATATCAATACAGAGAACATGATGTCCAACTTCGGCTAATATGGCAGCGTGCACTAGACCCACATAACCGATACCAAATACAGTAAGTTTCATCTAATCATCCTGCATTTAATGAAATATTTTTTTTAGTATTATTTGTTCAAGCCACTCAGTAAAATCTTTTCCAAAAACTGGATGTCTCATACCATATTTAACAAAAGCCTGCATATAACCCAATTTGTTACCACAGTCATAGCTTAAACCTTTTAAATGATAAGCTTCAACAGTTTCTTTCTTCATTAACATTGCTATAGAATCAGTAAGTTGCACTTCACCGCTACTACTAGGAGGTGTCTGTGCCAATAATGGCCAAATATCTGAAGAGAGCACATAACGGCCAACTATGCCCAAATTAGAGGGTGCTTCAGATATTGTTGGTTTTTCAATGACATTGATTATCATTGCACTATCACCTGGTTTCATATTTACACCTTGACAATCTACTATACCATAGGATGTTACATCTGTAACTGGCTTAACCATTATTTGACTACGACCGCTTTCTTCATACCGTGCTAACATTTCTGCTAAATTATCGCTAGTTGGATCAAATTCATATTCGTCAATAATAACATCTGGTAAAATGATAGCTACAGCCTGATTAGCTATTAGAGGATAGGCGCACATTACTGCATGTCCTAATCCTTTTGCTATTCCTTGTCGTATTTGCATAATAGTAACATGTGGTGGACAAATAGATTGAATTTCACCTAATAACTGACGTTTAACACGTTTTTCAAGCATGGCTTCTAGTTCGAAACTAGTATCAAAATGGTTCTCAATAGAATTTTTAGAAGAATGTGTAACAAGAACAATTTCATTAATGCCCGCTGTAATGCATTCATTAACCACATACTGAATTAACGGCTTATCAGCTAGCGGTAACATTTCTTTCGGAATAGCCTTAGTAGCGGGCAGCATACGAGTACCTAATCCGGCAACAGGAATTACCGCTTTTGTTATTTTATCCTTGGCAGACATTCAATACCTCTCTTCAACAGAAAAAGGTGTTTGAAAATAAGTTATGGTATATTAAGTTTAAGACCCCAACTAAGCATTTAAATGTTATATCATAATGATTGATAATGTTGTATTTCAGCTATAATCTATAGAAATATTGTTCTTAAGTGAATTATCTTTTATTTGATTTTAGGTTTATAATATAAGTATCTTCATAAAGGACATAAAGAGATAGTATCTTCAAATAGATCATGAGTGTTGAATTTTATTTAATGAATTAAAACTTATGATGTATTTAATAAATTCATCTTAGAATAAAATTAGATTTTTAAAATTTTCCACAATAACTTAATTTGAATTGAATTTTGGCTAATAGGATATTTTATTTATAGAAAAATTTGAGTCAATATCGTAATAAATAAAATTACTATTTTAAGAAAGTAGTATGTAAGCTTTTTGAGCTGATTTTTTTAATTCGTTGATTAAAAAAATCATTATAATTTTTATATATATTGTATATTGCTAAAATCATAAGCACTTGTAACAAAAACTTGAATATAAAATTGAATATTCAAAGAAATAATTTTATAAATTATAATTGTAACTATTTAATTATTAATTAAAAAAAAATAGTTACTTATGCTTTTATATATTTAAATGATTTTAAATATCAAAACTAATAAACTTAAATATGATTTAAAATAATTAATTAATAATATGCATTATTATTAGTTTAAATATCATGAAATATAGTATTTGATTATCTTAGTAGCACCAAATAATTAATTTATTGTGAATTTTTTTGATAAGCTAAAAATATCTTCCCTGTAAGATGTTAAAGTTAAAATAATCTTGTTAAAATTTTCGTTTTGTTAATTTCAACAAGATATTGAAAATAAAAATTTTTTTTCAATATCTTTGATTTATTATTAATTTAATTCAAACATTGTAGAATTCGAATTATGCAAACATGTTTAATAATTTTTTTTTAAAAAGCTTTTTTACAGCGCTGTATTTACTTAAAGTTATTAATGGAAAATTAAGTTTTCTTTACTTTATATTGCATACTTAAATATTTATTTATTAAATTTAACATCATAAATTTTTTAATATTTTTAAATATTACTATTAGTTATTCCTTAAGTTGCTTTGCAATTATAGGTGTAAAGAGTTGACAGATGAAACATACTATCTTATCCTAACACACATTAAAAATAATCCATATTTAACATAATAACATTTGATATGTGCGTTAGATGGATTTACTATCTTAAATTAAGATAGATTATACAAAGGTTCTAAATAATGGTTGAATGTTCGTTATTAGAGTTTATTAATTTGTACTGCTATGCGCAAAAACAATTAAAATGCTTGATGAACCATAAAGTTAGATGTGCAGTATTTACATTGTACACTAAAAATTCTTAAAAAAAACTTTCATTAATTATAATGACAAGATAATTAAATAGAGATGATAGCTATCTTAAAATATTTTGCAAATTTATATGTACTACCACGTTGCACATTAAATAAACAAATTATATAAAATTTAGTAATTGATCTATTTAATTTTTATTGACTTCTAGTACAAAGTTTTATAACTTTATGATTTAATATTTAATAATAAAATAGTTGGTAAAATATAATATGAGTATTAAAGTAGGTATTAATGGTTTTGGTCGCATAGGTCGAATTGTATTTCGGGCTGCTCAGCAGCGTTCAGACATTGAAATTGTTGCAATTAATGATTTGCTTGATGTCGATTATATAGGTTATATGTTAAAGTATGATTCTACACATGGACGGTTTGATGGTTTAGTAGAAGTAAAAAACGGCATGTTACTTATTAATGGTAAGCAAATTCGTACTACTGCTGAAAAAGATCCAATGCATTTAAAATGGGATGAAATAGAAGTAAATATAGTGATTGAATCAACAGGTATGTTTTTAACTGATAAAACAGCACGTCAACATATTGCTGCTGGTGCTAAAAAGGTAGTAATTACTGCTCCCCCTAAAGATGATACGCCTATGTTTGTTCGTGGTGTTAACTTTGATAAATATCATGGACAAAATATTGTTTCCAACGCATCTTGTACGACAAATTGTTTAGCTCCGTTGGTCAAAATTATTAATGACAAATTCGGCATTATCGAGGGTTTAATGACTACTGTTCATGCAGCTACTGCAACTCAAAAAACTGTAGATGGACCATCTCAAAAAGATTGGCGAGGCGGACGTAGTGTGTTGTTGAATATTATTCCATCTTCAACAGGTGCTGCTAAAGCAGTAGGGAAAATTTTGCCAGAATTAAATGGACGACTGACAGGTATGGCATTTCGAGTACCGACTGCGAATGTATCTGTTATAGATTTAACTGTACGTTTAAAAAAAGCAGCCTCTTATGAAGAAATTTGCAAAACAATAAAAAGTGCTGCACAAAATGAAATGAAAAACGTTGTTGGATATATAGATGACGATGTAGTGTCTTCTGATTTTAATGGTGAAATTCTAACTTCAGTATTTGATGTCAAAGCAGGTATTGCACTAAATGATAATTTTGTTAAGTTAGTTTCTTGGTATGATAATGAAACTGGTTATTCTAATAAAGTTCTAGATTTAATTGCATTAATTGCTTCATACTAAATAGATTTTTGTAAAACAAGTGTGTTTTATTGTATAGATATATATAATTGATTCAATTAAAAGACTCTCTAATATAACAGAGAATATAATTAAATTGTAGCATTGTAAAATTTATACGTTAATAGTTCGTATTATTAACATAATATTTAAATTAATATTAAATACATTCAAACGAATAATTTAACATTATGTTTTTGTGAACGTAATTTCTGAAAAATATATTTTATTACTATGATTTGTATTCTAAATAGAACTTGATTTAAGCTGTTAATAAAAATTAATTGAACATCGTTAAATTTATATGGTATTTTAAGCAAGTATTCACTGTGGAATATCAAAAAATGTTGAAAAATATAAAATTTTTTAAAATTGCTTAAAGTTAGAGGAATCTAATATTAAGAAAATTATTCAAAAATTTTTTTGACTGACTATGCTTAATATATAGTATTTTGATTATATTGTATATAATATGTATTATATACAATATAATCAAAATAATTATGTTAATTTATTTGTTAATATGTATTTTAAAATCGCCAAATATTTTTATAAGAAAAGTTTAAATTATTCAGCATTGATCAACTGTTACATAATTATATTATATGTGAAGTAACAAAAATATTTTATATTTGCATATATGGTATATAAATGAAAAATTAAATTTGATCTGCATATAATTTTATTCTATTGTATTATTTATAATGCAATTTATTTTAATTAAGAAAATTACAATGCTATACCAATATTTGTCTTAATAAAATTATTATAATCTACTTAACCACGTTTGATATTACCTAATCATAATTTATAAAAAAATAATAAGATATGATTTTAAAGACTTAAAACTATTTGATGTAAATATAGAGCATTTAAAGATCATAAGTCATCTTATGTATTAAAAAATTTAATTTAAATGCTACATATCTATTAATTAATGATTTATGTTAATACATCAAAATTCTTTCTCATAAAAATAAGAAAATTTTATTTAAACAGCAAATAATTATATGGTTTAAATAAGCGCATTAATTTTTTAATAGACATATAAAATAATATAATTAATATATAGTTTTTATTAATTTATATAAATGTTTTCATAAAAATGAAAATTCAAATTCGCTTAGTTTTATAGTCGATGATAGTCAATGAAAATTTTTACTCAATTAATAATATTCGATATATTTATGCATTTAAGTATATATATATTAAAAATAGGATAGTAATTTTTGTGAAATTTACTACAGTAAATTCGGAATTATTAAATTATAGATCTATAAACGATGCATTTTGAAAATATTTTTATAAATAAAAAACTATGCACTAAAAATAATAGCATTGTTTTAAATATCTTCATAAGATTTGTACATTTAATATAACAATACTTAATTAAGTATTGTTATATTGTGTCTACTTTAACTTAAAATAACAATATAAAATATTAAGTATTTTATATTTGAAATTAAAATTACGTGAGCAAAGTGTTTCTCTAGAATAACAAGTGTTTTATACATTTAATTATAAAAAGTTTTTCATATAAAAAATAAAATATATCATAACTGACTATGTAATATCTATATTCTATAATCCTTAAATAAGCATAACTTCAATTAATAAGTTTTATATTTTATTAATTTTTATTAAGAAACTTTATTTATAGCTGCATTAAACAAAATATTCTAATTCCTACCATCTTGATTAAATTCTATGGAATTAATAGTAATTATTTACAATAATGTTGCAAGATTGTCTTAATTTGATATCAATCTGATTTTTAGCATGTATCTAGTATTTAGATCTCTTTATTAAGAGCATTAAAGAAATAAAGCTTAGAGCCTATCTATGATAGGCTTTTTTTACATAATTATTTTTAATTTTTAGTAATAATAACTGATTTTTCTAAAATTTTTTAGTATAAGAGAATAGTTCCTAATATTCTTGAGAATACGTAAATAGCTGATGAAAAATTATTGATATACGATATATTTTATCTTTGCTTATCTCATTGAATTTAACATAACTTTTTACTTATTTCTCATTTTAGTAGGAGAATGACGTTGAATATCAGCATGATTTATAGTTTGTTAATTATCGGTTCCGTGCTGGTTGCAGCAAGTATTCTGCTAAGTTCTTTTTCCTCACGACTGGGTATTCCAATTTTAGTTATTTTTCTGTTGATCGGTATGCTTACAGGTGTTGATGGTATTGGTGGTGTGGCTTTTGATAATTATCCTGTCGCTTACTTGGTTTCAAATCTTGCATTAGCTGTAATTTTACTTGATGGTGGAATACGCACTAAAGCTAGTTCTTTTAAAGTAGCTCTCACTCCTGCATTGGCATTGGCAACAGTGGGTGTAATAATTACAGCAGGATTAACAGGTATAGGTGCTGCTTGGCTTTTTAAGCTTGATTTAATACAAGGTTTTCTGATTGGTTCTATTATCGGTTCAACCGATGCTGCTGCCGTATTTTCTTTATTAGGCAATAAAGGTCTGAATGAAAGAGTAAGCGCAACACTCGAAATTGAATCTGGCAGTAATGATCCCATGGCTGTTTTTTTAACTATTGCTCTGATTGAGATGATTCAAAAGGGAGAATCAGAATTAAATTGGATTTTTGTAATACATCTAATTCAACAATTTGGTTTGGGTATTATATTTGGCTTAAGCGGTGGTTGGGCAATGCAAAAATTAATTAATAAAATTAATTTAGCAGAAGGTTTGTATCCTTTATTAGCATTAAGTGGTGGTATTATGGTCTTTGCTTTAACAACTGTTATAAAAGGCAGCGGTATTTTAGCAATTTATCTGTGTGGTTTTCTATTAGGAAACAGTCCTATTCGAAATCGCCATGGTATCTTACAGACTTTTGATGGCATGGCATGGTTGAGCCAAATTGGAATGTTTATTGTACTAGGACTATTAGTAACACCGTCAGATCTGTGGCATATTGCACTTCCAGCAATGATTTTATCACTATGGTTAATTTTTATTGCTCGTCCTTTTTCAATTATAGTAGGATTATTACCTTTCAAAGGATTTACATATCGCGAACGTATATTTATTAGCTGGGTTGGGTTACGTGGTGCTGTACCAATTATATTAGCTGTATTCCCAATGATGGCCGGATTAGAAAATTCTAAACTTTATTTCAATATTGCGTTTTTTGTCGTTCTAGTATCCTTAATGCTGCAAGGTACATCACTTGGCTATGCAGCAAAAAAAGCTAAAGTTATTGTGCCTCCTACTGCTTCACCAATTAGTCGTATTGCATTGGATATTCATCCCGAAAGCCCTTGGGAACAATTTGTTTATAGGTTGAATGCTGATAAATGGTGTATTGGTGCTACTATTCGTGATTTACAAATGCCACATAAAACTCGCATCGCTGCTTTGTTTCGTCAAAATACGTTAATGCATCCAAATGGTAAAACACGTTTAAAAGAAGGGGATGTTTTATGTGTAATAGGTCGTGAACACGACTTGCCTGCTTTAGGAAAAATGTTCAGCCAAACCCCACCTATATCACTTGACCAGAGTTTTTTCGGTAATTTTATTCTTGATGCTGATGCTCGATTACATGATGTAGCACAAATTTATGGTCTTGAGTTAGATAATGATACCGATGAAAATCAATCCCTGAATCAATTAATCATGAGTTTGCTTGGCAGTACACCGGTAGTTGGTGATCAAGTAGAATGGAATCAGATTATTTGGACAGTTGCAGAAAAGGAAAATAATCAAATTATGAAAATTGGAGTACGTGTTATGGAAGATCTAGAATGATTTTAAATCATACTTTGATTGGTTATATATATAAATAAATAGATTGCTCATCTGAATTTTTTTAAAAAAAAATCAAAAATTGATTCCACTAATTTTCAAAATTGCTAAAAAATATTAAAGATTATTTAAATCCAACCTGCATCGTTAAATATCGAGAAAATTTAATTCTAATTAAAATTCATCATGTATTCTTTAAAATTTTTAATAAAAGAGATTACAAAAAGAAAATAACATAAATTTTTATATTAAATAAAAAATTAAAAATTATTAATTCTGATTAATTAATTACATAATATTATGTTTACTCAATAAAATAGTATTGATTTCATTTTTCTAAATTTTTTGTAAGATCTCTCTATAGTATCTGATTTGTGTTGATCAATATTAATAATAAAGACAGCAGAAAATGTTTAAATCATTTTTAAATGACATATCGTTACTGAATACTGTTACTCATAAAATCATATATAATATTTTTATTATTCTAAATTTTAAATTTAAATTAAACATGATCTTATCATTTGATATCAGATTCTAAATAGAATTAGAAAATACCTTTTCTATAGAATGCATAATATTTTATTAAAAGAAAATGATACAATCATATTTTTTATTTGTTATACTTGTTAAGTAATATCGTTAAAATTTTTTAAAATACAAACTATTCATTCTACAATATTAAATTTTCGATTTCTGAAAAATATTTATGTATATAAATTTTCCATTTGAATAGTTTAATTAAGCAAAATCTATCAAACGACAAGTATTGGCTTAGATTAGAAATACAATCAATGTTACTCAATTAATTGATTATATTATGTAAATTATATTATAATATTAGTTAAGTAGCATGAGTTTTGATATATATATGCCATATATTTATTACAAGAATTTATTTACAATATAAAAATTAAATTATTTTAATTTTCTAATTTATAATCAAAAAAAATATTTTAGACCAAAACATATATAATATATCTGTATTGAAATATATCATTTCGACATCATAAAATCTAGATTATAGATATAATGTGTTTATTAATATCTTGTATATTATTTTTCAAAAATTTATTTAAGTAAATTAATTTTTTCATTGATATAATCATTTATTTATAAATAAAAATATTATAAATTTACTGTATTTTTTTATAAAAAAGTTAAAATTTTTCTTTTCTAAATTTTGTGTATGTAAAATTATAATTTTATTACTGTGAATAATTAAAATAAATACTTTAATTATTCACTTTAATTGTTAATAGAAAACTAATGAATTATAAATATAAATTATTTATGATTAATCTTACATGAATTTAATTTACAACATAATATATCAAATAGATATTTCGATTTTTCAATATGCTGGTAATAGACTGAATCTATGTGAAAATTGTATTAATTTTACAAGAAATAATTTTGGTTAATTTAATCGAGATTAAATATTTTATAATTTTTATTGTGTCATAAAAAATTATAAAATATAAATCTAATCTATTAGATGTTCATAGTGTCAGAAGCTCAAAACGTTATTTAACAACAGAAAAAAAATTCTTTATTATATTGATAATAATATAAAATTTCAGAAAAATACATAAATTATTACATTAATCGCGTAGTTCGTTTAAATATAGATCTGACTTTACTAAATATCAATTATAATTAATTTAAAGTTAAATTAATTATAATTTAACGTTTATCATTAAAAAAATGTCGAAAAAATATATTTTGAAAATTTTTCTCAGTTTTTTTAAAAAAAATTTTTATAAAGATCATATAAAAACGATATAAAAATATTTTTTTATATCACTTTAGCAGATAGCTTTACTTGTTTGAACTTAAATAATAATTATAATATGTTTTGAAAACTCTTAAATATTGATTATTTAGATGTTGTTGAATATCTAAATAATCGTAAAAATAGGAACGCATAAGACAGATGTCGAAATCGCCAATTGATTTTAAAGGAAGCAATTTTACCTTATCAGTCGTTCATCTGCACCAATCGCAACCTGAGATTATCCGGCAAGCTATACAAGAAAAAATTAACCAAGCACCTAAGTTTTTGCAGAATGCACCTATAGTACTCAATATCTCCACATTAAGCGGTGATATTAACTGGTTACAAATACAACAAGCAGTTAGCGCAACAGGGCTACGTATTATCGGTGTAAGTGGTTGTAAGGATGAGACATTAAAAAAAATAATTGCGAGTGCCGGTCTGCCAGTATTATGTGAAGGTAAAGTTGTTTTCAAAACAACAGATAGTACTAAATCTAATTTAGTTAACGATCATAATCAAGAGACTAATAAAGCACGTATTATTAATACTCTAGTACGTTCAGGTCAACAAATTTATGCTCGTAATACTGATCTTATCGTTATTAACAATGTTAGCGCCGGTGCTGAACTAGTCGCTGATGGTAACGTTCATATTTACGGTATTATGCGTGGTCGTGTATTAGCGGGAGCGAGTGGCGATTTTAAATGCCAGATTTTTTGTACTAATCTTGCTGCAGAGTTAGTTTCCATCGCTGGAGAATATTGGACTATGGATCAAATTCCAGGTAAGTTTTTTAGTACTGCAGCACGTTTGTACCTTCAAGACGGCGTACTTGCTATACAAACACTTAATTAAAATTAAGCTTCTTTTCTTTATTCTCCATTGTTAAGGAAATGAATATTTATGGCACGCATCATTGTAGTTACATCAGGTAAAGGCGGCGTTGGCAAAACTACATCAAGTGCTGCCATTGCCACGGGGTTAGCACAAAAGGGAAAAAAAACTGTTGTAATCGATTTTGATATTGGACTAAGAAATCTTGATTTAGTTATGGGTTGTGAACGTCGTGTAGTATACGATTTTATAAATGTTATTCAGGGTGATGCTATATTGAATCAGGCTTTGATCGCTGATAAACGTATTCAACAGCTATATATACTGCCTGCTTCACAAACTCGTGACAAAGATGCCTTAACTCGAAAAGGCGTTGAGAAGATTCTCAATGATTTAGAACTAATGGAATTTGAATTTATTATTTGTGATTCTCCAGCAGGTATTGAAACTGGTGCATTGATGGCACTTTATTTTGCTGATGAAGCAATTATTACAACTAATCCTGAAATATCTTCTGTGCGTGATTCTGATCGTATTCTTGGAATTATTTCCTCTAAATCTCGTCGAGCAGAGAAAGGCAATGCACCAGTTAAAGAACATTTGCTCTTAACTCGTTATAATCCCAGTCGTGTGATTCGAGGTGATATGTTAAGCATAGAAGATGTGTTAAGCATTTTACGTATTCCATTAGTCGGTGTCATACCAGAAGATCAATCTGTACTTCGTGCGTCTAATCAAGGCGAACCAATAACACTTGATAGTAATTCTAACGCTGGAAAAGCTTATACTGATACCGTAGAGCGCTTACTTGGTGAACAATACCCCTTTCGTTTTGTTGGAGAAGAGAAGAAGGGTTTTCTAAAACGCTTATTCAGAGTATAAATCATGGTATTACTTGATTTTTTTTTATCTCATAAAAAGAATACAGCTTCCATAGCCAAGGAAAGGCTGCAAATTATCGTAGCTGAACGCAGAAAAGACAATAGTCAACCTCATTATTTGACTCAATTGAAACGTGATATACTAGAAGTAATCTGTAAGTATGTAAAAATTGATCCAGATATGGTCACTGTACAACTAGATCAAAAAGGAGACGATATCTTTATATTAGAATTAAATGTTATTTTGCCTGAAACTGAAGACATTATTATTAAATAACATTTTCAGATATGCTAAAGAGTATATTTATAATGTGTATTAATAATCTTTATATTATTTGTTTAGCTAAATTATTATCTAATTATAGTTATAATATATTACTTTTTGTTTTATCGGTAAATTTTGAAATCATTAGTATACGATTATACACTATATAATTAATGTAATTTTGTAAAATTAGTTATTCTTATCAAAAAAAATATGTTAATCTATTAATTATATAAATAACGTGTAGTACATAACAATATTACATGATTTAAACATTGATATGCTATACTGAATCATTTTAAATTTTTTATTTATTAATATATATTACATTTAGGTGAAAAATTAGCTGCTAAATTTTATCGAACTAAAATTAAGAATCTTCGATCAGTTAGATTTAAAGGTATTAATCTTATTCAAGGATTAGGGTTCTTTGCCCATGCAATCTCATTCCGTAAATATACTGGAATAGCATCTTCTACTTTTTTAATTTCCCTACGTTGCCAAGCTCTAGAGGCTAAAGGTAACATATCCTTTGCGATAGGTAATATTATGTTTGTCTCTATGAGCTGCAGATCAGGTACTGTCTTTGATAGTTCTGGATAAATTTTCCAGATATTACCAACTATAGCCCATTTTCCTTTCAGAGTAGCAATACGTGATAGGACTATTTTTATTGATAATATTGTTTCTTTACCTGTCCAAATACCCTGATCATTACGTTGATATTCAGCCCAATAAATTTCTCCCATACGTGCATTAATTCCTGCAAGAACGTGGGTAGCTGCTATTTGGTTCCAAGCACTTTGTGCCATTGTAACTAAAGAAGATATACCAACAATTGGAAGGTGTGCACCTAAAGCTAGTCCCTGTGTAATGCTAATTGCAATACGTATACCTGTAAAGCTACCAGGACCGTGGCCAAAAGCTAATAAGTCAATTTCACCTAATCTCATATTTTGCTTATACAATAATTCTTTGATTATTGGAAGAATACGTTGCGTATGCAAACGGGGAGCAATTTCAAAACGTGCATCAATTTTCTCATTATTTATTAATGCAACTGAATGAGCTTCTGTAGTAGTATCTAAGGCTAAAATTTTAATAGACATAGTATGATAAACACCTACAATTTTTATTTTTTTATTGTATAGTAACATCAAAAATTGATTTTTAAATATTTTAGTTCATCAAAATAGTATAACTATACTATCATATGCACTATACTGATAAACTATACCGATTAATTAAATTGATCATATAATTTAACTGATAATATTAATTAGTTTAATATACATAGATATTACATGATTATACTTCAATCTGACCATAATTACATGCCAAAAAATTGCTACGTATACAATGTATATAAATAATATTATTTTAATATGTATTAAATTTAAAACACATACATACAATTAAAGGCATATTACATTATATAAACTATATTTAGACTCTATACGTCAATCTAAATATAATATAAATTCAAATAAAAAATATATTCTTTAAGCTGTTGATCATTATATATGATTTATTATCATGCTGTGGGTATGTAAATTGATAACGGTAAGACTTTCTTCATGTATTAATTTCAATAGCAAGAATTTTCTATAAAGCAGACTGAGACAAAAATACAAAATATAGCTTGCTAATTAATGGGTGGAGTAAAGTAATTCATCACGTGACTATTAAAACTTATATTTTAAACTATACTGCTTACGCAGCATTACATAATTTTTCCGTTCTTGCTAATCAACCCTGGGCAATGTTACTTACTTCAGGGCACGCTAATCATGTATATAGCCGATTTGACATTCTTACTGCTGACCCTCTTGTTATGCTTACGACATACGGAAATATAACAACAATTGTAAAAGGTGGTAGTGTTCTACAGTCTAATGAAGATCCTTTATTAATTGTACGTAGAGAATGCGATATGATAGGAGTAACTCCTCTTTTTAACGATGCATTACCTTTTCAAGGAGGTGCAATAGGGCTATTTGGTTACGATCTTGCACGACGCTTTGAAAAACTGCCCAAGTTAGCAAAACAAGATCTGTCAACGCCTGATATGGCAGTAGGAATTTATGATTGGGCATTGATTGCTGATCATTGTTTAAAAAAACTTACATTAGTATCGCTTAATGATGCGAATGCACGCTGGAAGTGGCTTTTAGCTCAAGCTAAAACTAAGACTATATCTTTTAGATTAACTAGCAGATGGCACAGCAACATGAATTTTAAGGGTTATACTAGCCGATTTTATAAAGTGAAAAAATATATTGAAAAAGGTGAATGTTATCAAGTTAATTTAGCACAGCGTTTTCAAGCAACTTATACTGGCAATGAATGGCATGCTTTCTTGAACTTTAACCGGCGTAACTGTGCTCCTTTTAGTGCGTTTATAAGATTACCAATGAGTGTAGTGATGAGTTTATCGCCAGAACGTTTTCTTTTTCTCCAAAAAGGAGAAATTGAAACACGACCCATTAAAGGAACTTTACCGCGTCTATTAGATCCAATAAATGATATCAAACAAATTAAAAAACTTGCTAATGCTGAAAAAGATCGCGCAGAAAATCTAATGATTGTCGACTTAATGCGTAACGATCTCAGTCGCATAGCTGTAACTAACAGCGTACATGTACCAGAATTGTTTATAGTAGAGTCTTTTGCAGCAGTTCATCATTTAGTTAGTACTATACGGGCCCGTTTATTACAGACGTTTTTTCCTGTAGATTTATTGCGAGCTTGCTTTCCTGGCGGTTCTATTACTGGGGCGCCCAAAATTCGTGCCATGGAGATCATAGAGGAGTTAGAGCCAAATCGTCGCAATGCTTGGTGTGGTAGCATTGGTTATATTAGTTTATGTGGTAGAATGGATAGCAGTATTGCTATCCGTACATTAATTGCGGAAAAACAGCACCTTTATTGTTCAGCAGGTAGTGGATTAGTAGCAGATAGCATACTTGAACAGGAATATGAAGAAACGTTTAATAAAGTAAATCGCATTTTACACATTGACGCTAATACTAAATATAAATTTTAAAATTGAATTACAAATTAATAAAATATTATTTGATAAATATCAAATATTTTTTAAGTATAGAATTAATGATATATCTTGTATATTACAGATCTTTTAAATGCTAGAATCATGAAAATATTTATAAATGAAAATATTTTTTCAAATCATGAACTTATTAAATGATCGTAAAAATTGTTCAACTATATTAATATAGAAGTGTCTAATGTGTGTTATGTGATGTTCTAGATTATATCTATTAGGTATTCGTGATATCTAAGGTCTCATCTTCGTCTGGAAATTCACCAGCAATTGCTTCTAATACATCTAGAGGAGTAATTAATCCTTGTATTTTACTAAACTCATTGATTACAATAACACATTTACCCTTTGCACCACGCAATACACTGAGTAGGTTGATTGAATCTAGTGTTTCTTGTACAAGTATAGCAGGTGATTTAGAAGCAAATATTGAAACATCTACAGTATTTTCTAGTGCAACTAAAAGTTCTTTAGCTCTTACTACTCCAATAATATTATCCAATTCACCGCAACAGACTGGAAATAGGCTATGTGGTGTATCTAAAATCTGAATACGAATCTCATCTAGTGGACGCGAAACGTCAACCCAAGAAATATCACTGCGTGGTGTCATAATATTACGAATTGAACGCTGTGAGAGTGTTAATACACCTTTCATCATATCACGTTCTTCATCTTTAAAAGGTTGCTGATGCATTACTTGTACTAACACTTCTTCTTCATTAATTATTGGTTGATTACGTTGCCTTACACTACCCATCAGACGCAGAATTGCTTCAGCGGTACGTTCACGCATTGGACGGCGTGCATGATGGCGTAGAAAATTACGTCGTGCAATTTGATTAAATAATTCAATAATAATCGAAAAACCAATAGCTACATAAATATAACCTTTGGGGATATTAAAACCAAACCCTTGTGCCATTAGTGATAAGCCAATCATTAGTAAAAAACTTAAACACAAGACCACCACTGTGGGGTGTGCATTAACAAAACGCGTTAATGGTTTGAAAGCTAGTAACATGATACTCATGGCAATTACTACTGCAATCATCATAACCGATAGATTATTTACCATACCAACAGCGGTAATTACTGCGTCTAACGAAAATATTGCATCTAACACTACAATTTGTATTACTACTGCCCAGAAACTCGCATAGTTTTTATCCATTTGATGTTCAAGATCATGACTTTCTAAACGTTCATGTAATTCCATTGTTGCTTTGAATAAAAGAAATAAACCGCCAATCAAAAGAATTAAATCTCTGCCAGAAAAACTAAATTTACTTATTATGAACAAAGGTCTTGTAAGAGTCACAATCCAAGAGATAAATGATAGCAAAGCTATTCGTGCAAAAAAAGCGAGTGTTAGACCAATTAATCGAGCCTTATCACGTTGATTTGGTAAAAGTTTATCTGTTAAAATGGCAATAAATACCAAATTATCAACACATAAAACAATCTCTAATATAACTAATGTAAGTAACCCCGCCCACATTGAGGGTTTTGAAAAAAATTCCATCAATGACTCCTTGCAGAAATCCAGGGCGAAACAAACGGGTCTGAATAGTACAATGAGACAACCACCTTTAACCAATAATAATACAACTGATAATATTACAGCATAGGTTAGAAAACGCTGAAAGTAGACTAAACTATTTTGATAATAGTTAAAAGATGCGCTGAGAGATGATAATAAAGTAAGAAGTATTAGTAATAATAGTAGTAATTAATAATATGTTCATGAACTTAAAACATTAAAATTTTTTTATTTATAAATAATCATCCTACATTAGCATAGTTAGTGAAAATGCAATTTTTGCATATGTGAAAATGAGTAAATATATATATAATATATTTATCTTATTACCAATAATAAATTGTATTAACATGTTTTATATTAGAATATTTTTTCTTAATGATTTTTTTTGAATTAGATTAGAATAATATATTTACATGTTCTTTTCTTCCCGTTTATCTTATATAAACATGTCATAAGGACAGAGATATCAAGTGACAATTGCCATTATAATTTGTACACATGGTGAAATGGAAAAAAATTTGCTTAGTACAACGAGGTGGTACTCCGTAAACAAAAGAATCTTATATGGGTAAATTTTTGCCTAACGAAAATGTAGATATATTATTTAAAAAGTACACAGAACAATTAATCATTCTCAATCCTTCTCAAGGAATATTGTTTTTAGTCGATACATGGATGGGCAGGTAGCCCTTTCAATGAAAATAGACGTATTTCTATCGATCAACTTATGTATAACGTTATATTGATGGAATCAATATACTAATATTACTAAAAATTTTAATGAAATGAGATCGTATTATCTCGATAGAAAAGCTTGTTCATCTCGCCATTGAAGCTAGTCGTAAAAATATAAAATCTCTAAAAACTACATCTGCTACACGCATTGCTTCAGAAGCATCTCAAGTCTGTAAGATAAGAAGATCTAAGCAAGAACAAAAAATGTAGAAGAATACCAACACAAACAGAACCAACATATGAAACTTAATCTTGTCTGTATTGAGGATTGTTTAATTCATGGACAAATTTCAACACGTTGGGTTAGAGAAATCAATATTACAAGAATTATTTCAGTAAATGATGAGTTTGCTAGTGATCATATATGAAAAATATTTATTATGCAGATAGTTCTTCCTCTTCTCTTATAACTGTACTCGTAGTTAATCTAGATAAGATGGTGGAATTTAGAATCATACTAAATATAGTCAAGATCGAGTGATCTTATTATTTTCTTATCCAATAGATATTTTTCGAATCGTAGAAAAAGCTATAGAGATTAAATAAGTTAATATGGTTGGGATGGCTTTTCAAAAAAGAAACACTCAAATTAATAATATACCATCTATCAATAAAGAAGAAATATCAGCATGTTATCGACTTAATCGACGTGGGAGAGAACTTAAAGTACGTAAAATTTCCAATGATTCCAAAGTAAATATGATAGACTTAAAAAGAAGATTAATTTATAGTCCTACTTAGCTTATTATTATTAATAATCTATCTATAGGTAGTGTTCTAGGAGATATCAAGACTGGAGTTATTATAGGTAGGAAGTATATTAGAAATAATTGTATTAAGATGAACCAAAATAAGTGCATCTATTGCTTCTGACGTTGCATTAGCTTCTATTATCTGAACTATTTTAGTAATTAGTGAATGGCAAAATATTAGTACTAGTATTGCGTTAGGAATTCCATTGTCTGTCGTTAGTCAAGTGTTAACAATTATTGAACGTATATTTATTATTATATTTCAACATGTTACTGATATAATAGCTATAAAATTTAATTTAGGCGCTATTTCTTAGATTCATATGTCTACTATATTTTTACAAACAATGCGGATTGCTCTAACTACTTTGATTATAGTTATTTTTTTATGGAACTAATGTGCTAAATATATTTTTAAAGTCTATTGCTATGGTTTTTATTAATGCTTTAAATGTCAGTAGTGGTATAATTGTGATTATAGGTTATGAAATAGTTATGAATATCATACGTTTGTGTTATCTAATGCCTTTTTTTATCTTGGTTTTGTAACAACTGCTTTCACTAATTTTAATTTTGTTGCATTGAGTGTAATCGTTACAGTTATGGCAATGTTGTACATTCAAGTCACAGATAAATATAACCGTACTAATGATACTTGCAACCATTTTTTGGATGGTGCACAGGATTGAAATAAAAATTAAAATGATGGTGTGTAAATGACTAGTTCTAAAACACTTACGCTACACGATATTCGAAGTGTAATGATTTGCTCAAATTCATTTCAAGGTTCTTAGAATTTTAACAAATGCAAGCTTTAGGTTTTACTGCTCAATGGTACCAGTCATTCACAGTGTTTACACAAAAAACGACGACATCGTAAACAAGCAATTAAACATGATCTGCAATTTTTTAATACACAACATCCTTACACAGTTCTACTAATACTAGCCATTACGACGGCAATGGAAAAACATCGCGCTAATAATTGGCGAGATAATTCATGATGATGTAATCATTGCAATAAAAGTATCATTGATGGGCCCTTTAGCTAGTGTTGGTAATCCAATTTTTGGGGTATTATTCGTCCAATTTTTTCAGTTTTTGAAGCAAGTCTAGCAATAAACGGAAACATTCTCCGTGCGATTTTATTTTTAATACAATTCGTATTGTAATTCGATATTACGATGATAATGTACGGTTATCGTAAAAGTATTAATATCACAAACGACATACAAGAAAACTTCTTAAAAAAATTACTGAAGGAGCATCAATTCTGGGTGTTTTTATTATGGGCACAGTTGTTCATAAGCGTAATCATGCTAATATACTTGTTGTAGTTTTGCGCATCACAGATAAAAATAGTAAAATAACAATGACGACCGTACAAACTATTTTAGATAAACTAATGTCTGGTTGCATTCCTTTGCTGTTAACATTTAGCTGTATGTGGTTATTGCTTCATCGTATTGATTCAATATTGATTATAAAAAGTTTTTTGTTATTAGTATTTTAAGGTGTTTGACAAGTGTACTCGGCATATAATTACAACATATCACACTGTTTATATTATATCTATTGTAAATACATTGATTTTCTTTTTATTATTTTCTCTGTTATTTTGGTATATTTTAATCAATATTTAATGAATAAAAATTAAGTAACATAATATAGGTAGCAGCGCTAATCCATATCTTTAGATCTAAGCAATGTTTTGATACGTTTTTTAAGAGCAGGGTGCGACATAAAACATTCAAATATCGATTTTGTTTTTTTACCATTAATACAAAAAACTATGATATTTTGTGGTTCTTGTGGCGGCTCACTGCTAATATTTAAACGCTGTAATGCAGCAATCATCTTTTTGGATCCGACTAATTTGGCTGCATGTGCATCGGCATAAAATTCTCGATGGCGTGAAAACCACATTACAATCATAGTAGCAAGCATGCCAAATATTAGTTCTAGTATTATTGTTACAATAATATAACCTAATGATTTAATTCGTGCATCATTTTCTATTGCACTATTGCAACGAATTGATACAGGACTAAATGTTATTTTTTTCACCATAAGACCAGCAAAAAAGATAACAAACGTATTCACAATACCTTGAATTAAACCCATAGTAACCATATCACCATTAGCAATGTGAGAAATTTCATGAGCAATTACTGCTTCAGTTTCATCATAGTTCATATGTTTCAACAACCCACTTGACACAGCAATGAGTGATGAATTACGACGAAAACCAGTAGAAAACGCATTAATATTCTTTGCTTGATAAATTGCTAGTTGAGGCATTTTAATTCCAGTTTGTTTAGCTTGACAACTGACTGTTTTTATTAACCAGTGTTCGCTTTCATCATGTGCGTATTCAATAATTACGCCATTAACAGCACGTAAGGCCATAGACTTAGAGAGTAATAGTGAGATAAAAGAACCGCTAAATCCTAAACAAGACGATATAATAAGCAAATTTTGAATATTATTTGATTGTATTCCAATTAAATTAAGAAACAATCCAAAAACAAGCATCACTGATAAATGAGTAATTAAAAAAAGAAAAATGCGATTCATAATATATGGACCTTTTAAATATCCAAAATACATTTATATATATGTTTTACTTTTCAGTAAGCATTAGTAATGAATAGTATATAACAATTATAGAGATATAAAAAAGTACCTTAGTTAACATTCATTATTGCAAATTAATTTAAAATATACAAAAACTACAAAAAAGAAATTTAATACATTTCTAATCAATTTTATATTTATAAATATTAATATGATTAAGAAAAAATATTTAAGATGTTTCTTAATCTTTAAATTAAAAATAATGTTTCGCTACTTTTCAATATATATTTCATATTTATATTAGACATTCTACTTTATAATGTATCATTTAAAAATATTATTTATAATAGTTTTTCATGCGTATATATAATTATTTATGAAAAATATTTTTAGAACAAATAAATATGTTCAATATTAGTTGAACATAAGTTCGTAAATACAAGTATCACTAATAGTAACTAATGGTTATTAATTAAAATGGAAATTTTTTTAACATTTGGAAAATATTAAAAAGTTAAATTTTTTTATATTATAATTGAGTATAGTGATTTTATTTTACATTTCTTACCAATTAAATTATAGAAATTTTCATATTACACACAATATATAATATGATTGTTAGTAAAATATTACTAACCTGTTTTTTTTGTAAATTATGCTTGTAAATGTTCTGTATGTACAATAATAGACATACCAGATTCTAATCTTACGCGAATATCATCTTTAGTAATTTCAATAATTGTCGCATCCACGATGTCTTTTCCAACTTTTATTTTGACATTTTGTCCAACTTGTAATGTTGTAATATCAATGAAAGGTTTATATAATAAATTTTGATCAATATTATTAGAAATATTCGATATAATATCTGAACATTTTACTTTAGATTGATGGAGTGGCGATATATTTTTGTCGTATGGCATGACAGATGTATTTAAACGATCGTGATTATTTTGATTTGTCGCGTTTTCAAAAACTGCTCGTTTCTTATTTTTAAGATACTCACGCTGTGTTCGAACACGCAATTTTGCTTCTTCTAATTTTTTACGCGCATATTCAACATGTTGTTTGTTTAAAACACCACAAATGTTACCATCAAGATCGATGCGATTCACACCAATTTTAATGCAATACAGGTAACGCCAGCTCGAGGTATACAGACGTAATGCTGCACGTAATTGTGTTTTACTCATCTTATTTTCATCTTGAATACGTTCTATTATATCCTGAAAAATCCCTATTTTAAGCGGACGCACTTCACTTTTTATGCTAAAACATTGCGGAAAACGTTCTGCCAGAAATAAGATGACCTCTTTACTGCTTTTCAACTTAAGTTGATTTTCCATGAGATTTCCTAATTATAACAGATTTACCAATTCAATTAATCATGAATACTTATTTCAGTATAATGAGCACATTACGAAATACTATTTAATTTTTTGTTATTATAGATTGAACATACGGATATATCTTTAATTTTTACATTATACCACCTATTTAATAATACTAGTATTAAATATAAAATAATAAAAAATATATTTTATTAACGAATAGATTTTAATATCTTGTTATATATTTAATGTTATGAATATTCTATAATATAAAATATGATATTGTGATCAAAAATAGATTTATTTAGAAAATAATATAGATTATATCAAATAATATTGATAGATCATTTTTAGTCAATTTACATAGAGACAAATAATATCTAAATATATGTGTAACATATTTAAATGTTGATAAATTCAAAATAATCAGCGTAAAACGTTTATGTTATTATTAAGATAATAATCAAATCACATAGAGATGTCAATATAATTATTTATCAATATTCATATATACAAATTAGAGTTGTTGTAATTCAAATATCGTATTTATGATAGTAAAACATCATAACATATTCAATATAATCTTTGTATTATTATACATTATAAAAGAAAAATAAATATTTTTTCTTTTATTTCAATTTGATTAAAAATAATAAAAATATTGATTTTTAAATCAAAATAAATACCTTTTAAATTAAAAAATTCAACTTATTAAATGCAATAACTATAATATAGTTATTGTTGTAATCTACGTATTGGATAATATTCATTAACGAAATATTTCTTAATAAATATTATTTAATAATATTTAAATTAAAGAAGTTAAATATAAGAAACAATGCATTGAAAAGGATTTAGTAGTAATAAATAATTTTTTAAAATATATCATAAAAAATGATTTTTAAGATTTTGCGATCTATTAAAGATAGATCTATAACACTACGTTTATATTAAATTAAATACAAATAGTCCTTTTAAAAGATAGAAAGAGAAAATTAATTTTCTAAATTATTCTTACATATATTATTCCAATAATGTAATAGTAATATGAGTTTCTAATATCTGTGGTTTTTACTTTTATTTATAAGAAATTTTAATTTTTAATAAATAATAGAAATTACATTTTTATGAGATTATTTCTTTTTTAATAAAATAAATATATATGAATATTTCATTAATATTATAATAACTACAAAAGATTATAAAAAATTTAATACAATTTCAATAATTTTTATTCGACTATCTCAAAATTTTACATTTTATTAATATTTGTATAGCTACATATATGTATACTTAACTCTAAATAAGTTTTAGAAAAATTCATATATTTTCTTATAAAAATTAGAAAATATATTTTATGTATGCAATTTGTGTTAAGTAAACAATTAATTCTTTATCTTTAGTTAAAATATATATATTCTCTGAATTGTAATTCATAGCTATAGTATTAATCAAATTCACATAAGATACAGTAGTAAATTGTATAGGTTTTTCTTTGTATGTAATGATAATTATATCTATACTCCACTTAAATAAATTAAAATAATATAAAATTTAAAATTACCAATGAATATTTAATGAATTTCTATTCGAAAATTTGATTGTTAAATTTTATTATTGAAATTCATTCCAACAACGACCATCTCGAGTAATCATTGTCATAGAAGATATGGGTCCCCAGGTGCCCGCTTTATATGATTCTAGTGAATCTGCGTTTACACTCCATGCATTAATAATTGAATCAACCCAACTCCAAGCTGCTTCTACTTCATCACGACGAACAAAAAGTGCTTGAATACCTCGCATATTTTCTAATAAAAGACGTTCATACGCATCAGCTAAATGTGATTGATTAAAAGTTTGCGAATAACTTAAATCTAATTTAGTAGTCTGTAATTTATGTTTATGATCAAGCCCTGGTACTTTATTTAAAATTTCTATATCGACCCCTTCATCTGGTTGTAAACGAATAGTTAATTTATTTTTCGGTAATTTAGTATACGAATCTTTAAATAGATTAATTTGTGGACTTTTAAAGTATACTACTACTTCTGAGCACTTTGTTGGTAAACGTTTACCGGTACGTAGATAGAATGGGACTCCTGCCCAACGCCAATTATCAATATCAACACGAATAGCTACAAACGTTTCAGTATTGCTCAGTTTGTTTGCACCTTTTTCTTCTAGATAACCAGGCACTTGTTTTCCTTGTATATAACCAGCAGTGTATTGACCACGTACAGTCTTTTCAAGCACATTTTTATGATCAATGAAACGCAATGAATTAAGAACTTTAACTTTTTCATCACGTATTGCATCAGCACTCAGATCCGATAATGGGGACATCGCAATCATGCTCAGTATCTGAAGTAAGTGATTTTGAATCATATCACGCATTTGACCGACTTTATCGAAATAACCCCAACGACCTTCTATGCCTACTTTTTCTGCTACAGTTATCTGTACATGATCAATAGCACGATTATCCCAATTATTAATAAAAATGGAATTTGCGAATCGTAATGCAAGTAGATTGAGTACTGTTTCTTTACCAAGATAATGATCTATACGAAAAACTTGACTTTCTTCAAAAAATTTTCCGACATTATTATTGATTTCTTGTGATGTTAGCAAAGAGGTTCCAAGAGGCTTTTCCATTACTACACGTGTTGGTTTAGAGTTAAGTTTTGCATTGCCTAAGCCCTTACAAATATTAGCAAAAGTAGATGGTGGCATAGCAAAATAATTAATAGTAATTCGATTTTTTTGATCAAGCATTTTGCCTAGTTTGGCAAAATGTGAAGTTTGATTAACATCTAAATTGCAGAAATCTAGACGTCTACTAAGATTAAACCATACTGTTTCGTCAATTTTTTCTTGCATAAAATTTTCTAACGCTTCACGTACTACTTTTATATATTCTTCCTTATTCCAATCTGCACGTCCTACTCCAATAATACGTGTAGCTACATGCATTTGAGTAGCTTTTTCTAATTGATATAATGAAGGTAATAATTTTCGTCGTGCAAGATCACCTTTAGCACCGAAAATTACCAAATCACATGCTTCGGCTATTTCTACAAATGTCATTTTGCTTTTCCTCCTTACTGTACGCATATATGAGTATTATTCTTATGATTACATATAAATTACTAATACTTATATTTTCTTATTTTTAAGTACAGTATGTTTCTTGCTTATTTGGACATAAATCTGATATAATATTCTTAATGTAGGATAGATGTAGTTAAAGTATTTGTATAAGTATTTTTGGTATTTTAATTTAACTCAATAGTAGTAAATTTATTCGCAATCAGATTACTAAAATGTTTATATTTATTTTTATAATATTACAACTGTAACTTTTATAAGCGATCTTAAAAAAATAAATGTACATTACATATAGTTCAATTCTTAAAAGTATAACTAACCTTAATGTATGCTTTTAATTAATAGATATTATAAATTAAATATGTAAATACATTGAAAGATAACAATATCAATTTGTTCAATTTTAACTTCCAGTTAATATAAATTGTGTATTCCAAGAAATAAAAGGTGTGTTTTTATAACATCAAAACTTAAAAAACAAAATAATTATAGATCAATGGCAGTAAATAAGATGTATTAAAATTTTCGCAATATTTTAAATATATTTTAAGATTAAATTAATAACGTACATGATTGCACGTGGATATTGTATTTGTAGTGTTGTCTAAATAAATATCTTTTAACGATGAAAATAACTAACTTTATAAATTTTGAAATTTATTTTTTATTGCAATTAAGTAGATTTTTTAAAAAGTGTCAGTTATGCTTAATATTATTATTAAATTATAGAGTTTAATAAGCAATATTGATCAATTAAACTTATTATTTACATAGAAGCTTAGTTTTAGACTTGTTATGTTTAATATTTAACTATGACATTTATAAGCATTGATAATAGCAGTTTTTTTTAAAAAATATATTTATAAAAGAACTATTTCCATATCGACAGAAAAGTGTTAAAAATTATACAAGCATAAATAACTTAATATAAATATACGATATATTAATATTACAAGTACCTACATCAAATTAAAACATAACAAGAACCATATTTTTCAATATTAGATAGTATGCCAAAATTACAATTAAAAAAATAAATATATCTGTATTCTAAATTTGAAGTTTAGAACTATTCATGATCATATTCAATATGTGATGGAAAGGTATTTTCATTCTACATAAGAATAGGTGATTAATGGAGTCTTCTATGCATAAACATGTTAGAAGAACTAAGAACATTATAATTTTGAAATTAACTACTAATATTGATCACAATTTTTAAAAGTCTATTCATGTAAGTACATATAGGGCGTAAAATAAAATTAAGTCATTATATAGCTATTTTAGTTGATGTACAAAACTATAAGATACAATTTTGACTTTTAAAGAAAAGAAGATATTTTTATAAATTGGAGTTAAATATTTGCTAAATGCAAATTTACATCAAAGTCAATCAGATAAACAAAAAATTAGTGTCAATTACAAAAACTTTTTAAAATATATATTCGAAACGATATTTTGTTATTCGACGATGAGTATATAAAACTGAAAGTTCTAAAAGTAGTGCATAAGAGTTCTCAAAAAAGTTAGTGTCGACGTAGTTCTATTTAATAATAAAACATACATATTTTTGTGCTAACTTAATAGAAATTTAAAAAATTAATTCGTCATCCTTATTAATTAAATCATGCTATTATTACTACTACTCAAATGATATAATTGATGATTATTAATCTGATTGCTATATAAAATGTAGTAATGAATGAATAAAGCTTTTCCAAATAGTACTAATATTGTAAAGGTATCAGCAGAAACTGCTATTAATTAATATGCAGTAGTAACTGTATCGCTATTAGCTAAAGTATTTTTAAGTACAAAAATTCATGTTACTCATATTTCTAATAATATTTTTAATATGAGATGTTGAAATATGCAACAGATAATTTCTATTTTAATGAATTGCATTAATGACTTTACGTATCACATCGTACTTACCGATTTGCCACATCATGCCATGTAAAGGTAAATTATAAACTTGATCTCACTCTATCGTGGGATAGATACTGCTGTATTTCGATAGTAGTAATAATATATGAGCTTTTTATGGTACTTTGCCTTTAGCAAAGGAAAAGATTTTTTATCAGATAATTTACTAACGGTCACTCAAGGTGATGTAATGGCAAGATAGATATTGCTAATACTATCGGTCTTTTATATCTACAGCAATGTTGAGTGTAATTTTTGATTTTTCGATTTATTTTTAAAAAATTTATTAAGCCTGTCTTTATATATGAATAACTAAATTTATATTTATTACATAAATATAAATTTTATTTAAAATAGAAAAATAGTTAATAAATAAATCAATTAGACGTTGATGAATTGAAACCAATGAATGCTCTATTTTAATGGATATAAATCATTACGCGCATAGGGTTCTATCTCTCCTTGTTTTCGTGTCTTTAACAACTTTAAAACCCAGGTATATTGTTCAGGAAAAGGTCGTACAAATTTTTCTATCTCTTCATTTACACGACGAGCTAATGTTTTATTATCAGCGCTTAAGAGATCATTCATTGCTGGACGTACATAAATCTCTAGACGATGTGTCATACTATTATATACTGGAAACATTGGAACTATACATGCATGACATACTTTCATGAGACGACCTAAGACAGTCAATGTGGCTTTATAAGTAGCAAAAAAATCTACGAATTCACTATTTTCGGTTCCATAATCTTGATCGGGTAAATAGTAACCGTAATAACCTTGACGTATAGAATTAACAAAAGGTTTTATGCCATCTTTGCGAGCATGCATGCGACCTCCAAAGCGACGGCGTATAGTATTCCATAAATAGTCTATCAACAAATCACTTTGATGATGGAACATGGCAGCCATCATCTTACCTTCAGAAGCTAATAACATAGCTGGCATATCTACACTCCAACCATGAGGTACAAGAAATATAACATTTTCTTTTTTATTTTTTAATGCATCAATGATTTCACGACCATACCATTCTATACGTTTACGTAAATTTTTCGAGTTGTATAGAGCTAACTCTACCATCATAACTATAGCCTGTAATGCAGTAGAAAACATATTTTCAATAATCTGTTCACGTTGTACTTCATTCAGTTCGGGTAAGCAATAATAAAGATTAATACGTGCTCGACGACGCGCATTTTTTGCTAATTTGCTAATTAATTTTCCTAATACATTTAAAATAGGATCACGTATTTTAACAGATAACATAGACATACATATTAAGAAACTAATTACTAGCCAACTGAACCAGTATTTTGGGCGTAAAAAGGAACTTTTAAAAACTGGAACAAATTCAATTTTATTTTTTATGTTGCTTGTTTTTCTAGTTTTCATAAGTTGCCTTTTAGAATAAGCAATTTACATAATTGTATGTATGATTTTTTAAAGAATCTAAGATATTAAAAAATTAAAAATAATTTTAAACTATGTATGTTTTAAAAAAATTATTTCGTCAATTTTAATTGATTGAATCTTTCCACTATGTTCTACATTATTTATAATATCATACTAATATTAATTGTGAAGATTATCTGTTAATTTTAATTTAAGTTTTGAGAAAATTTCTTACTTACTTCTTTTTTTTGTTGGATTGATATTTATCTTATTAAGATCTTTTAAGTCCTTCTCAATTTAAGACAATTAACAATAAATCACTGATGAAATAATCACAATTATTAAATATAAACAGCATTTAAAAAATATTAAATTAATTTAATTGATTTATTGTAGTTACTGAAGCAAATAATATATTCTTGCGAAGTCGTAAAAAAATTTTAGATAGCTGTAGCAATCTTTATTAATGTTAATTTCTGTAACGAAAGAATTAAAATTACTCTAAGGTAACTGTGTAATAGAAACATACCATTAATGGATAGCTAGTTTAACTTGTAATCCAATATCAATGGATTGATATGCTTACTTGATTTCATTGTCCGGTAGCTATTGGGATTTTAGAATTAAGTACAAAATAAGTTATGAATCATAAACCGTAATGTTTTTTAACATCAGTATAAGGATCATAAAAATAATAAATATTTGTTCATTCTGAAAGAAGTTGTATTTTTATATGTTTATCTGTCCTTAATAACTCTAATTTGAGAGACTTAAGATTTAAATTTAGTACTAAGCTAGGTTCTATAAAATTAGTTCTAATAACTTTCCATAAATTATATATTTTTAAAATCTATATATGTATATTTAAATGTATATATGCATTACGAAGCAATAATGTTATTTTATTATGCTGCGGATTAGAAGTTTCTAATGTTTTTCTATTTATGGGTTTTTTGACTAGAAGTTTTTTAAATTTAAGTATATTAGAACTGTGCAAATTTTTTAATGAGAGTTTAGCAAAATGTCTAATAAGAAAACATTCTTTTTCTAGACTATCCATGTTATCCGTTTTAGTTTAGATAAATACAATGCTGCATAAAGTTTAAAAGCATTATCTGTCAAAATAATTCAATTGAATATAATTCTATTAGTATTATAGAAGAGAAAATAAATCCAATAAGTTTAATTGATGTCCTAACCGTCAACATGTTAGAAAATTATATAACAACAATAATCAAAAAAAAATTTAAAAATAAAATACTTTTAATTACCAAGCATAATACATTATTTGATGTTGTAAACCAATTCATGTAACAATGTTACATATACAAATTAAATTGTACTATTAAGTTTACTAGCATATTAATTTCTTTTTTTATCAAAGTTAAATAAATATTTATGTAGTTATAGTCACATGTAATATTAAAAAATATTAATCTCTCATCAAAATATAGTAAAATACTTACGGTACTTGATTCTAATCGAACTCAAATATCAAAATCATTACGTATCATACTAAAATTAGTATTATTAACTACAAGTAAACTAATACATTGTATTAACTCGCAAAGAATGTATGTGCAGAAAATATTATATATTGATTCAACGTGATATCATCATCATTAAATTTTTTTATGAATTTGTAGTGTAAAAGTAACCTCAATACTGTTTGATTGACATTAAAACATCTACAATCTGATCATCTGTATGATATCTCACTAAAAAAGCTTTTTGGAAAAAAGATGCAGCATGTGTTATTCGTTTGTATTCTTTTAAAAAAATCTAAATTGCCGGTATTTATAACCAATGCAATGTATAGATACAACAAAAGAAAAATCCCCTTATATAATTATAATTGAATCGGTAATCTAGATCATTAGTTCTATTGTAGAAATAATAATATTATCTTAAATAATTTACATATAGTAATTACTAAGATTGATTAATTGCTAAGGCTTAATAACTATATATAGTATTTTAAAAAACTAAAAAGTATTATAAAATCAGAAAGTTATTAAAATTTTTTCTTATTTAGCATATATATGTCATAATTAATATTACTTTAAAAATTTATAAAACATCTTAATTGAGAAGAAAAGTAGTTGACAATGATCGAACTAATATTACTTGGAGAAGTCAGTGGAATATTTTTGACAATAATAGCAGCTTGGTGCTTGGTTTATGAGGTAGTTTATAATCTAGCATGCTTGTATGTGCTTTTTTGCAATACTCTATATTAATATTTCATTGCTTATTAGCATCATAGCACGTAATTCATTACTGAACACGATCAACCCATGCCATGCATGCATGCTATATAGTATTCTACTTAATAATATATTTAGCGTTTATTTAAGGTTAGTAGAACCACGGTTTCTTGTATCGACTGATGTTTTACTCGGAATTATAAATCGCACAGTACATTATAACTGGGTTTAGTATTGTGAATTATAAAGATGTGCATATAGATTTAAGAGACTATACATTTTGAGATTTATTAGCAATGACTCCAAATTATTTATAGTTCTTAGGATCCGCACAACGATTGTAAGAGTTGTACTTATATGGTTATCGGAATGATTATTGTTAATAAATCTTGATATAGTAATTAGCACAGGTCTATTGAGTTAGTACTCAACATATATTCTTTATTTTAATGTAAGTCATAAAATTGACTAATCGGAGCAGAGTACCTATGAAATTTATCGGGTGATCATCATAACTTTATTGCTTATTTTTTATGATGTAAACTGCACATCGTAACTCATTTTATCCGAAAAAGTAGGTATTCTAGTTAGAATATTCAATATGATTGATATCGTAGATAGGCCGGTCTGTTCCACCATACACCACATACCAGTTGTCCGCTCTATGTATTATATAATTAATTTTATCATAGGTATTATTAAAAAATCTACAATCTAATATTATTGTGTTGCTTTTTAATACGCAAATGATTGTAAGCATAAGATGTGGCAGTACGTCCGCGTGGTGTACGCTGAATAAATCCCTGTTGAATTAGAAACGGTTCAATAATATTTTCGATAGTTTCACGTTCTTCACCTATTGATACTACTAAATTATCTAACCCCACCGGTCCTCCCGAAAACTTATCAACAATAGTCAAAAGAAGCTTACGGTCCATATCATCCAGTCCTAAATTATCAACATTTAACATATCTAAAGCCATAGATGCTGTTTCGCCATTTATATTACCATTAGTTGTGACTTCTGCAACATCACGAACTCGGCGTAATAGACGATTGGCTATTCTCGGAGCTCCACGTGCACGACGTGCTATTTCGAGTGAACCTTCTTTAGTAATTATTAAATCCAACAATTGTGCACTTCGAGTAATAATGTTCTGTAAATCAGTAATATCATAAAAGTCTAAACGCTGTATGATACCGAAGCGATCACGTAAGGGAGATGTAAGAGAACCTGCACGCGTCGTTGCTCCGACTAAGGTAAAAGGTGGTAAATTGAGCTTAATAGAACGAGCGGCTGGACCTTGTCCAATCATGATATCTAACTGATAATCCTCCATTGCAGGGTATAATATTTCTTCTAAAACGATAGATAAACGGTGTATTTCATCAATGAATAGTACATCATATGGTTTAAGATTAGTTAATATAGCCGCTAAATCGCCCGCTTTTTCTAGTATTGGAGCTGAAGTAGTACGCAAATTTACGCCTAATTCATTAGCAATGATATGAGCTAACGTCGTTTTACCTAATCCTGGTGGACCAAAAATTAATACATGATCTAAAGCATCACCACGTTGTTTTGCTGCTTTAATAAAGATTTCCATTTGTTCTCTAACTTGACGTTGACCGATATATTCTGATAGCAACTTAGGGCGCATAGCACGCTCAAAATGGTCTTCCTCATTAAAAGAAGAATTAGAAACTAAGCGATTTACTTCGATCATCCACTACCTCACATAACGCTACACAACGCTTCACGAATTAAAGTTTCGCAATTCGCGTCTGATGTTATCACTTTGTCAATCATCTGATTAGCTTCTTGTGGTTTATAGCCTAACGATATTAATGCTGCCACTGCTTCTTCTGCTGCATGATGAATTTGCAACGTACTACACGGCGATGTAGTGCTCAACACACAGTCAGAACCTGTTGTATTTAATGTCTTATTATAAATACGTTTAAAGCGATCTTTCATTTCCATGACAAGCCGATTGGCAATTTTTTTACCTATACCTGGTAATTTTACTAATAATTCGATTTGATCGCATTCAACACAGTGCATAAGTTGTTCTGTAGATATACTAGAAAGAATAGATAGAGCTAATTTTGGACCAACACCACTCACCTTGATTAATTCACGGAATAAATTGCGTTGTTTTGTATTGCTAAAACCGAATAATAACTGTGTATTTTCACGTATTATAAATTCAATAAAAATTATTGCTTCTTGGTTAATCTTAGGAAGTTTATAAAAACAAATCATTGGCATATATACTTCATAACCAACACCATGTACCTCGATTAATACTAACGGTGGTTGTTTTTCCAGAATTTCACCTCGTAAACGACCAATCACCTATATTCTTCCTTAATTTCGTCAATTAATTAAGTATAATAATATAAAATCATATAAATAAAAATTTTGATTTTATATCATCTTTGATACTGCGTAAATCTTTTATTGTACTCAAAATAGTAACAAGACATCATACAAATTTATTATCATATGAATTTACTAAAGTATCAATTAATAGGATATATGACAATGAGTTATAGCGATAGCGAGAGCATCTGCTGCATCAATTTGTGGATTAAACTGCAATTTTAATAACGTACGTACCATATATTGTACTTGTTTTTTTTCGGCTCTACCGGTACCTGTTACTGTTTGCTTTATCTGACGTGCAGCATATTCGAAAACTGGCACTTCCTGATTAACTACTGCAACAATAGCTGCTCCGCGTGCTTGACCTAATTTGATGACTGAATCGGCATTTTTAGACATAAATACCTGTTCAATAGCAACATAGTCAGGTGAAAATTTTTGAATAACTTTACTGATTCCGCTATAAATAAACTTCAATTTTGATGCTAAATGAGTAGTATTGGTACGTATGCAACCACTATCTAAATAAATGATTCGTTGATCAATATAGCGAATAACACCATAACCGGTTACACACGAACCAGGGTCAATTCCTAATACTATTGGCATAATATCTGTCTTTAAAAATCTATATATTTATAGAAGACTCATAACATTATAACAGATTCAGAAAAAAGCAAAACATTATGATTATTTAATGTGATTATAATGATTAGAATCATTAACAGGTTAGTAATATTAACATCTAGAAATATCGACTATAGAATTTTATGTGTTTTATTAATAATTTTTAATTAAAATATCGATGATATTCTCATCATAGATGATTAAATAATCAATTTAATGTTTTAGAATAGCTTTTAATTATATTTATGCTATTACAAGACATTTTTAAAGCAATTGCTTATTGATTCGATATCAATAAATAAAAAATACAACCATAACCTTTCTAGGTTACCACTCATATATTAAAAATAAAACAAACTTTTCTAACAATATAATTAGTATGTTTAAAATGTTTTATTATTAATGCAGATAGATATAGACAATAGTCTAGTTAAATCATTTTTTATATTGCAATGATTTGATCGCTAATGAAATGATTATTATTTAATCATATTAAATAATAATCATTTCATTAAAATTATCATAATTTTTTAATCAATAGGTTTAATTTTTCTTAACCAATTAGTAATTAATTACATTTCATATTGTATTTGAATAGCTTATACATATACAATATGTTAATATTTTAAATAACTTGAGCTAAGTCCTAATGACATAGAAAACAATACACGTTGATATGTAATATCAATAATTAAAGCTACTTTAAAAAGAATTTAAAAAATTTCAAGTACCAACAATACCATAATATGGTATTGTTGGTACTTAGCAACATTGAAAATTGTAATTTAATATAGTTCTTATCAAGAATATCAATATTGAATTTTGGTAAATCTAAAACTATTTTCCACAGTATTATATCTTTCTTTTTACTAATATCATTTAGCCATTTTTAGATATTTAAAAAATTACCGTATGATGAATTTTAAAATGAATAGCAGATAAAAATATTATATATACATGAACATTAAAAACATCTGATATCTCTACTATATTGATTTTGAATTTGAATTATTTTTATGGTATAATTTGAATGCCTAGTTCTGATAGCAGAGTAGCATTTACTTTACTAGGTGCTTCCGTCATCAAACATGAGGCTGCGGTAGTCTTCGGAAAAGCAATTACATCCCGAATATTTTCACTATTAGTTAATAGCATGGTTAAACGATCTAAACCAAATGCAAATCCTGCATGTGGTGGTGCACCCAATTTTAAAGCATCTAATAAAAACCCAAATTTATTTTGTTGTTCGTTTTTAGTAATGCCTAGTATGTTAAAAACTAAACGTTGTATTTTTTCGCTGTGAATGCGAACGGAACCACTACCTACTTCGTAGCCATTAATTACCATATCATATGCGTTTGCAATAGTTTTCAGTGGTTGATCTTTTAAATGATCTGCATAACATGTCTTAGGCGAAGTGAATGTATGATGCATCGCTACTATAGTACCTTCATCATTTTCTTCAAACATTGGAAAATCTATAACCCATAAAGGAGCCCAAGTGTGTTGATTAGTAATCTTCAAATCTTGACCTATTTTTAAACGTAATTCTCCCAATGAATTAGATACTACTTTAATTCGGTCAGCAACAAAAAATATTAAATCACCATTTTGTGCAGAAGTACGTTTCAAAATTTTTTCTATGATATCTATGCTTAAATGTTTAGTTATTGAACCCTCTGAATCTTGAAGAGGATTGATATAATTTGCAATTTTTATCCATGTTAAATTTTTGACACCGTAATTTTCAACATATTTACAGTATTTATCAATTTCTTTACGCGTTAATTTTGCTCCTCCTGGTACACAAAGTGCTGCTATCCTACTTTTAGGATCATTAGCTGCATCATAAAATAATGGAAAATTTATTTTTTTCATCAAATCTGCTACATCTATTAATTGCATAGGATTGCGCAAATCAGGTTTATCAGAACCATAACGACTTATAGCTTCTTTAAACGTTATTTTTGGAAAAGCTCCCAGATCTACGTTGATCAATTGAATCCACAAGGTACGAATGAGACGTTCTGTTATATCACGCACTTGATCAGCTGTTATAAAAGACATCTCGATATCAATCTGTGTAAATTCTGGCTGCCGATCTGCACGAAGATCTTCATCACGAAAACACTTAACAATCTGATAATAACGATCAAAACCAGATATCATTAAAAGTTGTTTAAACAACTGCGGTGACTGTGGCAATGCATAAAATGTGCCTTTATGTATTCGACTGGGAACTAAATAATCACGAGCACCTTCTGGAGTTGCTTTAGTTAATATTGGTGTTTCAACATCTAAAAAACCTTCACATTCCATGAAACGACGAACAATACTAGTAATTTTAGCACGTTTTTTTAGTCTATTAAGCATAATAGGATGACGCAAATCCAAATAACGGTATTTCAAACGTGTTTCTTCATTATTAGTTTTATGAAAGTCTAAAGGAATAGGTTCAGCCTCATTAAGAATATTAATTGAATGTGCACATATTTCTATTTCGCCTGTTAGCATATCTCTATTTTTATTCTTTTCATCACGTAATAATACAATACCAGTAATCTGAATACAGAATTCGTTTCGCAGTGTAGATGCCACCTTGAATGCTTCAGCATAATCAGAATTAAAAAATACTTGTACTATACCCTTACAATCACGTATATCAATAAAAATTAATTTACCCAAATTACGATAGCGATTTACCCAGCCACATAAAGTAACTTTCTTATTTATATGAGAAAAATTTATTTTTCCACAATATTCTGTACGCATAAGGATATCCTTTTAACTTTGTGTGTACTACTATAAAAGAAGAAGATTTATGTCAGTTTTATAATATTTAAAAACTTTGATAACAAAATTTTTTGTTAGGACAATCTAATGAAGAGTAAATGATTTAAATAATAAGATAGAAAATTTTTCTTATCTTATAAAATTAGTGATTTATATTTTATAATACAATGATTTTAAAATTAAATTTGAGTTTTAAACCATGAAAATATAGCAGATTTTTTTTTGAAATTTCATATAGTTTTACCACTATGCTAACATTAAAAATGTGTAAACAATTTATTTTAAAGATTTTAACTGATTATGCTCGATTTTTCGATTGCATACATAAAAGGTAATATAATGTAATATACTTTATCTAATTGCGAATTGATGCTTTACTGGCAAGATATGACGTATGATAATTTTCGATTTATTTTAAATTTCTTTTTACTATTAATTAGTTATAAGATTTAAAGAACTACAATAGAGTAAAATTGGATTTTTGTTTATTTGAATTGATTAAGAAGTTATTATAGAATGAACATATTGGCATCAATTTCTGCTATCTTTTTTGCTATTGACTTGAATCATTTTTATATGATGTTCCATTCTGTTTGAATTCTAATTTAGATAATGTACAATTGCGCTTTTTTAGCAAAGATATAATGCGATCGATCTACATTACGTGTAATTGAATAAAATAGACTGTCGACCAATTCAAATATCTCTTAATACTCCATCGCATGCACTATATATACTTAAAAATCACGTTTATTTCATTCATATTATTCGTTTTAGTTTATGTCCTACTAATGTGTCTTATTGTAAATGACAGGAATTAAGAAACACGTATTGTTATTTGAAATGTGGCACTACAAAATGAAATTTTTGATAAGACAACGGCATACAACGGTTTTCATTGATGCATTTGCTATTACTGGAGTCTCTTCCATGCAAAATTTTTTTTCAAATTTACAAAATATAAATTTTTGTCTCTATACGTTAACTTAATTAGTTATATCAATCCCAGTAAGTTATTTTAAATTAGTTTGTATATTTTTTTTAAAAACGATACTAAAAACAATATTATTTTATAATCTAATTTTTAGATAGGTTAAATATGTGATCTACTAAATTAATAGTTTTTTCTGCGAGTACATTATGTCTAAACGTGATATGCTTTTTAGTATCCCTATGAAAAATATTGAAGATTGGACTTTTGACGAACATGTAGCCAAGGTTTTTCCGGATATGATTCAACGTTCAATACCAGGTTATTCTAATATTATTTCGATGATTGGTATGCTAGCAAAGCGCGTCGTACAACCCAATAGCAAAGTTTACGATCTTGGTTGTGCATTAGGAGCAGCGGCACTTTCAGTTCACCGAAATATTAATGTACAAGGTTGTCAGATTATTGCTGTAGATAAGTCTAAAGCAATGGTTGAGCGTTGTCGTCGCAATGTCAGTCATGCTTCTGTACTGCACTATATAGAAGTCATAGAAGCTGATATCTGTGATATTCTTATAGAAAATGCATCTCTTGTAGTACTTAATTTTACATTACAATTTGTAAATATAAATGCACGTTTAACATTACTTAAAAAAATTTTTCAAGGACTTAATCCTAGAGGAATTTTAATTTTATCAGAAAAGTTTAGCTTTCAAGATATTAATATTGAGAGTGTTCTTTCTGATATGCATCATGATTTTAAACGGGCTAATGGTTATAGTGAATTGCAGATTAACCAAAAATGTCATATGTTAGAAAACATTATGTTTATTGATACATTAGAAACGCACAAAGAACGTTTGAAACAAGCTGGTTTTTCACACACTGAATTATGGTTTCAATATTTTAATTTTGGTTCATTAATATCCTTAAAATGATAAATTTTGAAAATTTTTATAAAAAAATAGCTGATAGTCCACTTGCTAGTTGGCTTAAAGTACTACCTCAACAGTTACTAACATGGCAGAAAAAAAGTTTACATGGTCATTTTCATGATTGGGTGAAATGCGTAAAAAATCTGCCACTCCTAATCCCTGATAGACTAGATTTGCTACATGGTATAAATGCATACCAACAAGATGATTTAACTGATATTCAGCGTATTAATATTGAAAGCTTATTACGTAATTTAATGCCATGGCGAAAAGGTCCCTACTTACTGTATGGTATTAAAATCGATACCGAATGGCGTTGCGATTGGAAATGGCAACGTTTATTGCCCTATCTTTCACCGTTGAAGGGCCGTACAGTATTAGATGTTGGATGCGGTAATGGTTATTATATGTGGCGTATGATTGGCGCAGGTGCTGACGCAGCAATAGGCATTGATCCAAATCAATTATTCTTATGTCAATTTGAAGCAATACGTAAATTATTAGGCAATGATCATCGACTACACTTACTACCGCTCTGCATTGAACAACAACCTTCATTGAAGGCATTTGATACAGTATTTTCTATGGGAATGCTATACCATCGTCGGTCACCACTTGATTATTTAATACAGTTAAAAAATCAACTAGTACAAAATGGTGAGTTAGTATTGGAAACTCTAGTTATTAACGGAGATAAAAATACAGTGTTAGTTCCCTCTGAACGTTATGCAAAAATGCGTAATGTCTATTTTATCCCTTCAGCAAGAGCGTTAAAAAATTGGTTAAAAAAATGCGGTCTAGTGGACATACGTATTGTTGACTATAATACCACCGTGCTAGAAGAACAGCGTCGTACTAAATGGATGACGCGTGAATCACTAGCAGATTTTCTTGATCCAAACGATATTACTAAAACAATTGAAGGTTATTCAGCACCTTTGCGTGCTGTTCTAATAGCACGTAAACCATAAACTGAATTTATAAAAACTAAAAATAGATTTTTTTATAATCATCGAATAAAGAATATTAGTAAAAACCATATATTGTGATACATGTTTTCACTATTTTGTTGCTTGCCCGTATTGTACTTTTAAAAAGGTAAAATATTTTGTTAAAATGTAATTGTGCATTATGCACCTCTTTTGCAGAGTAAGAAGATATGCATATAGATATGAATCTGTTCTTTGAATGTTATTAGCTAACTAGTTAGCTTGATTAAGATCTTGATGCTGAGATATTGCTAATATTTCACTTTGAATTTTAAATTTAATTAAATCCAAAATTCAAAGTGATGTTGTAATATAAAAATTTGCATAATTAAATACTATAAATATAGTTTTCTCTTTATTTTCAAGGCGTAGAAATATAATAAAAATATTTGAGTTTATCTTACTTAAGATAAATTATTTATTTTATTATTTTATAAATAGGTATTCTTTAATGAATTGTAAGAGTTGTCTTCTGATTAGAGTAATATGAAAATATACTTATAAAAAGTATAACTTTTTAGTACTCATATTATCAATATTTAATATTCTATTTCGTTTTTTTCATTTAACAACATATTTTATATGTATTTTGCTTACTTATTTTTATCAGTTATTAATTAAAGCAAAGTCTTTTGAATATTTGAAATAAAGGTGTATTTAAATGGCATCTTTTGTTAAGTAATAATAATATTATGAATATAAAAACTTTTATTTTAAATAAACTCACTGAAGCAATGATAATAATTGGCGCTTCTGCTAATCACGAACTTGACGTTCGTCAATCCAATAAGATACAGCCTGGCGATTATCAGATTAATGGCATTATGAGTATAGCTAAAAAATTAGGTAAATCACCTTATAAGCTAGCTCAACAAGTAGTTCAGCACTTGGATTTGAATGATCTCGCTAGCCAAGTTGTCATTACTGATCCTGGTTTTATTAATATTGTTCTTTCTGAAAAATGGTTAGCTCAACAAATTACCCAAAGGTTTCGATTGCGCCGTTTAGGTATTAGTATGCTTGTACCTTCTCAAACTATTGTTGTAGATTATTCTTCGCCAAATGTAGCCAAGGAAATGCATGTTGGTCATCTGCGTTCTACTATCATAGGTGATGCTATGGTTCGTACGCTATCATTTCTGGGTCATAACGTAATTCGTGCTAACCATATTGGTGACTGGGGTACTCAATTTGGTATGTTAATTGCGTATATGAAAGAAAAAGAGCATAAAGATTATACACAGATGGAATTAAATGAATTAGAAAACATTTATCGAAAAGCTAAGAAAAATTATGATGAAGATGAAAAATTTGCTGAACTTGCGCGAAAATATGTAGTGCAATTACAAAAAGGTGATGAGTACTGCCGAAACGTATGGAGAATACTCATTGATATCAGTATCAATCATAATCAAAAGATCTATGATCGTCTGAATGTTAGTTTAACATGCAAAGATATAATGGGAGAAAGCCTTTATAATGATATGCTTCCTAGTATCGTTTCTGATTTATGTAATAAAGGTTTAGCAACTATCAGTAACGGTGCTACTGTGATTGTTCTTGATGAATTTATAAATAGAACAGGTGAGTCGATGGGAATAATCATTCAAAAAAAGGATGGTGGCTACCTCTATGCTACTACCGATATTGCCTGTGTGAAATATCGATGTGAAACTCTTCATGCTGATCGTATCCTATATTACATTGACGCACGTCAAAACCAACATTTAAAGCAAGTATGGACAATTGCCAGAAAAGCAGGTTATGTACCAAAAGACGTATCGTTGGAACATCATGCATTTGGTATGATGCTCAGCCACAACGGGCGACCGTTTAAAACGCGTAAGGGTAATACTATTAAATTAATGGATTTACTAGATGAAGCAGTTGATCGAGCTTTTAAATTGGTCAGTCAAAAAAACCCCAAAATGTCAAAGAACCAACTATTAAAATTGGCTGAAATCATAGGTATTAGTTCAGTAAAATATGCTGATTTATCCAAAAATCGCACCGCTAATTACATTTTTAATTGGGATAAGATGCTTGCATTTGAAGGCAATACTGCACCCTATATACAATATGCTTATACTCGTGCAATTTCAATATTTCGAAAAGCAAAAATAGATTTTAAAAACTTAAGAGGCGAAATTGTTTTATCAGAACATCAAGAAAGATGCCTTGCTATATGTTTACTACAGTTTGAAGAAACAATTATGCAAGTTGCACAAGATGGCACACCACATATCATGTGCTCTTATCTATATGAATTAGCAAGTTTATTTTCGATTTTTTATGAACATTGTCCAATGCTTTCTATTAACAACAAAATACTAAGTCAGAGTCGTCTTCAGTTAACAGCGTTAACGGCTAAAACGTTAAAACAGGGTCTGAAGACTCTCGGTATTAAAACAATCGAACATATGTAATACAAAATATATTTGTGTTATATATGGAGTCAAAGAGAATTTTTCTATACTGTTATTGTATAAATATTAAATTTACATTTTTTTAACTAAACTTGTATATTATATACAAGAAGTACCAAATATAATATATGTTTTATATAAATCAATTACTAGTATCTAACTCGATAAAATTTTTTACTAAATTATCAATTGCTTTTATCTGTATTAAAAAAGGCTCTAACTTATTCAGTGGTAACGCAGAGGCACCGTCACATTTAGCGCTATTTGGTTCCGGATGTGCTTCTATGAACAAACCTGCAATACCCACTGCTATACCTGCACGTGCTAACTCATTGAGCTGAGCACGACGCACACCTGAACTTGCGCATAATAAATCGCGTGTTTGGAGAGAATGGGTTACATCGAAAATCACTGGATTATTATTTGAAACTTTTTTCATTATATTAAAACTGAGCATATCTACTATTAGATTGTCATAACCAAAATTAATCCCACGCTCGCAAAGTATCACTTTATTATTACCGGCTAATGAAAATTTATCTATAATATGATTAACGTGTACTGGACTCATAAATTGTGGTTTTTTTATATTGATTACTGCACCAGTTTTTGCCATTGCTTCTATAAGATCAGTTTGTCGCGCTAAGAAAGCCGGTAATTGAATCACATCAACTACGTCAGCAACTAATCGAGCTTGCCATGATTCATGTACGTCAGTAATAATTTTTACATTAAATAACTGCTTGATTTCTTGAAAAATTTTTAGACCTTTATCCAATCCTGGACCACGGTAAGATTCAATGGAAGAACGGTTTGCTTTATCAAAAGAAGCTTTAAAAATATAAGGAATACCTAATTTATCAGTAATTTTTACAAAATGCTCACAGATTTTTATAGCAAGCTCACGTGATTCTAATACGTTCATACCACCAAAGAGGACAAATGGAAAATTATTTGCGACTTTAATATTGCCTATACTCACTATTTTATGTATCACGGTATTTCCTAATTTTAAAAAATTTCTGTTAGAAAACTTGTTTATTTTTTAGAGAAATGTATCCCTCAAATTTATAAAAATTAAATTTAAATAATCTCGTTAACTAGCATAATAAAATACCTATCTATATTTGGTATCAATATTTAAAATCTATAATTCTAACACTGTTATTTTATTATAATTAAACTGTATCTATAACATTAGACAAAAAAACTACCTTCTAGCGATCTTAATTAAATTTAAGTATCAAATTTTTTATGTTTAAATTTTACTCAATATTATTTGTAATAAAATTAAAAATTTTGATCTCGTAATGAGCTCGATATATATTGAAGGCATACAAAGTGTATGTATAACATATTACTCTAAGAACATATTTAAATAATTTAAAAATATTTATTAAAATAATTAATATATTAACAGAAGCATAAAGATAAAAAATTTATAAAAATTATAGCTGTTAATAATTCATCAAATCAATGGAACACTCTGTGGATAAAAAGAGAAAACTTGAATGATGACAATTGTAACGTCTCTTTTAAAAAACTAAAAAGCACTTATATTAATTTCAATATCATTTTAATTTTTAAAAAATTTCATTCTTTTTTAAATCATTTGTCCTAATGTAACGCGTGGATTACCATTGTAATCATTTACAGTGTTGATAAACTGGTATCCTTTTTTTAACATCATATTACGTACGCATTCGCCTTGCTGCCAACCATGTTCTAAAACAAGCCATCCTTTTGTGTTCAACCATTTTGGTGAAGCAGAAATAATTTCTCGTAAATCTGCAAGACCTTCTTCGTCTGCTACTAATGCACTAATTGGTTCAAAACGAACATCTCCTTGTTTTAAGAATGGATCTTGAGAATTTATATAGGGCGGATTACTCACAATAATTTCAAAATATTGTGGACATATATTATTAAACCAATGACTCACTTGAAATAACACATTATTTATATCAAGTATTTTTGCATTATATCGAGCTAATGTTATTGCATCTGCAATACGGTCGCAACCAATCACTTGACAGTCTGTACGTTCACTCGCTAATGCTAATGCAATAGCACCTGTACCTGTACCTAAATCTAGCAAGCAAGAAGGGGTTAATGGTAAACATGCTAAAGCCTGTTCTACTACAATTTCAGTATCAGGACGTGGGATTATCGTAGCACTACTAACCTGTAATGATAGCGACCAAAATTCACGCTTACCAACCAAATAAGCAATTGGTTCACCTTTAATGCGACGTGTTAGCATGACGTCTAAATACGCTAGCTGTTCTGAACTTAGAATACTATCGTCAAACGCAATTAACCAACTACGTTCTTTACCTGTAACATAAGAAAGAAGAATTTCTACATCTCGCTTAGCACTATCACTATTATACAGTGCTGCAACGGCTCGTTTTTTCCACAAACGTATATCCATTGCTAATCCTCTTCAGATATCGTAGTTAACTGATCAGTATGATATTCTTGTATAATAGGTTCAATTAAAACGTCTAATTCTCCTGCTATAACTCTATCAATATTGTGAATAGTTAAATTGATACGGTGATCTGTTACGCGTCCCTTTGGATAATTATAAGTGCGAATGCGATCTGAACGCTCGCCAGTACCTAAGAGATTACGACGCATGTTAGCTTTAGCAGCTTGGCGCTTTATTATTTCTGCTGCATGAATACGTGCAATTAGCACTGTTAGTGCTTTAGCTTTATTTTTATGTTGTGAACGTTCATCTTGACATTCTGCCATAATACCAGTAGGCAAATGTATAATACGAATTGCTGAATCTGTAGTATTGACATGTTGTCCTCCGGCACCTGAAGAACGAAAAGTATCGATTTTTAAATCATTAGAACTGATTTTTGGTAGTTCTGTTTCTGGTATTTTAGGCATAACTGCAACAGTACATGTTGAAGTATGAATTCTACCTTGGGATTCGGTTTCTGGTATACGCTGAACGCGATGCCCACCTGATTCAAATTTCATACGTGCATAAGCATTATCACCAGTAATACATAAAACGATTTCTTTATACCCCCCTTGTTCACCCTCATTGGCATTTATTATTTCTACTTGCCAACAGCGCGCTTCACAATATCGACTATACATTCGAAACAAATCTCTCGCAAAAAGCGCTGCTTCTTGACCACCAGTACCAGCCCGTATTTCAATAAAGCAAGGATATTGGTCACTAGGATCTTGGGGTAACAAAAAAAATTGAAGTTGTTTCTCTAATTCTTTTTGCTTCTCTTGAGTAATTTTCAATTCTTCCTGTGCAATATCACGTATTTCTACATCGTCAAGCAGTGTTTTTACTTCTTTAAGATCTTTCTGGATTTTTTGCCATTTTCGAAAACAAATAATTAAATTACTAAGTTGAGTGTATTCACGTGATAAAGCACGAAAACGTTCTTGATTGAAGATAACACTATTATCGCTTAATAATGCTTCTAACTCCTCATATCTCTCTTGAAGAGACTCTAATTTGGCAATAATAGAATTTTTCATATACTAATAAACAATACCTTAATTAATATCAAATCAAATATAAATTTAATTGTTCTAAACTAAGATTACATAATATATATAAGCAAGCGTATAATTCCACTTTTTAGGCGTTCTAATTCATTTAGTAATTTAGTTTTTTACAGAGATGAAGAAGGTTAATTAACATGTATGCCAACTTATTTAATAAGTTCATTATCAACCAATAAAAATACAACTAATAAATTTTTTTATAGAATTAGTATATTACTCAATTCTTAGTATATGAATATATCTATCACTAAATATTCAATATATTTTATATATAACTAAATTGCACATAGGTCCTTTATAAAACATATAATATTTGTATTTTAAGCTACACTGTAACAAGCTTATATATACATAATATTATATTTTCAATAACTGTTATTAAACTATGTGTCAGGTAAATAGAAAAGCTAATAGATAACTTTTCTAAATAGCAAATATTAAAAGTACTTTAAAAGTATGAACAGAATAAGTTTCAAATCTATTTAAACATTACAAAACATTAGATTACTTGCTTGAAAATTTCAGAAAGTAAAAAACTACATAAATTGAAAATATTAATTCAATTAGTAATATACTTTAGTTTATTTTGACAAAATCACTTTACAGACACAACATATACAGATAGATGCTATATTCATAACCTATGCTTTAAATCAACAGCTATAAAGTTGATTATATCATAGTGATTGAAAGTCTTAAATCATTAGCATAGTAATTTTTTGAAAATTGATGATATTATTTAATATGATTAATAATTCGAAAAAATTTAACATATGAACCAAACTAACTTTAAAACATAAACAGTGCTCTATGGTGACTAATTTTTTTCAGTATGCATATCATGCTATAAAAAAATATTTTGGTAATGTCTTCTATTTTTATATACCATATAAGCTATACTGGTGATTTTTTTATCTTATAATTTAGTTTATTGTTTTTTATTGATTTATCAAAGTTTAAAATAGTAACAAAATGCTATTACATAGTTAACCACATTGCGACATCATTGCTTGTATCTTTAATGTTATACGTCACTTTATTTTTTATATAAAATTTTATTAATAATAATATAATTCATTTTTTAAATTATTTTATTTATGTATTTAATATGTTTGACTTAAATTTAATGAAATTTTTCAATCAAAAAAATTATAAAAATTTAAATTATTATTACTATAGTTTGATAAGAATTTTTTATTTGAGTTTGTGCACAAGATGTTGAACAAGAAGAAAATAGTATAATTTTTGTATATGTTAATTATTATATATATGATAATCCATCATTATTTGCCTAAGCATACTAATTGATTACCTACTCACGCTAAAAATTAACGTTACTGAATATAAATTCAAATGTATTTCAGGAGATAAGTACTCATGAATTTTTCTTTTCGAAATACACTACTGTTGAAGTTGCTTATTTTGGTCTATGTGCCGTTAATGACCGCTTGTAGTATTAATAATAAAATACAATATTCTAGTATTATCACAAATTCATTACAATGGAAAAATCATGAGAAAGCTATAGAAAACATTACTCACTATCAAACACAAGGTTTAGTTATCTACATATCAGATAGTAAAAAATTTTATGTACGTTTTAAATGGCATCAAATTTCTCCCAATCATTACCATCTGTCATTAATTAATGTATTAGGTATAACTGAACTACAGATTGAAAAGCAAGGTTCTACTGTAAAAATTATAGACAATAAAGGCATTCACTATATTGGTAATAATGCTGAAAAAATGATTAGAGGACTTATTGGGATTAATATTCCGCTAAACAATTTGAGCAAATGGATATTAGGTTTACCAGATCATTGTGCTCAATATTATCTAAATCAAGATAACCGTCTTGAATCATTCAGATATAATCATTCTAATCAACATTGGAAAGTTTATATTGAGCATTACAACAATAAGATGATACCAGCACTTCCCTCTAATATAGAATTTATTGAAGGTAATCGACATATCAAATTATGCATAGATAAATGGGATATATTAAAATGAATATTTCTTATTGGCCTTCACCTGCAAAACTAAATCTTTTTTTATATATTACTGGACGGCGTGCTGATGGTTATCATAATCTGCAAACACTTTTCCAATTTCTTAATTATGGCGATACATTAAAGATTATACCTAATAAAAGTGGAAAAATCAAACTGTTAACATCTGTTAAAAATGTACCATTAGAAAAAAATTTGATTCTAAAAGCATCTAATGCATTACAAAAAGCAGCATTACTAAACAATAGTCTACCCTTACAAGCAGGGGCACAAATTATACTAAAAAAACGTTTGCCAATGGGTGGCGGATTAGGTGGTGGTTCATCTAATGCTGCTACTATATTAGTAGCACTTAATCATTTGTGGAAAACTGCATTGGATAAAAATCAATTAATAACGATTGCTAGAACATTAGGAACTGATGTGCCCATATTTGTACATGGTCAATCTGCTTTTTCTGAAGGAGAAAATTTTCAAGCGGCTAAACCTGCTGAAAAATGGTATCTCATTGCTCATAATAGAATTATGATATCTACATCTCATGTATTTAGAGATCCTGAATTGACTCGTGATTCTCCAATACGTACATTAGATGAGTTATTACAACATCCTTTTCGAAATGATTGTGAAGCAGTAGTAAGAAAACGTTTCCCTCAGGTTGATAAGTTACTAACTTGGCTGTTACAATACGCACCATCTCGTTTAACTGGTACAGGTGCTTGTGTATTTTCTGAATTTAATACTGAATCCGAAGCCTGTAGAGTGTTAAAACGTGTACCGAAAGGCATTGAAGGATTTGTAGCGCAAGGGTTTAATCTTTCTCCGCTGCAGCACACATTGTCTAATAACCTATATATAAATAACATAGATGCACCAAGGTAATATGCATTTTTCATCTTAATGATAAAAAGCACATATATCAATAACTGTGATTACTTTTAGTGTATCTGTCCATTGTTTTGCATTCTAATTCTGAGGTTTTTCTCGTGCCTGATATGAAGTTATTTACTGGTAATGCCGTTCCTGATTTAGCACAACGTATTGCTAACCGACTCTATACTAGCCTCGGAGAGGCTTCTGTTGGTCGTTTTAGCGATGGTGAAGTAAGTGTACAGATTAACGAAAATGTACGTGGTGGTGATATTTTTATCATCCAGTCTACTTGTGCTCCTACTAATGATAATCTGATGGAATTAGTAGTAATGGTTGACGCTTTGCGTCGTGCTTCTGCTGGACGTATTACTGCTGTTATCCCTTATTTTGGTTATGCACGTCAAGATCGACGAGTGCGTTCTGCACGTGTTCCTATTACTGCTAAAGTAGTGGCCGATTTTCTTTCCAGTGTTGGCGTTGACCGTGTATTAACTGTTGATTTACATGCTGAACAGATTCAAGGTTTTTTTGATGTTCCAGTTGATAATGTATTCGGTAGTCCAATTCTACTAGAAGATATGTTACAAGTTGGTCTAGATAATCCTATCGTTATCTCTCCAGATATAGGTGGTGTAGTGCGTGCACGAGCTATTGCTAAACTGCTTAATGATACAGATATGGCGATTATTGATAAACGTCGTCCGCGTACTAATATCGCTCAAGTAATGCATATTATCGGCGATGTTGCTAACCGTGATTGTGTGTTAGTGGATGATATGATCGACACTGGTGGTACGTTGTGTAAAGCAGCTGAAGCATTGAAAGAACGAGGAGCAAAACGTGTTTTTGCTTATGCAACTCATCCAATTTTTTCAGGTATTGCAATAGAAAACTTACGGAATTCAATGATCGATCAAGTTATAGTATGCGATACTATCCCATTATCTGACGAAATGAAAACACAACAAAAAGTGCGTACTCTTACATTATCTGGAATGTTAGCCGAAGCAATTCGTCGTATCAGTAATGAAGAATCCATTTCTGCAATGTTCGAACATTAATATACCGATGAATTATAAATAAAAGGTTATATTTTTTACTAAAATAAAAAAATTTTGTATTTTATAATTAGTAAATTTTAAAGATATATAGTTTCGTGAGTAGTAAAGTTTATTAAATTTTTTGAAAAAATTGAAATATTTCACTTATTAAAAAAATGAAATTTATTAATAGATTGTTAAAATTTAGAGAATTTAAAAATTAATTTTTTAAAAAATAAATTTTTAATCAAAGTTATAATTTTAAAAAAATAACTAATGTTTTCATCATTTCTTAATATTATAGTCAATATGATGTTAATTAGTAAAAATTAGTATGACAAGAATCCATGTTAGCTCTTGATTTGCTATTTTCATGGTTTTTTTTCAAAAAAATTTTCTTGAAAAAAAATTGGAAAAAAGATATGAAAGACATTAAATTAATTGTGGGTCTAAATAATCCAGGATTAAAGTATAATAAAACAAGGCATAATTTAGGTGCACAGTACGTCTATCTGTTAGCAAAATATACTCATCAGTCGTTTAAAAGTGAACCTAAACTATTTGGTGATACCGCATATGTTGCTTTAGGAGGCAGTAATATACATTTGTTAGTGCCTAATACCTTTATGAATTTAAGTGGTAAAGCTATTGAAGCAACACTGAATGTCTATCATATTCAACCAGAAGAAATTTTAGTAGCACATGATGAAATGGATTTATTACCAGGTGTAGCAAAATTCAAGCAAGGAGGTGGACATGGTGGTCATAACGGTTTAAAAGATATTATCAATAAATTATCTAATAGTAATTTTCATCGATTACGTTTCGGTATTGGACATCCTAGTGAACGTGATAAAGTAAACAGTTTTATTTTGAGTGTACCTGCACTTGATGAACAAAAATTGATTGATTCCGTCATGTATGAAGCGGTATGCTGCACTGAATTATGGTTAAAAGATAAAAATAAAGCAATGAATCGATTACACTCATTTGGAACTCGTTAAGTTAATTAACTATGACAAAAGGTTATTTCTATGTATAATAAAATAAAACTCCATAAATCTATACTGTACTGAAAGTTAAATGTATATGTATTGATCAAATTAAGGTGACTATCAGAATGGGCTTTAAATGCGGTATTATAGGCTTGCCAAACGTTGGCAAATCTACTTTGTTCAACGCGCTAACAAAATTAACTACTCAAGTAGGTAATTTTCCATTCTGTACTATTAAACCGAATAATGGTGTAGTAGCAGTTCCTGATCATCGTCTCGATCAACTTAGTAAAATTGTTAATTCCAAATGTACTATACCTACTACAATGCAATTCACTGATATAGCTGGTTTAGTTAAAGGAGCCTCTAAAGGTGAAGGACTGGGTAATCAATTTTTAAATAATGTTCGTGAAACTGAAGCAATTGCTCATGTAGTGCGTTGTTTTGAAAATGAGAAGATTATACATGTATCCGGCCAAGTAAATCCAAAAGAAGACATTGAAATTATTAATACTGAAATGATATTGTCAGATTTTGAAACTTGTCAGCGTGCTATTGAATGTGCAAAGAAGAAAACTAAATTCACTCAAAACGACATAGATATAAAAATAGCGACATTAGAAAAATGTCTATTACATCTTGAAAGTATGAGTATGTTACGATCATTAAAACTAAATAATATAGAAATAGATTCTATTGATTACCTTAAATTTTTAACTATTAAACCAGTAATGTATATTGCTAATATTCATAACGAAAGAACTGCAAACAATCTTTATCTCTCTCAGATATACTCTATCTGTGAGACTGAAGGGTCAATAGTAGTTCCATTATGTGCTACTTTAGAATCAGAGATTTCTAAGTTAGAAGATACAGAACACTCAGAGTTTTTAATTCAACTTGGTTTAAGAGAATCCGGTTTAAATCGTGTAATTTCCGCCGGATATAAATTATTGAACCTGCAGACTTATTTTACTGTTGGTGCAAAAGAAGTGCGTGCTTGGACTGTTCCTATTGGAACAACTGCATTACAAGCAGCAGGTAAAATACATAGTGATTTTGCAAAGGGTTTTATTCGTGTACAAACTATTGCATTTGTAGATTTTATAACCTACAAGGGTGAACACGGTGTGAAAAAAGCAGGAAAAATACGTTCAGAAGGAAAAGATTATCTTATACAAGATGGTGATATTTTAAACTTTTTATTTAAAGTATAGAATATACAGCTGAATTTATTGTCACTAAAAAACGCATCAGTAAACTTAAAATTATAGTCTTTAAAAATTTATATGGTGAGATGTCCGAGAGGCTGAAGGAGTACGCTTGGAAAGCGTGTATACGATTTAACGTATCGGGGGTTCGAATCCCTCTCTCACCGATAGTTTTTATATTCTATTGTATTAGAAATAACGTAGTTAATTATATTAAAAATATAAAATCCACTCTTTAATCAAAATTTATTTTTTATATATTGAAATTGAGATTATAAATTTATTCTAATTAATAAAATATTTTTGCTAAAATTTCGACAGATTGCTTTATAAGGTGATAATTAGAAATTTATAGCTACTTTTAAGGTTAAAAACCATGCTTTGTACTGTATTTATTCACACTATTCTTTATGTGTCGAAAATTAGCATTTATTACTCGCAATAATTGGATGTTATTATTGTGGTAAAATAGCACGAGGTAAATCTGCAATTTTTCGTGCTTCCCGATCAGAATTTTTTTTAAAAAATCATAAATTTCTATAACTCTAACCACCTTTTTTCGAAAGTTTTGCTATATACTTCTCGTTTCATGAGATGTGCAATATCTTTGATTACTTTTGATATTGGAAATGGAAAAATTAATTTACTAAAACAAGTTTTCAGTGTTTAAAAATCTTTATCGAGTTAATCGTTTTAATTTTCCATTTTCTTAGTACTATATGTGTACAGTAACGCAAATTTCTAATGAGTGAAGATCGCTGAAATATCTATTTTTTGTTTTTTTAAAATTCATCATTACATTGATTTATTCTACATTTCAAATATGAAACAATGCAGCAATTAATTCGATGTGTTCATAATTCTGATATTCTAAAGAAGTAATTTAAATTTTTAACTTTTACTGCATTATTTAGCAATTCAGTAATATATGCTAACGCTTTAATTGTTTTGATTACATTGATTTTATAATTAGCTATCAGATTAATACACTGAAATAAATTGATTTTCTTAATAAGACTAAAAAATTTTTTATCTATTAATTTTCGTTTTGTTCAGAAGAGGATAGCGTATATCGCATTTACCTAAATTCAATTTAACAACTATTGTTTAGCTAAAACTTAGTGTAATATTTTTCCGTTCTTCTATTATTGTCACGTATTTAAAATTTTCTATTGACTGTTTTTTTATTTCTAACACTCATCTATTATGGATAAGCAACTGCATTATAGCAACAGATATACATTCATCGTTAAGCGCATTACAGTAATTTGCAGCACAAATCCGCTACTCGATAGCAGTAAAATACAAATTAACAATTTATTACATTCACGACCAAGGTTAAACTTTAAAAAAAAATGTTTATTTTTAGAAAAAAGGTAAAACAGTATTTATGTATATAACATTTAAGGTATAGTCTATTTTATAAATTATCTAACCAATAAAAAATATCAGTGAAATTAAAATGATTTAAATCAACTAGATACAATTTCGCTTACACTCGATATTTTTTAACAGAACACAATACATTTTCTAATACTCTACTTAACGATAATAAATATATTAAATCTTGTTTAAATTAAAAGAAATTTCTTTGCAAAAATTACATAATCTATGTTACATTGAAAGCGTTAATAGCATTAGAAGAAAATGCGCCATAAGAAATGAATACAATAATATTAATACAAATAAAAAAGTAGTTTGATATTCATGCAAAAACGACTATACTGAATAAGTATTGTTATTAGTATCATAAATCAATATAATATTGCATCAGTAGTAAGTGTATCATCACTTAGACTTTGTATAGCAATAGCAGCAGAGCAAACAGGCTAGAAGTAAGTAATATTAATTTTAGCCTTTATCATGACAGTACTGAGAATAATATGACTATTAATGAAAGTGTATTGTTTTTTTTTCTTTTATAAAGTTTGTTTTAACCATTTTTCTAACGTTATTTAGATGTTGAATAAAATCTTACGTATATAAAATAATATAAAAGTTAATGTCATCACTGTCAGAAATGCGATACTCTTGCTTTTTAAAAACTTCACTTGTCGTTTAATTCTTGTCGTTTAATTAATGTACCTAAATAAAAAATATTATCTACTTATAATGGATGCTATCCGCATAATTTTTAAAAAAAAGTTCGCTATTAAGGACTCCTGTTCGAGTAACTAGCGATCACACTAGAAATTAAAGCCACTTTAACTTTAAGCCACCTCACATTAATATCATGCCATAAGAAATAAAAATTTCTTGCCTCTTGATGTTAAAATATTTTTAACATTAAATCATTAGGATATTTATATTAAGGTTAAGAATCAAATTAATATCATTGATAAAAATAACACAAATACCGTCTCAATATTAAGTAATTAGATTAATAAGAGACGGAATAACGTTGATTTATAAGGCGTTTATTTATTAAAGTATTTCGCTGTCTTGAGATATTTCGTTTCTGTTTCGGCAAAACGTCGCTGTATGCTTTGTGATGGAGGAGCTTCACTTAAAGTCACTACTAAAACAGCTATAGTACCCATAATAAAGCCAGGAATAATTTCATATAATTCTATCCAACCATATATTCTCCATAAAAATACTGTAATTGAGCCGACAATCATACCCGCTAATGCAGCATTACGTGTCATTCTCTTCCAACAAAGGCTAAATAAAATTACAGGACCGAAAGATGCACCAAAACCTGCCCAAGCGTAACCAACAAGACCTAAAACACGATTTTTCGGATTTGTAGCTATTAAAATAGCTATAATTGCTATAACTAGCACCATGAAACGACCAACATATACTAATTCCTTCTCACTCGCATTTTTTCGAAAAAATCCTTTGTATAAATCTTCCGTAAGTGCGCTTGAAGACACTAATAGTTGGCAACTCAAAGTTGACATGATGGCGGCTAAAACCGCTGATAATAGTACACCAGACATCCATGGATTAAATAGAAGTTGGGCTAACTCAATGAAAATACGTTCACTATTTTGATTTACTTCTGATGCTTGTTCTGGATGATTTTGAAAATATGCAATACCAAAAAAACCAATAGCAACAGCACCAATTAAACATAAAATCATCCAAGTCATGCTGATATAACGAGCTTTATGAACAGAACGTTGAGAACCTGATGCCATAAAGCGCGCTAAGATATGTGGTTGACCAAAATAACCTAGTCCCCAACTTAGCAATGAAATTACTGAGCAAACATTTGCTCCTTTTATTAAATTCAAGTTTAATGGGTTTTTCGCTTTAATTATCTCTAATGAATCCGAGAAGCCTCCTACAGTAATAATTACCATAATTGGTGTTAAAATTAATGCAAAAATCATCAAACTAGCTTGTATCGTATCAGTCCAACTAACTGCTAAAAAACCACCTACTAAGGTATATAGAATGGTAGCAGCAGCAGCAGACCATAAAGCATTCTGGTAACTCATATGGAATGTCACTTCAAATAAGTGAGCTCCAGCTACTACACCCGAAGAACAGTAAATAGTAAAAAATACAAGAATGATTAATACAGAAGTAACACGCAAAGCTTTTGTATGATCTTCAAAACGATTAGTAAAAAAATCTGGCAATGTAAGCGCATTATCATAGTACTCAGTTTGTACACGTAGACGACCTGCTACTACTGTCCAATTAATCCAAGCACCAATAGTTAAGCCGATTGCAATCCAACTAGCAGTAATGCCCGAAGTGAAAATAGCACCTGGTAATCCCATCAATAACCATCCGCTCATATCCGATGCCCCGGTAGAAAGAGCCGTTACTACAGTACCTAAACTGCGCCCACCTAACATATAATCTTCAAAGCCCGATGTTGAATAATAGGCTATAAACCCAATTAATATCATTCCGAGGATGTAAATAATAAAAGTTATTAACATTGGTGTATTTACATTCATCACGCTCTCCACTTAATTTATTAAACTTTTTAGAAAGCAATTTCTTTCTAAGCTATCACAGAAGATAGCATCAGAATTTGACCGTATATTAAAAAAAGAGTCCTTTTAGGAACGTGGAACCTTACCTTGCTCTTGGACTTATGTTACGCATTTATACATAGATTGATGTACTTCATACGGTAATAACTCTATCATTAATATAGCAACGTTATATAACTTTTTATAAATTTGTGCTAATGCAAATTTTAAGTATATTAGCTTCTCTCAGCTTTTACTATTACACTTGAAATAGCCATTGGAACTTTAATATTTTTGTATTAATTTTAAAATTTAATCAAGTAACTTATTTTAATAAACGCATTATCTAAGGTTACATTGACGCAGTTAAATAGTAGTTGTATATAAAGTAAAGAAAATAATATTTTTAAAATTAAAATTAAATAATCATACAAGTATTACACTATTAATATTAATTCATTTTTCGAGGACTGAGAGAATAATGGGGATTACTACCATGGGGGTGAAACTGGACGAAGCCACCTATAATCGTATCAAATTAGCAGTAAAAAAAACTGAAAAAACACAAAATTGGTTGGTTGAACAGGCAATTCTACATTACCTATCTCAACTTGAAGCAGAAAATACGATACCCGAAATTTTTTCGCAGCACAATGATCCTATTAAAATTGACGGTATACTTCTCGAAAAATCACAAGAAGCGGTCAGGCCTTTTAAGGACTTTAAAAAATATGTTTTAACATATTCAGTTATACGTTCCGCTGTTACCGATTCCTGGCGATTGTCGGAGATGCACGCAATACCAGTTCTCCTAGAACAGGCACGCTGTTCTAAGTCAATATCAAAAAAAATATATAAACTAGCATATAGTTTGGCAAAAACACTGCGGTATCAAAAAAAAATAAGTACCCGTACACATATAGTACAAAGTCTACTACAAGAATTTTCCCTTTGTTCACAGGAAGGAGTCGCGTTAATGTCTTTAGCAGAGGCATTACTGCGTATTCCTGATCAAGCAACGCGTGATCTGTTAATTCGTGATAAAATTAGCAAAGGTAACTGGAAATTACATTTCGGACATAGTAATTCGATGTATGTCAACGCTGCAACATGGGGGCTTGATTTTACTAATCGATTAATTAATAGTCATAATCGCAATAATCTATCTAGTGCGTTACATCGAATTCTTACTAAAAGTAGTGAACCATTGATTCGTAAAACAATGGATATGGCAGTTCGTTTGATGGGTAAGCAATTTGTTAGCGGTGAGAACATCAATGAAGCATTAGCTAATGCATACAAATTAGAAAAAATAGGATTCCGTTACTCTTATGATATGTTAGGTGAAGCCGCATTAACGTCTGAGGATGCTCAAGCTTATCTACTTTCTTATCAAAAAGCGATTCATGCAATTGGTAAAGCATCTAATCGTCGTGGTATTTATGAAGGTCCTGGTATTTCTATTAAGCTATCAGCATTGCATCCGCGCTACTGTCGAGCACAATATGAACGAGTCATAGAAGAATTATATCCAACTCTTAAGGCATTAACACTGCTAGCATATTCTTACGATATTGGTATTAGTATTGATGCAGAAGAGGCGGATCGTCTTGAATTATCACTCGATCTGTTAGAAAAATTATGTTTTGAACCAGAACTAGATAATTGGAACGGTATTGGTTTTGTAATTCAAGCTTATCAAAAACGCTGTCCTTTTGTAATCGATGCATTAATAGATTTAGCAGAACGTAGCCATCGACGTTTAATGATTCGCTTAGTAAAAGGGGCTTATTGGGATAGCGAAATCAAACGTGCTCAGGTAGACGGTATGGAAGGTTATCCAGTATATACCCGCAAATCATACACTGATATCTCTTATTTAGCCTGTGCGCGCAAACTGCTTCTCAAACCAAATTTAATTTATCCACAATTTGCTACTCATAATACACAAACATTAGCTGCTATTTATTACCTTGCAGGTAACAACTATTATCCTGGTCAATATGAGTTTCAATGCTTATATGGCATGGGAGAAACACTTTACAAACAAGTAGTTGGTAAAGTATCTAATGGAAAACTTAATCGCCCTTGCCGTATTTACGCACCAGTAGGATCATATAAAACTTTACTAGCATATTTAGTGCGTCGTTTAATGGAAAACGGTGCAAATACTTCGTTTGTAAATCGCCTTGCGAATACTTCATTACCAATTAATGAGTTAGTAACTAATCCAGTATCCATAGTAGAAAAAATCGGTATTAGCGAAGGGGTTATTGGTCTTCCTCATCCACAAATCCCGTTGCCACGTAACCTTTATGGTGATAGACGTATAAACTCTGTTGGTTTTGATATGGTTAATGAACATCGTCTTACAGAGCTCTCTAATACATTATTAGATAGTGCCTATCAAGAGTGGTTCGCTCAACCTATCATTAAGAGTAATACATCATATCAAGGAGTTAGTCGTCCAGTTATTAATCCCTCTCAACCGATTGATATTGTTGGCAATGTATGTTGTGCAACTGAAGATGAAGTATCTCATGCATTGGATATAGCTGTACATATGGCTCCAATTTGGTCTTCTGTATTACCAAAGGAACGTGCTGATATTCTAGAACGTGCAGCAAAAACAATAGAAGGTCAAATACAACAACTGATAAGTTTATTAATACGCGAAGCGGGTAAAACTTATAACAATGCTATAGCAGAAATTCGTGAAACAATAGATTTTCTTTATTACTATGCTAGTATAGTACGTGAACATTTTGATAATCAAACTCATCGACCACTTGGAACCATAGTGTGTATCAGTCCATGGAACTTTCCACTAGCGATTTTTATCGGGCAAATTGCAGCAGCATTAGCAGCCGGTAACAGTGTATTAGCAAAACCTGCGGAACAAACACCTTTAATTGCAGCGCAATCAGTTCAGATTCTATTAGATTCTGGTATACCAACGGGTGTATTACAACTTTTACCCGGTTCAGGTGAGACAGTTGGCGCTCAGCTAATTAACGATCATCGTGTGTGTGGCGTTATATTTACCGGTTCTAGTAAAGTAGCAAACTTCTTACAGCATAGGCTCGCCGACCGTCTGGATCCAAAAGGCAATACAATACCATTGATAGCTGAAACCGGTGGCATCAACGCTATGATCGTAGATTCTTCTGCACTGACTGAGCAGGCAGTAAGTGATATTATGATATCTGCATTTGATAGTGCAGGACAACGTTGTTCGGCATTGCGTTTACTATGTGTACAAGAAGATATTGCGGATCACACATTGAAAATGTTACGCGGCACAATGACTGAATATCGCATGGGGAATCCTGAAAGACTTTCTACTGATATCGGTCCATTGATTGATATTGAAGCTAAAATTAACATCAAACGTCATATTCGGGCTATGCGGAACAAAGGTTTTGCTGTATACCAAGCGATACAGGAGCATCCACAAGATTTAAATGATTGGAAAAGAGGTCATTTTATTAAACCTACTTTAATTGAAATAAACACAGTCAGTGATCTAGATAAAGAAATATTTGGACCTGTATTGCATGTATTACGTTTTTCACGAAAAAATTTACCTCAATTGATTGCTCAAATCAATGCTTCTGGTTATGGTCTAACACTCGGACTACATACACGAATTGATGAAACTATTGAGCAAATCAACAGTACAGCTAAAGTAGGCAATCTTTATGTAAATCGTAATATGGTAGGTGCTGTGGTTGGCGTACAACCTTTCGGAGGGCAAGGACGTTCTGGAACTGGGCCTAAAGCTGGAGGGCCATTGTATTTATACCGTTTGCTATCAAGTTACCCTGCTGATGCACTGCAATCTGTTTTAGATCGTCCAGATACAGAATATACTACAGATATTACTTTACGCACAGAGTTACTAAAACCACATCAAATATTACTTCAATGGGCCAAAGAAAAAGATAAACCTTCATTATTGTCCTTATGTCAATACTATCAGGATTTGACACAAACTGGCACGGTACGCTTATTTTTAGGTCCAACCGGAGAAAGTAATACTTTTAGTTTGCTTCCGCGTGATTATGTACTCTGTATTGCCGATAACGAAGAAGACACTTTAGTACAGTTAGCAGCAGTAACTAGCTTAGGTAGTAAAGTGTTGTGGCAAGATGATGAACTACATCGTACACTTCGATATTCTTTGCCTGCTACTTTACAACAGCGAATAGAATTAACAAAAAACGTTTTATCTAGAGAATTTAATGCGGTTATTTATCACGGTGATGTTGAACCATTACACAATTTATGTAAGCAAATTGCTTCACGTGAAGGTGCGATTATATCAGTACAAAGTTTTTCTCGAGGTGAAACTAATTTATTGTTAGAACGTTTGCTAGTTGAACGTTCATTAAGTGTAAATACTGCTGCCACAGGGGGCAATACGAATCTTATGACAGTTGGCTAGATTATAAACATAATAATTCTATTAAATAATGTATTTAACATTCATCTTAAAAAAAATAAAATTGTTAAAATTAAACTTGTTAACCCGCTTAAGGCGGGTTTTTCTATATATGCTATTATCGACTACTACGATAACGACGAGACTCAAGTAATGTCCCGATCAGTTTCAGCTTATTTTTACTACTTTGTAATATTGGAAAATCATCATTTAGCGGACGTAATGAAAAAATTTGCTCGTCATAATGTTGAATTTGTAAACGAAAGATGCGTACAACTGGTTGGCCATTAGCTAGAGCTAATACTACATCGCTAGGTTGTGGCTGAATAAGTGGATCAAAGATCATAACTTCGCCTGCCTGATATTCTGGCTGCATTGCATTATCGTCTAGTATAATTGCTAATGCCATATCACTAATTTGTTCATCACTATACAGAAATCGACTGGCTTGTTGTAGTAACATCTTCTGTTCTGAAAAATTAGATATCTGTGCCAAACTAAATAAGGGGACGATCTTTGTGTTCTCCATTTTATTTGTAGCGATAAAAATTTCTCCGTCACCATCAATAATCCATGCTGCAGTGCATTGCAACAATTCTGCTAATCGTAATAGATTTTCACCGCGTGGTACAGTTTCTTCTTTTTCCCATTGTGAAACGGCGACATGTGACACGCCGATACGTTCAGCGAGCGCTTGTTGTGTAAATTTCAAGCTTTTACGTCTTGCGCGTATGCGTCCACCCGCAGATGTTTTTTTCATTATATTGATAACTCCATCCATTATAAATTAAATTCAATTAATGATATTAATTGAATTTAATTTATAATGAAGAAATTTTTTTGTAAAAATCATACTAAAAATAGTAAACTGTTTTTTAAAAACAACGATATTTTGTTGCTAATTTTAAGATATGAAGTAATGAAATCAGAAGAACATTTTAGAAAAGGTTATTATTCTTTAATTACAGTTTAGAAGCATATATAAATTATTATAATACTTTATAAGTAATTAAAGCTTGTATTAGGTTTAAAAACCAAGAAGTCTTATTATCTGCATAAAATAACAATACATCTAAATAAAACTATAAAACATGACGAAAATGATTTCTAGAATAATTTATGCAGTAAATGTATTGTATGATATACAAATAAAAATACTTTGCTATTAAAGTAAATATATTTAACTTTCTCAACCATAGTTATTATATTCAAAGTTGTTTTTTAGAAAAATTTTAGTTACATGACAATAAATATAATTTTCAGTGCAAATCACCGACTCTAATCATGTTAGGCAATTTTTTTCACTACTAATCAAGGAAAATTTTTTTACAACATCAATTTAATTAATAAACTAATTTTTCTAACGTAAGATAATTTATACTAATTTTAAAAGTAAACTAAAGATTTTAGAATTAAAAATACAATTTCACGTTCATCAATCATCATAGTAATAACAGTTTTATAAAAATAATGTTGACGTATATTAAATGGATAATGTTTGAACATTATTTCACAATTTTTTTGACTCGCCTATTATTTTTAATTTCTTTGATAATTCACGCCTCTCTTTAGATAAATCAGCATTTTTAATTATATATTCATCTATACGATCTTCGTAATCAATACGCATTATAGCAATAATTTCTTGCATTTCTTGAATACTCATACCAGATTTGATATATTCATTTAAATTATCTAATAATAAAATACGTTTCTGATTATCACGAATTTTCTTTTCATTATCATGAATATCTCGTTGTAACTTGTTTTTTCTGCGAAATAAACGGACAAATTCTAGAACATTATGAAATGATTTTTTAGTATTTTCCATACTAATACCCTTTTAAAGAAATTTACATACATAATATAATAACTCATTACATCCAAATATTTTGCTTTTTTGATATGATCTTTTATAAAAGAATATTTTATCTTAATTTATTAACTTTAATATTTACATTTATTTTTAATGAAAATGAATCGTAAATTCATATGATTAACCTTTCAGATAATATATGCCATTGCTATTAACAAAAAACTTATCACGAAATATGATAAGTATCATAAAATATGATTTTTTTTTAAAAAAATTTTAAATGTATTAACATTTTTTCTAAAATAATATGTATCTCATACTAAAAGGATTTTATGATTAGTAATTATATATATGATAAGTTAATTGATGTAATATATTGTTCGTTATCATGTTAAATGCTCTTAAATAATCATATGATTTAAAGTAAAAGTAGATATATAAAATATTTTTTATTGTTAAATAGAATTTTTTATAATACTATAATACTTTTAACTAGAAGAAAGAATAAAAATTACATATAAATTTATTAAAATTTTAATGTTATAAATTATAAAATACCTTGTTACAATTGATTTATTTTAAATTATAGATCTGTCTATATCAATTAGAGTTTTTAAAAATAATTAACTTATTTAAAGTTATAGTAACATTTTTAATAATTAAAAGCATATTATATCTATACCCATTTGCAATGAAATTTATATTTACTTACTTAACTATTTAAATTAAATACATGAATATAAATTATCAAATATGGTATTTATATTAATCAATATTACTAATTCAAAGAAATATATGGTAATTACATGAAAATTTTACATTCTAAAATATATAAAAATATTTTCTTAAAATTCACAAAATATAATAATAATATTAACGAAAAAATAAATTACTTCCATTAAAATATTAGTATAATTATTTTAAAAATTAACAATTGAATTTATATCAATATTTCTAAATGTATTTAACTAATACATCTAAAAATTTAGCAAATATAGTATTTATTTTTTCTTTAAACAAAATATTATTGAATATTTTAGGTTATTTCTATTTTATCATTAGAAAACTTTCTGTATAATTAATTATTAGTTCGTCTGGTGCAATTCGTTTTTCTAGGAGATAATAAAAACATTAATAATTAAGTTTAATTATGCTGTATATGAGTTAAAATTTTTGCTATGTAAAAATGTTTTCTGTAACGTTAGTTCGTAATTTATTTAAAAACTAAATGATTATATAATTGGACAAAATCATATATTATACAATAATAACATTATATAGAATATGTTCTGTCGAGCTTTTTTTAATTTTAGTAATTAATTCTCCAATACTTTAATCGTCGTTCACATTTACTCAATATCATACATTTTGCTACGCATTTAATTATAGTAAACAATAATCATGAATGTTTATTATTCTATTCAAAGTATTTCAATAAAATGAATAATGTATTGCATGAAAATTTATATGATTTTATTATTGGAAATAGTACTATTTAAGTTTTAGTAACATTAGTAAAAATAAGTAAAAATATTTAATTTTATATCATCATACATAAAAGTGCATTAATAGACTTAAATAAATATATTATATATAAAACTATTAGTTCATGTATATATGGAATTGTCAGAAAACTCTCTACAATACTAGTTAAGTGAATAGTTTTTCTAGCATACTCACTGTATACTAATATCTAATAATTATCATGTTTTAATATCTAAGATGTAGCATAGAAAATATAACTTCATTGCGAACTCTACAAATAAACGCACGACCTAAGTAATTAGGTTATGCGATCATTATTAGTATTTTCAATAATACACATTAGTTAGTATTATTAATATAATTTTTACCCTTAATGTGGCCAATAATGTAATGTATAAAATTTATTGATAAAATCGTCTTAAAAATTTCTGTGTGTGCTATTTAAAATATACATAACATATCAGTAAAAAATTCTAAATCTTGTTGCTCTATTATAAAAAATCATAATATTCATATTGAAATATGTAATTTTAGTATTTTGGATCTTCCTGCAGTACAAATGGTTTTAAATATTTAACTATATAATTTTGCCGCATTATGTTCATTTATTAATAATATAGCATATTAATAGATAACTCTAGAGTTTGGAATTTATATAAGCAAATATTCAGAGTATTTTATTGCTAATAGTACATTATTTAAATTTAAAATAATTAATTTCTTAAATTTATTAAAACAGTATTTAATGATTATTATAAATCGGTATTGATTTTATAAAATTTTGAAAAAACTAATAGAGCATAATATTGTAAACATCTCTATATAAACTAAACAATTCGAAAATAACATGATTACTTTAAATTAAATAGATTGTATTATTTTATTAAATAAGGATGTTACTACTATAGTTCAAAAGTAAAAATTACTATTTAAAACAGAATAAGATTTTAAGTAGTAAATTAAGTCGTTTTAATATAAAAGATGTATTAAATATTAAAAATAAATATTTTAAAATTTAATATTTAAATTTTTATTTGATATCATATAGATAAAGATATTTACTTTTAGTGATCTAATTTAAGTAGAAAATATTTGATGTTACATGATATAAATAGTACAATAGAAATTAGGGAATATATCTTTACTAAATACTCAAAGATATTTCAATAACGTTTTGTATTTTAATATTTTTTATCTATTCTCTACTTTTATTATCTTAAATCATTCAATCATAAGTGATATTTTTACTATATATAAAACAGAATGCTCTTAATACAATTTAAGAAAGTTCTGTTTTAAAAATATCGAATTTTTTCAGAATATTTTTAAAGTCTTCCGTTAAAAAAAGGTAGTGAAACTATTTTATATTCGTTAAGTTAATCATAAAACAGATAACTATTGATTTAAATATAAAATTTTGATATACCATATCTTATATTTATTGCTCTATTCACTATCCTAAACTGCGCTTAAAAATAGGCATCTTGAAAGACATTTTTAGTATTTTCTATACGCTGTAACTATAATAAAAAACCCTCGGAAGATTTTCTTCTGGGGGTTTTTTATGGGATTCTGTTGGACGAAAGAAGTCATAAAAGAATAAAATGAAGAGGATAGGAATCATGTTAGATAATAATCGGTTACGCATAGCCATGCAAAAATCAGGTCGTTTAAGTAATGAGTCCAGCGAATTACTTAAACGTTGTGGTATCAAAATCAATCTTCAACAACAGCGATTAATTGCATTTGCGGAGAATATGCCTATCGACGTTCTTCGCGTGCGTGACGATGATATTCCCGGTTTAGTAATGGATGGTATGGTAGATATCGGAATTGCAGGCGAAAATGTATTAGAAGAAGAGCTTCTCACGCGTCGTGCACAGGGTGAAAATCCGCATTATTTGATCTTACGGCGTCTTGAATTTGGCAGCTGTCGTTTATCTCTAGCTATACCAGCAGATCAAAAATACGATAACATACAATGTCTTAATGGAGCTTGTATTGCTACTTCTTACCCACATTTACTAAAAAAATATCTTGATAAAGAATCTGTTAAATTTAAATCATGTTTGTTAAATGGTTCGGTAGAAGTAGCACCACGTGCTGGTTTATCTGATGCTATCTGCGATTTGGTGTCTACAGGTGCTACATTGGAAGCTAATGGCCTACGGGAAGTAGAAGTTATTTATTATTCTAAAGCAGTATTAGTTCAACGCGCTGGAGAACTATCAATTCATAAAAAAGAACTGATTAAGAAAATAATGATGCGAATTCAAGGGGTTATTAAAGCGTGTGAATCTAAATATATTATGTTACATATCAATAAAAATTGTTTAGAACAGGTTATTACTTTACTACCCGGCGCCGAGCATCCTACAGTATTACCATTAGCTGGTGAAGTAAATCGTGTCGCAGTGCATATGGTGAGTAGTGAAACATTATTTTGGGAAACTATGGAAGAATTAAAGATTTTAGGGGCGAGCTCAATTCTCGTTCTACCTATTGAAAAAATGTTGGAGTAATACAATTGAGTATAATGATGCCCATAATTAAATGGCAGAAATGTAGTAAAGAAGAAAAGGATGCATTATTAAAACGTCCAACGATTTCTTACTGTCAAAAAATTAGCCAAATTGTACATGATATACTTATCAAAGTAAAAGAAAACGGTGACATTGCGCTTCGTGAATTTAATGTAAATTATGATCAAATATATATAGAAAAATTACGTGTTTCTCGAGTGGAAATGGAAGAAGCTAGTAATCGTGTCGATAAAAAAGTAAAACAGGCGATGAAAGTAGCTTTTACAAATATTGAAACTTTTCATCGTGCCCAGAAACTTATTCCTCTTAAACTAGAAACTCAACCTGGTGTATGTTGCCAACAGATTACTCGTCCAATAAAATCAGTTGGTCTATATATCCCTGGTGGTTTGGCTCCATTATTTTCTACAGTGTTCATGCTTGCTATTCCCGCTAATATCGCTGGATGTAGTCGTTTAGTTTTATGCTCGCCACCGCCGATCCCTGATGAGATTTTATCTGCAGCCCTATTATGTAATGTAACAGAAGTATTTTCTGTTGGAGGTGCACAAGCAATAGCTGCTCTTTCATTTGGTACTGAGAGTATATTAAAAGTAGATAAAATTTTTGGACCAGGTAACGTGTATGTGACTGAAGCTAAGCGTCAGGTAAGTCAACACTTCACAGGTGTAGCAACTGATATTCCTGCTGGTCCGTCTGAACTATTAGTTATTGCTGATGAATATGCAAACCCAATATTTATCGCAGCCGATTTATTATCACAAGCAGAACATGGACCAGATTCACAAGTAATGCTATTAACTCCATCATTAAAATTAGCTGAAAATGTACATGCTGAAATTAAAAAACAATTGGCACAGTTAAAATGTACTACCATTATACGAAAATCATTAAAAAATAGTTATTTAATTGTAATGCAAGATTTAAAACAGTGTATAGAAATCTCTAATAATTATGGTCCAGAACATTTGATGATTCAAACAGATCAACCACATCATTTATTAAATTATATTAATAATGCTGGTTCCATTTTTCTTGGCGAGTGGTCTCTGGAATCTGCTGGTGATTACGCTTCTGGCACTAATCATGTACTCCCTACTTACGGTTATTCTAAGATGTATTCAAGTTTGGGTTTAGCGGATTTTCAAAAGCGGATGACCGTGCAGGAATTAACACCTAAGGGTTTTCTTAATCTTGCGTCAACAATTGAAATTTTAGCGACAGCTGAAAAGTTAGAAGCTCATAAAAATGCTGTTACTTTACGTGTTGCTGCACTCAAGGACTAAAAATGAGTTTCAATATTGAAGATTTAGCCCGTGTGAACGTACGTTTATTAAAACCGTATCAATCAGCCCGTCGGATTGGTGGTAAAGGAAATGTATGGTTAAACGCTAATGAATATCCATTACCAGTACCATTTACAATTTTACAAACAACGTTTAATCGATATCCAGAATGTCAACCAAAACTAGTCATAGAGCGCTATGCTCGTTACGCTGCTTTATCATCAGATCAGGTACTCGTCACTCGAGGCGCGGATGAAGGCATTGAATTATTAATGCGTACTTTTTGCGAGCCTGGAAAAGATGCTATTTTAATTTGTCCACCAACTTATGGGATGTATAGTGTCAGTGCTGAAACTATAGGTATTGAATATCGTACAGTACCCTCGTTGTCTCATTGGCAATTAAATTTACCGGAAATTACTAAATTGCTGAAAGATGTAAAAATAATATATCTTTGTAATCCTAATAATCCAACTGGTAATCTTATTAATCCAAATGATCTTCGCATACTATTAGAAATAACAGCTAATACAGCATTGGTTGTAGTAGACGAAGCATATATTGAATTCTGTCCAGAATCAACAATAACTGGTTGTCTTCAAACATACCCAAATTTAGTAATACTACGCACATTATCAAAAGCTTTTGCTTTAGCGGGTTTACGTTGTGGTTTTACATTAGCAAATAAACCAGTAATCGATTTGTTACTGAAGGTAATTACACCTTATCCATTAGCAACACCAATAGCTGATTTAGCGTGTCAAGCATTAAGTGATTATGGAATTAAACTAATGAAAAAACATGTTATTGAATTAAATAATACTAGGGATTTTTTTTGTGAGAAGCTTAATCAGCTTGCATGTATAGAAAAAGTATTTCCCAGTAAGACAAATTATATTTTAGTGCGTTTCATCGATTCCATAAAGATATTTAACGCATTATGGAATCAAGGTATTATATTACGAGACCAAAATAACAACCCTGGTCTTTCTGGATGCTTACGCATTTCTATTGGCACACGCCAAGAATGTGAGCATGTGATTACTGCCTTACAGGTCTTATAAGTGAAGTTCGTATGAGTCAAAAAATACTATTTATCGATAGAGATGGTACTATAATATCTGAGCCAAAAGAGAACTTTCAAGTAGATCGCATAGAAAAGCTAGCATTTGAAAAAAATGTTATTCCTGCACTGCTGGCATTACAAAAAGCTGGTTATGAATTGGTACTCATTACTAATCAAGATGGATTAGGTACTGATAGCTTTCCAAAGGCTGATTTTGATAATACACACAATTTCATGATTCAAATTTTGACTTCGCAAGGTGTGTATTTTACAGATATATTAATATGTCCTCATAAACCAGAAGATGGTTGCAATTGTCGTAAACCAAAAACTCAAATGGTTAAATCATGGTTAACCGAAGGTGTATTAGATAAATCAAATAGCTATGTCATTGGAGATCGTATCACGGATATGCAGTTAGCGGAAAATATGGGTATTCAAGGAATATCATATGGTGGTCAAAAAGGGGAAAATTGGAATACAATACAGATACGCTTAACTAAAAATAATCGTTATGCTCTAGTAAATCGAAAAACTAAAGAAACACAGATTACAGTCGAAATTTGGCTAGATTCTGAGGGAAGTAGCAATATTAGTACTGGTATTGGTTTTTTTGATCATATGCTTCATCAAATTGTAATACACGGTGGTTTTCGTATGAATATTAAGGTCACAGGTGATCTTTATATCGATGATCATCACACTGTAGAAGATACCGGTTTAGCTTTAGGTACAGCTCTCTTAAAAGCATTAGGAGATAAATTAGGAATTAATAGATTTGGTTTTGTATTACCAATGGATGAATGTATAGCACGTTGTGTTTTAGATATCTGTGGTCGCCCATATTTCAAATATAAAGCGAAGTTTAATTATCAGCGAGTTGGCGATTTAAGTACAGAAATGGTAGAACACTTCTTTCGTTCGGTTTCCTGCGCTATGATGAGTACTTTGCACTTAAAAACTAAAGGTCTTAATGATCATCATCGTGTGGAAAGTTTATTTAAAGCTTTTGGTCGAACATTGCGACAAGCAATTCATATTGACAGCAGTGTAATACCTAGCTCTAAGGGAATTTTGTAATGAAAGTAGTAATTCTTGATACTGAATGTGGCAATCTTTCATCGATCAAATGGGCAATTAAACGTTTGGGCTATACACCGCATATAAGTTTCAATCCAGATATAGTCATGCAAGCCGATAAACTTTTTTTACCAGGTGTAGGTGCTGCACGAACTGTAATGAAACATCTCAAAAAACACAATTTAATAGATTTAATAAAGAATTATACTAAGCCTGTGTTAGGCATTTGTCTAGGTATGCAACTTCTTGGTCGCAGTAGTGATGAAAACGGCGGTGTTTCGACTCTTGGAATTATTAATGAGCCAGTTACCTTAATGAATACATCTGGATTGCCATTGCCGCATATGGGTTGGAATCAACTTACTATAAAGAGCGGACATTGCTTATTCCAAAACATCTCTAATGATAGTTATTTCTATTTTGTTCACAGTTATGCGATGTGTATTAATATTAGTACTATTGCTCAATGTAACTATTCATTACCCTTTTCTGCGGCCATAGAGTATGATAATTTTTTTGGAGTACAGTTTCACCCAGAGCGTTCTGGTAAAGCGGGTGCACAGCTTTTAAAAAATTTTCTGGAGATATAATGATTATTCCAGCTTTAGATATAATTGAAGGTAAAGTAGTACGTCTTCACCAAGGCGATTATAATCAGCAATTTAATTATGGTGATAATTCATTAGAATTTTTACAATATTATATAAACCAAGGCGCCGAATTAATACATTTGGTAGACTTAACTGGTGCTGAATCTCCTCAGAAACGTCAAATTACTTTATTTGAAAACCTGCTACGTAACATTAATATACAAGTTCAGGTTGGAGGTGGCATTCGTAATCGTGATGATGTTGCATCATTATTAGACATAGGGGTTTCTCGTGTTGTAGTAGGATCTGCTGCTATAAAAAATCCAGAAGAAGTCAAAAATTGGTTTCATGAGTTTGGTACAGATGCTATTGTTTTAGCAATAGATGTACGCACTGACATAAAAAATCATAAAAAAATAGCAATTAGTGGTTGGAAAGAAACGGTCGATGTAGAACTAGAGCAGGTGATAAACTGGTATCGCACTATAGGTCTTAGACACGTTTTATGTACAGACATCTCTTGTGATGGTACATTGAATGGTGCTAATATATTATTATATAAAGAAATATCCGAAATGTTTCCAAGTATTGCATTTCAATCTTCTGGTGGAATTGGCTCGCTAAATGATATACTTGCGCTGCGCAGTAGTGGTGCGCAAAGTGTAATTATCGGACGTGCTTTATTAGAAAACAGATTTACGATTTCGGAGGCAATTTCATGTTGGCAAAACGGATAATTCCTTGTCTCGATGTGCGTAATCAACAAGTTGTTAAAGGAATACAATTTCGCAATCACAAAATTATGGGAGATATTCTTCCATTAGCTCAATATTATGTAGAACAAGGTGCAGATGAGCTAGTATTTTACGATATTACTGCCTCTTCTGAAGAAAGATTAGTAGATAATCATTGGATAGAAAAAATAGCTAAAACAATCGATATTCCTTTCTGTGTAGCAGGTGGAATTAATAATGAAAAAGATGCTGCTCGTATATTACAATTTGGTGCTGATAAAATCTCTATTAATTCACCAGCCTTATCGAACCCTACATTAATTACTCGTTTAGCAGACCGATTTGGTGTACAGTGTATCGTGGTTAGCATTGATACTTGGTATGAAAAAAAAACAGGTGAATATCATGTTAATCAGTATACTGGAGATGAATTGCGTACTCAAGTAACTAACTGGACAACACTTAATTGGGTTCAGGAAGTACAAAAATTAGGGGCAGGTGAAATTGTATTGAATATGATGAATCAAGATGGTGTTTGTAAAGGCTATGATTTAGTACAGTTAAAGAAAGTGAGAGAAGTATGTACAGTGCCTCTTATTGCTTCTGGCGGAGCTGGTTCTTTACAGCATTTTTTAGATGCTTTTGAGCAAGCAAACGTGGACGGGACTCTAGCTGCTTCGGTATTTCATAAAAAGATTATTTCTATTAGAAATTTGAAAAATTTTCTATTGGAAAATGGTGTGGAGATTCGCAGGTGTTAACTGAAGAACAACTTGATAAATTAGATTGGGACAAAACATCGGGTATGATGCCTGTAATTATCCAGAATAACATTTCAGGTGAAGTATTAATGCATGGTTATATGAATAAAGATGCACTGCAAAAAACTTTACAAGAAGGTTATGTTACTTTTTTTTCGCGCACAAAGAATCGTCTTTGGACTAAAGGTGAAATTTCATCTCATTTTCTTGAGATAGTTAGTGTGAGTCCAGATTGTGATTATGACACATTATTAATATTGACAAATCCTGTCGGACCGACTTGTCACCTTGGGTTATCAAGCTGTTTTTCTACTGTTGCACCTAAATGGACCTTTTTATATCAACTCGAACTCTTAATAGCTAAACGTAAAAATTTTGATAAAGAAAGTTCATATACTACCAAGTTATATGCCAGTGGTATCAAACGTATTGCACAAAAAGTAGGTGAAGAGGGTATAGAAACCGCATTGGCTGCTATGACTAATGATCGTCGAGAATTAATTGACGAAGCTTCTGATCTAATGTATCATCTTCTTGTATTACTTCAATCTCGAGAAGTCGATTTTAGCTCTATTATAGATAATTTATTAATGCGCCATAATGCTTCCACATATGATTATAAATAATTACCAGAAAAATTAAGTATTTAAGATACTGTCATATTAAAATAATTTGTGTCTTTCCTTATTCCTTATTGATTGGGAAATTATCACAAGCCTCTGTTAAGAGGCTTAAATCAATTCATTTTATGAACAATTCAGCCATTCCGTATGGAATATCCCTTCTTTGTCAGTGCGTCTATAAGTGTGTGCGCCAAAATAGTCACGTTGAGCTTGAATCAGATTAGCTGGTAAAAATGCTGAGCGATAACTATCGTAATAGGCAATTGATGCAGAAAAGGTTGGCATTGGAATACCAATTTGTACTGCATATGCTACTATTTCACGTAATGATTGCTGGTATTGATTAGCGATATTTTTAAAATAATTGCCTAGTAGTAAATTAGGTATATTACAATCTTCTATATAAGTATCTGTAATTTTTTGCAAAAATTGTGCTCGAATAATACAACCAGCACGGAAAATTTTTGCAATATTAGCATAATTCAAATTCCAATTATAGTATTTTGAAGCGGCACGCAATTGAGAAAATCCCTGCGCATAAGACAAAATTTTACTTAGATATAATGCACGACGTATTTTTTCAATGAATTCCTCTTTATTACTTATTAGAATTTTATTGTGATCTGGACCAATGAATAATTTAGATGCAATTACACGCTGAGATTTTAAACAGGAAAGATAACGAGCAAATACAGATTCAGTAATAATTGACAGTGGTTCCCCAAGCTCAAGAGCATTGTGACTAGCCCATTTGCCTGTACCTTTCTCTGCTGCTTTATCTAAAATCACATCAATTAAATGTTTGCCGTTTTCATCTTTTTTTAAAAAGATATTTTTAGTAATATCAATTAAATAACTATTTAATTCGCCATTATTCCAATCACTAAAAATTTGTGCTAATTCCATATTTTTTAAACCAAGTGCACTCTTGAGTAGAGAATATACTTCTGAAATAAGCTGCATATCGCTATATTCAATACCATTATGGACCATTTTTACGTAATGACCAGCACCATCTGGACCTATATAGGTAACACAAGCTTCTCCATTATCTGCTCGAGCAGCAATTTTATTAAAAATTACTGCAACTAGTTCATAAGATTCTTTTGTACCACCTGGCATAATAGAAGGGCCTTTCATTGCTCCTTCTTCCCCCCCTGATATACCAGCGCCAATGAAGTTAAAACCTTGTTTGCAGATATCTTTACTGCGACGAATAGTGTCTTTATAGAAGCTATTGCCACCATCAATTAAAATATCATTTTTATTAAGATATGGGATAAGCGAAGTTATAAGATTATCTGTTGCATCACCTGCTTGAACCATTAATAAAATACAACGAGGTCTTTCCAATGAACTGACAAATTCTTTGATAGAATAATAAGGAATAAGTTTTTTATATCGATTTTGATCAATAATTTCGTCGGTTTTTTTGCGAGAACGATTAAAAATAGAAACTGCATAGCCTCGACTTTCAATATTAAGAGCTAAATTACGACCCATTACTGCCATACCTATCACACCGATTTGTTGCTTAGACATTTTTAGTCCCTATAAATATAACAAGTGCTATTATTATACATAATCTAAATTATACATTGTATCATATTGAATTTCATTAAAATAACAGTAATAAATTGCATTTAATACAATTGGTTTTTAAAAATTTTCGATTTTAAAGTTAAACTGATTATTTTATAATTTTCATATACACAAGATGATAATTTAAGTTTAAATTTATTTAAAAAAAATAAAAACAAATTTATGATAATAAATTTATATGTTGTTGTGTTTATGAAAATGTTAAAAAGAATGAAAGATTGTTTATTTAATGTTAATATTTTAAATATATATTTAATAAATTAACATACAGCATTATATATGTATTGCATTTACTACACATATCGGCATTGTTGTTGCATACTCAGGAATTCAAAAAAATAGCGTGTTATCATAAGAGCTTCACTATTGTCATATCCATTAATGTAGCGATATCTTCTAATCACTACAAATGCAATATTTTTATCTTTGCTAGCTTTACAAATAGATTAATTTAATCAAGATATTTCATTAATTTTTCGAATAAAATAATAATGGCAAATCATTTTGTGCAGCGTTTGTTATATTTACGATCAAATTAAGCAAGAATATTTTTAGCATGGTGTAATATAATTATGTTGGTTATTGGTATAAAAGGAATAGTTGTTTTACAATAATTCATAATCGTACATTTTTGTAATCTTTATGTACAACAAACTTTTTAAATTTTAAATGTCGTATACTTTAACTAAAGTAATTCATAATTAAAATATTAGTCTAATGCACTGAGATAAAAAATGGTGATATTTCTTTTTTTATTTATTGAATTTTGTATTAAATAATCTTAATATTTTTATGATCGAAAATAGATTGCATTATTTTATCATGCCCTTATTTAGGAATACCTTGATATCTATGATTGAAATAGTCATAATTATTATTAAAATGCGTAGACAATGTTCTGAGAAAATCTATTGGAAATTTTATTAGATCCATGTTCCAGTGTTTAGTAATGTATTTTTTGCAAAAAGCCGGAATAAGGATCCTTATGAACATAATATAAATCTTGTTCTTCAAAATCTGTTGGAAAATCATACTTTGATTACTTTTGGATTTAATAAATTTTTTTCTTATTTCGTCAGTATTTTTTTCTAAAAATTGCTTGATAGTATGTAAATTAATTAGGAAGGAAAAAACTTGATTGAATGACTTTAACACAATTAATATATGGTTTTATTATAATGCGTTTAAAATTTAATTGTATATCTCTGCATTATGTATATAAAATCTCAATGAAAATATAGAGTACATATGCGTGAACCATTTCATTTTTACCATTGTTTTTTTAGCATAATACTTTTTACTTATATGGATTATAAAGTTTATTAATAACCTTGACAATCTAGGTTTGATTTGCTAATTATTCACGTGCAATAATAGAATCGAAAAACCGAGAATGAACAAAAATTTTTCAATTAATACGAATACCATACTGAAATGTATGTAACTTTCTTAATTAAGTATATAAGTTTTTTAACCGCTTTTTCTATTCATTTACTTATCATCTTATCGATATTGCTTATTGCATGCCAATTGAGTTCATTATTTACTAACATAGTATGTATTGGGCGTACAATACAGACAAGTCACTATTTCGACAAAGTTTAAATTCAAAATCTATTTTTTTCTGATATTTTTTTCAAAATTTTTAATAATCTTTAAAACTAAAAAATTTTACAACTACTAAAATTATAGCCTTTATAACCTTTAATATTTGAAAGATATTTTGATGCTTTTAAATTAACTTATTCTAAATCAATCATATAAATATAATCATGCTGTGCATTACTGTCTGACGTGTGGTCAAATGTTAAAATACCTATGTTTCTAATTAGTCCAGTTTCTACCTAAGTAATATATGGCAATAAATCACTAGAGACTTTATTTGTATTCTTACCGATTTTATTAGATTCCTGTATTGCTAATAGAATTTAAAATAACGTAATACACTAACCTTAAAATTCTGTTTTGCTAAAGTAAATTTATACACAAAAATTCAATAATTAGTTTACATATAATATGTAAATTAATTGTTCACACACTAAGAATCTGTTCCGAGATATATAATTAAAGCATGAGAGCTCTCTATACTCAGTATCTAATGAACTAAAAATTAAATTCAATAAACCAATTTTTTTATTTTTTACAATATGATTATAATCATAGTATTCTAATGGAATGCGATTTAATTCTTTCACACTTTTAAATGCAGAAAAGAAATTACAGAAAAAATTTGATTTGAAATAAATGTATCATGTAACGGAGCGCTATCTCAGATATCTTTATACAAGAGTATTTTTTACCGCTTAATTTTTCAGTACGATTAATAGTTTTCTAAGAAAAATTGTGAAAATTATCTAGGACTATAATATTTTGCTGTTGTTCTAAAAATACTAACATGTATACGATCCGATATATTCGTATTCTGCTCTTTATTAAAATAGGCATAGGTTATTCTTTTAGAATGTCAATAGTAAAAGTTATTGTTATGAAAAATTTGAAAAAACCTATCGCATTACGAATTTAATTTTTAATTGGTAACTTTGTATATATCGTATAGTATAGATTTACATTTAGTACAATTTATAATCACTATTTAAAATAAAATTAATAAGCAGTAAGTTATTAACTATATTTTTTCATAATTGATATAATTACAAGTTTTAGATGACACATTAATCATTATATAATAATATTGACAATATAAAACTAATTATATATCAATAAAATATAATATACAAAAATAGTTTATTGTAAATTCTTATCAATATAATTCTAATGTATTTGAAAAAGCAAGAGAATTTTTACATGAATATGTAAAACATGGGAGTATTAAGATAAAATATATAAATGCATTAACTATTGCAGGTACCGATCCTACTGGCGGTGCAGGAATTCAAGCTGATCTTAAAACATTTTCAGCATTAGGAGCATATGGTACTAGTGTAATTACTACATTGGTAGCACAAAATACCTGTGGTGTACAATGTATATACTATATTGAACCTAATTTCGTTAAAAAACAACTGAAATCTGTTCTAGATGATGTCCGAATTGATACACTAAAGATAGGTATGTTAGCAAAATCTAATATTGTTGAAGTAATAGCAGAATGCTTAACTCACACTCATGTTCCTTTTATAGTTCTAGATACGGTCATGATAGCTAAAAGTGGTGATCCGCTATTATCTCTAGATACAATAGGTAGTATACGACAGTTACTATTGCCTAAAGTATCATTAATTACGCCGAATCTATTGGAAGCTGCTTTATTATTAGAAGATTCAGTAGCTGAATCTGAAACAGATATGTTACTACAGGGGAAATCATTACTTAATCTAGGTTGTAAAGCAGTACTCATCAAGGGAGGACATCTTAACAATGCAAAAGAAAGCCCGGATTGGCTAATTACTCGAAATGATCAAAAGCGCTTTAGTACAGTTCGAGTTAATACACGTCATACACATGGCACTGGATGTACATTATCTGCCGCAATAGCAGCATTGCGTCCACGGCATGATGGATGGATATCTGCTATAGCTGAAGCTAAAGTTTGGTTACAACAAGCTCTACTACATGCTGAATTGCTAGAAGTAGGTAAAGGTATTGGACCAGTCCATCATTTTTATAATTGGTGGTAAATGCTAAATTTGCTTCTTAGCTATAAGATAAATAAAAAAATTTAAGACAATTAAAAATCTGTAAAATATGATTATACATTATTAAATAGTATTGACTATGAGATATCTACTTACAATAACACTCTTGAGTACATTAAATAATAAAATCTAATTTAAAAAAGTAATAGAATAGATATTCTATTACTGAATCAGTATATTTAAATTATTAAATCCTCTTATTTCAAAGATAATCAAAACGATTTACAAAGTACTGTTCATAAGATGGCTCCCCTGACTGGACTCGAACCAGTGACATACGGATTAACAGTCCGTCGTTCTACCAACTGAACTACAGAGGAACTACTTAAACTTACTACATAGTAGCGATTAGTATTGAGTTTGTCAAAGCTATTTTTCAAAATTATGATAGTAATATACTCTAGCAATAACATCATGTTAAGATCTAGTTTTATTGTCTTCCTTTAATATATGCTCTCTTTAAGAATCATACTTAAAAGTTGAAGAATTCATTCTTTTATTAAAAGTAATATTTATAGATTTAGATTTTAATACTATGTCTTACTATATAATGCGCCTGTGTATGCTTTTTAAATTATGTGTATTGTTAAATAAATATTTTTATTTTAAAAAACCTAATTTATAAGATCAACTAGTAGTTAGTTAAATGGTTTCTTTATGGAGACAGTAGATTTTTTATAACTTTATAGATAAATTGAAATATGACTAATCTAGTGATAAGTAATTTTTAAACAATGATGTGTTTTAGTTGATTACATCTGTATTCTCACGTTATTATGTATCTAAAATCTTTCTCAAAGAAATTATTATTAATTCTTAATTTTTTGTTATATATTTTTGATATTAAATCAAATAATTCATAAAAATGATATAAAAGGTTATCTATTCAGTCAAATTAAATCTGTTTTAGTTTTATTTCTTTAAAATTGCATTTATATAGTTTCGCACTGTTACTAATATGAAATATTTCGATAAATATTTTGCCAGTGTAACATAAGAAATTTTACATAATATGTAACTAGTATCTAATGTATTTAAATTTAAAAATTTTTTCAAAATATGTTTACCTTATTAAGAAAAAGAATATATTAAATTATTCAAAATATATTGAATATAATGTTCATTAACATTTTAATAAATTTATTATTTGCTAATAGTAGAAAGAAAAAATGCAAAAATATAATTTTCGTTATCTTGGCAATACCGGAATTAAGGTTCCACCTCTTACGTTTGGCGGTAATATCTTTGGGTGGACAGTAGATGAGAAAACTTCTTTTTCGCTACTCGATGCTCTAATTGAAAGAGGTTTATTTTTTATCGATACTGCAGATGTTTATTCATATTGGGCAATAGGTAATAAAGGTGGTGAATCAGAAACTATTATTGGAAAATGGTTAAAAAAAAGCGGTCAGCGTGATAATATTGTCCTAGCTACTAAAGTTGGTATAGAGTGTTTAACTGGTAAAACTAATTTAAAACCAAATTATATAAAAAAAGCAATTGAAGATTCGCTACGTCGCCTACAAACTGACAGAATTGATATTTACCAAGCTCATCGTGATGATAAAGACACACCATTAATAGACACATTACAAGTATTTGATTCATTAATAAAAGAAGGCAAAGTTCTTAATATTGGTGCATCTAACTATTCAGAAGAACGTTTACAAAATGCTTTAGATATTAGTGAAAAAGAAGGACTAGCACGTTATAAAACATTGCAACCAAAATATAATCTATATGATCGTGACGAATATGAAGGTAAATTAGAACAAGTTGCAATAAAAAACGAATTAGCTGTTATCAGTTATTATTCACTAGCAAGTGGCTTTTTAACTGGAAAATATAAAATATTAGAAGATGTTAATAAAAGCAAACGTGGCCCGTTCGTCATTAAAAAATATTTTAATAAGCGCGGTAAGCGTATTATTGAGTTACTTAAACAAATAGCATTGCTATATAGTTGTTCAGAAACACAAGTCGCATTAGCTTGGTTAATTGCTCGTCCGAATATTACTGCACCAATCGTTAGTGCTACTTCATTACAACAAATTGATGAACTTGTAAAAGCAATGGAATTAAAGTTAAATAAAAAAGATATTGAAAAAATAGATTATATGACAAAAATATAACTTATCTAAAAATTTGACGACTAAGTATTTATTTCCAAAAATTAGTCTATTCTAGATTAGAACAAACGATGATTAAATCACTTTATGCTAATAGTATAGTTATCAGACTTAAATATAATGTTTTTGATTTCTCTTACTTATAATCAAATCGGCCTATTGAGACAAACAGAAAATATTATATGTGTTTAATAATACTATATAAACAAAATATAGTATTATATTGTTTCAAAAAGCTATTATTTTAAATTTGCTTATTTAATTTATTTTGAATAATAGTAATAAGTACATTTAATGTTCATAATAATTAAAAAAATATTATTTTTTTGATATTTGAGCATTATTTAATAATTAAGTTGCATTTAATACTGAATATATATTTTCAGTATACATGTATTTCAAAAAAAGAACAAGATAGCTTGTAAAGCTAACTTTTTAGCGACACAAAAACCTAATTTTAAAATATCTTAAAAATTAAAACTAATAATCTGTATTAATATAAAGTAAAGCTAATACAATTTAATATTATATATCTACTTATAGTATTTAAATGATGGATTTCTAAAAATGAGATTATGCGATAACGATATTGAACTCTTATTAGAAAATGGTGAATTAATTATTGAACCATCTCCACATATAGAGCATATTAATGGAGTAACAGTTGATGTACGTCTTGGTAATCAGTTTCGCACTTTTAGTGGACATACTGTACCGTTTATTGATTTAAGTTGTTCAAAAAATGAAGTCAAAGCTGCCCTTGATCTTATGATGAGTGACGAAATCATTTTGAAAAAAAATCAAACTTTTTTTTTGCATCCGGGGGAATTAGTGTTATCTGCAACATTGGAATCTGTAACGATGCCAGACAATTTAGTTGGTTGGTTAGATGGACGTTCATCGTTAGCTCGTCTTGGACTTATGGTTCATGTTACTTCACATCGAATAGATCCAGGTTGGCATGGACATATTGTATTGGAATTTTTTAATTCGGGTAAATTACCTTTAGGATTGCGTCCGGGAATGTTAATTGGAGCATTAAGTTTTGAACCTTTATCAGGAAGAGCAACACGCCCTTATAATCTTCGAAAAAATGCAAAATATCAGAAACAAAAAGGTGCAGATGCTAGTCGTATTGATAGAGATTGTTTGTTTAAAGAGTGAACCGATATTATTAAAATAGTTATTTATGCCTATCATATTAAAATTAATAAATTCTACGATAGAGCGAGTCGTAATAAATCATGATGTATTATTTTGATAGAAAAGAAAAATATGTCATAATTTTATGATAATGCTTATAAAATAGCCTGTTGAACGAATTTTAAATTTCTAATTCAGATAGGCTATAAAAATTTTGCTAATCTTAAGTTAAACTGAAATTTAGTTTATATTTTTCCTACTAAATCTAAGCATGGTGTTAAAGTGATATCACCTTCTTGCCATTTAGCTGGACAAACTTCCATTGGATGTTTAGCAATATACTGAGCAGCTTTTATTTTTCTAATTAAATCAGATGCATTACGACCTATGCCTTCAGCAGTAATTTCGATACTTTGAATGATGCCTTGAGGATCAACTATAAAACTAGCACGCTCCGCTAATCCTTCAATTTCCCGCATAACCTCGAAGTTACGGGTCATAGTACCGCTTGGATCTCCAATCATAGCATATCTAACTTTTGAAATAGTTTTAGAAAAATTATGCCAGGCTTTATGCGTAAAATGCGTATCAGTAGACACCGAATAAATTTCTACTGACAATTTTTGGAAATCTTCATAATGGTCAGCCATATCACTAAGTTCAGTAGGACAAACAAAAGTAAAATCAGCTGGATAGAAGAAAAAAACACTCCATTTACCTTCAACGTTTTTTTCAGTGATTTCAATGAATTCACCATTTTTAAATGCTGTATTTTTGAAAGGTTTAATTTTAGTATTAATAATAGACATAGTTTCTATCTCCATTGCGCAGAAACTTTATACTGTAAATTTAGATGATATTGTAACTTAAAAAGTTAGAAAAAATTAAATAAATAATATAATATTATCAATATAATTTTTATTATATTGTACATGAAAGAGCTATTAGCTTACATGTAATTTTATTAAATATAAAATATTTATTTATATTTGTACGAGCGCATAGATAGATTATAGTGTTATTATGTGTGCCTTTCCCGCTGCTAAAACTAAAACTAAATGAATTCAAAAAGTAAGAGGTATAGTTATTCTCTAAAAACTGTTGATAAGAATAAATCAATGATGTAATAACTTTTATAAATATATTGATCGAATAAAACGATAATAATATAAATTATTAATACCAAAAATTAACATTTTTATAGAAAATTAAGGTTTATTTATACTGTATATATAAATATATTGCATTAAATATATGTCGTACATCAACTAATATTCCTATTGTACTATTATCAATATCAAAAAATAATTCAATAGAAAAAATTAAGTTCTATTCTATTTATTATTAATTAATTAAGAAAAGTTATTTTAATATGACAAAAGCTATAAAAAAATTTTTAGTAACATGTGCATTACCATATGCAAATGGTTCTATTCACCTTGGTCACTTACTCGAACATATTCAAGCTGATATTTGGGTTCGTTATCAACGACTGTGTGGTCATAAGGTTTATTTTATTTGTGCAGACGATGCCCATGGTACTCCGATTATGCTCAAAGCACAACAATTAGGGATTGCGCCTGAACAAATGATTACTAATATAAAAACAGAACACGAAGCTGACTTGCTTGATTTTAATATAAGTTATGATAACTATCATTCAACTCACAGCGAAGAAAATCGTCAATTATCTGAATTAATTTATGGACGTTTAAAAAAAAATGGTTTTATAAAAAATCGTACTATCTTTCAATTTTACGATCCAATCCAAAAGATGTTTCTGCCTGATCGCTTAATTAAAGGAACTTGCCCAAAATGTAAAGCTGTAGATCAATACGGAGATAATTGTGAAGTATGTGGTGCGATTTACAGATCGACCGCGCTTATTGAACCTAAATCAGTTCTTTCAGGCGCAATGCCAGAACTGCGTACTTCAGAACATCTTTTTTTTGATCTACCATCTTTCAGTAAAATGCTTAAAAAGTGGACACGATCTGGCGCATTGCAGGAACCTATTGTTAATAAACTTCAAGAATGGTTTACATCAGGTCTACAACAGTGGGATATCTCACGTGACGCTCCTTATTTTGGTTTTGAAATTCCAAATACACCAAATAAATATTTTTATGTCTGGTTAGATGCACCTATTGGCTATATAGCGTCGTTTAAAAATATGTGTAATAAATATACTGATATAGATTTTAATGAATTCTGGAAAAAGGATTCTACCACTCAATTATATCATTTTATTGGAAAAGATATTATTTATTTTCATAGCTTATTTTGGCCAGCAATTTTAGAAGGTAGTCAATTTCGTAAGCCAACTAAATTAGTTGTTCATGGCTATCTGACAATAAATGGTCAAAAAATGTCAAAGTCAAGAGGAACATTTATTAAAGCTAGAACTTGGTTGCAATATCTAGATTCCGATAGTTTGCGTTATTATTATGCATCAAAACTTTCTACGTCCATTAATGATATTGATTTAAATATAGAAGATTTTATCAAATGTATTAATGCTAATATTGTGAATAAAGTAGTAAATCTAGCATCACGTAACGCTAGTTTTATAACTAGGCAATTTTCTGGAAAATTAGCGAGTCAAATAGCTAATCCTAATTTATACCAGACTTTTTTAGAAGCTTCTGATAAGATAGGTAATTTTTTTGAAAACTGTGAATTTAATTCTGCAATTCGTGAAATTATGATGTTAGCTGACATAGCTAACCGATATATTGATGAACAAGCACCATGGATATTAGCAAAACAAGAAGGAGCAAATGTAGATTTACATGAAGTATGTTCAATGGGTATAAATTTATTTCGTATTGTGATGACTTGGTTAAAACCAATACTACCGTCTTTGAGTAGACGTGCAGAAATTTTTCTACAAAGAGAACTAAATTGGCAAGATATAATAAACCCCTTACTTAATTGTACAATTCAACCCTTTCACGTAATGTATCGTCGCATCGAAAAAACCGCAGTTAATGCAATGATAGAGTCATCTAAAAATACATTAAAATAGTCAATATAATTAAATTGATATGATTTTTGCTGTTTTCAGTGAAAGTTTTACTATGAAAAGGATTAAATTAGATAATTAGAATTGATTTTCTAAAAATCATGTTCATGATTTTAGAAAAAATTTTAGTCTATAGTTTAGTTAAATTATTTTGAATAAATTTCAGATAGTAAAATTAAAATTTTTGTTAATATTATTCTTATAGTTGTCAGTTAACCCAACATAAAATTCCTATGCATTGTTGTTATATTTGATGTACTACACGTAAAAATTCAGTACGAGTATTGTAGCTAGCTTTAAATAAACCACCTAGAGATGTAGTAGTTGTAGCACTATTACTATCTTTTATCCCGCGTGCTTTTACACAATAATGAATAGCATCGATGGAAACTGCTACATTATTTGTATTAAGTAAAGTTTGTAATGCAATTAATATTTGCTGAGTTAAACGTTCTTGAACCTGTGGTCGTTGAGAAAAAAAATGAACAATACGATTAATTTTTGATAGACCGATTACTTTATCTTTTGGAATATAAGCTACAGTAGCCTTTCCATCAATGATGACAAAATGATGTTCACAAGTACTAGTTAGTGTAATATCATGTACTGTAACCATTTCATCTACTTTCATCTTATTTGGGATAACAGTAATTTCTGGAAAATTAATATAGTCGAGACCCGAAAAAATTTCATTTGTATACATTTTAGCAATACGATACGGTGTCTCCATTAAACTATCATCTTTTAAATCTAAATTTAATAATTTCATAATTTGAGAAAGATGATCAGCAATTTTATTTTGCCGCGATTGTTCATCTATTTTATATTCTTCAGTGCGGAATGGTGTTTCTAGACCATGTTTTAATAGGGCTTGATGAACTATAAGTGCTTCTTGACTTAGAATTCTCATTTTATCCTCGTTTTTATAATAAATAATACATCACAATTAAGTAAATGTTTTTTTGTATACAGAGAAAAAATCACAAGCATATATTTCGATCGCTGACTGAATTTGATTAACTTATTAATTTAGGAAGTAAAAACTATTTATTGTATTAGAATATACCTATTGATATCTTAATAATTATGCAATTCTTTTTATCTTATCAGTTTTATATTTTATAACGCATTTGCAATGCTGACATTTATTTTATTCATACAAGTTCATGATTCAACTTTTAGGTCGGCACGAGAGGATTTGAACCTCTGACCCCTGACACCCCATGACAGTGCGCTACCAAACTGCGCCACGTGCCGAATATCCAAATTGCATCAATACAATATATATACTTAAGAATGAAAATTATTATTTACTTATAAAAAATTTTTCATAAATATTTTATTACTGTTTAGTTTATGATTAGGTTATCATATTAAAGTTTATTTGATTTTATAGCTAACGTTATTTTATTATAAATAAATAAATAACATTGAAAATTAATATAATGTAGAATTTGATTTTAAATATTAAGTATAAATCAAAATTGTATTAAGTACATTTCGCTTTTTTAGTTTGTGATGATAAGTTTACAAATTGAATTGTAAACAAATTATAAATAATACAATTTTTTTATATAATGTGATATACGTGGAAATTTATAAAAATTTTTCACTAATATAATTTATATTCTAATAAAATCAATATGATAAAATCTTTTCTTGAATGGATGGCGTTGAACAGCTTGAATTTTAACTTTAATTTCTTTCCCGTTGAGCAGTATGCTTAGCGCTTCGCTATAAAAATTATTCTGATTTTGCATATTCATAATTACATCGTGCTCCAATTCAATAGAAAGTGCAGTAGTTTCTTTAATTCCGTAAATTATAGCTGGAAATTTGTTTTTTAATCGCAAACGCCGACTTGCACTTTTACCATTTTCTGTTCGTATTTTTGCATTAATAATAAACATTTAGCATCTCTTTAAGAATTTTAAATTTATAGAATCGTGAGATAATATACATCAATATCACTTTCTGAATTTATCTAAAAATAAGGATTATAGTATAACGCTATAAGTAAGATAAGTAAATAATTAATACACAAGTAAGTAATTTTGTATTATCTAATATATATAAATTTTATAAAATTTAACAGAAAATGCGTAGTAAATTATTTTAATAAATACTATTAGTTAGTATTATTTTTACAGTATGATATATTATAATTTTTTTAAATTACAAATATGCATTTTATTTTATATATTACTCTTTAATGAAAGATGAATATATATTTTCATTTTAAATTTAAAGAAATATTTAAAAAAAATTTTATTGCTTTGTGTAATATCCGTACTGTTTATTTAAATTATTTAGTTAAAAAAATAAACAAGAATTTTTTATTTATAATTGTGAATGAGACTAAAATTTAGAATAAATTATGTGCAATGAAATTGCTTTTATATATATAATATTATTATTGATGATGTTCAAATCATTTATATGGTAACAGTATTTAATTATATTTTCATGACTAAAATAATAAACATTTTCATTGATATAAAATACTATATTTATCGAGATAGAAAAATAAGATTTGATATTTGATATTTTAAACTAAAAAAGTTTTAAAAATTAAAAAATAATTATTTTTTAGATTAAATTTATTAATTTAATATAGTTAAAATTTTTACTTCTATTTTATTAGAACAATAAATATCTAAGATAAAAATAATAAACATATAATTTAGTATTTTAATTAAATTAATGCATATTAAAATTTGATATCTTTATAACATATTTTTATTCAAGTGATCATGCGTATCTGTGATAATTTAATAATTAGTGAGTTATATTATTTTTTATTTAAAAAAAAATTTTGGTAAACTTCTAGTTCGGTATATTTTATTATAATGTTATCTAAATTAATTTTAATTTTTAATTTTAATATTTTTTTATAAATATGAATAAAAAATATTATTTGTTAAATAGATATTAATTTTCAAATGCAAATAAACGTTAAATAATTTAAAGTGTTGAATAATGATATTTTTATGATCACAGAGATTTAGTTAAAATATTGTTGATGACATAATTATATGATATTCAAAATAATATAATACAAACATTTAATTATTGAATTAAATTTATAATCGAAATCAATGGTATAAATATCGATAATTTAGTTTAAGCACTGCGATTTTAACCACTTAATTTCATTTGTCCAAATACAAGGATTAATAGTTTCAAGTATAAGAGGTATATTATCAAAACGTGGATTTTTCATAATCCAATTAAAAGCAATTTTACCTATATTACCTTGACCTAGACTATGATGTCGGTCTATACGACCGCCTAATGTGCTTTTTGTATCATTTAAATGCATACCTCGTAAATATTTAAAATCTATTATCTCATTGAATTCACTAAAAGTTTTAATACAATCTTGTTCAGTGCGTAGATCATAACCGCTCGCAAAGGTATGACAAGTATCAATACATACTCCAATGCGTGATTGATCTTCTACATTTTCAATAATTTTTGCAAGATGTTCGAATCGAAATCCTATATTACTGCCCTGACCTGCTGTGTTTTCAATTACAGCAGTAACATGATTAGTTTTGTTCAAAACGATATTAATAGATTCTGAAATACGTTTAAGACATGTTTGTTGATCAATTTTTTGTAAATGACTACCTGGATGGAAATTCAATAATGTTAGACCTAGTTGTTCAGCGCGCTGCATTTCATTAAGAAATGCAGCGCGCGATTTCTCTAGTACTTGCTTATCTGGATGCCCTAAGTTAATTAAAAAGCTGATATGAGGTAAAATTTGTGAAGAACTAAAACCATATTTTTTACAGGCATTTTTAAAAGCATGAATTATCTTTTCTGATAGCTGAGTTGCATGCCATTGTCGTTGATTTTTAGTAAACAGTGCAAATGCAGTAGCTTTAATATCATGAGCACGGATTACTGCTTTGTCTACTCCCCCTAAAATACTAACATGTGCACCAATATACTTCATATTACCTTTCCAAATTACATAATAAAAATACACTAATATAGATTAAGCGTACAACTTAATTTATCTAATAAATAATTAATAACACTCTTAGCTAAATATTTAATAAAATAGATATTAATCTAAAATGATGGCATTTTTATTAAAAATATAATGTTTATATTTAAATTTTTTTATAATTAACCGACTAAAAAAGATTTAAATTGCGGTGATATCCAATGTGTAAAATTTTTACCTTCTTTAGTGATCAGATATACAGCTAAATGTTCTTTAAGAGCTAACATCTTAGCACGTTCGGTTCCTATTACTAATAAAGCAGTATCCCATCCATCAGCTTCTAAGGCCGTAGTAGCAATTACAGTTGCTGAAACTAAATTATGATTAATAGGACGTCCAGTACTTGGATCAATAATATGTGAAATACGTTTACCGTCTAGTTCGTAATAGTTACGATAACTACCTGCGGTACTGATCCCATGCCCTTTGAGTTCAACACGTGCTTCTACTGCATTTTCTCGATCCGTTGGTTTTTGAATCGCTACTTTCCAAGGTTTATCGTATGAACTTTTACCTCGACATAATACTGCACCACCAACCGAAACAAGATAGTTCGTAATTCCCTGTTCTTCCATTAGTCGTGCAAGATGATCAGTGGCATAACCTTCTCCCATAGTTGAAAGGTCGACATATATACTTGGCAAATCTTTTTGTAACCATTGTCCATTAATATCTTGAATTAAACGTAAATGTTCTAAATTTGTTAAGGCTTTTGCTGAGGCAATTTCATTTTCATTAGGTGTATGCAATGGTTCTTGCATTGGACCAAAACCCCATAAATTAACTAATGGACCCACCATAATATTCATGTAACCACCTGTTTTCATACCGATACGTAATGCTTCAGTGACAATATCGGCCATACCAATGCTTATAGGTTGTGGATCAGAACCCTGGTATCGATTAAAATGTGATAATGCTGAGTTTGTTTTCCATGTTGAAAAATCATTGTCATCTCTGTCTAATTGTTCCTGAATAAGACGTCTTAATTCATCCTTGTGATGATTTTTGATATCCATTATGTGTACAGTCCATATAGTACCCATAGTCTTTCCATGCAATATAGTACCTTGATTTGTATCATGATTATTGCAGCTATTTAGCATTTGAACTGCTAAAATGATTAATAGAAATTTCTGAAAACGCATATACTATTCCTCAATTTAGAATTGATTAAAATAATATAAATAAATGAAATGAAATTAATTCTAAAATTAGGTAAAAACTCTTTCTGGTTATTTATACAAAAAATTATTTACTTCGCATGAATAATTATTTTTAAATTTATTAAATATATACATCATTAATAGATCTTGTTAATTATGAATTAATATAGCTAAATCTAAATTATTTAAAGATAAAAATACATATAAATTATTCAATAAATTTTTTAAATATTTTATATATCTTGTATGCTATACAGAATAAGTTTCAAAAAATTAAGCATGATTTTTGATATGAACCACGCTTAATTACATACCTAAAATTTATAAGCTAATCCTAATGCAGCCATGCTACAAGCATTTGTACCGCATGAATCGTTAAAGTTATTATCGTTTAACAAGTTGATTTTAAAGTCACAATAAGCATATAGGTGTTTATTAAAATTATAAGTTGCACCTATACTGACATATTGCTGTAGTTTTCGATGGCCATAATCTTTCACTTTTCCAACTGAAGAAATAAACGCTAAAGACGGTTTCAAACCAAAATCGAATTGATATTGTGCAACTATTTCAAGGTTATTCGTGTAATCTGCATAACCGTAAAGGTAGCCATATCCGCTAGTACCAAAGTGTATTGCGTTATAAGAACGTGTATATGTAGTAGCTAAGTAAAAGTTATTAATTTGATATCTAAAACCTCCAGCGTAAGCTTTTGCTTTATGGTTACGACCTACAATATTATAGGTACGTGAAATTTTTCCATTTTGATTATCAGTACGATAGGATTGAAAAGTTGCTATGCCAATATCCAAACCTGAACCTATATTATAAGTACTACTCAAGCCCCATCCTTGACCATTTTCATTTAATACATCACGACCTGACTCTTCTATTTCAGTTAAATTATTATTTTCATGCTGATACTGAATAGCGAAATTTAAGCCCTTCGCCAAGCCAAAAAAATTATTACTACGATAAGTTAGCATGCCATTACCGCGCTGAAACATAAAATTATCTACATCATAGGTATCACCTCCAAATGCTGGCAAAACATTGGTCCATGTAGAGATATCATACATCACGCCATAATTACGGCCATAATCAAAAGAACCAATATCATTGAATTTCATACCTATAAGTCCTAAACGCACTATATGATTATTTGTGTTTTCAAATTCAGACAATTTCAAAAGCGATTGGTATTCCCACTGACTATACCCAATAATTTGATTGGTTAATTTTGTTTCACCTTTCAAACCAACGCAAACATAGGATTGATCATTATTTGTATTGTCATAATAGGAAGAAAAACGATATGCTCCTTCCAAGGTACCGTAAAAATCTAGCTTATTATTATCTTTATTATAAATTTCAGCAGCGCTTGCTAAATTTACAAACAAAAACAAAGTAATTATAATGGAGAAAATACGAAATGTCATTTTATTGCCCTTGATTGAATATACTTGAATTTTTTTAAATAATTTTTTATAAAAGAGAATATAAATCTATACTAATATGTATATACCATTTGAATTAGTGAAAATAGATTTTTAAAATTTTAATAAATAAACATTCATTTAATATGTAAATATTACAAATATTTACATATTATAAATTGAATTTACATACATAAAAATATATTTTTTTATTATTTTCGTATATAATTATGCGTATTATTGTATTCATTTAGATTTAATAAATCTTGAATCTAAATGACGTATAAATAAATATTGAATTTGTTGAGCAATGAAAAACAAATAACATACGGTTTTTAATTAGAAATTTTTGTAAAATTGGCGTTTTATTTCAAATAACTTCATATATTAAGATATATTATTTAATAACTTTAAAAAATTAGCCCATGTATAATTCATATCGAAATATAGTCCCGTTCTTTCAAGAGATTACGATCCTTAAATACAATTTTTATCTTTAGTAGAACGACAAATCAACAATTTGCTGCTTATTCTTAATTAACTCTCATTTAGATTGAGAACAACTAAAAGAATAATGATATGGCGGATATTATTTATTACCAATAAATAATATCCGCCAAAATAAAAACATTTATTCTCAAATGATTAATAAATTTGATTAACCTTAATTAATATAAAGATAAAAGTAATTTCCATGATTTCATGATAATTAAATTACAAACTTATCATTCTGTTAAGAAAAGAAATAATATAGACCATATTATTTTTATTGACTTTAATCATATAATCAAATTATAGATAAAAAATCATTGATTGTTAATGTGAATTATTTAATTCAAATTTGCTAATCTCTGGACTTTCTATTACATGATCGTTAATATTTTTAAACTCTTGATCTTTTAATGGTTCAACAACACGTTGTAAACCAACAACATTCTCATTTTCGGCAGTACGAATTAAAATCACACCTTGAGTATTACGACCTACTATACTTACTTCAGAGACTCGCGTACGCACTAATGTGCCAGTATTAGTAATCATCATAATTTGATCATTATCAACCACTTGCACCGCTCCAACAACTGGTCCATTACGCTTGGTGACTTTAATTGAAATAACACCTTGAGTTGCACGTGATTTTAATGGATATGCTTTATTAATAGTGCGTTTTCCGTATCCATTCTGTGTTACAGTAAGAATAGCACCTTCTGCACGCGGTACAATTAAAGAGACAACTTTATCATTTTCAGCCAGTTTGATGCCTCTTACACCTGATGCTAATCTTCCTGTAGCTCGAACAGTAGCTTCGCTAAAACGCACTACTTTACCTGCAGCAGAAAATAACATCACTTCATCGCTACCGTTAGTTAATGCAACACCAATAAGCTCATCATTTTTATGTAAATTAATAGCAATAATTCCTGTACTACGCGGACGACTAAATTCTTGTAATGCAGTTTTTTTAACAGTTCCTTTAGCAGTAGACATCAAAATATTAAAACCTTTGGTATATTCACGTACAGGAAGAATAGCAGTAATACGTTCATTTACGTCGAGCGGTAGCAAATTAACTATCGGACGACCCCGAGCACTACGACTAGCTTCTGGTAATTGATAGACTTTCATCCAATATAAACGACCACGACTAGAAAAGCATAGAATGCTATCATGAGTATTGGCAACTAACAAACAGTCGATAATGTCTTCTTCTTTGATACGTGCTGCAGATTTACCTTTACCACCACGTCGTTGAGCTTCATAATCTGATAAAGGTTGATATTTAACGTACCCATGATACGATAATGTCACTATCACATCTTCTTGATTAATTAAATCTTCAACATTAAGTTCTGCACTATTTACCGTAATTTCAGTGCGACGCTTATCTCCAAATTGATCACGAATTTTTTCTAATTCTGTTCGAATTACTGCCATTAAACAATCAGTACTTTTTAGTATGGAAATGAGTTTTAAAATTTGATTAATTACTTCCTTGTATTCAATAAGTAATTTTTCATTTTCTAAACTAGTTAACTTTTGTAATCGCAGATCTAAAACAGCTTCTATTTGTTGTTCAGTCAAATGATAAGTATTATCAAACTTATTAAACGTAGATTTGCTATATATAGAAGAAAATAAATTATTGTTAGAATAATCAAACATTTTTAAAAGACTAGTAGATTTCCATGTTTGAGAAATTAACTCTACTTTAGCTTTAGCTAAAGTGGGAGAACGACGAATTAACTCAATGATAGAATCAATATTGGTAAGAGCAATAATTAAACCTTCAAGAACATGAGCACGTTCACGTGCCTTGCGTAATTCAAAAACAGTGCGACGTGTTACTACTTCACAACGGTGATTTATGAAAGATTTTATGATATCTTTCAACGTCATGATTTTTGGCTGACCTTGATGCAGTGCTAACATATTAATGCCAAATGATACCTGAAGTTGGGTCAATGAATAAAGATTATTTAATACTACGTCACTCACTACATTACGTTTTAGTTCAATTACTATACGCATACCATCTTTATCAGATTCATCACGTAGTGCACTAATACCTTCAAGTTTTCTTTGTTTTACTAATTCAGCAATTTTCTCAACTAAACGAGCTTTATTAACCTGATAAGGGATCTCATGTATAACAATACTTTGACGTCCAGTTTTAACGTCGTTTTTAACTTCACTACGAGCACGGATGTGGATTTTACCGCGACCGGTGCGGTATGCATCTTCAATACCATAACGACCATTGATAATCGCTGCAGTAGGAAAATCCGGGCCAGGTATATGTTTGATCAATTCTTCAAAGCTGATATTTTCATCTTCAATATAAGCAAGACAAGCGTTAATTACTTCTGTTAAATTGTGAGGCGGAATATTGGTTGCCATGCCTACTGCAATACCAGATGAACCATTTATTAATAAATTAGGTATTTTTGTTGGCAAAATTGCAGGAATCTGTTCACTATTATCGTAGTTTGATATAAAATCAACGGTTTCTTTGTCCAAGTCAGACAGTAGTTCATGGGAAATTTTTGCCATGCGTACTTCTGTGTAACGCATTGCTGCAGCAGAATCACCATCAATAGAACCAAAGTTACCTTGACCATCAACCAACATATAACGCATCGAAAACGGTTGTGCCATTCGCACTAAAGTGTCATATACTGCAGCATCACCGTGAGGATGGTACTTTCCAATTACATCACCAACTACACGAGCGGATTTCTTATAAGGTTTATTCCAATCATTACCCAGGACGCTCATAGCAAAAAGCACACGGCGGTGAACTGGTTTAAGACCATCACGTACATCAGGTAAGGCTCGACCTACAATGACTGACATAGCATAATCGAGATAAGAATTTTTTAATTCTTCTTCGATATTGACTAGTGTAATTTCTTTTGCAAGACCGCTCATGGAACTACTATCCCTAATATAATATTGGAGTTTTAAAAGTATTCAAGTATATCACATAGTTTGAAGTCAATGAATGTTAAAGAAGGCTTTCTTTTCAATTTATATGCCAAAATATAAGATCATATAGTCGAACATTTATATGTTAAATCTTAATAAGATTGATATCAATAAATAACTACAGGAAAACCGTTAAAATATATATGAAGTTAAAAAGGTTCGTTTGAAATTTACTGATTAGCTAGCATAATAGTATTGAACATACAGTATATATTTAATATTTGACAGATATTTATACTTGTATGTTTATTTAACCATTTGTATAATAACAAAAATTCTTAATTAAAAAAGTACTCGACCTTAAGTGTAATATAGTAGTATATTAATAACTAATATGATAGAAAAGTGAAAATACATATTCGCATATAGAATAAATTTGATTAGAATGATATTAATTAATGTATGTTGTATGTTATGTATAGAGCAGAGAAATGTTGGTGACTTAAAAAATATTGTATACATTATTAGCAATTTAGCAAAAGTAAACTAGAGATAAATTATGTATTAGATTATTATAATACCCTAAAGAAAGTGCTATCTGCTATTGTTAGATAGTACTATAGATTGACATTCCTTTATAATAGCTATGCGATATACCTAACCTGCTTTCGGTATTTTAATTCTCTGAAACATATAAAGATAAAATTAAAAATAGCAGATTTTGATTATATTTTAAGAAATAGTTTCAATTTTTTTGAAAATTCCTAATAATTTACATACTTGTTAAATATAGAAATTTTTTTTAAAGTTAAAACATAAGGTATTATTAATATAATTAACAATTTCGATCTCTTTAAATCAGAAATATATAAATAAAACAATTTTATTTAATAACAAACTTGCTGACCCTCTAAAAGCATTTGTTACATTTGTAAAATTTTTTTTATTAAATGAAATTTATATTTTTGCTATGAATTTTGTACAGTTATTACTAAACGTAGTGTTTATACATTTATTATTCATCAATGAATTTAGTTGTATTTAATAACAAATTTATTTTCATTTTTACATAGTTACGTAAAGGTAAAAACGCGACATGAACCAGAGTCTATTCGTTACTAAGCGCGATGGTCACCGGGAGAGTATTAATCTTGACAAAATTCATCGAGTTTTAGACTGGGCAGCCAAAGGACTAAATAATGTTTCTATTTCTCAGGTCGAGTTGCGTTCTCACATTCAATTTTATAATGGTATTAATACCTCAGATATTCATGAGACTATTATTAAGGCTGCTGCAGACTTAATATCACATCATGCTCCTGATTATCAATACTTAGCAGCACGTCTCTCTATTTTTCATTTGCGCAAAAAAGCATATGGAAAATTTGAACCACCAAAATTATATGATCAAGTTATAAAAATGGTTGAGATAGGTAAATATGATCATAATTTGCTAAAAGATTATAACTCAAAAGAGTTTGAGCAAATGAATAGTTTTATCGACCATTGGCGTGATATGAACTTTTCCTATGCTGCCGTAAAACAATTAGAAGGTAAATATTTAGTACAAAATCGTGTTACAGGTGATATATATGAGAGCGCACAATTTTTATATATTTTAATAGCAGCCTGTTTGTTCTCTAAATATCCATGCGACATACGTATGAGTTATATTAAGCGTTTTTATAATGCCATTTCAACTTTTAAAATTTCACTACCAACTCCAATTATGTCAGGTGTACGTACACCAACTCGTCAATTTAGTTCTTGTGTTTTAATAGAATGCAATGATAGTCTTGATTCTATTAATGCAACTTCCAGCTGTATCATAAAATATATCTCTCAACGAGCTGGCATCGGTATTAACGCTGGTCGTATTCGCGCTGTAGGAAGCCCCATTCGAGGCGGTGAAGCGTTTCATACCGGATGTATCCCTTTTTATAAACATTTTCAAACTGCAGTCAAGTCATGTTCGCAAGGTGGTGTGCGAGGTGGTGCTGCAACGTTATTCTATCCAATATGGCATTTAGAAGTAGAAAGTTTACTAGTTCTAAAAAATAATCGCGGTGTGGAAGGAAATCGCGTACGTCATATGGATTACGGTATACAAATAAATAAATTAATGTACACTCGTCTTCTTAAAGGCAAAAAAATCACATTATTTAGTCCTTCTGACGTACCAGATTTGTACGATACATTTTTTGCTGATCAAGAGAAATTTGAATATTTATACTGCAAATATGAACAAGATAATCGCATACGAAAACAGCATATAAAAGCTATTGATTTATTTTCGTTAATGATGCAAGAACGTGCTTCTACGGGTCGTATTTATATTCAAAACGTTGATCACTGCAATACTCATAGTCCTTTTAATCCTCATATTGCACCCGTTCGACAGTCCAACTTATGTTTAGAAATTGCATTACCTACTCAACCACTAGAAAACGTTAACGATAAAAACGGTGAAATTGCTCTTTGTACATTATCGGCATTTAATTTGGGAGCAATAAACAACCTTGATGATCTACAAGAACTATCAACGCTTACAGTACGTGCTTTAGATGCATTATTAGATTATCAGCATTATCCTATTCCCGCTGCTAAACGCAGTGCTATAGGTCGTCGTTCGTTAGGAATTGGTGTAATTAATTTTGCTTACTATTTGGCGAAACATAGTGTACGTTATTCTGACGGGAGTGCTAATAATTTAACGCACAAAACATTTGAAGCTATTCAATATTATTTATTAACTGCATCAAAAGAATTAGCAAAAGAAAAAGGTTCTTGTCCATTATTTCAAGACACTACATACTCACAGGGAATTTTACCAATTGATACATATAAAAAAGATCTTGATAGTCTCTGCAATGAACCATTACATTTTGATTGGGAACAGTTGCGCGAGGAAATTAAAATATACGGCTTACGTAATTCTACGCTTTCTGCACTCATGCCATCTGAAACTTCATCGCAAATTTCAAATGCTACAAATGGCATTGAACCTCCACGTGGGCATATTACTATAAAAGCTTCTAAAGATGGTATATTACGCCAAGTAGTTCCAGAATATGATCGTTTGAAAGATCAGTATGAATTATTATGGGAAATGCCTTCAAATGAAGGTTATCTGAAACTTGTGGGTTTAATGCAAAAGTTTATCGATCAGTCTATTTCATCTAATACTAACTATGATCCAAACCGTTTTAGTAATGGTAAAGTACCTATGAAGCAATTGTTTAAAGATTTATTAACAGCATATAAGTTTGGATTAAAAACCTTATACTATCATAATACCCGTGATGGTGCAGGGGATGTACAGCATGATCCTCTATCGCCTATAATTTATGATGGTTGTGAAAGCGGTGCTTGTAAAATTTAATTATATAGGTGTATTTATTAATTATCTATTCTATTGTATCGGTCTTGACAACGATCAATAAATTCACAATTGGACTATATATTATGGCTTACACTACATTTTCACAAAAAAAAAATGACCAACTTAAAGAACCAATGTTTTTTGGACAGTCAGTGAACATTGCTCGTTTTGATCAACAAAAATATAGCTTCTTTGAAAAACTAATCGAAAAACAATTATCTTTCTTTTGGCGTCCAGAAGAAATTGATGTATCACAAGACCGTATTGATTATCAATCATTACCAGAACATGAAAAACATATTTTTATTAGCAATTTGAAATATCAAACGTTGCTTGATTCTATACAAGGACGCAGTCCAAATATTGCATTATTGCCTCTTATTTCGCTTCCAGAACTAGAAACTTGGGTTGAAACTTGGGCATTTTCTGAAACTATCCATTCTCGTTCCTATACTCATATCATACGCAATATTGTCAATAATCCATCAGACGTATTCGATGACATTGTTAACAATAGAGAAATTTTAGCACGTGCTCAAGATATTTCTAAGTATTATGATGATCTTATTGAAATGACTAGTTACTGGCACCTTCTAGGTGAAGGAACACATCATTTTAAAAATAAAAATATTACTGTTGATTTACATACTTTAAAAAAACAACTGTATATCTGTCTAATGAGCGTCAACGCGTTAGAAGCTATTCGATTTTATGTCAGTTTTGCTTGTTCTTTTGCCTTTGCTGAACGAGAATTGATGGAAGGAAACGCTAAAATTATTCGTCTTATTGCTCGTGATGAAGCACTGCATTTAACTGGTACACAATACATGCTGAATTTAATGCAAACCGGTGAAGATGATATAGAGATGAAAAGTATTACAAATAAATGCCGCCATGAGTGTTTTGAACTCTTTAAAAAAGCAGCTGATCAAGAAAAAGAATGGGCTCAATACCTATTTAATAGTGGTTCTATGATAGGTTTAAATAAAGATATTTTATGTCAATATATTGAATATATAACTAATGTTCGTATGAAAGCAGTAGGTTTAGACTTGCCATTTCAAATTCGTTCTAATCCTATTCCTTGGATTAATACATGGTTAATATCTGATAATGTACAAGTAGCTCCACAAGAAGTTGAAGTAAGCTCCTATTTAGTGGGACAGATTGATTCAGAAGTAGGCAAAGAGGACTTCAATGATTTTCAGTTATAATGCGTCAATAAAATACGAATATAATTTTAATATGATTTTTATTTTTAGATAAGCTAAAAATAAAATAAAAATTCAGAGACAGGCGCATAAAGTTGCGCCTGAAAAATAATAACAGGAAAGCAGATTTTAACGTCGTGCTAATAATAATCCCGTAAAAAAACTAACAACTGCAGCTATACTGATACCCTGCCAAGGTTTTTCATGAACGTAATTATCGGCGCGATAAGCAACTTGTTTTGCGCGATAATAGCAATCATCAGAAGCCTGACTAATGCGTAATTTTACTTCTTCCAATGCTTTTTCGGCTTTATCTTTCAATTCAATGTATTTTTGATCGTTTGGATCACCAGAAGAGCGCAGAATTTCTTCCAAAGTTTCTGTCATTAAACTTAAATCCTTATCAAAACGATTTTCGCGGGTCTCAAATTGTTCTGTAGATAACACTTACAATTCCTCCATTAAATAAGGCGCTATAAACTAACTATAGCTGTTAATTTAATCAACTTCCTGCAGATGAAGCATAAGATTTGCCTAAGTTATATTAAGCTATTAATGGTATGATGATGTAAGGCACTTAAATATATATCTTTTTTATTTTACACTATTAACTTACATTAATATCAATGATTTTCATCATACTGAAATATTGAATTATTTATTACATCATAATAAAAAAATTGAATATATATTCATAGTGCTTTTATGAAAAATGACGTTTTATAATTAATAAAATTTTGATTGTATAATATTCGAAATGTTATTTTTAATTCAATTTAATATATTACGATAATGCAATTTCGTAATATATTCTAATATACCGCTATACGCAAAATATGGTGTAATGCAGAGCGTATGTACTGAAGTTTTTAAAATTAGTAGCAATTCTGTTTTAGAATAATTTTTAAAATAATTACTTACTAAAGATAATTAATTACATATTCAAACAACTTAAAAAAATTACTAATTCATTTAATTAACTTTTATTAAAAAATTTAAATAGATAGTTTAGCCATTTTTACTAACGTAATTAGCGGTTGTGGATATATACCTAAGAATAATACAAGAATGGAAGAGATCAAAATTACCGCGCCACCTGCACTAAATATCCAATTAGACTGTGTATCGCGAGTATATAACTCTGGTGGACTAAGATACAGGCTGACTGTGACTCGTAGGTAGTAATAGACACCAATTGCACTACCTATAATTACTGTTGCAGTTAACCACCAAAGATGCGCATTTATACTAGAAGCGATAATGTAAAATTTACCTATAAAACCAAGCGTCAATGGAATACCTGCTAAAGATAACATCATAACTGTCATAACAGCTGATAAAATAGGGCGATGCCAAAAGAGACCACGATATGAATAAAGTGAATCTGTATCAGTTCCATGACAACATGGACTAGACATGAGACTAACTACACCAAAAGCGCCAAGAGTACTAAAAAGATAACCTACTAAATAAATACCACTAACTTCAAGTGTTAACTGATTATTTTTCAAAGAAATTAACGAAATCAGCAAATAACCAAAATGTGCGATAGAAGAATAACCAAGGAGACGTTTGATATTATTTTGTGAAATCGCCATTAAATTACCAACTAAGATAGAACAAAAAGCCATAGTTGCTAAAACAGTACGTACTGAATTATTGTTAGCAAATGATGGTATATAGATAAAAAATCGCATAATGGCTGAGAACATAGCAATTTTGCTAACAGTCGCAATAAAAGTTGATACTGGTGCAGGTGCTCCTTGATAAACATCAGGTGTCCACATATGAAATGGGACTAAAGATAATTTAAAAGCAAAACCAATTATCATCATACCTAATGCCACTAATGATAAAGGTTGCATCACGTTTTGATTAACATATTGACTTAATGTGATAAAACTAAAACTACCAGTATTTGCATAAATCAAACCAATTCCAAATAATAAAAATGATGAAGCTGAGGCTGACAAAATTGTGTATTTCAAAGCTGATTCTAACGAACCTTTTTGGTGAAACCTATAACCAATTAAACCAAATAGAGGCACTGAAAGTAATTCAATACCAATAAATAATGTTACCATATGACTTGTAGTTGATAATACCATACCTCCTAATGTAGAAATTAGAACAAGAAGATAAAATTCATCTTTATTATTTGAAAAACCAACTAACCAGGCATAAGCAAATATACAAGTTGCTAAACTTGCTAATATTACAAGAGCAATACAAAACACTGAATAACTGTCTATACATAATATCGGTGTAATATCTACTGTAACAACCTTTCCAACAAACCACAATGAAGCAAAACTCAAATTAAGTCCAATCACTGTTAGCATAGCGCTAACAAAATGGTTTCGTTTCCATGCAATGCATAGCATTACAACCAACACTGTTAAGACAATAATTAAAAATGGTAGTAATGCAATAAATTGTAATTTAGATATTATCATAAAAATTATAGCGTTGAAGTTGAATCGAAGTAGTAAACCAATGCTGTATATTGCTTATTGCAGCATATGAAGTATTAAGAAGCGGTTGCGGGTAAATACCTATAAAAACTAATAATATCAATAAGATACTAATGATTAATAATTCTCGAGAAGACATGCCCTGTAGTGGTTCTTCAGATTTTACTGCACCGTAATATGTCTTTTGAATCATAGTTAAAGAATAAATTGACGCAAAAACAAGACTAAACGTGGCAAGTACGATCATCTTTGGTACTACCTGAAAACTACCAATTAAAATCATAAATTCACCTATAAAATTACCGGTACCAGGTATCCCCAGATTTGCTGCTGCAAAAAAAAGTGAAAAACCAGGAATCCACTTGATACGCGACCATAGTCCGCCCATCTGACGCATATCTCGAGTATGTAGACGTTCATATATTTGACCACATAATATGAACAATGCAGCTGTGCAAATGCCATGTGCAATCATTTGTATTACTGCACCTTGGAAAGCTAATTTACTTCCGCTATAAATAGCAATCAATACAAAACCCATGTGAGAAATTGAAGTATAAGCAATCAAACGTTTAATATCAGTTTGCGAAAATGCTAAACAAGCACCATAAAAGATTCCTATATTTCCTAACCAAATAGCAAAAGGTGCAAACTCTGCTGATGCATTAGGGAATAAAGGCAAGCTAAAGCGCAATAAACCATAAGCTGCCGTTTTTAATAAAATACCTGCAAGATCAACTGAACCTGCAGTAGGTGCTTGGCTATGTGCATCAGGTAACCAACCATGAAAAGGAACAACTGGCATTTTCACTGCAAAAGCAATAAAAAAACCTAGCATTAGTAAATATTCAACAGTGTGCGACATTTTTGTATGTAGTAATTCTTCATAATCAAAAGTTAAAAATCCTGTAGTTTTATAATGTACAAACACTAATGTTAAAATAGCTACTAACATAATCAAACCAGAAGATTGAGTGTAGATAAAGAACTTAGTTGCTGCAGTAATACGTGTTTTACCATCCGAGGCTTTATGTCCCCATAACGCAATAAGGAAATACATTGGAACGAGCATCATTTCCCAGAAAAAAAAGAATAAAAACATATCAATAGCTAGAAACACACCAATTACACCACCAAGAATCCACATTAGATTAAGATGAAAAAATCCTTGATATTTTTCAATTTCATTCCAAGAACATAAGACTGCCATTACACCGAGCAAACAGGTTAGTAATACCATAAGTAATGAAAATCCATCAATTGCTAAATAGACATTAATGCCAAAGCGTGGAATCCACGATTTAAAGAAGATAGATTGCCATTGAGGAATATCACTTAACTGTAATAATGAATAATCTCCTTGAACCCATAAGTAGACTGAAAGTACTAATGTGTATACTGTTGTTATTAATGCTATCCAACGTGGCACTTTTGTACCAAATTGCTCTGCTGGCCAGCAGAGTAATCCACCGACAAATAGCACGATAATTAACCAGGGCAGTAACACGATCTTATTATTCCTTATATAATGAAATTGATCTATTTAGATTTTTTATTTAGTTTTAGAAGTATTCTGATTCAATAATTTGATATATTGATTTTGATTTTAAATAACTAAAATTTTTAAGAACTTTACTCTACCTATTCTGTTTTTTAAATATTACATTATTAGAATAATTTATACAAATTTCATTAATTGTTATATAACAGCATCAATGCTAATATTAATATAGCACCTATACTCATTGAAGCTATATACCATCGTAAATAACCATTTTGACTTATTAGTAAACCTCTATTGCTAATTTTTGAAATCAATACTGGTAAATTCATTAGTGAATTAAGTGGATCATGTTGTAGCAAGCAAGTAATTCTCATGTAAGTTTTTACAAAAATCTTGTCATATAACCAGTCAAAACCAAAGCCTACAAACCAGAAAGAGCTGAAAAAACGACCTAATATGCTATTAGAAATATAAATAAATGATTTATGCTTATCTAACCATAACCATTTAGAGAGCAGTACACCAAAGATTGTTATTAAACTCGAAATAGTTGCTAAGATCATTCCACCAGCATCACTAAAATTATTTTGAGGTAACACTTTAATCAAAGGTTGTATGATGAATATTCCTAAAAAGGTTGAAAGTACCAACAATACAATCAGGGGAAAATGGTGAGTAAAACTTTTAATGGCATCTGCATTAATTTTTTGTTCGCCATGAAAAACTATAAATATTAAACGAAAAGTATAAAGAGATGTAAGCAACGCACCTATCAATCCAGTAATCGTTAGACAGATATGGCCATCTACGAGTGTAGCAACCAGAATTTGTTCTTTGCTATAGAAGCCAGCAGTCAATACAGGCAAAGCTGTTAATGAGCTGCCTCCTACTAAAAAACAAAAATATATAAACGGAATTTTTTTACGTAAACCACCCATTTTGAAAATATTCTGCTCGTGATGACATGACAAAATTAGCGAGCCTGCAGCAAGAAATAATAACGCTTTAAAAAAAGCATGTATCATTAAATGGAAAATCGCAGCATGCCATGCTTGTACGCCCAATGCAAGAAACATATAACCAATTTGACTCATAGTTGAATAAGCAAGAATACGTTTTATATCTGTTTGTACTAATGCAGAACAACTTGAAATTATTAAAGTTATTGCACCAATAATAGCAACTAAATTCAGTATTTGCGGTGCGAGTAAAAAAAGATTGTGAGTACGTGCAATTAAATAAACGCCTGCAGTGACCATAGTCGCTGCATGAATCAATGCCGAAACCGGAGTTGGACCAGCCATTGCATCCGGTAGCCAGACTTGTAATGGAAATTGTGCAGACTTACCTATTGCACCTGCTAATAACATCAGAACTGCCAATTCTAATATGGAATGATGAAATTTAGCACAATCTAATAGACTAAATTTTATTAATTCAGATATATTTAGTGTATTGAATTCATTGTAAATAATGAATAAAGCAAATGCAAGGAACACATCACCTATACGAGTTACGATGAAAGCTTTTAACGCTGCTTTTCCGTTTTTTACATTGTTGTAATAAAATCCAATCAATAAATAAGAACACAGTCCAACACCTTCCCAACCAAGATACATCAACATAAAGTTATCTGCTAAGACTAGTATAAGCATGCTAGCAATAAAAAGATTCGTATATGCAAAATAACGCGAATAACCTTCTTGATCAAACATATACCAAGAAGAAAATATATGAATTAATAAACCAATACCAGTAATTACTGATATCATTGTTAATGACAATCCATCTAGAAAAAAATTTATTTTTATATTAAAATTTTCTACATATATCCACGACCATAATTCTTGATAAAAATGCTGCTGTTCTGTTGTAAAAAATTCTACTGCTACAAAAATTGTACTTAATGCTGATAAACCAATTGATCCTATTCCAATAAAATTTACAAGCTTCTGTGACCAAAAATTATGAAAGAATACTAATAGTAGATAGCCAATTAATGGAAATAATACAATTAAATAAAGAAGATTCATCCGCGCATCTCACTTACTGTATCAACATTTACAGTTTGACGACAACGATAAAGTTGAATTAATAAGGCTAAACCAATGATTGCTTCTACTGCTGCTGCGCTGAGCGTAAGAATGTACATTACTTGGCCGTCAGCTGAGCGCCAATAACTTCCTGCCAGCACTTGTATTAATGCACTAGAATTAATCATGATTTCTACACCAATCAGCATAAAGAGTAAATTACGACGTACGATTATGGAAGTTAATCCCAGACAAAATAATACAGCAGCAAGAATTAGTCCATGTTTTAAAGGAATCATGCATTTTCCTCATTACTGTTAATTTTTTCAAACGAACGGTTATTTAAAACTTCGCTTTGACGATCTTCACGCCCAATGTGAAAAGCTATAATTAAACCCGCTAACAGTAACATAGATGTTAGTTCTACAATAAATGCATACGAACCAAAGAGATTAATACCTACTGTTTTTGCATCAATAACAGTACCATTAATACTTTGTTGGTGTAGTGTAATAATAGCGTAAATGATCAACACTAAGAGAATTAAAGAAATAATAGCCGGAGCTAACCATAATGAAGTTTTCAACCATTCTCGTTCTTGTTCTTGCGTATTGCCTAAATTGAGCATCATTACTACAAAAACAAAAAGCACCATAATAGCACCAGCATAAATGATAATTTCTAGTGCACCGACAAAATATGCACCTATAGAAAAAAATACACCAGCAATTGATAATAATGAAGCAATTAAATACATCAATGCATGCACAGGATTAGTATGCGTAATAAAGCGAAATGTTGTTAATATTGACATTAGTCCGCAAAAATAAAATGCAAATTCCATGCTTCGTTTCCTAAGGTAATAAGTTCTTTACGTTAAGTGGTTTATCCTCATTTTTTGCTGCACCTTTCTCCTTTCCGTCAATTGCCAGGCCTGTTATATGATAAAAATCATACTTCGGATATTTACCTTGTCCTTGAATTAGTAAATCTTCTTTTTCGTATACCAAATTTTGACGTTTAAATTCACCTAATTCAAAATCTGGAATTAGTTGAATTGCGGTAGTTGGACAGGCTTCTTCGCACATACCGCAGAAGATACAACGTGAAAAATTGATACGAAAAAATTCCGGATACCAACGTCCGTCTTGCGTTTCGGCTTTTTGCAATGAAATACAACTTACCGGACATGCAACTGCACAAAGATTACAAGCTACGCAGCGTTCTTTACCTTCTATGTCACGAGTTAATACGACACGACCTCGATAACGCGGTGGTAAATAAACTGGCTCTTCTGGATACATTTGTGTTTCACGTTTAGAAAAAGCATGCATACCTACCATCCAAATACTACGCAAAGTTGTATAAAAACCCAGTAAAATATCTTTTAAATTCATTTAAAAATGCCTTAATACCAGTTATATAAGAATTACTAGCGCAGTTATTATAAGATTTAATAGCGTTAAAGGGAAACAAACTTTCCACCCAAACGACAGCACCTGATCATAACGTGGCCGCGGAAGCGAAGCGCGAACCAAGATAAATATAAGGATAAAAAAAATCGTTTTTATCATGAACCAGAGAAATGGAGGAAGTAATGGACCTTTCCAACCACCAAAAAACAATGTTACGATCATGGCTGATACACTAATAATTGATATATATTCACCTATAAAGAACAAACCAAATTTCATACCCGCGTATTCAATATGATAACCATCAGCTAGTTCTTGTTCAGCTTCGGGTTGATCAAATGGATGGCGATGACATACTGCAACACCTGCAATACAAAAAGCTAAAAACCCGAAAAATTGAGGAACAACATTCCATATATGTGTTTGACTTTCAATGATTAAATTTAAATTAAATGAACCAGCTTGAGCGACTACACCCATCAATGATAAACCAATGAAAAGTTCATAACTTAACGTTTGTACTGAAGCTCTCATTGCACCTAATAAAGAATATTTATTATTGCTTGCCCAACCAGCTAATAAAATTGCATATACTGCAAGACTAGTCATCATTAAAAAAAATAGTATACCAATATTTAAATTTATTACTATCCACGTAGGGGAAATAGGAATGATAGCAAAAACCAGCAGTAAACATACGAAGGCAATTACAGGTGCTAAAGTAAAAATAAAACGGTCAGAAAACGGTGGAATCCAATCTTCTTTAAATAAAATTTTTATCATATCAGCTAGTAATTGCAATGAACCACACCAACCTACACGATTGGGTCCATAGCGATTTTGCCATAAAGCAAGTAGACGACGTTCAGCAAAACTCATAAAAGCGCCACAAGCTATAATCATTATTAAGATGAACATTGCTTTAGATGTATGAATCAATAAATTGTTGATATCTGTCGCAATCCATCTCATTTTTTTAACTCCTGCAGTTTATTGATTTGAGCACCTAAGAGAAAAAGAGGTACGCCGGGTATACCAAGCGGTAAACCTATCAAACCATTTTGCAAAAATGTAGAAAAACGCACTGTTATGTTCAACGTTTCACCAGCACACACTAATTCAGCTCTTGAGCCATTCTGTAGATTCCATTTCTTTGCATCTATTGGATTAATTACTAACATTGCAGGTGATATGCGCTGTTGAAATATTAGAGAACGTTGACTCATTTCTTCACTTCCAAATAACTGATAATAAGGTACCACACGCCATATATTTTTTGACTGACAAAAACTGTCTGGAATAGTTGTAAACCAAGGTAATGAAGCCTTAACTGCATTAAATAGACGTACTCCTGGATCGCCATGACGTAACTTTCCACCTACTTCAGCTTGGCATTTATTCCATGACTGCACGGAATTCCAACCTGGTGCCCAAGCAAAAGGAATGTGAGAACACATTGCACTGGGCTGGTTATTGCCTTCCATAGAAAAAGCAAACATAGTATCTTTATCTTCTGGCTGACGTGGTTCATGCACATTGATGCTAGATCGCATAGAAGTACGACCACTTGCGCGATGAGGTAAACGTGCTAATTTTTGACCAGAGATGCGAAAGCTAGCGTTTGGAGCAGCGTCCTTAATACCTTTAAATTGTGGTAAAGAAAGAATTACATCATCAATCACATAATCAAGTGATGTCCAATCAATCTGACGATTTTCTAACATGCTGTGTAGAGAATGTAACCATCGCCAGCTTTCTAACATTACAACACTATTATCGTAATACATTGGATCGTAAACTTGGAAAAATCGTTGAGCACGGCCTTCATGACTGATTATAGTACCGTCACTTTCGGCAAAACTAGCTGCAGAAAATACTAGACCTGCCTTTTCTAAAGTACTGGTACGTTGATGATCAAGTACTATTATGTTTGTTGTATTTTGTAGAGCAGCATTTACAGTAATTTTAGGTATACAACGATAAAGATCATTCTCTAAGATAATAAGAGCATTATCTTTTTGTGTAATAACTTGTTCTAATGCAATCTCTAAAGATAAACCGCCCATCATACCTAAACCAACACTATTAGCATCTGATGCTAATAGTGTAATACCTACATTTGAATCACGTGCTTTAAGTGCTTTAGCTATGTTGGCTGATGCTTCGATTATCGCGCAACTACCCGAATGTGTACCAGAAATAATTAAGGGTTTTTTTGAATTAATTAATGCTTCTACAATAATCTTTAATGGTTTATACAAATTATTATCAAAGTTAGTTACTGCTGGTGCAGTTTTATCTAGAGCATGAGCAATAGCAAAACCAAAACGTGCTTGATCTTCAACGGATGCATAGTAACTCCATGTTGCTATATCGTCTAAGCAAGTTTTATCCACATTAGTAGTAAATAATGGATATTTAGCCTTTTGACCAATATTAAGCACTGCTGCAGCCTGCCAGTGAGCGATTTCTTGTTCATATGCCATCGCGCGAGCTTTACCTTTTACTGCTTGACGTATAGAAAGTGCTACACGTGCAGCAACTTGAGTAAGATCTTCTCCCAATACTAACACTGTATCATAATTTTCCATTTCTCTTAATGAGGGTGTATAAATACCACTTTCCCGCAGAATTTTTATCATTAATTCAAGGCATAATTGTTCATTGGTTGCAATACCAGTTGAAAAGTTTTCTGCACCTACTAAAGTGCGCAACGCGAAATTACTCTCAATACTAGCGCGGGCAGAACCAATACCAATTACTCTTTTAGCATGTCTACAAATATCTGCTGCAGCATTAATTGCTTGTTCTGCATTCAAAATAATACGGTCTCTACCGCGTAATTGTTCAGGATAACGTGGCCGATCTCTTCGGTTAACGTATCCGTAACCGAATCGACCACGATCACAAAGAAAATAATGGTTGACACTACCGTTATAACGATTCTCAATACGGTGAATTTCACCATAGCGTTCACCAGGACTAGTGTTACAACCTACACTGCACTGTTGGCAAATACTTGGTGCAAACTGCATATCCCATTTTCGATTATAACGCAGAGAATGTGTTTTATCAGTAAACACACCAGTTGGACATACTTCAACTAAGTTACCAGAAAATTCGTTTTCCAACGTACCTTCTACAACTCGACCAAAATAGATATTATTATTTGCACCGTAAACCCCAAAGTCTTTGCCATCTGCATAATCCTGATAGTATCGTATACAACGGTAACAGGTAATACAACGATTCATTTCATGAGAAATAAACGGACCAATATTTTGATTATAATGAGTACGTTTTGTAAAACGATAGCGGCGTGATCTGTGACCTGCCATTATAGTCATGTCTTGTAAATGACAGCTACCTCCTTCTTCACATACAGGACAGTCATGAGGATGATTGATCATTAACAATTCTATTACATTTTTACGAAACTCTTTTGCTTCACTATCGTTAATAGAAATTACAGTATGATCTGATACTGGTGTCATACAAGACATAACAAGATAACCATTGGTATCTTCAATATTTTTAAATTTTTTTACCGCACACTGTCTACAAGCACCTACACTTCCTAAAGCAGGATGCCAACAAAAATAAGGAATATCCAAACCAAGAGATAAACATGCTTGTAAAAGGTTATCCTTGCCATTTACATCATATTCTTTACCGTCTATGTAGATTGTAGCCATATTAAACATATTTCCATCAAGCTTATCTCATATTATATGACAAGCGTTAAATACGCTGTCCTTTCAAACTAAGTGACATTGCGATCCATGTATTCTAAATTTTACTTTTTTAAAAATTAGGTTGTATCCCAATAATAGAAAGAGTATTTTTAAATACTTTTTGTGGAATAATACCGGCTTCGAACTCTTCACGAAAATATTTAATGGCACTTTGTAATGGCTCAATAGCACCCGGAGCAAGTGCACAGAAAGTTTTACCTAAGCTTAGCTGAGAACAAAGTTGTTGTAGAGTTTCAATATCACCTAATTGTCCTTTATTTTGTTCTAATGCACGAAGAATTTTGACAATCCATGATAGACCTTCACGACATGGAGTACACCAGCCACAAGATTCACGAGCAAAAAATTCTTCTAGATTAAGCACTAACGATACCATGTTTATTTGATGATCTACTGCCATTGCCATTGCAGTACCTAAACGGCTACCAGCTTTACTCATGCTTGTAAATTCCATAGGTAAATCAAGGTGCTTTTCAAGTAAAAAGTCTGTTCCTGCACCGCCAGGTTGCCAAGTTTTAAACTTGAATCCGTTACACATACCTCCAGCATAATCTTCTATAATTTCACGTGCTGTAATTCCAAAGGGAAGTTCCCAAATTCCAGGTTTTTTAACGCGTCCTGAAAAACCCATCATTTTAGTGCCTTTATCATCACTCTTAGAAAGATTTTTATACCAATCAACGCCATTTAGAAAAATTGCTGGAAGATTCGATAAGGTTTCAACGTTATTGACACAGGTCGGTTTTCCCCATAAGCCAGAAATAGCAGGAAATGGTGGTTTAGAACGTGGATTTGCACGACGACCTTCCAATGAATTAATTAATGCAGTTTCTTCACCGCAAATATAACGACCAGCACCTGTATGAATAAATAATTGAAAATTAAAATCAGTACCAAAAATATTATTACCCAATAAACCTGCCATCATAGCTTCATCAATAGCACGCTGAAGACTAAATGCTGCTTCAATGTACTCACCTCGCAGAAAAATGTAACCACAGCAGGATCGAAGAGCAAAAGCAGCAATTAACATACCTTCTATTAATTGATGTGGTATTGCCTCCATCAAGAAACGATCTTTATATGTACCAGGTTCCATTTCATCAGCATTACATAATAAATAACGAATATTCAAGGATTCATGTTGCGGCATTAAACTCCACTTTAAGCCAGTAGAAAAACCTGCACCTCCACGCCCTTTAAGACCAGAATCTTTTACCGCAGCAATAACTTGTTTAGGTATCATTCCTTTAAGTACTTTTTCAGCACCGACATATCCATTTTTACTACGATATTCATTTATCCATATAGGTTGTTTATCCGAACGTAAACGCCAGGTTAATGGATGTGTTTCTGGAGTAGGAATGATATTTTTAGTCTTCATTCACATTGCTCCAGCAAGTCGACAATAAATTTCGGTGTTAAATGAATGTAAGTTTTTTCATTGATCATCATCGTAGGACCTTTATCACAATTACCTAAACAGCAGGTAGGAAGTAACGTAAAACGGCCATCTGGCGTACTGTGACCTGATTTGATATTTAGATTTTTTTCTAAAGTTGCCTGTATGCACTTATATCCCATAATGTAGCATACTACACTATCGCAATAACGAATAAGATGACGGCCTATTGGCATACGATAAATTTGGCTGTAAAAAGTTGCTACACCTTCTACATCGCTAGCAGGAATACCTAAAATATCGCTAATAGCTTGGATAGCACTATCAGATACCCAACCATGCTGCTTTTGAACAATTTTTAAAGCTCCGATTGAAGCAGCTCGTGAATTTTCATAATGCTTTTTTTCATTTTCAATGGCTTTGCATTCTGTTTCGGTTAAGCTAAAAGAATTATCGTTATCGACTAATTGGATATCAATTTTTTGAAAATTCATAATTTAACGATCCACATCTGACATAACAAAATCGATACTACCAAGATATACGATTAAATCTGAAACTAAACTACCACGGATTACTGATGGAATCTGTTGTAAATGCGAAAAGCTTGGAGTACGTACACGAGTACGGTAACTAGTAGTATTTCCGTCACTTATTAAATAATAACTGTTAATGCCTTTCGTTGCTTCAATCATCTGAAAAGCTTCATTGGCTGGTATAATCGGTCCCCATGATACTTGTAAAAAATGAGTGATCAAAGTTTCAATATGTTGCAAAGTACGTTCTTTAGGTGGTGGTGTAGTTAATGGGTGATCTGCTTTAAATGGACCTTCTGGCATGTTTTTCATGCATTGTTCTAAAATGCGCAGTGATTGCCAAATTTCTTCCATTTTTAGTTTGACGCGCGTATATGCATCACTAATACCGTCTCCTATTGGCACTTCAAAATCAAAATTCTCATAACCAGAATATGGACGCCATTTTCGTACATCAAAATCTAAACCAGTTGCACGCAATCCTGCACCTGTTGTACCCCATGCTATTGCTTCTTCCATATTGTATGCTGCTACTCCTTTTGAACGATTGATTAGGATAGTATTACGCAATGCAACTTTATCGTATTCTTTTAATCGTTTTGGTATCCAATCAAGAAATTTACGCAATAAAGTCTCCCATCCATTTGGTAAATCGTGCGCAACACCACCAATTCGAAACCATGCAGGATGCATACGAAAACCCGTAATTGCCTCAACTACATCGTAAATTTTTTGGCGATCAGTAAAAGCAAGAAATACTGGTGTCATGCAACCAACATCTTGAATAAAAGTAGAAATATAAAGTAAGTGGCTATTGATACGGAATAGTTCAGATAACATAATGCGAATTACTTTTACACGATCTGGAACTGTAATACCTGCCATTTTTTCAACAGCTAGTAAATAAGGCATTTCATTTATACAGCCACCAAGATATTCAATACGATCAGTGTAAGGAATATAGCTGTGCCATGTTTGACGTTCTCCCATTTTTTCAGCACCACGATGATGATAACCAATATCTGGTACACAATCGATAATCTCTTCACCATTTAATTGTAAAATAATGCGGAAAGCACCATGGGCTGAAGGATGATTAGGGCCAAGATTAAGAAATATGAAGTCTTCATTTTTATTTCCAGGTTTCATACCCCAATCTTCTGGTTTGAAACTTAGCGATTCCATTTCTAAATCTTCTTTTTGCTTACTTAATGTAAAAGGATCAAACTCTGTTGCGCGTGCTGGATAATCTTTGCGCAATGGATGGCCTTTCCATGTCTGTGGCATTATAAGACGTGTGAGATGAGGATGACCATTAAAAATAATTCCAAACATTTCCCAAGTTTCGCGTTCATACCAATTAGCATTAGCAAAAATTTTTGTTATGGTAGGCATAGTAAGATCATTTTCAAATAATGCTACTTTAAGAATAATATCGCAATTACCCTTAATTGATAATAAATGACAGAAGACTGAAAAATCCGCTGGAGGTAATCCAGTACGATGAATACGTAAACGTTCATCTATACCATGCAAGTCATAGAGCATCAGATAAGGTTTTGGTAAATGACGTAGAAATTTAATAACTTCTAAAAATTGTTCCCGTTGTACCCATATATTCAAAATTCCCGTACAAGTAGATTGGATTCTAAAGACACTTACTCCAAAATGATTATATAGCTCAGCAATCAAGGCACCATCTTGATGATTTTTATTTTGTTTCAATGAAGATTGAATAAAATTTTGAGTGGTTAAATCCGTCATAAATTACTCACCATTACAAGGGTGTCAAAACAACATAACATATTGTATTTATATACATTAAATTTCTATGCAAATATCATTCTCTCTATTTAAGACAAGAGTTTAAACTTCATTCGGATTTCTTAAATTTGTAACGGAAATACGTTTGGCATGTTTTTTTTGGCGTTCAGACTGCATATTAGCATGGTAAATACCTTGATCGCCTACTATCCATGATAGTGGACGACGTTCTTGACTAATAGATTCACGCAGCAGTAAAAGAGCTTGAATATATGCTTCAGGACGAGGTGGACATCCTGGAATATACACATCTACTGGCAGAAATTTATCTACACCCTGTACTACTGAATAAATGTCATACATACCACCTGAGTTAGCACAAGATCCCATTGAAATCACCCATTTAGGTTCTAGCATTTGATCATATAAACGTTTAATAACTGGTGCCATTTTTATAAATGGCGTACCTGCAATTACCATGAAATCTGCTTGACGAGGAGAAGCACGCATTACTTCTGAACCAAAACGTGCAACATCATGTATAGATGTAAATGATGTAGTCATTTCAACATAACAGCAAGAAAGGCCAAAATTGTAGGGCCATAAGGAATTCTTACGCCCCCAATTTACTATACTATGTAAAACATTTTCGAGTTTGTTCATATAAATATTATGTTTATTTAGGGGAGAATCCTGAATAGAATTATCGGGCATCTTTTTTTTTTCAAAAGAATATTTATTGCTGTCATTCTTATTTTTTTTCATATATGTTAGCGTATAGTCCATGTTTATGTACCTTTATTAGGTTATTATATATATTAATATTAATGTACATTTAATCACAATGATTAACCTATCTTATTTTGATAATAGGTATATAACGACGCACCGGTGTCCAATTTAATGCACCGATACGCACTAAATATACTAAGCTGGCTAATAATACTAAAATAAAAATTAAACCTTCGAAAAAACCTGTCCATCCAATTTCTCTGATAGAAATTGCCCATGCATATAAAAAAAGAGTTTCAACGTCAAAGATAACAAAAAACATGGCAACTAAATAAAATTTTGCGGAAAATCGAATGTGAGTATCACCGAGTGACTTTATGCCTGACTCAAATGGAGTATTTTTATACCGTCCAGTTGCTCGTCCCCCTAATAACCATCCGGCTATTAACATAAATATACATAGACTAAATGAACCTACAATAAAACTAATAAATGCCCAATTTTGAATGATCAGTTCTGTATTTTTTGACATATTATCTACTTAATTAATAAGTAATTGAATTAATAATATTATATATTAAAGGGTAATTGTAAGTATTCTACTGTCATGTAAAATAAATCAACTAAACCCTTATCATATCTTGATCTTAGATGGTTAAAGATTTAATTTTTTATTAAATTATTGTAAATATTATGGTCGTGTTAATATCAGTGTAGCTGATAGATTAAAAATCTATTCAAAATAATTATGAACCATTTAACTTATTAAAGTTTAATCAGTTAGAATATCTTTTGTTTCAATGAAATTTAAGTTCTTAAGAAGAATGCCTACTAAACTATAGCATATCAAAAGTTATTAAATTTAATACGTTACTTTTTTATTTTAAAAAAATATGACTACAGTATCGAAATTTATATTCATGATTGTAATCAATATAAAGAATTATATATTTTTAATATACAATATTGATATATATTTACATTTAAATTAAGAATACATGAATAATATTTAGCTAAATTTAAAAGTAGTAGAGTGTTATTACCGCATCTTGTTAAAATACTGTTTATAGTAGGAGCGCTTAGTATCTAAGTGCTAAAAAATTAGTCACATTTTATAAAATAAGCGCTCTAGATGCACAACAGCTAAGATAATGTTACCAGATAGATGTTTATATTATGTTTTATACAATATAAACATCATGCTTTTTTGTATGTGAATACTGCGTGTTAGATGCACTAACATTAACGAATTAAATATTGCTAATACAGCGACAATATTTTCAGCATATTTTATATATACTAGTAATGAATTTACTCTAAATATTATTCATATATATAAAAATATAATTTAATTTATGCTTAATGAATAAAGTCTGTTCTTAATAAACTATATGACACACATTAATTAACTTTAAAAATTAAGTCATTTTTAAAAACAAAGATCTATGTATAGATAGATTGAGTGCAAAATTTTTATAGTTATTGATATATTAGTCTATTTTTTTCCAAAATAGTTAGCAAGTATTCACTATACAATTGATTAAAAATTTTAAGTCAAATAATCTTTTAGTTATATTGACTATCTTATTAGTTTTCCTAAAAGTAAAAGGTTTCTATGTTCAGCTATAATCCATTCCATCGCGTAAAAAAATCTTGAGGAAGCTCAATATCAAACTGATCAATGACACGGTTTAGCGTTTGGTCCATTAAATCTTTGATGGTTTTTGGACGATGATAAAATGCCGGTACTGGAGGTAATATAATGGCACCAAGTTCCGCAGCTTTTGTCATGATCCGTAAATGACCAACATGTAAAGGTGTTTCACGTACACATAGTACCAGTTTACGTTTTTCTTTTAGTACTACGTCGGCAGCACGTGTTAATATATTGTCACTATAACTATTTACAATACTCGAAAGTGTTTTTATTGAACAGGGTACAATTGCCATTCCTAATGTTTTAAAAGAACCAGAAGAAATATTAGCAGCAATATTATGTATATCATGCAATACATTAGCAAGTGCCTGTACTTCATATAAATCATAATTTGTTTCTAATTCTAATGTCTGACATGCTGAAGAGCTTATAACTAAATGTGTTTCTATCTCTTTGAGTGTTTGAAGCATTTGTAGTAGACGTACACCATAAATAGCGCCACTTGCTCCAGAAATACCAATAATAAGTCTTTTCATTTTTTATATATTTACCCATTTTATGGGTGAAAATTTTGAATTTTACTTGAAGAAAAATCAAAAAAGTAATAACGAATGTAAAATAAACTTAAAATAATATGATAATGTAAGTTATAACATAATCTGTTATTTTATGCTTACTATTATGATAGCAAATATTCAATATATAGTTGATTTAGATTCTAATGTAGATATACATCGTCGTATACTAAATGTTCAAACTATTTATGTTTAGATGGTGTGTATTTATTATTTTTTCAATGGAATCATTTATATGTAGTGAAAGATAAGTCCATTAAAATTAATCAAGATAAAATTATTTACAGCAATGCCAGCTGTTCGTACTATAGTTCAGTAAGTATTTAACTGATACAAACTATATATTGTCGCGAATGTAAGCTTACATAAATTTTTAACTAAATCTCTACTTGGTAAGGTTTCTTAAAAAGAAATACAATTTTTAATGCCATATCGATAAATATTGTCGAAACAGTAATAAATCAATAAATCTAAACTTTTTTTATTTAAGAGTAAATTTATACTCAACTGAACAATTGTAGATACATATATACTATAGACAATAACCTTATGGATGAATGAATAAGATCATTAAGATAGATATATCAAAAAAACATGTATTATTTTTATTAAATTAACATTTTATAATGGGCATATCTGATATATATATGCCTATTCATCAAACACTGTATTAAGAAATTTGCCACTTAAATGGCCGTCCTAAAACACAATAACACATATACCATATGTTCTGGCGCTTTTTAATTGATTGTACGTTTCATTTACTAAGCAGTAACAGAGCGATATAATTAAGAAGAGATGATAAGCACTATGCCATGCCTTCAATAATTATCACTGTTATCGAATCACTATATTCATTTTTAATGTATTTCTGCAATCAATGATATCTTTTTGCTATTAATATCTTAATAATGATAAAAATCTTTCAGTTTTTGAGTAAAGATATTTAGAATAACATTGGAATTTGAAGTATTTCGAATATTTCAGCAAGCACATAGAAAGTAAATATCTTGCAACATAAGCACATTACTTAGACTATTATCATGCGATAATAGTCATAATTTGCATAAAATTTATGCCTTTCATGCCTATAATTACTTGTAATTCAATAAGAAACTTACTTACACTGATATTATTTTGATCTATTTTATATAGAATTATTTAAAATATTTTTTATCTAACTATTAGACTTACGTAAATGAAAATTATTAATAAGATTAATTGTATAAATACTGCTACTATCTTTTCCATGGTGTTGTCATTCTATTAAAGCGCTGCAGATGGCGCTGATTTAATGTAATAATATAAATTATATACAATAATGTATTATATATTTAATGATTCCTTTATTAGTAGCGATTTCTCCGAAAGTGGATTCAGGATAAACATGCCACGTATAAAGATAATTTAATATCCATCTAATAATGTAACTAAACTGTGGAATAAGTTGGGAATGTCGCCAGTCTTGGTTTTTAGGAAAGCTAGTAAATTTTTCAAGTAAAAAGAGGGCAAAAGAAACAAATAATATCCCGCATAAAGCTCCAAAAACTCCCCCTAATATTTTATCCACTTCTGATAAACCAGTTTTTTCAATAAAAAATATCATTAAATAATTTATTATAGAACCAATCATTAAAGTTGAAAAAAATAAAAAAGCTATGGCAATACTATTACGAATCACTTCATTTCTAAAATATGAGAACCAGATAGCACAGGAGGAATAGTAATGGCTAGCGAAAAAAAAGGCACTGGCACAAATAACTAACGACAACATTCCACGTATAAACCCACGTATTAGATTGATAAAAATTGATAAACTAATTACTAAAATAATTACATAATCAATCCAAGTCATGAATTTTTTCTCTATTTAATAAGGGTAAAGTTTGTAGGTCAATTTTTTATTTCAAATAATGGAAAATTTGATTGAAATTCTAATATTAATGTTAGGTAATTAAATATATATTGAAATATTTTTTAATATGTTCTGATGCGTAAAACACCATTCACATTAGACAAACTATTTAATTGATGAAACAAAGCTTCAGCTTTGTTTCTGAAAAATAGATCTCATATAAATACACTTAATTTTTCCTTATATAGAATTTAATGATGCAGTAAAAATTGGGAATAATCTATAACAATATAGTTTTTATGCTGTTTGAATAGTTCTCAAAACATTTTTAAACACTTCTAACTCAATTGTATTTTGCTGAATTCTATTTTTCGGTTTTTTGAGATAACAATATAGTATTATTAAATAATTTACTTTCTTAATTATTTCAGAGTACTAAATTATATTGACTAATGTATCAGAAATAGTTTTAAAACACTTAATTTAATACTCGTATAAATAATTCATATATATCATTAGTAGAAAGCATGCACTGATTTTGACATTTTAAAAATTTTGATTTTCATGCATATTTTAGAAATTTTACATATGCACGTAGAATACGTTTTTGCTGTTTTATTATTCCTTTAATATTCTCATATATAGAATTATTATAATATTTCTTCATATAATTTTATTATTTTAATAAGCTGATAAATACAACACTAATAATTACAATAAATACATTGCACCAACTAATCTGTTTTAAACCTTACTAACTTACTGTTAACTTAATGTATCACAAATAATTTTCAGCTTCCATAAATTGTAATACCTGTGCTACTGTCTGAAATGAACCAAAAACTAGAATAATGTCCTGAGGATGAGATTGAAAACGTGCCATTTCCCAAGCTTCTTTAACGTTATTAAAAATTTTAGTATTATTTGTTTGGTGCATTAACTTCAAGGACATTAGGAGCTCTTTAGCTAAAGTACCGCGTGGACCTTCTAGTGTTGCACAGTACCAATAATCTACCTTTTTTATTAGAGGAGACAATACACCGAAGATATCTTTATCACGCAGAATACCTACAACTGCATGTACCTTTCCGCTGTTTATTTCAGGTACTAAACGTGAAGCCAAATAATTAGCCGCTTGTGGATTGTGTGCTACATCTAGAATAACACGCGGGAACTGTTTGATATTTTGGAAACGGCCTGGCAATTTTATCAATGGTAGGTAATGACGAATAATTTCTTCACTTACGTTTAAACGCGATTCACGTAATGCAACTAATGCAGTAGCAGCATTTGATAGTGGTATTTGAGTTAATGATAAGCCAGATATTTCACCATATAAATCTCGAAGTACCCAGGTACTATCATCTTCCTGCTCGCAATTCCAATCACGATTACGCTGTAATAATATAGCACTTTTTTCTGCTGCTATTTCAGCAACACTAATAGGCATATCAACTTCTCCGACAATAGCGGGCTTATTAGCACGGAAAATACCGGCTTTTTCACGACCAATACTTTGACGATCAGCCCCTAAATATTCGGTGTGATCTAATCCAATACTTGTAATTAGCGCTATATCGGCGTCAACAATATTAGTAGCATCAAGACGTCCACCTAATCCTACTTCCATGATCACTACTTCAAGATTTGATTTACAGAATAAATTTAGTGCCGATAATGTGCTAAATTCGAAATAGCTTAGCGAAATGTTATTTCGATTATTTTCAATAGTTGTTAGACTAGCAATATGTAGTGTTTCATCTAATTCTATCCCTTGGATACGTACGCGTTCCGTATAACGTACTAAATGCGGCGAACTGTAAACACCTACACGATAGCCAGCTGCAAGTAGAAAAATTTCTAATGCACGACACGTAGTTCCTTTACCATTGGTTCCAGAAACAATAAATACATATGGAGCAGGTCTTAACAAATTCAGTTTTTCTGCTACTAATTGAACACGATCGAGACTTAAATCAATGGTTTTAAAATGTAAATGTTCAATATAATCAAGCCAGTTAGCTAAAGACCAGCTCGCATTAGGAGAATAAAAATTTCCCATATTTTTATTTGTTGGCTTATATTATTAGATATAAATACATTGGTATTTATTTAAATGTAATTTAATAAGTTAAATGTTTGTATTAATTGATTTGAAATCAAATTAATAACTAATCACTATTTTGTGTTGGATTCGGTAGATTCATCATTTTTGCAAGTAATTTTGATAACCTCATACGCATTTCTGGACGACGAATAATCATATCAATTGCACCTTTCTCGATTAGGAATTCACTGCGTTGAAAGCCTGGAGGCAATTTTTCTCTCACAGTTTGTTCAATGACACGAGGACCAGCCAGTCCAATCAGAGCGTTAGGTTCTGCGATATTAATATCACCTAACATTGCTAAACTGGCAGATACACCACCCATAGTCGGGTTAGTTAATACAGAAATATATGGTAAACTACATTTTTGCATATTTGCTAATGAAGCGCTAGTTTTAGCCATTTGCATTAGCGATATTAAAGCTTCTTGCATACGAGCACCGCCGCTAGCAGAAAAACATATTAAAGGACATTGATCTTCCAATGCCTTCTCAACAGCCTGTACAAAACGTTTACCGACGATAGAACCCATAGAACCGCCCATGAAAGAAAATTCAAATGCAGCAGCTACTACAGGTATACCGTAAAGCTGACCTTTTAAAACAATCAATGCTTCTTTTTCATTACTTTTTTTCTGTGCTATTGTCAAACGTTCTTTATATTTTTTAGTATCACGAAATTTTAATAAATCCTTTGGTTCTAATTCACTTCCTAATTCAACAATTGGAAAATTATCTAAAAAATTTTGTAAACGCTTTCGTGCTTGTATTTGCATGTGGTGATCACACTTTGGACACACTTCAAGATTACGTTCCAATTCAGCACGATATAGCACGTGACTACAGTTGTTACATTTAGTCCAAACCCCTTCTGGTATATTAGCTTTACGCGTAGGAGTAACATTACTTTTACTGAGTATACGTTCAATCCAACTCATTAATGGCCTTCTAAAAGTAACTAATTTAAATATTTTATTATTATTCAATAAATTTTTCTAATCTATTTTAAAACTCAATTCATAATTGGTATGAATAGTAATTTATTTTAGACTATTACTAAATCTAGTAAAGTAAGGATTTTCTAAAATGTTTAATAATACAATTATTGAAAAAAATATAAAATCCTATCTTCTATTATGAATGGACACGAATTGTATCGAATACTTTTTAAATATTATTTAAAAGTAAATACACCATTTTGGCATAAAACGCATTCATACATCATGGTAATATTTTTGAATAATTTTTTATTTTAAACAATAAAATTACTTAGTTATAATAATTGATAGATAATTAAACTTGGTATGAATATAACGAATTATTTAACTTAGTATTCTATGTAATTAATGGGAATTCATTATCATATTAAAATAATTTAGACTTCTTAAAATTTTACAAAGACTTTAATTTATAAAAAACAATGGTTGCGTTACATACGTAGGCAATGCAAAGTGAGATGGGTACTCTACTCCTATAAGATATAATCCTTCAGGTTTTGCAGTAGCTGCAGCAACTTTACGATCCTTAGCAGCTAGTAGAGTTTCCAGCCAATCTTCCGGATGACGACCACATCCAATTTGCATTAAACTGCCAACAATATTACGCACCATATGTCGTAAAAACGCATTAGCTTTAATATCAATAATCACATATGGACCTCGACGAAAAACATTAAAATACATTATATTACGAAATGGTGTACGTGATTGGCATTGAGTGGAACGAAACGAAGTAAAATCCTTTTCTCCAATTAAGCATCTTCCAGAACGTAGCATTTTTGCTATATCTAATGGACGAGAAAAATGTGTTAAAGTTTTATTCATAATAGCTGAACGCAATCTTTTATTATAAATTGCATAGCGATAATATCGTGCAATGGCACTAAAGCGCGCATGGAAGTCAAATGGTACCCTTTTTACCCAGCGTATTGCTATATCAGCAGGTAGATTAGCATTTACACCTACTGTCCATGCACTATCAAGACGATTTGATGTAGTTAAAAAATGTACTACCTGACCAGTACTATGTACTCCAACATCTGTACGTCCTGCACAAAATATACGAATGCTATGATTAGCTATTTTCGCAAGTGCGTTTTCTAACTTTTCTTGTACGCTGCATAATTTTTGCTGAGATTGCCAACCATAATAACCGCTGCCATTATACTCAACGCCTAATGCTATTTTAAATACTTGTCTTTTTTCACATAGCATTAATAATAAATGTACTCCTGTCTCAATTCTATGTCTATTAATGTTTCTCTACATTAGAATTTTTTTGCTTATATTAATTTTAACTATCTCTTAAATTTTTAAAATTAGTGTTTTTCATAGCTCTAAATCTCATATATTAATTATAAATAAAGAAATCTTTATTTAATTCAGTAAAATATGGATCTTTTAACAAGCATCATAATATCAAATATCATTTTTTTTGATTAGACTACTTAAGATAATGAAGAATGTTGTGAACGCGCACAAAAACCCAGTGTTTTTAATGTAAGGGCAACATCATCATCATCACAAATAACTTGCAATGAAGACCATTCACGGCGATTATAATAACGCTGACGGATATAATTAAATCCATCAGATTTTTTACTTAGTTTACGCAGCCATGCATCATCTCTTCTTATATCGTACACTAAATGAACTAATCGTTTGAGTATAATTTGATCAAATTCACCATGTAATGTAATAGAATTAAATTGCGGTATAGGTAGTAGATTTTCTAATGTTACGTGAATAGATTGACCAATAAATTTACACCAAGAGTCAAAAACTTGTACTGTTCCACGTGCTTTTCCTTCTAGTGTATGACCAGCTATATGCGGAGTGGCAAGATCTACTTTTTTTAATAAATCGCGACATAAATTAGGCTCAAATTCCCATACATCCAACACTACGCTAATATCTTTACGTATACTTAACACTTGTAATAATGCAGCATTGTCTATTACAGAACCGCGACAAGTATTAATAATAATAGTGTAAGGTTTCAGTCCCATTAGCAATGAAACATCAGCTAAGTGCCAACTTTTATAAGGTCCCTTTGTAAATAAAGGTACGTGACAAGTTAAAATATCTACTTGTGCTATTAATTGATCCAATGAATAGAAATTTTCTTTATCACCACGATTGGCACGTAAGGGATCACATAATATTGTTTTTACGCCTAAAAATTTAAGACGTTTATATAGACAACTTCCAATGTTTCCTACACCCACAATACCTACAGTTCGGTCGCATAATTTAAAATTATCACGTTCTGCTAATGTTAGCAGTGCTGAAAAAATATATTCAACTACTGCAGTAGCATTACAACCAGGGGCAGAAGAAAATTTAATGCCCATATCTGCTAAAGCAACAGTATCAACATGATCGATACCTGAAGTAGTAGTACCAAGAAATTTCACTTGAGTTTCAGTTAAAAGTGAGGCAGTTACTCTAGTAGTAGAGCGTACTATTAATGCATCAGCATCTTTTAATATACCTCTAGATAATAAACGCCCTGGTATAACTACCACTTCACCAGTCAGACTAAAAAGCTCAGGAGCATAAGGTATATTCTCATCAATAAGAATTTTCACTGTGTTAGCTCTTTTGATTTTAAATAATTTTAAAACAGATAAATATTACAATATATTACTATAATACTATTACATTATCGATTTCTATATTGAAAAAAATTAAACAAATTTAAATTTTATGATACAAAGTATCATAAACATAAATTATCTCCAGTGAACTTATCTGATATCTTAAAAACAGATACACTAATATACACTCAAATATACTGATATATAATCATATGCGTTAATTATTTAAAAAAACTTAATTATAAAAATTTTTATACATAGTGATTGAGAATAGCTATGTTATGCCTAATGGGGAATTTACAAAAAATGATGAAGATTGTGTATCTAAAAAAATGAATATTCAAAAAACCTAATAGGTTTAATGTAAACTAAGGTAAAATTATACATTTTAATACTAAAATTAGTATACAAACAATGCGCTTAATTATCTAATATGTTTAGAGTTAAAAAAAATAAATACTGTATTTAAATATCTAAAATAACTATTTTATTCTTATTTATAATATTTATTTATTACTAATGTGGCATTAGTACCGCCAAAACCGAAACTATTGGACATAACACTGTATATTTTTTTTTCAATAGGATGCGTAAGAATGTTCATTTCTTTGGCAGATTCATCTAATGTCTCTATATTAATGCTTGCTGCAATGAAATTATACTTAAGCATCAATAAGCTATATATTATTTCTTGAACGCCAGCCGCTCCAAGTGAATGGCCTGTCATAGCTTTAGTTGCCGAGATATACGGTATTTTTTTATTAAATACTTCGCGAATTGCAGACAGTTCTTTTAAATCTCCAATTAAAGTAGAAGTTGCATGAGAATTAATATAATCAATAGGAATGTCAATATTCTGTATTGCCATCCTCATGCAACGTGCTGCACCGTCACCTGAAGGTACTACCATATCTTTACCATCAGACGTCGCTGCAAAACCTACTATTTCTGCGTAAATATATGCATCACGAGATAATGCATGTTCTAATTCTTCAATTACAATTATACCCGCACCGCCTGAAATCACAAAACCGTCACGACTAACATCATAAGGACGAGAGGCTTTATGAGGTATCAAATTGTATTTAGTTGATAATGCACCCATTGCGTCAAATTCACATGCTAGTTCCCAACTTAGTTCTTCACCGCCTCCTGCAAATATAATATCTTGTTTACCCATTTGAATTTGTTCAACAGCGTTACCAATACAGTGCGCGGAAGTAGCACAAGCTGAGCTAATAGAATAACTGACACCGTAAATTTTAAAAGGCGTAGCCAAACATGCCGAAATGCCCGATGCCATTGCTTTTGTTACCACATAAGGTCCAACACCTTTTAGACCACGTGAGCCTCGCATTGCATCAGCACCAAATACTTGGTAACGAGGAGATCCTCCTCCAGAACCCGCGATTACACCAACGCGAGGGTTATTCTGATAATCTTTACTGCTGAGAGCTGAATCTTTAATTGCTTCCAGCATCGATAGATATGCATAAATTGAGGCATCACTCATAAAACGAACGATTTTACGATCAATCATTCCTTGAGTATCTAATTTTATATTACCCCAAACATGACTACGCATACCTGCTGTTTTCATTTCTTCAGAAAAAGTAATTCCAGAACGACCGTGACGCAGAGAATACAGCACTTGCTGTTGGTTATTTCCAATACTGGAAATAATACCTAAGCCAGTAATCACTGCACGTTTCATTCAAAAACTCCTCGTTCCAATCTGAAATTTAGCGGAATTGTAAATTACAGCTGTAAGTCAGACATGTCGTATTAGCACTTTTTAAAACTTAAATTATAGTATAACAATATTAAAAAAAACAATTTCTAATTATCAATATAGTTTCAAATTTCTTTGCTAAAAAATATAAATATGTTTTTGCATTAATAAATAGTTAAATGATCTTTTTCAAAAAATTTAGACAAATTCTTTGTTATTAAATACAATTTTCATCTTAATATTAAGATGAAATAACTAAAATTTACTAATCTATTTTATCTAATTAATATATTACATCTTTAAGAGATACTTTTAAGTATATACTGAATTGTTTAACTATATGATATGATCATTTTGATCAGTTTAAACAGATGTTTTTAATAAAAGTTACTATACATAAATTACATATTGCATAGCATGTTTTATCAGTTAATATGAATAATGAAGCAATTTATTTTTTGAAATTTATAGACTACACATCTAGTAATCTGTAATTTAACTTGTAAATGCTGGTTGCTTACATATTACAAGATTGTTCACAGCACTACATTGAGCACGATAACGTAACAAGTGATCCATTAATACAATCGCCATCATTGCTTCTGCAATCGGTACTGCTCGAATACCAACACATGGATCATGACGGCCTTTTATCGTGATATCTATTTCGTTACCAAATCGTGTAATAGTTTTCCCTGGAATAGTAATACTTGATGTTGGCTTCATTGCTAAATTAGCACTAATAATTTGACCGCTGCTGATACCACCTAAAATACCACCAGCATGATTACTTTGAAAACCATTAGTTCTAATTTCATCGCGATGTTGACTTCCACGTTGCTTAATAACTTTAAAACCATCACCAATTTCTATACCTTTTACAGCATTAATACTCATAAATGCATGCGCTAGATCGGCATCTAAACGATCGAATACTGGCTCACCTAACCCGGCAGGTACTTTCTCTGCTAAAATAGTCAATTTAGCACCGATAGAATCACCTTCTTTTTTTAGTAATCGAATTAAAGAGTCTAACTCAGTTAACTTGGATGCATCAGCGCAAAAAAAAGGATTACTGTCTACAATATTCCAATTTTTAAAATCACAAACTATGCTACCCATCTGTGCCAAATAACCACGAATTTGAATATCATATTGCATTTTTAAGTATTTTTTTGCAATTGCACCGGCTGCCACACGCATAGCTGTTTCTCGAGCCGAAGAACGACCGCCACCACGATAATCACGTAAGCCTCCATACTTTTGTTCATACGTATAGTCCGCGTGACCGGGTCGAAATAGATCTTTAATAGCACTATAATCCTGTGATCGCTGATCCTTGTTTTCAATTAAAAGACCAATAGGAGTACCGGTGGTCACACCTTCAAATACACCAGATAATATCTTTACCTCATCTTGTTCACGACGTTGAGTTGTATAACTTGAAGTACCAGGACGACGACGATTAAGATCATGCTGAATGTCAGTATCAGTGATAGGCAGACCAGGTGGTACACCATCAATTATGCAACCTAGTGCTATGCCATGTGATTCGCCAAACGTAGTTACGCGAAATGACTGTCCAATGCTGTTCCCGGCCATTTTAATCCCTTAAATATAGAATATAATTTACAAATAAATCCTGGTTATTAATCTTTATAAAAGAAAAAGTGATGCTGTGCTGCAATAATTTCTTCACGTGCTAACATAAATACACCTTCACCATCGTTATCAAGTTTTAGCCAACTAAAAGGTACGTCGGGATATTGTGTAATCATATGTATCATACTATTACCTACTTCGCAAATTAGTACACCTTGCTCGCTAAGATAATCTGATGCACGAGATAAAATACGACGTACTAATTTGAGACCATCGCTCCCTGCAGCTAATCCTAATTCTGGTTCATGGTGATATTCAGTTGGTAAATCACTCATATCTTTTATATCAACATAGGGTGGATTTGTAACTATCAAATCATATTTTATCTGAGGAAGACCACGAAAAAGATCAGAACGAATAGGTATGACTTGATTAATTAAAGCATGTTTTTCAATGTTATGTTCTGCGACTGCTAGTGCATCAGTAGAAATGTCTACTGCATCGATTTCAGTTTCTGGAAAAGCATATGCACAAGCAATCGCGATACAACCACTACCAGTACACATATCCAAGATATGTTTGGGTTTTGTTTTAAGTAACCCACTAAAACGCTTGTAAATTAACTCACCAATTAACGAACGTGGAATTAGTACTCGTTTATCAACATAAAATTCATATCCGCAAAACCAAGCTGTATTAGTAAGATAAGCTGTGGGGATACGTTCGTTAACACGACGAATCACTTGTTCAACTACACGAAGCCGTTCGCTGGTAGTTAAACGTGTATAGTGCATATCTTTAGGAATAACAGGGGATAACCAGAGTGTAGGAAGAACGAGTTGAAATGCTTCATCCCAAGGGTTGTCTGTTCCATGGCCATACCAAATATCTGCTGCAGAAAAACGACTGACGGCCCAGCGTAACATGTCTTGAATAGTGTGAAGATCATTTACTGCTTCATCGACAAAAATCTTGTCCAAATGATGACTCCGTAACATATAAGATTAACTGGTTAAGTAACTATTTATAAAATTTTTAATTTTTATTAAAATAAATTAAAAACTACATGTTAGAATTTAGAATAAGTAATTAAAAAGGCATTAACTATTTTACTCTGTATTTAGAAAGTAGGATTATGAATATATTTAAGCCCAGAAAAAATTACTTGTCTTTGTCCGTGTTTTGAAGGACTAACTTGCCACTTTAAGATACCTAGATGGGTGTGAATATTCAAATCAACACAAGCTATTGCAGAAGTAACAAACATCAAAGGAGCTTCCTTAGGACAAAGGACAGATACTAAATAACCTACTAGAGGAAGATGCGAAATAATCAATACTGATTGAACCCCTTTTTTAGATAGAGTGTATAAATATTTAACGACAGTTTTTGGATCACCACTTGGGGTAAGTTCTTGCAATACAATTTGTTTTTTTGGCAAGTAAAGTGTCTCACGTATTATTTTAAATGTTTGTTCAGCACGCAAATATGGACTAAGCAATACCTGTTCTATACCAACCGATTGGTGGTTAAGCCAAATTCCTATTTGGCGCGATTCAATACACCCACGTAATGTAAGAGGACGCATTAAATCACTTTCTGCTTCTAGTACAGCATCACTATGTCGCATGATAAAAACTTGCATTAAAGCACCATTGTGGTTTCTGCGAACAGGTACAGGTATACGATACTACTCCCTTGATTAGACTATGGTCAACCTGTTATTGAATTTAAAAGGTTGTTTAAAGTACTTAAAGTAATTTAAAAAATTAAATCTTCACTAAATCAATATATTTCATATTTATCAATTCAATTCACATACTAGAAAATAATTAAATGCAAAATTGAATAAAATATGCTGATTGTTTAATACAAAATTTAAATATTATTTTGATGAACTGAATCATTAAAATGATTCGAATATTAAGCTGACATATATAAATGACACAAACTAATATAGTCATCAAAAGTCAATCTAATATTACTATATATGACATTAGATTTCATACTGTAGCATTAATATTTATTAAATATTATGTTATTATAAGTATATATAGAATATGATTTTATTTTAATGTTAAAATCAAAAAAATTCTATCTATTAGATCTTAATCATCGGTCAAATTTTAAAATTATACTATCAATTAAATTTAACATTTAAAATATTTAACTTTTAAGTCAGCGCTTATACAGTTGAATGTTATTACGTTTAAGACTATTAAATAAGCTATATTAAATTAAATATGTATAATAGTGTGTTTTTATGGATTCTAAACTAAGCGATTATAGTGATGTTTATCTATCATGAATCAATGCTCTTTATATCTTCTTGTATGGCTATAACATTGCAATTGTTTGCCGACTTTAACTTGCCACCATTAGCAATAAAATCGTATCGTTGAAAATATGCATTACGCCAGAAACTATAAGGATCTTTTTGCTGATTTAAAATAGCATCGGAATCCAGCAATTGCACACGCATTTCTAAGCCTTCCAATGTCCATTTTATAATGGACATTGGCCATGTGAGCCAACTTAGAGCCGGATAGAGCATATCAATTATGCTACCGCCATCTTCTCGCATAGTAAAACTCCCATAAATAGGTAATTCTATATAAGAACCGTAACTGATATTGTATTTGCCTAGCGTACCGCCAAATCGATTCGGTTCTTCGCGCACTAGCATTGAATTAGTTTTACCTGCTACATCGATCCATCCACCTAAACCTATAGTAGAATTAAGAAAAAATCTTGTAAAACTGATCATAGCACGACGCGGCTTCCCAATTAACAGAGCATTAATCATGCTTGCTGGCTCATCTAGATTACTAAGAAAATTACTGAGTCCAGTACGTGCAGGTAACGAAATGTTATCACGCCAGCTTACTGCCATAGGACGGATAACATAATGATCTAATGTATTATGATTAAATTTAAAAATTATACGATTCAAATATTCAAATGGATCGCTACGTTTTAACATAACAAGATTAGTATTATCTGATTGTGAATTAGCGCAACCCGTTAACACAATACTAGCCAGTACTAAACCAGTCAAATAATTCTTCACTTTATCTCCAAATTATGAAGTATAAAAATGTATTTTGCGATAATTATAATTATTTAGTATCAATAACATATTAATAGTTAATTTTTTAAAAATAGAATTGAATTTGAACTAACATCAATATCGAATTCAGAGCTAATATTCCTCGCAATGGATTTATATTATAACCTATACTGAATTAAATAGAAAATGCATACTCATAATATTAAAATAGAAGTATTGTCATAAATTGATTGAAATGTTAACAATTTTATTGTTGTCTTGCCTATATAATATGAAAATATTCATGATGTTACTCTATTATATTAGGATTTTGAACTAAAGTAGAATTTTACTATCTAACACTATTTAAATTACAAGTATTATTGATAATCACTTATTATAGAATAATAATATTATTGATATGATTTATTAAGATTGATTAATAAATCATATCAATGTAAATATCTCTTTAAAAAAGATAAAATTAGATATTTAAGACGACCTAAAAAAGATTTTACAATGAAAATACTTTACTATATGAAACATATGATCAATTGATATGTTATGTTGTTATAGAATACCATTAGCACCATATTTATTAATTTAATATCGTAGGTATAATTTGACAAAAATCAAAATGACTATGCGTAATTATCTTTTAAACATAGCGAAATATAAATAATCGATAAAATACGTATTAGAAAAACCTAAGTTGCTAAAAATTTTAATTTACTTTATTATTATAAGTCATCGAGATACAAAAAAATGCAACGAAAATATACATAATTGCTAAATAAAAAAAGTTGATTAAATGTTAAATTAAATTGGTAATTTTATTGTATAAATGATTATAAATTCAATCTGCTATTTATGTAACTCTAAGTTTGATACATTATATTAAATTTACAATAAATAATTAAGTATATTTTCCACTTATAGCATATAACGATATTATCAGTGATTAAGATCCCCTTAGTTAAATGGATATAACAAGCCTCTCCTAAGGGCTTATTGCAGGTTCGAGTCCTGCAGGGGATAAAAAGTATATTTTATTTATGAACTGATAAAAAATACTGTAATTTATATTTATCATTATATATTGGTTATATATATATATCATATATGCTACTTAAGCACGAAAAAATTTATTTTTAAATAAAGTTAATTAGGTTGATATATATTAATTTAATTCAAATTAACTTAATAATTAGAATTAATTCTTCTAATACTAGACATATCAATTACATAAATAATAAAAATTAGGACATTAATTTTATAAATGTTTAAACATATTTTCATAAAATTTATTCTTTTATGTCAAATAAGTTAATAATGTTGCTTTAGAAAACAGTTAAAAAATTGCTAAAATATAATATGTGTATTATTTAACATAATGAATTTTTAATTCAATTTAATATACAAATCATTTTTAATAACATACATCTATAGAGTAGTATTTCTCATGATAAATAAAGATTTTTTTAATAAATTTTTTTGTTATTGAGCTTTTAGCTAATAAAAAATATGAACATATTTCATTGAATTGTAAGAGAATATCATATGCATTTTATTCTATCGAAATGACAATTATAGTTTTTTTAAAATTACTAAAAAATTCTTTTCTGTTTTCAAGTTAAATTAATTAATCATATATTTTAGGCCATTTGTAAATTTACTTTTATTGTGAAATAGTTAATAAGAATTCAATACAATTAAACATATCTTATTTTTTTACATATTGATCTACTATATTGATTTACTTAATATGAATAGCTTTTTTATTTTTTTTACTAATATCGAAATATAATACTTTTTTCTAAAGAGTATAATGTCTAAAAATATGCGTTCTCAATATTAAAATTTTTTTAAATACCAAGAACATTGCGTATCCATATATTATTAACATTTCACACAATATTAAACCCGATATTACAACATAAAAAAATTGCTATTTAATGTTAAAACTATAATAATATATGACCGAGCTTTTGACGTAAATGTGTTCCAGCTCCTAATAAACCTGGGTTGCTATGCATTATCATGTATACTGGAATGTCTACTAAATAATTTCGAAAACGACCTTTATCTTCAAAGGCAGTACGAAAACCGGATGATTTAAAAAAATCAATAAAGCGTGGCACAATACCACCTGCAATATATACGCCGCCAAAAGTACCGAGATTGAGTGCTAAGTTTCCTCCAAAACGACCCATAATAATACAGAAAAGCATTAAAGCTTTATGACAATCTATACAGCTCGAATTAAGAGCATATTTTGTGACATCTTTCGGTTTAAGAATTTTTGGATTACGACCCTGAGATTTTACTATAGCACGATATAAGTTCACTAAGCCAGAACCAGAAAGAATACGTTCGGCTGAAACGTGTCCCAATTCACTTCGTAATATTTCAAGAATATCAGTTTCTTCTTTACTATTAGGCGCAAAATCCACATGGCCACCTTCACCTGGTAAGCTAATCCAGCGTCTATCCACTTGTACTAAATAGCTGACCCCTAATCCCGTTCCTGCACCGTAAATTGCAATTGGTTTGCCTTGCATTGGTACTTTTCCACCAAATTGAGTAACATCCTTTTTAGATAACATTGGAATAGCCATTGATACCGCTGTAAAATCATTAATGATTTCAAGATGTGAAAAACCTAGATTATCTTTCATCTGATGTATGGAGAAAGCCCAATTATGGTTAGTCATTTCTACCCAATCATTTTTAATTGGGCACGCAATAGCAATACAACCATCTTGAATATCTTTTTGTTGTTGATGCAAATAACAGCGAATAACTTTTTCTAAAGTATCATATTGTAATGTAGAAAATATTTTCGTTTGAGTAATAATACCAGTTTCTATTTCACATAATGCTAGACGAACATTACTACCACCTACATCGCCAACTAAGGCGTATTTTGTCATTCTTTGACTGCTCCTATTTTAAATTTATAAATATAGTTGAATATTAGCGAAAATAGCTTAGTGAGCAATAATCGTAAATGATACGTGTCATTTAGCATTGACCTTCCACGATAGGTAAAAATTGACGAATAATTAAAATATTACTTATATATAAACATTATAGTAAAATAAGCATTGATTGAATAGTTTGATATAGCAAAGTGTTATAATTTTTTGATTAAATAGCACTATTTTAAAATGATTTATATTATTAATTATACTTCTAAATGAGCATGTTTGACTTAAAAAATGTAAGTTGATTTTTTTTAACAAATTAAAAACATTGATCAATATTTCATAAATCATGTTTGAAATTTCAGCATTCTCTCGGAAATAAAATAGCATTTTCATGCTATTTTATTTGTTTAATTGATATTATTTTAGTATCATCTCCTAATAGATTTTATCTATCGTTTTTAAATTCTTATAACCAATATCTTTAACATCCTTGATTAACTATGAAAATTCATAATTTTTACTATTATCTGAATTTCAAATGTCATTTATTTATTATTTTAAATAAATGTGAAAAATTACGAACTGAAAATTCCACGTCCTAATAAGTAAAAGTTCAGTAAAATGACTAAACCTACAATCATACGACCTGCATTTTGCATGGCTCTAGAGTTGACTAGCTCATCTCCCATTAATTCTCGATTTCCAGTGAATGATAGTAAAGGGATAAGTGCTAGTGCAATACCAAAACATAGTAAAACCTGACTGATTATTAAAATATTTGTAGGATCACAACCCATCCAAATAATCACGAAAGATGGCAACATAGTAATAGCACGACGCATCCATACCGGGATATAAAATCGGACGAATCCCTGCATTACTACTTGCCCTGCTAATGTACCAACAACAGTCGAAGATAAACCTGCTGCAATTAAACTTAAACCAAAAACTGTTGCTGCGGCATGACTCAATAGCGGTTGCAGTGTAAGATAGGCTTGATCTAAGTCAATGATATTCACGTGCCCTGTATAATAAAATGCCGCAGCAGCCATTGCCATCATTGCCAAATTTACAAAACCCGCTATGCTCATTGCAATCGCAACATCAAGTTTAGTAGTTGAATAACGTTGTTGTTTGTTACACCCACCATCATCCTGCATGAGTGCCGAATGTAAATAAATAACATGGGGCATAATCGTTGCACCAAGCACACCCGCTGCAAAAAAAACAGCATCAAAATTTGGTAATGATGGTAATGCCATTCCTACAGCTAGTTGGCCAGCATTTGGTTTAGAAAAAAATAACTCAACGATGTATGCAGCAGCAACAAATAACAACAGACCACCAATTACTAACTCTAATGGTTTTTGTCCGTGATTTTGTAACATTAAAATTAAAAAAGTAATTATTCCTGTTAATACAGCACCTTGGAAAAGCGAAATACCTAATAATAACTTAAATCCTATCGATGCACCAATGAATTCAGCAAGATCTGTAACCATGGCAACAATTTCTGCTTGAATCCAATAAAACCATACTGACGGACGAGGAAAACGATCACGAATATGTTCAGCAAGATTTTTGCCAGTTGCTATACCTAATTTTGCTGACATTAACTGAATCAAAACTGCCATAATATTAGACCATACTACCACCCAAAGCAATTTGTACCCATATGCAGCACCTACCTGAATATTAGTAGCAAAATTACCTGGATCGATATAACCAATGGCTGCTATAAATGCTGGTCCTAATAAAGAAAGCTTGATCTTTTTTTTAGCGTTATGAGCATCGCGCTCAGCTGTGCGACTGTCTGACATAGTTTTGACCTTATATCTTAATGTTCATTAACGATAACTCATAAAGATTGAAGGGCTACTTATTTGAAAATAAGTAAAACAGCTATTGAATAGATTGAACCATGAAATATGGTACTTGCTATACTTTAACGTATATACAAAAACATTTTTGCGAGAAATAAGCAATCTTTTTTAAAAAACTTTTAAATACTTTGTTGAAAAAGTAAGGTCCATAGAATTGAAATTCTTTATTAAACAAATAAATATAAATTCTCTTTTAAGATTTACAAGATTTAATTTTCATACCTAATAAATTTATATCTAATACATTTCCTTGTCTTAATATTTAATGCGCTTGTATTATTTTAGCCAACTATAATAGTATATAGTTGGCTGGACATTATATCTCGGTATTACAGTATGACTAAATGATGTGCAATTTGTAAAAACATTCAATTGTTGTTTAAATTCAAAAAAAGCATTAAAGATTAATATAGAATAAAATTCCTTTAGATCAACTAATTTTGAAAAATTATAAAAATATGGAACTAAGCGGGATCGAACCGCTGACCTTTTGCATGCCATGCAAACGCTCTACCAAACTGAGCTATAGCCCCTATACTTCACTTAAAAACAATAATTATTTTAATCTTTAACACAACAGACTATAATAATGTAATTTATCCATAAACAGTGTCAAGTTAAAATTTATCTTGATTTGCGATATTTTGAAAAAATTTTCATGTTTAACTTAAAAAAAATCACTTAAAATTATTTAAATTTTATTTCAATTAAATGATTACTCTATATTTACTAACATATATCTTTTCGTCATTTTAAATCAAAAAATTTATATGTTTCTTTACATTATTAACATGTAATTTTTAATTCAATACACTAATCAATCATGCAAGATTTACAATCTTGCTACATTTTAATATTTTTATTAAAAACTAATTTAATTTAATTTAACTTTATTATTTAAAGATGTAATGATTCCATGATTGAACAAAAGTTATGATAAAATATAATTATAAATTCACGCATGAAATGATTTTAATCACAGTTATGTTTGAAATATAATATTTTACTATAAGCATTTCATCTTAATACATACTTACGATATTCAGTATAAACATCATACATTATTTTATATAAAATTTAAAAAGTGATTTAAAATATCTACAAACATGTATGTATAAATGCAATAGAGATACATGGTTCAATTATATTAATTTTGATGAATTTGAATTTTATTAAAATTATAAATATTGCATGATTTAATATCAAGCAATTAAGTAACTAAGCAAAATTTTTTAATACTTAATTAAATATTATATTATATATATTTTATATCACACATTGTGAATTTTAATTATGTATTAATTAATCCTGAATTATAATTTAAATGTATACAAAATTAATAACGTAATTACTAAAAAAATAAAAAGATGATATTACGATAATATACGATAATAATAAGTATTATCGTAATATCATTCTATAAAACAATTATGTAAATATATATTTATTAATTTTTGATATTGTAAATTAGTATTCTCGTCTATCATAACAATGAATTTATATTCAGAATAATATTCCATGTTTTTAGAGAATAACTATTTAAATCTTAAACAATTAAAAATTTGATTTATCATTTTATTCATTAAATAAATTTATCTAATTAATGATAGTTTAGTTGGCATTTTTTATATTACACTGTAAATATCAATAGATATCATTTTTAATGATTAAATTTGTTAGTACATAACTAAAATCATATTAAAATTTTTTAAAATTCTTAACCGTTAGGTGAATTTTTTATTTGATGAGGTATTATGAAATTGATTCAGCAGCAAATGATCTCGCTATGTACTACGTTACGTCATCATGAATATCTTTATTATGTAATGAATACGTCTGAAATTCCTGATGAAGAATATGATCGATTAATAATGCAATTACGTAATCTAGAAACAATATATCCTGATTTAATTCTACCTGATTCACCGACACAGCGAGTAGGAGGAAAACCACTTAACGCTTTTGAACCCGTATTCCATACAATACCTATGTTGTCTCTTAATAATACTTTTGATGAAGATGGTTTCATAATATTTAATAGACGTATACAAAATCGATTGAGAAATAATAATATTACTTACTGCTGTGAACTTAAATTAGACGGTCTAGCTGTTAGTTTGCTTTACGAAAATGGTTTATTAGTACGTGCAGCAACGCGAGGTGATGGTAAAATTGGTGAAAATATTACAGCTAATGCACGAACAATTTGTGCTATTCCGCTACGCTTACAAGGTGATAATATTCCGGTAAAACTTGAAATACGAGGTGAAGTTTTTATGACTGAAACCGGTTTTAAAAAAATGAATCAGGAAGCTAAACGCACTGGAAATAAAGTTTTTTCAAATCCGCGTAATGCAGCAGCTGGTGCATTACGTCAGCTTGATCCATATATTACTGCGAAACGTCCTCTTACCTTTTTGAGCTATAATGTTGGCTTAATAGAAGGAGGCGGAACAATGTCATCTAGTCATTTTGAGCGATTAAAGCAAATTAAGGCATGGGGATTACCAGTGAGCAGTCGTATTGGTCTTGCGCGTAATGTTAATGAAGCATTAAATTTTTATCATCAAGTGGCAAAAGATCGATTTAAACTAGGATTTGATATTGATGGCGTAGTATTCAAAGTAGATTCCATAAACTTTCAGCAAGTTCTTGGTGTATTATCACGAGCACCAAAATGGGCGATAGCGTTTAAATTTCCTGCACAAGAACGAATCACTGTTGTACATAATGTTGATTTTCAGGTTGGACGAACTGGTGCTATCACACCTGTTGCACGTCTTGAACCGATCCAGGTGTCTGGTGTCATTATTGCAAATGCAACCCTACATAATTTTGATGAAATTACTCGTCTCAAGCTACGAATTGGTGATAAAGTAGTTATTCGTCGAGTGGGTGAAGTAATTCCCCAAATCGTTCAAGTTATAGAATCTGAATCTTCTAAAGGCACACGTGAAATCATCTTTCCAATATGCTGTCCAGTGTGTGGATCCAGTGTTAAAAGAGTACAAGGAGAATCGGTAACACGTTGTACAGGTGGGTTAGTGTGTAGTGCACAGTGCAAAAAAGCATTAAAGCATTTTGTATCACGTTCTGCTATGAATATACAGGGTATAGGTGATAAAATTATTGAGCAGTTAGTAGATACAAAGCATGTTAAAACACCAGCTGATCTGTTTCGTTTAACTTTAGATACACTGAATGTATTAGATCGTATAGGACCTAGATCAGCACAAAATATATTGAATGCTATAGAAAAATCAAAATACACTACATTAACGCGTTTTATATATGCGCTGGGAATCCATACAGTAGGAAAAGTGACAGCTTTTAACTTAGCCAATTATTTTGGTGATATAGAATCGATCATACATGCTGATTTTAAAACATTAGTCTCTGTACAAGATATTGGTGAGATTGTAGCAAGACACATACATCATTTTATGCACGAAGAAAGCAATCTTGTTATTATTCATGATCTCATTAAAAATCTTGGTATCCATTGGTAAATACTATTATTTTTTAAAATCTTTTTATAAACTTTGTTTATTGCTAATTTTTTAATACAAATGCATTCATTGAGTTGAAAATCAACTTAAATTGTTTTAGTTTTTTATTAACTAACTGTATTTAATACTAATTTAGTATATATATTATTGATTAAATATTGTTAATTTATCTATTATATTGACGAATTATAAGTTTTATACCGTTGGGCAATTAATGAACAGACCATTAGCTGCAATTGATGAAATATCATTAATGGTAACAAAATAATTCCCACTGAACTATGTGGAAACAAAAGATTAGCCATAGGCACACCATTGGCTAAACTTTTTTTTGAACCGCAAAATAATACTACAATTTCATCAGTGCGACTTAGTCCAAATAAACGTGAGGCAGCAAAATTAATTATCATCATAATAAAAAGTAAAAACAAGTTTATTATTAGAATCCAAAGTAAACTAACCATATCTATGTTATACCAGATACCGTTTAATACAGATTCACTAAAAGACAAATAAACTACTAACACGATTGAGCTTTGGTCAATTACACTGACTATGTTCACATGTTTTTTGATCCATATTTTAGTCCATCGACGCGATAACTGACCTAATAAAAACGGTACTAATAACTGTAATATAATTTTCCCAATATGTTCTAGATTACTACTATATGTATCATACTCTATATTTATTAATAATTTAACTAGTAAAGGCGAAACAAAAACACCCAGTAAACTCGAAGCCGAAGCACTACATATTGCAGTAGCTACATTACCACCAGCAATAGAGGTTAAAGCAATAGAAGATTGTACTGTAGCTGGTAAAATGCAGAGATAAGTAAAACCAACATAAATACTATTTTTTATGTCAATTGGATGCCACCAATTCAGCAGCAGACCAAAAAAAGGAAAAATTATAAAAGTACTGCAAGTAATCCATAAATGTAATCGCCATTTTTTGCTTCCAGCCATAATATTTTCACGAGATAACCTCGCCCCATGCATAAAGAATAATAGCGCGATTGCTAACACACTGAAACAATTGAAAAAAGTGATAAATTTACCCTTTGCAGGAAGAATAGTGGCAACAAACACAGTGATGATAAGTTTAACCATCATCGGATCAACTTTTAAAAACCGCATTATTACGATCCTATCAATCAAAATAATATAATAAATTGTATGTTAATTAGATTTAAAAATAAAATTAACTTATTACATCAGTTGATGAACATTATTCATGAATCATTAATTGCTATAATTGACATGCAGTAATCTAAATAATAGAGATGTATTTTAATTACATAGTAATTATATAAATAATATATAATAATGCAGTCATAAAATCACAAACTAGATTGTAGAGTGAAATTTAATTAACTATATTTAATATAATAGTAAGATATTAATTATTTAATTTAATAAAAGTTAGTAAAATTTTAGTAAATTCATTACAAAATTAGACATTCCAAAAAAATTAATATATTAAGCCGATATGGCTGCAGATAAATTCTACACGTGGATACATTTAAAAATGTTGTATAAAATTCTTTTGAAAGAAAAAATCTTAATATACTGATTATAATTATTTCATTCATGTTACACATTAAAAATGAAATTAATATTCAATTAATACATGAAAGTGTTATTCTATTTAAAGATTAATAGTATGTAATACGCAAAAAAACAATTACACTAAATTAAATCTATTATTAGATTGCTAGTAAAATATAATTATAAATATCTTGATGTTAGTAACATAGATGGAAAATGTTCATACAAGCAACAAAGTATAAATGTTATCTATATTATGTCTTTAAAAGAATGGGTAATGACGGATTCGAACCGCCGACCCTCTCCTTGTAAGGAAGATGCTCTGCCAACTGAGCTAATCACCCCATCGCTTATATTGAATCATATTACAGATTTTTGTTTAAGGAGTCAAGCGTTTTAAAAAATAACTAATTCATTTAAGTAATTTTTATATAATTTTTCTATAATTACACTAATTGATCATTCTTTAAAAAATAATTATTAAACACTTATTTGTTACCTTAGCCTATCTATTTTTTGTTATCTACGTAACTTATAACTTAAATATCTGTATTAAGGTTCTGTGCAATGAAGATTATAACTCGTTTTGCCCCCAGTCCAACTGGTTATTTACATATAGGATCCGTTCGTACTGCACTATACTCCTGGCTTTATGCGCGGCATAACAATGGAAAATTTATTTTTCGTATAGAAGATACTGATATAGAACGATCAACGCCAGAAGCTATTGAGGCTATCATAGATAGTATGCGCTGGTTAAATCTCAATTGGGATGAAGGTCCATACTATCAAACTAAACGCTTTGAGCGTTACAATGTAGTTATTGACGATATGCTGAAAATGGGTACTGCTTATAAATGTTATTGTTCTAAAGAACGTTTAAAACAATTACGTGAAAATCAGATAGCAAAAGGTGAAAAACCGCGTTATGATGGTAATTGTCGAAATCAAAATCAACATTCTAACTCTTACGCTGAATCTTACGTAGTGCGTTTTCGTAATCCTCAAGAAGGGTTGATTATTTTTAATGATCAAATTCGTGGTCCAATTAAATTTGATAATAAAGAACTAGATGACCTAATAATCCGTCGTTCTGACGGTGTTCCAACCTATAATTTTTGTGTTGTAGTAGATGATTGGGATATGGGTATTACACATGTTATCCGTGGCGAAGATCATATTAATAATACACCGCGTCAAATAAATATTTTCAAAGCAATAGGTGCTACAGTTCCTATGTATGCTCATGTTTCAATGATTCTTGATCATGACGGTAAAAAGCTTTCTAAGCGTCACCATGCAATGAATATAATGCAATACCGAATAGATGGATATCTTCCTGAAGCACTACTTAACTATCTCGTAAGATTAGGTTGGTCACATGGCAATAAGGAGATTTTTAGTATAAAGGAAATGAAAATATTGTTTAGAATCGAAGAGGTTAATAAATCAGCTAGTGTTTTTAATATTGAAAAATTACGATGGCTTAACCAATATTATATTAATACATTGCCAGAAAACTATATAGTAAAAAAATTACAGTGGCATATGAAAAAATTGAGCATTAATACTTGTAATGGTCCAAAATTAAAACAAGTGATGCCATTGATTGCAAAACGCTCCAAAACTTTAGTGGAGATTGCTAATTCTTGTCGATATTTTTATCAAGAAATTGAAAATTTTGATGTTGAGTCAGCAAAAAAATATCTGCGTCCCTGTGCAAACAGACCTCTACAAGTATTATATGAAAAATTTTCTGCGCTTAGTACTGAAAAATGGAAAGCAGAAAATATACATTTTATTATTAACAATGTAGTTAAAGAACTTGAAGTAAAAATTAGCACAGTAGGCATGCCACTTCGTGTAGCTGTAACTGGCACCAGTTATTCTCCAGAATTAGATGCTGTGTTAGAACTAATCGGACAGCATCGCTCTTTAGCACGTATTAAGAAAGCACTACAGTTTATATCTATGCAAAAAGATTAGAAAGAAGATTTTTCATTATCTACTATATTGTGTGTATAGTTACGAACATTAACATAATCCATGCTTATCTAACTTGGATATATAAAAATATATCTTAGACTGAACGAAACTCAAGATTATACTAATGATATTTTTACTATAAACTTTAAATTTTATACAATAAATGAATTCGTGATAATCGAAATAAATATGGTATAAAATGGACCGTTTTTTTGTCAAAAAATTTTCATTAAACGCATCTGCTTGTAATTGTGATTAATTAATATTTAATCTAAAAAATAATCACTAATATTTTTAACATATAAATAAAATGGCTTTTTGAGAATAATTATTATTAAAAAATAATGATAATTTTGAAACTCTGTCAGAGTACACCGTTATAAATTTCTTTTTTATTTTAATTAAAATTTTGAATATTAATTTATGTGTTGCATTAATTTTTAAATACAACGATTCAATCTTAAGAGCAGTTTGTAGAGACTTAATTTACTTTTATGGAGTAGCACTTAATTAATTTGAATTATTAATTAATTTTTTTTGTTCAAGTAATTTTATTTTAGACTGTTCTAAATTTGCTAGTTGTTCGCGTGCTTGTAAAACAACGGGTTTCGGTGCATGTGATATAAAACTATTGTTAGTTAATTTAGTTTGTATTATGTTAATTTTAAGATTTAATTTAAATAATTCTTTTTCTAAACGGATTAGCTCAGCTTTTTTATCTACTAAATCAGCGATCGGAATTATTAGTTCAACACCTTCAATTACTTTGGTCATAGCTACGGGACACTTTTCACCGATAGGTAAGATAGTTAAACTTTTAAGATGAGCTAAATGCAATAAAAAATTATAATTTTCCTTTATACATTGCGTGGTTGTTATAGAACAATTACGCAATAGTAAGTCAAGTGATTTACTCATAGTAATATTCATCTCAGAACGAATATTACGAACTGCAATAATTACTTTTTTTATAAAATATATTTCGGATTTGACTATAGGAAATTCTTTAAATGGATCATATTCTGGAAAAGATTGTAGCATGATTGTAGAATCAGTGATATTTCTTAATATTTTAATATGTTGCCAAATCGTTTCGGTGATAAAAGGAATAATTGGATGAGCTAAACGTAGCAAAGTTTCTAGTACAGTTATTAATGTATTGCGTGTACCACGCAATTCTGTTTGATTGCCATTCTTTAATACAACTTTAACAAACTCTAGGTACCAATCACAAAATTGATACCAAATAAATTCATATAATATATTAGCAGCTATATCAAAACGATAGTTATCTAATGCATTACGGTAGGTTTTTATAACGCTATTGCATTCTGTTAAAATCCATCGGTCTGGAAGTGATAGCAGCATTTTTCCGTCAATTTGGCCGCAATCTTCATTTTCCGTATTCATTAATACAAAACGGCTAGCATGCCAAAGTTTATTACAAAAGTTACGATATCCTGTAAGACGTTTCATATTCCAATTAATATCACGACTATTTGAAGCTAATGCAGCTAAAGTGAAACGTAGTGCATCCGTTCCAGATGCAGAAATACCATTGGGAAACTCTTGTTCAGTACGTCTACGTATTTTTTCAGCAAACTGTGGTTGTAGCATGTTATTAGTACGCTTTTTAACTAATTTTTCCAATGAAATACCATCAATTATATCAAGAGGATCGATGACGTTGCCTTTAGATTTAGACATTTTTTCACCTTTCTCGTCTCGAATTAAACCAGTAAAATAAACTATTTTAAAAGGAACTTGTGGCTTACCTTTTTCATCTTTTATAAAATGCATCGTTAACATGATCATACGTGCGATCCAAAAAAAGATAATGTCAAAACCACTTACAAGCACATTAGTTGGATGAAAAATACTTAATTCTTTTGTTTTTTTTGGCCAGCCGAGAGTAGAAAACGTCCATAAAGCAGAAGAAAACCAGGTATCTAGGACATCTTGATCTTGATACAGTGTAACCGCATCCAACAAATTATTTTGTCGACGAATTTCTTCTTCTGTATGACCAACATAAATATTACCGTTCGCATCATACCAAGCAGGAATACGATGTCCCCACCATAATTGACGAGATATACACCAATCTTGAATATTACGCATCCAAGCGAAATACATATTTTCATATTGCTTTGGAATAAATTGGATTTCACCGTCTTCTACCACTTTTATTGCATTCTGAGCTAGTACGTTTGTTCGCACATACCATTGATCTGTTAGCATGGGTTCAATAATTACGCCACTGCGGTCACTATAAGGGATACTTAAAAAGTGTGGTTGAATATTTTCTAATAGACCTAATTTATCTAGTTCATGAACTATACTTTCACGAGCGGAAAAACGCTCCATGTTCTGAAAATTAAACGGAATATGCGTTTCATATATATTGCTTAGATCACCATTACTATTAAAAATAGATGCTTCTTTACAGATTTTTCCCTCAAAAGTTAGAATATTAATCATTGGCAATTTATGACGACGTCCGATGTAGTAGTCATTAAAATCATGCGCCGGTGTTATCTTAACACACCCAGTTCCTTTCTGTATGTCAGCATACTCATCTCCTATAATTGGAATAATCCTATTCACTAATGGCAAAATTACTTTTTCCCCAATCAAATTTTTATAACGTTGATCTTGAGGGTTGACCGCTACAGCAACATCACCTAGTAAAGTTTCTGGACGCGTAGTAGCTATGACAAGGTAATTTTTACCTTCACAAGTTTTTATACCATTAGCAAGCAAATAACGTATGTGCCATATAAAACTTTTACTTTCTCGGTTTTCTACTTCAATATCAGAAATTGCAGTACATAATTGGGGATCCCAATTTACCAAACCTTTACCACGATAAATCAAATTTTCTCTATAAAGACGTATGAAAACTTCTTTTACGGAATCAGAAAAACCATCATCCATAGTAAAGCGTTCACGCGACCAATCAACTGAGTTACCCAATCGACGTATCTGGCTTGTAATATTACTGCTTAATTTTACTTTCCACTCCCACATTTTTTTAATAAACTCTGTACGACCATAATCTTGACGTGTTTTTCCTTCTTCTTTAAGAATTTTGCGTTCTACTACTATTTGTGTAGCAATACCTGCATGATCACTACCTACTTGCCAAAGAGTATTTTTACCTTGCATACGATGATAGCGAACCATAATGTCCATAATAGTCTGTTGAAAGGCATGACCTAAATGTAGGTTTCCAGTGACATTGGGTGGCGGAAGCATGATACAGAATCTTTCTTGGTTAACATTATTATTAGGTTTAAAATAACCCTGTTTTTCCCAATTTTGATAGAGATGTTGTTCTATATTTTTTGGATTATATATCTTTTCCATTATTTATTTTCATTATTTATAGTTACTATTGGTAAACTGCACTTAATTGAAAACCTAAACCACGATAGGTTTTATAACGTTGACGTGCTAATTCTTTTAGAATTTTTTTTTCATAGGGCACAAAATCTATCACTTCATCAAATACTGTCACTAGATTTGTAAATTGTGGTAATAAATTAATTAAAATGTCTTGCTTTGAATAATTATGGCTGTGTTGTGGCCATATTATCTCAATTGGTGCACTATAATTAATTTTTTCACCTACAAGATTATGTGGTATAAAAGTATTAGCAGGATATAGCCATAATGCTTCATCTAAACAATAAGCCTGTTTTTTATTTTCACAAGAAATTAGAATACGTTTTTTATTACGCCAAAATAAGTTAACCAAGTTACACACTAGTGTTTCTATAGCAGTTAAACCATTTTGAATATTGTTAGAATTTAGTATATAAAAAGTAGCTTTTTTCATTTGTACCTTAATATATGATTGATCATATATCATCTATACTTTTATAAAAACAGTAATAGCAGTATTTGAACATTTATGCGTATTTTAATAACTAACCATTGCATTGTTCAGTGATGTATTACTTTCATCATTACTGTTTAAAGTAGCTCGACTGTTTAAAGTAGCTCGATTTATCAAAAATTGACAGAGCATCGCAACCGGCCGACCTGTTGCACCTTTGTTTTTACCGGAATTCCAAGCAGTTCCAGCGATATCTAAATGAGCCCAATGAAATTTATATGCAAAACGTGCAAGAAAACATGCTGCAGTGATTGTACCACCTGAACGATCACCAATGTTAGCTATATCAGCAAAATTAGATTCTAATTGTTTCTGATATTCATCTGTTATCGGTAAACGCCAAACACGATCACCAGATTGTTCAGAAGCGTTAATTAACTCTTTAGCTAATGAATTATTATTTGATAATAAACCACTGAAATGGTGACCTAGAGCGATTACACAAGCACCAGTAAGAGTAGCAACATCAATCACCAATTCCGGTTTAAAGCGTTCAATATAAGTTAATACATCGCATAGTACTAGACGACCTTCAGCATCTGTATTTAAAACTTCTACAGTTTGCCCAGACATAGTAGTTAATATATCACCAGGACGCATTGAACAGCCATTTACCATATTTTCACATCCTGCTAGAATGCCTACTATATTTAAGGGTAAATTTAATTCTGCAACTACATGCATTACTGCATATACTGCGGCAGCACCACACATATCATATTTCATTTCATCCATTGCCCCAGCTGGTTTAATGGAAATACCACCAGAATCAAATGTTAAACCTTTACCTACTAAAACAATTGGATGTATTTTGGGATTATTGCTACCTTTATATTCAATTATTGACATAAGGGATTCGTTCTGAGAACCGGCGCTGACTGCTAAATAAGCATTCATGCCTAATTTTTTCATTTGTTCTTCATTGATAACCCGTGTATTGATATTTGTACTGAACTCATTTGCTAATTGACGCGCATGTAATGATAAGTATTCAGAATTACAAATATTGGGTGGCATATTGCTAATATCTTTAGCGATTTTTATACCATTAGCAATTGCTACACCATGTTGAATGGCAAGGGTACCGCTAGTTAGTTCATCATTTTCTGGTACGTAAAATACCAGTTTACGTAATGGATGGTGTAATTCAGTTTTTTTGCTTTTCAGATTATCGAAATTATAAATAACTTCTTTTGATATTTCAACTGCTTGGCGTATTTTCCAATAGATATTTCGTGTTTTGACATTTAGTTCAGTTAAGAAGCATATGGCTTCTATTGAAGCTGTACTATTCAGAACTTTAATAGTTGTTTTAATAATCTTTTTATATTCATATTCGCTAAGTTCATTTTTTTTTCCGCAACCAATGAGAAGAATACGTTCCGATAAAACATTGGGTACATGGTACAAAAGTAATGTCTGTCCTATTTTTCCTTTTAATTCACCACGTTGTAAAAGAGAACTAATATAACCATCACTGATTTTATCTAGTTGTTCTGCCATAGGTGATAAATTACATGATTCGAATATACTTAATACTATGCAAGGACTAAATTCTTTTTCTAAATTATCATGTTTTACAATAAATTCCATTTAGTTTCCTTAATTGTTCAAGACAAAACTATTAATTGTTTCAGATGTAACTTGTTTACACCCGATTAATTTGTCTATATTGTTATACATAGAATTCAATTCTAGTAGTCATTAAATAAATTAAAATATCACAATGATGTATTTTTTAGATACTCTAATATTTTCTTGTACAATATTTATGTATAAAAAATTTATGTATAAAAATAATTTTCATGAATTTAAGCAATACAAATAATAAATAAAAAAAATAAAAAATTACACATATTTTTGAAAATCAGTCTGTAAAGGTGTATTAAATCTGATGATCGTTAGATATCTAGCTAGGGAAATTTTTAAAAGCCAATTAGTGAGTTGGTTTATTCTGCTATTGATTTTTTTTTGCCAGAAGCTAGTAAAAATTTTAAGTGCTGTAGTATGTGGTGAATTGCCGAAGGAATTGATCTTAACAATATTGGGTTTTGGCATTACTGATATATTAAAACTTATCTTACCATTGAGTTTATTTTTAGCAATTTTAATAACTTTTGGACGTCTATACATACATAATGAACTTATAGTCATACATGCATGCGGTGTAGGCAAAGGAGTACTAATAAAAGCCGCTATGATCTTAGCTTTTTTTACTGCTATACTAGCAGCAATCAATGTAGTATGGTTAAGTCCATGGTCATCACGGTGCAAAAATACAGTAATATACAATATTAAAATTAATCCTATCATTACAGCAATACCTGCAGGCCGCTTTCAAATATTTCAAAATTCTCATACAGTACTATTTGTTGAAAATATTAAACATAACAAATTTAGTAAAGTCTTTCTAGTACAGTTTCCGATTCAAGAAAATATACAGTCTGCTTTTATTCTAGCAGAAAGCGGCTATATAGAAAAATCAGAAAATGCATCACAGGTGATTATCTTAAATAAAGGCTATCATTTTGAAGTAAATAAATTTTTGAAAAATTTTCGCATTACAAATTTTTCAAATTTTCACGCATTAGTTCACTATCAACATAAAGAAAAAAAACCTGATCCAAATAATTTTGATGAAGCCGATATAATGAAGCTTTTTAGTGATAATAATCCGCTGATTAGGGCTGAACTACACTGGCGTCTAATAATAGTATGTTCGGTTTTTATAATGGCAATAATAGCGGTTCCGCTTAGTGTAATCAATCCACGTTATGGTCAAATACTATCAATGTTACCAGCAATGTTACTATATTTAATGTTTTTTTTATTAGAAAGTTTAATGAGATCAAATGTATCAAAAGACAAATTAGATGCGATATTTTGGATGTGGGAAATTGCGTTATTTTATTTGTTAATAGGATTAATACTTAATACATCGCATACGTTACCGATACGTCGCATTATTGTATTTCTAAAAAGTTGGTATAGACGAGTCAATAATAGTGTTTAAAATACTTGATCGTTATATAGGTAAAAAAGTTTTTAATATAATTATGATAGCATTATTTATTTTGTTATCATTATCCGCAATAATTAAATTTATCGAGCAGCTACGTCAAACATGGCAAGGTAACTATACTGCACTTGGCGCTGCTTACTATACTATATTAACTGTTCCGAAAGATATTGAGATTTTTTTCTCGATGGCTGTATTATTAGGTGGTATAATAGGCTTAGGAATATTAGCGCAACATAATGAGCTTGTAGTAATGCAAGCAATAGGTTTTACTCATGCACGCATTGTTTTAGCAGTTATAAAAATTACTGTTCCGCTAGTGATTAGTATGATGCTACTTAGTGAATGTGTTGTTGATAATTGCGAACGCATAGCACGTAACTATCGCACAGAGCAGTTATACGGCGGTCCGTTTTTTTCAAAAAATAACAAATTATGGATTAGAGATGGTAATAGTTTTATCTATATTAATCATATAAAAGACAACACGAATATTGTTAATATTAATATTTATACTTTTGATGCTCAATTTCATTTAACAAAATGGCTTTATGCAGAACAAGGTACTTGGAATGAAACAAGAGGAGCATGGATGCTGGAACAGATTGATGAATTACATTTCAAAAATTTTCTTCAACAAGTCATTAAATCTCACATTTTAATTCGTGAGTGGAATACTAACCTAACACCAGATAAACTAAGTGTATTGGTTCTTGATCCGTATTCACTATCCATTAACGGACTGTATAAGTATAGCAAGTATTTAGAAAACAGTGGACAGGAATCAGGACGTTATGTATTAAATATGTGGAGAAAAATCTTTCTTCCTTTTTCAATAGTAAGCATGCTGTTAACCGCTCTATCATGTATAATGGGTCCATTATTAAATGTTTCAATGACTACACGTGTAGTAACAGGAATTAGTTTTGGTTTTTTATTTTATGTACTTGACCAAATTTTTAGCCCATTAACTTTGATATTTGGAATGTCATCGGTAATAGGAGCAATTTTTCCAAGTGTAGTGTTTTTTACGCTTAGTTTATTTTTATTTATAAAATATCACTAATTTTATTTTTTGATGATGTTTATCAAACTATGCACTTAAATAACAATAATATATAAATATTTTCTATTTTAAATAACAAGTTAAATGTCATATAATAGTGACAGATTGTAATGATCTCTTTATGAAATATATGCATTTATATATTTCATAAAGAGATAAATAATCGCAATATGGTTATATATATGAGTATTTGATATTGCATAGAAAATTATTCTATACTAATGGAAATAATATTTATAACAGAAAATAACAATATTTAAGCAGATTAAAAATTATTGCTTAATGTTTAATATGATTATAAGCTTAGCATCTAAGTAATGTATGGTTATTTACAAAAATTGTATTTTTAATTTAAAAATCATTGTTTTAAATGATTATATAAAAATTGTTAAAGATTGATATTACAATATTATTATACTTAATATACATTATTATTCACGTGCCGAAGTGGTGAAATGGTAGACGCAGTTGATTCAAAATCAACCGTAGAAATACATGCCGGTTCGAATCCGGCCTTCGGCACTATTATAAGCGTTTTATTAATTTTTATTGATCTCAAGCAGATAGTAAGAAAAATCTTAAAAATTAACTATAAATTTTGAACAAATTCTTTAAAAGACCATATTAATCATATAGTTATAATATTTTAAAGAATTAAATCATTGTATGAATAGTTTTGTGTAATTCATACTAAAAGCGATTAAGTGTTATAATTAAGAATTGGTAATAATAAATTGAAAATACTTTTTTGTTAATAGAAATATCTAAGGGTTAATTATTAATATACTCAATTGTAAAAATATTAAGTATGTTTTATATAGTAGTCGAATTTTTTATCACTTTAGACTACGTTAACTATTAAATGCTGCTTGTTTGTATCATAATAATATATTTAATAAATTAAAATATTATATATAACTCTTTGAATAAAACTTCATTTATTTATATATTTATCTCCAGTTTAGCAAGTCATTCTATTTTAATGTGGCCTTTGATTAATAATGGAGTCAATATTAGTGATAAAGTTTATAGTTTTGCTGTTAGGTATTGTACTGGCCATCGCAAAAGATATAGTGATCTTAATAATTAAAACTAATAATACATCATTGCGTTAAATGTCGCAATTTTTCGTAGGTGCATGTCTAATTATCTAATAATCAATATTTTTCTTTTCTTAACTCCTTAGACTTCGACTAGTACAAATTTTCACTATTATTACTTTATGTGTTGTTTAAACAAGACTTTCATTATGAAACATCATTTGATGACGTTTATTATAACAGATGACATTGGTAAAGATTACGATTTATTTTACTTATTTATAAAATATTATAAAGTTATATTACTTTCTCCGTATCCAATAAGTACTCAGTACTATGATTATTTATTTTAAAAACTAGTATTTTAGAAATACAATATATTTCAAATATATATATACACGTGCATAATTTAATTTCATTAAATAGTATTGTGAGATGAGTTAATTTAAAACTGATAAAAAACTATTTTTAATTCATAAAAAATCAATTGTATTCATAAATATGTTACATCATATATCCCAGTTGGATTACATTAAAATATCGGTAATCCTCGATTTCAGAGTTATTGAATTTAGTTAAAATTTATTGACAACAAATATTAATCCAAATATAGTTTGCAACTAGTATAATAGTATAAATAAAACTCCAAAAAAAATGTAAATATAATTTCAAATCAAATAAATTATAAAATTTTAAAACAGACATTGACAATTTTCAATTAAATTGACTTAATAAAGTAGAAAATATGAATTCAAGACGCTATTGGATTATACAGCAAACAGGAATTACACAATACCAGCTACGATTTCCGTGTTTACTGAAAAATAATAATACAATATACTTAATTCCTTCTGCTCAACTTATTTTAGTGACTGAGCATATTTTAATATTAGAAGAACCGTTAGTTAAAGATGTATTACAAGCACTGAATTTTCAAAATAAAGATGTAATTGTGTTATTGCCAAATCAATTAGTCATGTTACCGGTGAAAGTCAATTGTTGTGCTTGGTTGCTAGGATTTGAAAGTGATCATTGCTTCAATGGTATTAAATTTACTACAGCTTCTTTTAATGTTTTTTCAAACAGTAGTAAGCAGAAACGCGATCTATGGAAGCAAATATGTAATTATCTAAATAACAATTTGAAATAAAATTCAAAAATTTACTTTATCTATTATAAATAACCTGTGACCAATCTTTATTACTATAACTATAATCTGAAAAAAATTTAGAACATTAGCTATTTTGTTTAAAATGATTGAATCATATACAATTTAAGTAAAATATTTCTCTTTATTATTTAATAATATTAATAGATACTTGATCTCTTTAATGTATATATGAATTGTGTTATATATTGGTATGATTACAAATTGCAATGCATAATTAACATGTATTGCAATTAAAGTAAATAAAATACTAATTTTATCGATTATAAAATATATTTTAAATGTTATCAGACATAAAAATACATGATTTTATCAATACTATTTTTATTTTCATAGATCAAATATTAGAATTATATATGTATATTTTGATTAAATAAAAGATATTCTATATTCAATATTATTTAACGTAAGTGTTTTCTGAATACTTTCCAAAAAAATGCTCCATACGGTATTGTATATTCAAATGAATACTTTATATTGATACTTTAATGAAAATCCCATGCATCATTCATCATGATGCATCATTATTTAAATAAAAAAATAACTATATGAAACTATAATAATGATTGAGTTATTATCATTCTAATAAATTGAATATAATATATCTCTCATATACATATTATACCATATGTATAAATTCGGGATAAACGAGCAACAAATGCCTATACTTAATACGCGACATGTTATTGATCTCTGCAATATATAAATCTCTTTAATAATAACTATTTCAAAAGATATCAATAATATTATTAAATACAAGATGATAGGATCATTTTTTTTAAATTGATAAATCAAAAAATTCTTTTGAAATAGTTATTATTATGTATGATACACACTCCAACGCTAAAATACCGATATTTTAAATACAATTTTTCACTTGCATAATATCCATTATTCTCAAATAACGGTTAAAAATCAATGCCGCTATGTTATCAGAATCAACAAAATCACTGGTTACTGTATGGTCGGAGACTCAGTAAACAAAAAGTTGCAGAGTATTTCTATCAGCTAAAAGATGCATACACAATTATCAATGATTGGAATATCGATGATTACCAAGTAATACATATAAGTGGTTCACTAACAACTTTTGCAATTCAGTTAGCATATAATAAAGGATTTGACGTTGTACAACTTAGTCAAATTCCATATCTGAATATCCCAGGTTTATTATTAATGGATATGGATTCTACAGCTATTCAAATTGAATGTATTGATGAAATTGCTAAATTAGCAGGATATGGTATTCAAGTAACTGAAATTACTGAACGTGCGATGTGCGGAGAAATGGATTTTGAAACTAGTTTGCGCAAAAGAGTTAGTATATTAAAAGGTACCGATGCGAGCATTCTTAAAAAAGTGCTTGATGAACTACCGTTGACGCCTGGTTTAACTAGATTAGTAGAAAAATTAAAAAATTTTAACTGGAAAATAGCAATTGCTTCGGGAGGTTTTACTTTTTATACCAATTATTTATATCATAAGTTACACTTAAATGCTGCATTTGCTAATAAATTAGAGATTTGCAATGGAAAAGTGACCGGTAAAATACTTGGACAAATTGTTAACGCTCAGTATAAAGCTCAAATATTAAATACATTAGCAAAATCCTTTAACATTTCATCTACACAAACTGTAGCAATTGGTGATGGCGTTAATGATCTTGCAATGATTAAAAACGCAGCTTTAGGTATAGCTTATCATGCTAAACCTAAAGTTAACAAGCATACAAAAGTTATGATTCGTCATGCTGATTTAATGGGTGTTTTTTGTATATTAAGTAGTAGTTTGATTGATTACTAATCATATGAATAAAATTCACGTAAAAATATTTTGTCAAAAAATCATAATATATTTGCTTTCATTTTCAATGAATACAACGCTAATTTCCTATTTTAAAAGCGATATTACAATGCTTGTTTTATACATGTAATACTATTGATTTCATCAATAGTATTATTTTTTCATGGTCTAATATTTAATAATTATTGAATTAGTTTGCAAGTATCTTTCATAAGACTTGCATAAATAAATTATCTGAAAATAGGTTTAAAGCTTTTCAATTTATTTTCTGAATGTTAAAGAATTTGATTGTATTTTAGATGGTTGTTTATTGTTCTATACTACTATCTATTTCAATTGCTGTAAATTATGGGCAATAAATTAAGTCTGCCTTTTCAATTCGTTTATATATTCAGTGAATAAATTAATGTATTATGAATTTATTGCCAAAATTTATTGAAAGAAATTACAATGCGTCATCATCTAAAATTTAATTTAAAAATTCAGTATTATCGAATATATATCAAATAGTTGATATGATAGATATCTAGTCTACTTCATTGAGAACGTCATCTAAATACCGCAAATAACGTCTTAACAGACACATTTTGTAAAATTTACGGCGCGACACTACATAGTACATATCATACTTGAAGATACTTTAATTGCCATATCGGAGTTGCTAGAACCTTGCATTGATAGTGCGATTTGTATTAGAGAGATAGATCAATATGCATTTTAGAATTTGACCAAAATAAAGAACACGTTGTGGTAAAGTAAATAAAAATTCTGCTCTAGCTCTACTGTTTCAATATATGGAGTTTCTATAATTGTCTATTGCCATTGGATTGCAATTACTTCCGGTGAAGTAGGGCTGTTAGATGAAATGTATCTAGTATCTAATGGCTAAGAACAAATTTTTCAAATAAGAAAGTGTACTTTTAAGATGCTGTCATACTATTCAAGTATACACGAACAAGTTGATCAATAGAAGAAGAATATATCCAAAACACAATATACCCGAAGTATTGGTAATCTTAAAAAGACTTTAAAAATTTTTAATTTTATTTTTCCTTACTTAGATCATCTATTGTATTCAAGAGTAGTTGTAAATTACAATAAAAAAAATGGTTAATAAAAAAATTATTTAAAAAAAACTTTTATTAATTACTTTATTAAAATCATACCATAATAGAATATTCCCTCTACTGACCGTTTGACCAATCTAATAAACAATTTTGTTAATTACACCATTATTTTGAATTACAATAATGAACTCTATCTTCATAGTTTCAATAATAATAGGTTGTCCGATAACTATCCTATATCTAGGATTTACTAATATTTTCAATATAATACCATATATATCGGTACATTATTCAATAATATTTTTTCTAAAAATTCAATTTTATTTTAAAAATTTCAATCTCTGGGAAAGAGGTATTTTTTGATATAATTCATCTTGTCCTTACCGTGCTATTGCGCATTAAAAACTTTAGATGGACAAGAAAAAACTTAAAATTGATTCAATCAGTTTAGCTAGAAATTTTTGATAAACAGAAAAATTAAATAAAGTTTCTTCTATACGTATACTGCTATTATCTTGATAAAAATCCTTTTGTAATTTTAAATTTTTTTTTACTGAATAAAAATTCATATGATCCAAGTATCGTAGTACCTAAGGCTTATTATTACATTGATTATTTTTGATAAATTTATTCTAAATAGGTAATGTAAGACAAACTAATTCATATCCAATTCATCATACATGCACATGTAGAGACCGCCAATGCTTACACTACCTTCGGTAGTAATTGTGCGAATTGGATTGTATTTTGAAATTAGCAAACGATGGCGTGGATCAAGCGTAATGGTACAAAGTGCTCCTAAATAAACGTTTTCTAATCCAATTGCTAAGTAGGCAGCTTTGAAAATTATATCCCGAACTGTATTTCGACTATAGTAATTATATTATGTACAGTCAGTCGGTCATATATGTTAGATAATGCAATGTCTTGCAACACCACTATTGTGAGCCCACTGTAGTTTAGCGCCAACTAAACGTACACCTAGACAATTAGAATTATCATTTACTTCCAAATACTGTGAAAACTCATCCATGCTAGATCATGCAGAAAATCGGGTACTCTATGCGGATCCATCTAAAATACCAGTATTCCATTGAGTACTATACTGTATCACTAGCAATGTATTATATAGTGTGGTTTCGATTATAGGGCGCCGGTGTAGTACAAGCCCGTAGGTGGTAGCTTAGTTTGAAAAATTGATAACATATCAGACATGCGTGGAGCACGACTTGCATATCTAGCTACACTGACCAAGTGAAAAGTAAAACTAGGACTAAGATTACCTGTAGTAAAATAGGTTCAACATTCATTTTGTATTTGTCAAATTATTAATAATAACCTGTTTTTATATTTATTGGTTTCCTGTAAGTTAGTTGTTTTAACATTGATCTCTGAAGATCAGTTTGCCTCTGTTAATACAATTACAGCATCGTTATGAAAGCGCAACATTGGACCTAAAATAGTAAATTCTAAACCTACAGCACATTGATGGTTTACAACAATATGATTGGCAATACGGAAAACAAAATCATTCGTTTCACCCCATGGAAGTATACCAATATGAATATACTAATAAACCATTCGGTCAAAAAAATCTTGAATACTACTGCAAATTTCCGGTTGTAACACTTCAATCATATGGGAGAATGGAATAAAATTATCGAGAAATTCTGTGGATATATTTCTCTGATGTAACTATTTAGTAAAAATAATTTAACGTAGATAATCAAGATTACTAATGATACATATGTAATTGTGTAGCACAAATAACTTTCTGTAGTTTCATTAACGCTGAATCTTGATTGTCAGCATGTGCAACTAACTTAGTAATTATAGAATCATAAAATGTTGAGATTTCGCTACTATTAGTAATTCCTCTATCAATGTGCACTGCTTCTGGAAATTTTACATTTGTTAGGAAACCTGGACTAGGTTAGGTTGAAAATTTTTTATTGAGTTTTCAGCATATATTCGTGCTTCGATTGATACACTATGTGGTTTTTCTAAATATTTCGAATCCATAGTGTCGCACACTGTTAATTGTAACATACAGTCTATTATTATATCAATCTTTATAACAGATTCAGTTACTGCATGTTCAACTTGCAAGTGTGTATTAACTTCTAGAAAATGAAAAGCACCCTGTCTTAATATCATAAACATATTCTACAGTTCGTATACTACGATATTTCACTTGTTCGCTAAGATGGATTACAGAAGTAAGCTATACATATTATTACGTATTACTTAAGGGAGATTAGGTTCTGGAGTTTTCTCCACTGCTTTTTAATATCGGCCTTGTACTGAACAGTCCCGTTCACCTAGTAAAATTACTTTTTTTACCATCACTAAAAATTTGTACCTCAATATGGTTAGGCTTATCAAAATCATGTTCGATAAATACATTAGAATCGTTAAAAAACTGACTATTGAAATGTTGAATACTAAATCAAGCTATGAGTAGAAGATCAGCATTGTCATAGTCGCAGTACCTTAAACCAATACCTCCACCATACGCAGTCCTTTTTAATATTACTGGTTAACCAATTACTTTCGCTAAATCTAATGCATCTTCTAAACAATTAAGCAAGCATGTACCAGGTATTATCGGTATGTTTCCAATATCTGCTAGCTCGCGTGCATAATGTTGCAGGAAAAATCACTAATTTATTGAGCTATTGTTAGAGCAATAAACATAATTCCAGCTTTTTCACAAGCATTAATAAATGATGCATTTTTCTAAACACATCTATCACTTAGCCAAATAGTATTAAGACCGCTTTATTTAGCACAAGTGATTATTTTAATATGAAAATACCTATCGACATAATTAAGCGAAATTGCTATATTAGCTTCCTTAACATGAGTTAAATTGTGCTCTATATCAGAGTATACTACTACATTATACATTAGTTATGTTGAGGCGTTTTAGAGCACGAATAGCTGAACAAAAAATTTTACCACGATCAGCAATTAAAATAGTACTCAACAAAAATTTTATTCTTCTATTAAGATTACTTAACCGCTTAATGCTAAATTCAATCGCTCAAAAGTATTTACTATACTAGTGTAGTGTCATAGATTAAGCCTTTTATTACGCTACGATCAAGTAGTCTAATTGATCCAATACAGAGTGATATGGAAATATTGATAGTAAATTTACCGAAGTATGCTCGAAGCATATCTAATAATTTTACTTTAATTAACACGTAATTAAGTATATTATTTTCAATAATGAGGATATAATAAATAAGCAATACAGAGGTGTTGTTTCCGTTGTTTGCACAAAAGAAACTTGATATAACTTGAGAGAATAATTAAGCGACATTTTTTAAAATATAATTCAATATTAACGCAAAACGGACATGTTCAGGTAATTCTGGAAGTTTACTATTATACTCTAAGAGTTGTCTTTTTTCAATAGCACCTCATGATAATGCTATTTGTGTTTGCCAAAGTAAACCAAAATTAGCAATAGAATGATGGTGCTAAGCCGGAACTCGGAGCTATTAAGGTAATATCTGCTGTAAACCATCAGCACGAAAAAAACCCGGTAAAGCCAATGCACAGAGATCAGCAAAATTAGTGAAATTAGTATAGATACCTATATAGTATATTATAAATAACTAGGATAAATAGTAGACGATGTCAGTACCACCAGCGCATCAAAATTTGATAGTATTGTTAAATTTTGCGTGATAAATAAACGCGTAGATATTCAGCTTCATATGCATCAACAGCACTATATTTCAAACCATCACGCATAATAGAGTATACTATTGAATCCATGTTATAGGATTATGCAACATTTTAGCTACTGATATAGTACGTTCCGTAATCCACTGACCCATTATAAATCTGTTGAGCTAATTTATTAAAATTAATCAAATCAATTTGATGCAAATTTTCATACATACTATTTAAATTTTTTTAAATCGCATTGCCTGCTGTTTCTTTTTGTTGATCAACAAAAAACTATAGATGTAGCAAGACAAGCCACCCTTTTGTGGATTTTAAATCAATAATATTATTAAAACTAGCAAGTATACGTTCTGAACCTCGTGTATCTATAACAAGACAAAAGGTTACTAAACCACGGACTAATCTAGAAAAGCGACTAGAACTAGATCCACCGCTGATATCTTGTTAGTTAAAGGTATTGTTTACAATACTAAAAGATGGATGTGTAGCAACTAACTCTGTAACAGATTGATCCAAATTAGTTTTACCTATCAATATTGCACAAGAAGTTTTCACATGAGCAACAAAAAATGAATCTATTTTGCCATAGCTGTATACGTGAGAACCGGGATACAGAAGTAACGATCCAGCTGCTCAATCTACATTATCTTTTATTGCGAAAGGGATACCAAAAAGTGGAAAAAGATGATGTGATTGTTTTGATTGCAATATCTTATTAATAAAAATTTAATTTGATCCTGTAGTTGTTCTTGAGTAACTAATTATATTTAAGCATTATCGTGTAGATTCAATGTTACAAAATGTAATTATGCAAATTCATTAATCATAGTAGGCATTATTTTGATAATAGCATTTCCAATCCTGTATGGTAAATCCAAAGCTTAATGATGATACAAATAGCTGCTAGTCAATCTAAAAGATAAAATCTAATGATTCAAAAGATGCTGTTTTCTAAATTATATAAATGCGAATACGCGATTAATAAAAGACTATGCAATATAAAATAAACTTTTTTAAAAGCAAAAAATATTAAATTGATTAAATCAATCTAATATTAAATTAATTTAAAAAAAGTAAAAAAGTATGTGAAAATAGCAATAATAAATTTTGTATATTAAATTATTGTTAATAGAAACAAATTTTTGTATTATATATCAAATATACTATCAATTGTGTTGAGTCTTGTAAATATCATATATTTATATATAAATTAAAAATTTAAATATATAAATCAATATTTAAATAAGATTTAAAATTTTTTCCGATAAATAAAGAAATTCGATAATTATTATAAGAATTTTTCTAATTAGCGTGGAAATTATTTTAAATACATTTAGCAAGATAAAGATTTCATCTATACTAAGACATACAAGTTCATATACTAAAAAATAGTAATATACTAGTAATAGTAATTATAATTAATTTCAATTTGCTAATATTGTGGTATTGAACAACATTATTAAAATAGCCAGTAATAATATTAAAAAGTAATGCCTATAAATCACAATTAGTATTTTTAATAAATAGTTAATCTGACTGACTTAATACTCGCTAATATAAAATTTTTTGTTTTGTCTGTTAATTCATTAAATTTTTTGTTAGTTTTTAACTATATGTTAAGATACTATAAAAAATAATCAGCATGTAATCTGCTTTATTATTAGTTTTGTTAAGGTTGGTTTTTAATAAAATTTACTAGAAGTAATAGCATTGTATATGTTATGCTTTTGTACTATCTAATGAGTACGGAAATTTACTATGACTATCCATATTTCACCGTTATCAAGATTTTCGTTGTCGCTTGACAATAATTGGGTACGTTTTATTAAACTCATGCACTATGCTTGTTCTGATGGTTTAGCAACACCATTATTGAAATTAATGATGACACCGGACGAACGTGAATCTTATAGTACTCGTTTACGTATTATTGAAGAATTAATAAAAGGAAAAATAAGTCAACGGTCGTTGAAAAATGAACTAGGTGTTGGTATCGCGACTATTACACGTGGTTCAAACAGTCTTAAAGAAGCGCCCTTAGAGTTAAAACTTTGGTTAGAAATGCGCCTTAATCAAGAGTAATATGTAGTGGGTATATAGAACAAATTAGATCAACAATCTTAAGTAAGTGCATTTATTTAGACCAATACAGCATGACCAAATAATATCATGACATTTCTAATGTTTTATATATTTTAAATAATTAGATATATTAAAATTTTTTAATAGATACTTCTATTATGTTAAAATTTGTCTTCTTATAAAAAAGATAATAAAACATATTTAGGTACTAATTGAATTTAAAATATATTAAATACTTTTCAAGTAAAAAATATTATTTTAATTTAATTAGCTGATTTAATGTGCTAAAATTCGATTTAGTTTTTATTTTTATGTAAATATGCAATAATATATCAGTACGAATTTATAATACTTGATGAAAATTTTTTTATCAATTGCATAAGTTGATATTTCATATACCGTATCTATTGCAATAATATATGGTTGTATCGATGAATAATAAATATTATGTGAAATAAATTACAATACATTCTCAAATGTACTTTATACATTTGAGAATGATGTCTAAAAAATTTAGATCATTAAAATGATTCTAAAAATTTTTTCTAAGAGCAGATACTAAGTCAATAAAATTTTTTAATATTAATATGATATGCATCCTATCAACATATTTATGTTAAGTTATATTAATATTTATTGTGAATACAATTCAAACTGTTTTATGAAATAAATTATAACTAGTGTATAAATTTTTTCATTGAAAAAGATTCATCTATGATGAAATAGCCTAATTTTATTAAATGTTATACTCTATAAATCAAAAAAATTTTTAACGGCTGAATATAACTTGCCATTGATTTAACGTTATGATAAATATGTTAATATGATAATAGTAAGAAATTTCTAATATAGAATATTTAATTCTAAACATTAAATACTATCAACAATACTTCTTAAAAGTAAAAATTATTTTGATTATTCAAGAGTTTTATTTTATAGCCATCGATGTTATTGTACCCGATACATATATCAAAAATTTTAACTCGACTAGTGTAAATCAGAAACTCAAATTTGATTTAATGTTTTCTAACCCACTCTGCGATTTTAATATTAGCGAATACAAATAAATATCACGAATTCTATGTATACAGTTTGTTTATAACGTACTATATATATATCAGAAACGAGAGATCAGCTTGTCATGTGGTCACAACATTATTCGTTGAATATGTATTATTAATCAAAAGACGTTTCCGTAACATAAAAATTGATAATAATACGGTGTCAAACTCATTAAAATATTTAAATATACATTTTGTATATTCAGATAAAACTGTAAAATTATGATAATACATCTTGTATATAGCACACACATCTAAAATGAAAAGAATATTAATTCATATGTAACATAATGAACTTAAGTATTCTGAAATGACCTACCTGAATTCTTTTTTTCGCTTATAATTATGTTATAATTTATTTTATTTGAATGATAACACTTATGATAATTAATCGTATTATTCTAACAATTTTTATGACATGCTTGTTTAGTAGCATTCGTGTTCATAGTGAAGAATTGGGTTCAGTTGATACAGCCTTTAAAATATTTGGTCCGGATCATAAAATCGTTGTTGAAGTTTTTGATGATCCTGATATAAAAAATGTAACTTGTTATATCAGTCGTGCAAAAACTGGTGGTATAACAGGAGGTTTAGGTCTAGCAGAAGATACTGCCGATGCCGCTATTTCTTGCCAACAGATTGGACCTATTATACTTAGTGATAAAATCACTCAAGGGAAAGTAGTATTTCGTAAACGTACATCGCTAATATTTAAAAAATTACAAGTTGTGCGCTTTTGGGACCAAAAGCGTAATACTCTAGTTTACTTAGCTTACTCTGATAGAATGATAGATGGTTCTCCAAAAAATGCTTTAAGTACTGTGCCAGTGGTATCTAATCATTAACTAATTGATTTTTTTGCAAATAGAAAATAATAAATAATGTATTTTCATTAAATTTATTTGGATTGTTTGTAGATAGTACTCTAAAATTAGCCTGTTGACTACTACTTAACAAACTAAATAGTAGTCATTGATTTGATAGTTTTAATTTATTTTCAGAAACTTATTTAAGTGTTGTATTATTTGATTGATTAATTCAAATGATTACTTAACAATTAAATAGCATGACAAAATTCATCATACATATACACAGAAGACATCGTGAATTTTAACTTAAAAGTCTTTAGTGCGCAACTTTAATTAATTAAGATTGATTATCCTAAATGTATAATAGTTTAATCAAATTAATAAGTTCTCAAGATAATTAAAATATGTTAATGTAACATATCATACAGTTCAAATTTTTCTTTTTAGAATTTTCAATGACAAAAACAAAAATACATAACATGAACATTGGAATCTTTCTTAAATTTTTTATTAATAATTAATTTATAGATTTTATTTGCATATGTTTTCGTAAAGAATTTGCATTTCAAAATAAACAAAATTTTTTATTTTCTTAACAAATTAACCATGAGTGTAAAAAATTTGCTTAATCATAATTCTCTACGACATACTCAAAAAAGAACAACTCTAATGCTTAATTTGTTAAGAAAATAATATAAGGTAAAACTGGTTTTCAACATCAAATATGTAATAGCAAATTCAGGATGATAATAATTCAAAATAACAATAAATAATAGTTAATCATTACAAGAATATTTTTTAGTTTAAGTTTAGTAGTGGTTGCTAATTAAATCTTGTTTCAAGACGTCGGATTATACTGTCGATCAGCAGTACACTATTCGTAACTTTTAAAATATAAACAACAATAAAGAAGCATTTAAATCATCAATTAAATGTGAGGTTATAGTGATTTAAATCATTAATAAATTATAGACCATAATTTACAGGTTAAAGCATATAAAAATAAAAAAGCCCATTCTTACAAAAGCATGTTGTCAAAAAAAAATGCAGGAGACATTGAACAATGCGAGTACTGAAATTCGGCGGAACTTCAGTAGCCAACGCGGAAAATTTTCTTCGTGTGGCAGAAATTATAGAAAAAAGTGCGCAACAGGAACAAGTTGCCATAGTGCTGTCTGCACCAGCGAACATCACCAATTACTTGATTACGATAATTCAAAAAACCATCGATGGCAATGATATATTATCAACTATAAATAATGCTGAACGTATTTTTGCTAAATTGCTAGAAGGTTTAGCTATTAATCAAGTAGGTTTTGATTATGAAGCACAAACAGCTCGTATTGCCGTAGAATTCATACAAATACAACAAATACTAAAAGCAATTAAATTACTACGTCAATGTCCTGATTCCATCAAAGCTAAGGTTATATGCCATGGTCAAAAATTGTTGATTACTATAATGGAGGCTCTACTACAGGCACGTGCTCATAAAGTTACTGTTATTCATCCAATAGAAAAATTGTTAGCAGTTGGACATTACCTTGAATCTACTATAGATATTGCCGAATCAACACGTCGTATTTCTAGTATTCACATTCCATATAAAAATATAATTCTCATGGCTGGTTTGACTGCTGGAAGTGAACAAGGTGAATTAATGATTTTAGGACGTAATGGTTCTGACTATTCTGCGGCGGTTTTAGCAGCTTGTATGCATGCAAGTTGTTGTGAAATTTGGACTGACGTTGATGGCGTCTATACTTGCGATCTTGACCAAGTACCGAATGCTATTTTGTTGCAATCCATTTCTTATCAGGAAGCAATGGAGTTTTCCTATTTTGGGGCAAAGATTCTTCATCCTCGTACTATTGCGCTCATGGCTCAATTTCAAATTCCTTGTGTAATTAAAAATACTACTAATCCGAATGAAAGCGGTACATTAATTAGTGATGAGATCGATTGTGATAAAAATCCAATAAAAGGTATTACCAGTTTAAAGAATATGGTAATGCTTAATATCTCTGGACCGAATATCATGAAAGAGATGATTAATATAGCAGCACGTATATTGTCCTCAATGTCGTGTGCCGGTATTTCAGTAATTTTCATTACTCAATCTTCTTCTAAACATAATATTAGCTTCTGTGTTTCACATACTCAACAGACTCGCGCTTGCCGAGTCATAGAACAAGAATTTTACCTTGAATTTAAACATGGGATTTTAGATCGCCCAAAAGTTACTGAAAGCTTAGCTATTTTATCAGTAATAGGTGATGGTATCCGCACGTTGCGAAGTATTTCTGCACAATTTTTTTCAGCATTGTCGTTAGCCAATGTCAATATTATAGCTATAGCACAAGGATCATGCGAACGTTCAATCTCAGTAGTCATTAATAATAATGATCTTACTATAGGGATGCGTGTAGTGCACCAGATATTATTTTCTACTAAGCAAATAATTGAAATTTTTTTAATTGGCGTGGGCGGTGTTGGTAGTGCACTATTAGAACAATTATATCGTCAGAAAGCATGGTTGAAACGCAAACACATCGATTTACGTGTATGTGGCATTATACATACTCGTACCTCATTAATAAATGCCCACGGTATTAACTTAAATAATTGGAAAACTGAATTAACTCAATCGAATACTAGACAATTTAATTTAGATAATTTAATTTGTGTAGTAAAAGAAAATTATTTAATCAATCCAGTGATTATAGACTGTACCGCTAGTCAGAACATAGCTGAGCAATACGTTGATTTTCTTGCAGCTGGTTTTCATGTAATTACTCCGAACAAAAAAGCTAATACCTCATCATTGAAGTATTATAAACAGCTGCGTGAAGTTGCAACGAAATCGCACCGTAAATTTTTATACGATACAAATGTTGGTGCAGGTTTACCTGTTATCGAAAACCTACAAAATTTAATGAATGCTGGTGATAAACTAATTAAATTCTCAGGTATTCTATCTGGTTCATTATCCTTTATTTTTGGTAAATTAGATGAAGGAATACCATTATCTCAAGCTACTGTTATAGCCCGTGAATTAGGTTTTACAGAACCAGATCCTCGGGATGATCTATCTGGAAACGATGTGGCACGAAAATTACTAATTTTAGCACGTGAAGCCGGTTATGAGTTAGAGCTCCAGGATATTGAAATTGAACCATTGATACCCGCAAAGCTAAAAACGATCTCTAATGTTGAAGAATTCATGAAACATTTACCGGAGATAGATAATATTTTTGCTATACGTGTTGCAAAGGCGCATGAGCAAGGTAAAGTCTTGCGTTTTGTTGGTGTAATTGAAGAAACGGGTATGTGCAAGGTAAAAGTTGATTGTGTAGATACTAACGATCCATTTTATACAGTAAAAAATGGTGAAAACGCTTTAGCCTTTTATAGTAAGTATTATCACCCTATTCCCCTAGTATTACGGGGGTATGGTGCAGGTAATGCTGTAACAGCAGCTGGTGTTTTTGCTGATATTTTACGTACCTTATCATGGAAGTTGGGAGTTTAATAATAATGGTAAAAATTTATGCACCAGCATCAATAGGTAATATTAATGTTGGATTTGACGTACTCGGTGCTGCTATATCTCCAGTGAATGGCACATTGCTAGGTGATTGTGTATCAGTGGAAGGTGCTGATGAATTTATTATAAAAAATAAAGGTCGGTTTGCAAATAAGCTACCAATCAATCCACAAGATAATATTATCTATCACAGTTGGAAATGTTTTTGCCAAGCTATCGGCAAAAAAATATGCCTAAAAATAACATTGAATAAAAATATGCCTATAGCCTCCGGTCTTGGATCCAGCGCTTCTTCAATAGTAGCTGGTTTAATGGCAATGAATGAATTTTGCAATAATCCTTTTAATAAAAATGAAATTTTGCTTTTAATGGGTACGTTAGAAGGACGTATTTCTGGCAGTATACATTACGATAATGTTGCTCCTTGTTTTCTTGGTGGTATGCAGTTAATGATAGAGGAAAATGATATTATTAGCCAAAATATACCATCTTTTGATAATTGGCTATGGGTAGTAGCATATCCAGGAATCACAATCTCTACTGCAGAAGCACGTGCTATATTACCGTTACAATACTGTAAAGAAGATACCATTAAACATGCGCGTCTGTTAGCAGGCTTCATTCATGCATGTCATACACGCCAGTCAATTTTAGCAGCTAAATTAATGCAAGATATTATTGCTGAACCCTATCGTATCAAATTGCTACCAAACTTTGCAAAAATCCGTCAAGCTGTTATAAAAATGGGTGCGATAGCTTACGGTATTTCTGGTTCAGGGCCTACAGTTTTTGCTGTTTGCAATGAGATGCGTCAAGCAAAAAAAGTAGACAATTGGTTAACACAGAATTATGTAAACAATACAGAAGGCTTTGTACACATTTGCCGTCTTGATACCATTGGTGCACGTAAATTGGAATAATTAATGAAATTCTATAATCTTAAAAATCACAATGAGCATGTAAGTTTTTCTCAGGCAGTTAAGCAAGGACTGGGTTCGCAGCAAGGATTATTTTTTCCAGAAAATCTACCTGAATTTACTATATCTGATATTAATAATATGATGGAGATGGATTTTATTAGCCGTAGCACTCGGATCCTCTCTGCTTATATCGGTGACGATATTGATTACAATGAGTTAACTAAATGTATTAAAAAAGCTTTTAATTTTCCTTTATATGTTACTGAAGTGAGCAGTAATATTGCTTGTCTTGAGTTATTTTATGGCCCTACCCTAGCCTTCAAAGATTTTGGTGCGCGTTTTATGGCCGAGATACTTTCTTATTTATTAAGTGATGATCAACAAATGACTATCTTAACTGCAACATCAGGTGATACTGGAGCTGCAGTAGCTCATGCGTTTTATGGTATGGAAAAAATACGTGTGGTAATTTTGTATCCACAGGGTAAAATTAGCTTATTTCAAGAAAAATTGTTTTGTACATTAGGTAATAACATTGACACTATTGCTATTGATGGTGATTTTGATACCTGTCAGTCATTAGTCAAACAAGCATTTGAAAATGAAAAATTGAAGAATATTATTGTTCTTAATTCTGCTAACTCTATTAACGTTAGTCGCCTATTAGCACAAATATGTTATTATTTCGAAGCAGTAGCACAATTACCTCAAGAAAAACGTACTCAATTAGTAATTTCAGTTCCAAGTGGAAATTTTGGTAATCTAACAGCTGGTTTGATGGCAAAATCGCTCGGTTTGCCTGTAAAACGCTTTATTGCAGCAACAAATATTAATGATACAGTACCACGTTTTTTGAGTAGTGGTCAGTGGCATCCAAATCCTACTGTAACAACGCTATCTAATGCTATGGATGTAAGTCGACCTAATAATTGGCCTCGTTTAGAAGAATTGTTCTTTCGTAAAGCTTGGAACTTGAGCGACCTGGGATATGGTGTAGTATCCGACGAAGTGATCCAGTATACTTTACGCCAATTATCAGAAAAACAATATATTTCTGAACCGCATTCAGCAATTGCATATCGTTTAATTCACGATCAACTTCAAAAAGGAGAATATGGTTTATTTCTCGGTACTGCACATCCTATAAAATTTCAAAATATAGTAGAAAAAATAATTGAAAAACCCCTCTTATTACCTAAAAAATTTGCTAATTACATCGAACGAAAACTGTTGTCGCATTATATGAAAGCAGATTTTTCGAAATTGTATGCATTTTTAGTAAAATAATTAACATACAGTCGATTAATTAAGTTTCATAAATACTCAATTTATTTAAAGACGCGTTGTATTATAGCAGTCATACTGCACTGTGAATTATGTATTATGAGAATGCTGACAGTTTTTATATTTTAAAAATTAATTCATAAGATTATAAAATTATGACAAATAAACTCTCTTCTTTACGCCAGATCACTACTATCGTTGCTGATACAGGTGATATTTCAGAAATAAAAATTTATCAACCATACGATGCTACTACGAATCCTTCTTTAATTTTAAAAACTGCACAGCTTCCTGAATACCATAAACTTATTAAACAAAGTATAAGTCAGGCTATTCAAAAAAGCATGTATAAAGAAAAACAAATACAACTAGCTTCTGATATATTAGCTGTTAATATTGGGCTGGAAATTCTTAAATTAATTCCAGGTTGTGTCTCGACGGAAATTGATGCACGTCTTTCTTACGACACTGTAGCGAGTATTAATCGAGCTCATCACTTGATAAAACTTTATAATAATGCTGGTATCTCTAATAAACGAATTTTAATTAAACTAGCTGCCACTTGGCAGGGTATTCGTGCAGCAGAACAGTTGGAAAAAGAAGGAATTCACTGTAATCTCACGCTACTATTTTCTTTTGCACAAGCACGTGCATGCGCAGAGGCAGGTGTATCGCTGATTTCTCCTTTTGTAGGGCGTATTCTTGATTGGTACAAAATGAATAGTAATGAAAAAGAATATGCTCCACATGAAGATCCAGGTGTATTATCAGTATCTAAAATTTATCATTATTACAAACAGCACGGTTATAAAACTATAGTTATGGGTGCAAGTTTTAGAAATATTGATCAAATAATAGAGCTTTCAGGTTGCGATAGATTGACTATTTCTCCATCCTTACTAAAGCAATTAGCAGAAAGCGAGGGTACTGTAGAAAACAAACTCAACTATATCGGAACAGTAAAGTCACGTCCAAAAAAAATGACTGAATCTGAATTTCTGTGGCAACATAATCACAATGCTATGGCCGTTAATAAATTGGCTGAAGGTATATGTAACTTTGCAATCGATCAAATTACACTTGAAAATATGCTTTCTAGATATTTAGAACTGAATTTACTTTCATAACAATGATTTTTATTTATTACATATCGATCTATATTCTTACTTGCGCTCTTTATTGCTTTTCAAATATCTCTTGATTTGTTCTTTCTCTAATTAACATAATGATCTATTAACTAATTTTTTCAGAAGAGATTTATGGATACATTACATATTGGATTAATTTCTGTTTCTGATCGTGCCGCCAATAATCTTTATCAAGATCAAGGTATTCCTACATTAAAAAATTGGCTTTCTAGAGCACTAATAACACCATTTAAATTCCAAACTCGATTAGTTCCTGACGAAAAATCAATAATTGAACAGGTCATTTGTGAATTAGTTGATGAATGTTCTTGCCATTTAGTTCTTACAACTGGTGGCACGGGACCTGCATGTCGAGATGTAACACCAGATGCTACGCTAGCAATAGCAGATCGTCAAATTCCTGGATTTGGTGAACAGATGCGTCAAATTAGTATGCAATTTGTACCTACAGGAATTCTATCACGCCAGGTAGGTGTAATTCGTAGGCAATCACTTATTCTTAATTTGCCTGGTCAACCAAAAGCTATTACAGACATCCTAGAAGGATTAAAAGAGGAACACGTGTTAAAAGTACCAGGCATATTTGCGTGTGTACCTTACTGTTTACAACTATTAGAAGCTCCATATGTAGAAACACATTCTAATGTAGTAGAATCTTTTAGGCCTAAAAACCTACATAAATGAAACACTATCCACCATATTAATAGCATTAATTTTTTTCTCTCTATTTTTTAAGAATTTTTATATATTTGAAACATTACATTTTATCTATTCATAATATAAAAACAGCATAGTTAAATAACTTTTTATTAACTATACTGTTTAAGATATTAAATATTTCATCAAATTCTTTAACTTTTTTGACAGTTTCATATGTTTAAATATTTTCAATGAATTATTTTATTTTTCTAAAACTTATCTTCCAAACAACGTATATTTAAGTATCTATTATTCTATGTTTAACAGTATATTGATACATAAAATACTCAAAATAATTTGATCTGCTAATAGTGAGACTGTCATAGATGTTTAACTTTTTTTAAATAAAATACAAAGCAATAAAATTTTTTTATTTAACCCTTGATGCGTTTGAAATACGGCCCCATTTAGTAATAATAGAGTACTGTGAAACAGCGAAATTTTAATTAAAATATTTTGGGAAAAAATCATCCAGATCGCATTTTTATTTCACAACTACATTTGGCAAAGAGTTTAAGTAGGAGACGTTTAGATGGGCAAGATTATTGGTATTGACTTAGGTACAACCAATTCATGTGTTGCTATTATGGATAGTGCTAAAGCAAGAGTTCTTGAAAATTCTGAAGGAGATCGCACTACACCCTCCATAATTGCTTATACGCAGGATGGCGAAACTTTGGTTGGTCAACCGGCTAAACGTCAGGCGGTGACTAATCCGCAAAATACATTGTTTGCAATCAAACGATTAATTGGTCGTCGTTTTCAAGACGAGGAAGTGCAGCGTGATATCAAAATTATGCCATATAAAATCGTTGCCTCAGAAAACGGTGATGCATGGTTAGATATAAAAGGACAAAAAATTGCACCGCCACAAATTTCTGCAGAAGTTCTCAAAAAAATGAAAAAAACTGCTGAAGATTATCTTGGTGAATCTGTGCACGAAGCTGTAATTACGGTGCCAGCGTATTTTAACGATGCACAACGTCAGGCTACAAAAGATGCTGGTCGTATCGCGGGTTTAGATGTAAAACGCATTATTAACGAACCTACTGCAGCAGCACTAGCATATGGGTTAGATAAAGGTCGAGGTAATCGTACGATTGCAGTATATGATTTAGGTGGTGGTACTTTCGATATTTCTATTATTGAAATTGATGATGTTGATGGTGAAAAAACTTTTGAAGTTTTAGCAACGAATGGAGATACTCACTTAGGTGGTGAAGATTTTGATAGTCGTTTAATTAATTACTTAGTCAAAGAATTCAAAAAAGATCAAGGAATTGATTTACATAATGATTCATTAGCTATGCAACGTTTAAAAGAAGCCGCAGAAAAAGCGAAGATTGAACTTTCTTCTGCACAACAGACTGATGTGAATTTACCTTATATCACAGCTGATGCAAACGGGCCAAAGCATCTCAATATTAAAGTAACTCGCACTAAACTAGAATCTCTAGTTGAAGATTTAATTTCTCGTTCTATTGAACCATTAAAAGTCGCATTACAGGATGCTGAACTGTCTATTACAGATATTAATGATGTGATCTTAGTAGGTGGTCAAACGCGTATGCCAATGGTGCAAGCTAAAGTAGCTGAATTCTTCGGTAAAGAACCGCGTAAAGACGTAAATCCTGACGAAGCTGTTGCTGTAGGTGCTGCAGTTCAAGGTGGTGTATTAGCAGGAGATGTAAAAGATGTTCTACTATTAGATGTTACGCCTCTATCGCTAGGTATTGAAACTATGGGTGGAGTAATGACTTCACTAATTAGCAAAAATACTACTATTCCGACCAAGCATAGTCAAGTATTCTCAACAGCTGAAGACAATCAATCTGCGGTTACTATTCATGTGCTACAGGGTGAGCGCAAACGTGCTAGTGATAATAAATCACTAGGTCAATTTAATCTCGATGGTATTCAATCTGCGCCGCGTGGTATGCCGCAAATTGAAGTAACTTTTGATATAGATGCTGATGGGATCTTACATGTTTCTGCAAAAGATAAAAATACTGGTAAAGAACAGAAAATTACTATTAAAGCATCTTCTGGATTAAATGAACAAGAAATACAAAAAATGGTTCGCGAAGCAGAAGCTAATGCTGAAGCTGATCGCAAGTTCGAAGATCTTGTTACAATCCGCAATCAAGGGGATCAAATTGCACATAGTACTCGCAAACAGATAGATGAAGCTGGGGATAAATTAGCTGCGGATGACAAGGCTGCTATTGAATCCGCACTTAAAGATTTAAATACTGCATTAAAAGGTGAAAATAAAACAGAAATTGAAGAAAAAATACAAAATTTAATAAAACTTTCTAGTAAATTAATGGAGTTAATACAAAAACAGGATCAATCTAGCAGTACAAATACTAGTAATGCTTCTGCAAAAAAAGATGATGATGTAGTAGATGCTGAATTTGAAGAAGTGAAAGACAAAAAATAATTGCCCTGTTGTCTCCGCACTATGGCTAACCTGACGCCGTTGAACGCAGTACGGGCGCAGGAGGCCTTTCTCCACGCCCATAATAAATTATGTTAAGGGCAGATAAAAAATGGCAAAAAGTGATTTTTACGATATTTTAGGTATTTCAAAATCTGCAGATGAACGAGAAATTAAAAAAGCGTATAAACGTTTAGCAATGAAATTTCATCCTGATCGTAATCCAGGTGATAAAAAAGCTGAAGCTAAATTTAAAGAGATTAAAGAATCGTATGAAATTTTAATGGATCCCCAAAAACGTTCAGCCTATGACCAATACGGTCATGCAGCTTTTGAACAAGGCGGTATGGGCACAACCGGATCTGCTAGTTTTGGAAACAGCGCTGATTTTGGTGATATTTTTGGTGATGTATTTGGTGATATTTTTGGTGGTGGACGTCGTCAACGTGCTGCTCGTGGAGCCGATTTACGTTATAATATGGAATTGTCTTTAGAAGAGGCAGTACGCGGTGTAACTAAAGAAATCCGTATTCCAACATTAAGCGAATGTCATGTCTGTCGTGGTAGTGGTGCAAAATCTGGTACAAAAGCACAAACATGCACAACGTGTCATGGTACGGGTCAGGTACAGATGCGACAGGGTTTCTTTAGTATACAACAAACTTGTCCTACCTGCCATAGTCGCGGGTCAGTAATCAAGGAACCATGTAATAGTTGTCATGGTCATGGTCGTGTTGAGCGCACAAAAACTCTGTCTGTAAAAATTCCATCGGGTGTCGATGCTGGTGATCGCATTCGTCTTAATGGCGAAGGTGAAGTAGGAGAACAAGGTGCCCCCAAAGGCGATTTATATGTTCAAGTTTCAGTAAAAAAACATCCTATTTTTAAACGTGAAGAAAATAATTTATATTGTGAGGTCCCTATCAATTTTGCAATGGCTGCGCTCGGTGGTGAGATTGAAGTACCAACGTTAGATGGACGTGTCAAGTTAAAAGTACCATCGGAAACACAAACCGGAAAATTATTTCGTATACGTGATAAAGGCGTCAAATCCGTTCGTAACGGTATGTTAGGTGACTTAATGTGCCGTGTTGTAGTAGAAACGCCAGTTAGTCTCAATGATAAACAGAAAATTCTTTTACGAGAACTACAAGAAAGTTTTGGTGGACCAACAGGAGAAAAAAATAGCCCTCGCTCCAAGCGTTTCTTTGATGGTGTCAAAAAATTTTTTGATGATTTAACAAGCTAATATACTAAATATTGTTTTATTATTTTATTTAAAAAATTTGCTTCATTTTGAAATGGTGTGAGTCGTTTCTACTGTAGTGCCTATCGGTTAGCAGTGTTCTTCATCTGGTATAGAGATGTAGAAAAATGCTAACCTTTCATATAAACCAAAAGTTAATAATATAAAGGTTTAGATAAATTATTTTATTGATTTTGTTAGTATGTTATAATAAATATCGAAGATCTTATTAAGTTGTTAAGTAAAAAAGCTAAGATTGGAGAGATAATATATTAAAGAAATCTTACAAATTTTCAGTCCTCCTTTCTACATATTCAATCAAAATGCATTGTAATAACACAACTAATTATGTTAGTTTATTAATCTGTAAGCTTAAGTTTGATTTACAACGTGCTACTTTGTTTTTATGCATAAGACCTTTGGTAGCCTGGCGATCTATAATAGGCTGCATTTTCTTAAATGCATTTTGTGCTGTTTCTTTATCTCCTGTTGCAATAGCAGCATATACTTTTTTTATAAAAGTACGTGTCATTGAACGATTGCTTACATTATGCTGATGACGTTTTTGAGAGGTTAAAACACGTTTTTTAGCTGATTTAATATTAGCCAAGAGGTAACTCCTAAACACTTTTTTATATTATAAATAACTATCAAATAATCAATTTACGGCCGATTATTGTGCTATTTATGTGTTCTTTTGTCAAGAAATTTATTTTATAAATTTTATTATAATTCTTAAATTGATTTGTTAAATGAAAATTTAAAGCTTGCATGACACATTTAACTAAAAAGAGTTGCCTTTAACAGATTATAGATTAGATCTTAACAAGACTGCTCAAATATTATTCAAGAGTATAATCGAATCCTTTATACCAATTTGAGTCATCTATGAAGCTTATCCGAGGCCTTTGCAATCTTCAAGAGCATCATCGTGGTTGCGTGCTCACTATTGGTAATTTTGATGGCGTACATCGTGGGCATCAAGCTATAGTATCATGGTTAATTAAAGAAGGTCATAAGCGTAATCTTCCAGTAATAGTCATGCTATTCGAACCACATCCTCTGGAACTTTTTTCTGGTGATCAAGCACCTGCACGCTTAACATGCTTACGTGAAAAATTGCAGTATTTAGAACAAGTTGGTGTTGATATAGTGCTATGTATTCGTTTTAATGTACATTTTGCACAGCGCTCTGCAAGCAATTTTATTTTTGAAATATTAGTTAAAAAGTTAAATGTGAAATTATTAGCTGTTGGTGATGATTTTCGATTTGGTGCTGGTCGTCAAGGAGATTTTCTGTTATTACAGAAAGCTGGTTTTGAATATGGTTTTGACATTGCTAAAACCAAAACCTTCTGTAAAGATGGTAATCGTATCAGCAGTACTAGCGTTCGTGAAGCATTAGCAAACGACGATCTTGTTTTAGCACAGGAGTTACTGGGTCATCCATTTAGTATTTCAGGTAAAGTAGTTCATGGAGACTCATTAGGACGTCAAATAGGTTTTCCTACTGCTAATATTTCGTTATGCCGTTTAGTAACACCAGTAAAAGGAGTATTTGCAGTTGAAGTAAGAGGTATTGGACAAAAGAGTATTCCAGGCGTAGCGAATATTGGATTGCGTCCAACAGTTAATGGGCAAAGTTCACAACTTGAAGTACATTTATTAGATACCTGTACAAATCTTTATAATTTTCATATTCAGGTAGTACTAAAAAGAAAAATTCGCAATGAACAACGTTTTTCTTCTTTGGAGGATTTAAAAGATCAAATTGTAAAAGATGTAGTCGTTGCAAAGAAAATTTTTTTAAAAAATTCTTTAATTTAAGAAAGGGAATAGATGATTTGATGAATAATTACAAATTTACTCTAAATTTACCTAAAACAAGATTTGCAATGCGTGGTAATCTTGCTAAACGCGAACCAAGCGTACTGGAGCGTTGGTATAATGATAATTTGTATCGTCTTATACGTGAAGCAAAAAAAGGGAAAAAAAAATTTATTCTTCATGATGGTCCCCCTTATGCGAATGGTAGCATTCATATAGGTCATTCAGTTAATAAAATTTTAAAAGATATTATCTTAAAATCAAAAGGTATGGCAGGTTATGATTCACCTTATATACCGGGATGGGATTGCCATGGTTTACCAATAGAGCTTAAAGTCGAACAAATGATTGGTAAACCAAATGAAAAAGTAAGCACAGCAGAATTCCGTAAAGCTTGCCGTCGATATGCCATAGAACAAGTTAATATACAGAAAAATCAATTTATTCGTTTAGGAGTTCTAGGTGACTGGGATAATCCATATTTAACGATGGATTATCATACTGAAGCTAATGTAATTCGTACATTAAGTAAAATTATTAGTAATGGCTACCTGTATAAAGGTGCAAAACCTGTAAATTGGTGTCTTGAGTGTGAATCTGCATTAGCGGAGGCTGAAGTAGAATATTACGAACAAAAATCTCCAGCTATTGATGTAATATTTAATGCACTAGATCTTAATGCAATACGTGCAAAATTTGGAGTGACACATTCAGAAGGCATGGTTTCAATTGTTATTTGGACTACAACACCCTGGACGATTCCAGCTAATCGCGGTCTTGCTTTACATCCGGAATTTGAATATCAATTAATACAGATCGAAGGTCGTAGTTTAATTATTGCAAAAAATTTAGCTGAAAGTATTATTAAACGTGCTGGTATTAAAAATTGGGTTGTATTAGGAACATGTAAAGGTGTTGCTTTAGAGTTAGAGTTATTTAAGCATCCCTTATTTGAACACATTCATTCTAAAGTAGTACTCAGCAAACATGTGACATTAGATATAGGCACGGGTATTGTACATACTGCGCCAAGCCATGGTCCCGATGATTATGTAATTGGTCAAACGTATGGTCTTGATATTGTCAATTCAGTTGGTCCAGATGGCACGTATTTATTAGGTACCCATCCCATGCTTGACGGGATAAATATATTCAAAGCAAATGATATAATAATCGAATTATTAAGAGAAAAACATGCACTTTTGCACGCTGAACAACTAATACATAACTACCCTCATTGTTGGCGACATAAAACACCTACTATCTTTCGTGCAACGCCACAGTGGTTCATTAGCATGGATAAAAAAAATTTGCGTTTACAAGCACTTAAAGCTATAAAAAGAGTAAAGTGGATTCCAAAATGGGGACAAGCTCGTATTAAAATAATGCTTGAAAATCGACCTGATTGGTGTATTTCGCGTCAACGTGCTTGGAGTGTTCCAATAGTATTATTTATACATAAAGAAACAGGACAACTGCATCCAGATACATTAATCTTTATGGAAAAAATTGCTCAACATGTTGAAAAAAAGGGTATTCAAGCGTGGTGGGATCTCAAGTTAGATGAATTAATAAATGAAAATGCAAGCAATTATATTAAAGTAACAGATACTTTAGATGTATGGTTTGATTCTGGATCTACTAGCTATGCAGTTGTTGACATGCGTCCAGAATTTGGAGGTTGTACTCCAGACCTATATATAGAAGGGGCCGATCAGCATCGCGGTTGGTTCATGTCATCTTTAATAATCAGTATAGCAATAAAAGCAAAAGAACCATATCGTCAAGTCTTAACCCATGGTTTCATAGTAGACGGTCAGGGTCGAAAAATGTCAAAATCTCTTGGTAACACCATAGCACCACAAGATGTAACTAATAAACTAGGTGCAGACATTTTGCGTTTATGGGTAGCCTCTACTGATTATTCCGGGGAAATGGCCGTATCTAACGAAATTCTTAATCGTACTACTGATATATATCGTCGTATTCGTAATACTGCACGCTTTTTGCTTGCTAATCTTACCGGATTTAACCCAGTTACAGATTGTATTAAAAGGGAAAATATGATAGTCATTGATCGCTGGGCTGTAGGACGAGCAATGGCTGTACAACAAGATATCATACAATTTTATGAAAACTATAATTTTCACGAAGTAGTTCAACGTCTAATGCAATTTTGTTCTGTAGAAATGGGATCATTTTATCTCGATATTATCAAAGATCGCCAATATACAGCAAAAGCCGATAGCCTAGCACGTCGTAGTTGTCAAACAGCGTTATGGCATATTATTGAAGCATTAGTACGTTGGATAGTACCGATTATACCCTTCACGGCGGATGAAATATGGAATTATTTACCAGGTAATCGAGCCAAATATATCTTTACAGAAGAATGGTATCAGAATTTATTCGGTTTGTTTATAGACGAACCTATGGATGATATTTACTGGCAACAAATGCTAAAAATACGAAGCGAAGTTAACAAAGTAATTGAAGAGGCACGTGCTGATAAGCGTATTGGTTGTTCACTGGAAACGATGATTATATTGTATGCGGACTCAAAATTAGCGTTTAAACTATTAGCATTAGAGGATGAGTTACGTTTTTTACTTTTAACATCATCTGTAACAGTTACAGATTATGATATGGTAAATCATGATGCGAAACAAAGCAAAATATTTACAGGTTTAAAAATCGCTTTATATAGATCAGAAGGGCAAAAATGTCCTCGCTGTTGGCATTATAAGACTGATATAGGGAAAAATTCTAAAAATATTGCTATCTGTACTCGTTGTTATATTAATGTATTCGGTCATGGTGAAATACGGAAATTTGTTTAATGAAGATGAAAATTGTCAGTTTTAATGAGCTGGCATGGCTATGGTTGGCATTCTTAGTAACTATTATTGATATAGTTACTAAATACTGGATTAACAATAATATTGTACAGAATGAAATTTACCCATTTGCACCTTTTTTCAATTTGTTTTATGTGCGTAATTATGGTGTAATATTTAGCTTGTTATCCGATAAAAACGGTGCTCAACGGTGGTTTCTGGCTTTTTTAGCTATTATTATCATAGTAATACTAGTAGTATTAATGTATCGCACTGATTCTAATTATATTTTAAGTAAAATTGCTTATGCATTGATCATTGGTGGAGCATTAGGTAATTTGTTTGATCGTATCTATTATGGATTCATAATAGATTTTATTGATTTTTATATCGGTCAATGGCATTTCGCAACTTTTAATATTGCAGATAGTAGCATTTGTATAGGCACAACCTTCTTAATAGTGGAAAACTTTTTTAGTTCTAAGAGAAAATGAAGTACAAATTTAATTTTTATATCATATGAAATAATAGTCTTATTTTCGTAATACTAAAATATTTTAGATTTATACAGGTATCTTAAAAATTTTTTAAAATTTGATGATTGTAAACTGATAGAGATTTTATTGGTTTTATGTTTAGTTATCAATTCGTAAAATTCGAAGAACATGGATGAATTTACATTCATCCATGGGGATAAAATATGCAAATCCTGTTAGCTAACCCACGAGGTTTCTGTGCTGGTGTAGATCGTGCGATAAGCATAGTAGAGCGTGCCTTAAATATGTACGGTAAACCAATTTATGTACGTCATGAAATAGTACACAATCGCTATGTAATAAGCAATTTTAAAAAACGAGGTGTAATTTTTATTGAAAAAATAAGTGAAGTGCCTGATAAATCAATTTTAATTTTTTCAGCACATGGTGTTTCTCAAGCTATTTTGATAGAAGCTAAAACACGTAACTTAAAGATTTTATTTGATGCTACATGTCCGTTAGTTACTAAGATACATATGGAAGTATTACGTGCTAGCCGAAAGGGTATTGAAGTTATTTTTATCGGTCATGCAGGTCATCCAGAAGTAGAAGGAACAATGGGACAGTACAATAATCCTAATGCTGGTATGTATTTAATAGAATCAGAGAAAGATATATTTAAATTAAAAGTCAAAAATGAAAACAACCTTTGCTTTATGACACAGTCTACATTATCGTTGGATCATACAGCAGGTATAATTAAAGCATTACGCTGTCGTTTTCCAATGATTATTGGACCACGTAAGGATGACATTTGTTATGCTACTAGTAATCGGCAAAAAGCTGTACGTTTGTTAGCATATAGCGCAGACATTATATTTGTAGTTGGTTCAAAAAATTCTTCTAATGCTAGTCGATTAGTTGAATTAGTTCAACATGATGGTAAAATAGCAAAGTTAATTGATTCAGTCGAAGATATTCGCGATCATTGGTTGGAAGGAATGAAGTATATTGGTATAACTGCAGGAGCATCAGCACCAGAAATTTTGGTACAGCAGGTAATTCAATATCTCAATAAAAAGGGCGTCGAAAAAGTAATAGAATTAAATGGTTACGAAGAAAAAATTGTATTTCAAATACCAAAAATACTGTATATTGACATGCATACAAAATGACAATTGATAAATTACCATCTATACAGAAATGGCATATTTAACTAACATATCTTGGTGCTATTATCGTATTTTTTTTGTATTTTACAATACATACTTTACTTTAAGTGTTTGGCTTTGCTATTATATTATCCAGTGATTTTAAATTTAATGGTTTTATATATTGAATATGAGTGACATTCGCATTGCTATTTCAGGTACGTCAGGTCGTATGGGACGTAATTTAATTGCTGCTATTGATCAGACATGTGGCGTAGTACTTACTACTGCTGTAGCACGACAGGGATCGCCTTTAGTAGGTAAAGATGCCGGAGAATTTGCTGGCATAGATAGTAATAGAGTCAATATTACTAATGATTTACAAAAAGCAGTAAATGATTTTGATGTTCTGATAGATTTCACGTGTCCTGAAAGTACATTGAAATATATAAAGATTTGCCTTGATTATTGCAAACCAATTGTAATTGGTACTACTGGGTTAGATGATATCGGTAAAAAAATAATTCATAGCGCATCGTTAAAAATCCCTATTGTATTTTCAGCCAATTTTAGCATCGGTGTGAACATAATGTTTAATTTGCTAAAGCAAATTACTAAAGTTATGGGCAGTTACGCTGACATTGAAATTATAGAAGCGCATCATCATGATAAAGTAGATGCTCCTTCTGGTACAGCATTAACAATGGGAGAAGTTATTGCTGACACTATGGATTGGAAGTTAAACGAGCATGCTATTTATGGACGTAAGGGATATACTGGTAAGAGAAAACAACATACCATAGGTTTTTCTACTGTACGTGCTGGTGATATTATCGGCGAACATACTGCAATATTTGCCGCTATTGGAGAACGTGTTGAAATTATTCACAGAGCTACTAACCGTATGACTTTTGCAGATGGTGCTATTAAAGCAGCAAGTTGGCTTATAAGACAAAAGTTTGGTTTGTATAACATGCATGACGTTTTAAATTTATCATAATTATGAAAATTGTAAAATAAAAATAATATTTATTTGTAATAAAAATCTTTATGTGTTGATTTTTTCTCTTCGAAAATAGTTTGTTGCTAAAAGTTATCTTAATTGATTTATATCATGTCTGATTTTTAACGTTATGTTATCTAATATTGTCTAACAAATAAAAAAGGTAGTATACCTAATGCACGTAGATAATGTAATTATTGAGATTATAGATTCCTTTAAAAAATTCATGGATTATTTAATTTTAGAATAATTTAGCATAAGTCATTTGAATTAATTTAAATTTTATAACCTGGAGGATATTTTGGGTAATTCAGCTCTCTTGGTTTTAGAAGATGGAACTAAATTTCAAGGTGTTGCTATAGGCGCTGTAGGAGTAGCAGTAGGAGAAGTCATATTTAATACATCGATAACTGGTTATCAAGAAATTCTGACTGATCCCTCATATTGCAATCAAATAGTTGCTTTTACTTATCCTCATATTGGTAATGTTGGTACTAATATTCATGACCAAGAATCCAATAAAATTCATGTTCAAGGTATTATAATTCGTGCTTTATCCTCTATAAGTAGTAATTTTCGTAGCGAAGAGGATTTTTCAGTATACCTACAACGTAACAAAATTGTTGGCATTGCTGAAATTGATACACGGAAGTTAACACGCTTATTACGTGACAAAGGAACCCAAAAAGGTTGTATTATTAGCGGTAAAAATATAAAAATTTCAGTAGCACTAAAAAAAATTAGGAAATTTCAAGGGATTACAGGAATAGATTTAGCAAAAAAAGTTAGTACTTTGAAAACATACCTTTGGAAAGAAGGTAGTCTAACATTACAAGGTTCTCTATATAATCAGAGTAACAAGACTAATGAATCAATTCTTCAAGTAGTAGTCTATGATTATGGTGTTAAACGTAATATCTTACGCATGTTAGTAGATCGAGGTTGTCGTCTAACAGTTGTACCCGCACAAACTTCTGCAAAAGAGGTGCTAAAACTGAAACCTGACGGCATTTTTCTTTCTAACGGTCCCGGCGATCCCGAGCCCTGCAATTATGCAATTAATGCAATCCAAACGTTTTTAAAAACTAAAATTCCGATATTTGGAATTTGTCTCGGACATCAGTTATTAGCGTTAGCAAGCGGTGCAAAAACTTTGAAGATGAAGTTTGGCCATCACGGAGCTAATCATCCAGTAAAAGATTTAGATGAAAATACTGTTATGATTACTTCACAAAATCATAGTTTTACTGTAGACAAAAATAGTTTGATAAGTAATAAATTGCGTATTACACATATTTCTTTATTTGATTATACAGTGCAAGGTATTCATCGTATTGATAAACCGGCTTTTAGTTTTCAAGGTCATCCAGAGGCTAGTCCAGGTCCACATGATGCTGCATCGCCGCTATTTGATCACTTTATTGAACTGATGCAAATTTACCGTGTTAAAGTAAAATGATCAGGAATACACCATGCCCAAACGCACAGATATAAAATCTATTTTACTCCTTGGTGCAGGTCCGATTGTTATTGGTCAAGCATGTGAATTTGATTATTCTGGTGTACAAGCATGCAAAGCACTTCGTGAAGAAGGTTATCATATCGTATTAGTCAATTCTAATCCAGCAACGATCATGACCGATCCAGAAATGGCCGATGTTACTTACATCGAGCCAATCCAATTAGATATATTATATAAAATTATTGAAAAAGAACGTCCAGATGCCCTACTTCCAACAATGGGTGGCCAGACAGCATTGAATTGTGCGTTAGAATTAGAACGTCAAGGAATTCTAAAAGAATTTAATGTTAATATGATAGGTGCTACTGCTGCTGCTATTAGTAAAGCTGAAGACCGTCTTTCTTTTGATAAAGCTATAAAAAATATTGGTTTAGAAACATCACGTTCTGGTATTGCACATAACATGCAAGAAGCTTTACAGGTTGCTGAAGAAGTAGGTTTTCCATGCATCATTCGTCCCTCTTTTACAATGGGCGGTAGTGGTGGTGGAATTGCTTATAATCGGGAAGAATTTGAAGATATTTGTGAACGAGGTCTTAATTTATCTCCTACTCATGAACTATTAATCGATGAGTCTTTAATTGGTTGGAAAGAATATGAAATGGAGGTAGTACGTGATAAAAATGATAATTGTATCATTGTTTGTGCAATCGAAAATTTTGATGCTATGGGAATCCATACTGGTGATTCAATTACTGTTGCACCAGCACAAACTCTTACTGATAAAGAATATCAGATGATGCGTAATGCTTCGATTGCAGTCATTCGTGAAATTGGCATCGAAACTGGCGGCTCTAATGTTCAGTTTGCAATTAATCCTAAAAATGGTCGTTTAATTGTAATCGAGATGAATCCACGTGTTTCACGTTCTTCTGCACTAGCTTCCAAAGCAACTGGTTTCCCAATTGCTAAAGTAGCAGCAAAACTTGCAGTTGGTTTTACTTTAGATGAATTACTTAATGATATTACTGGATGTCGTACACCTGCCTCTTTTGAACCATCTCTAGACTATGTAGTAACTAAAATTCCACGCTTTAATTTCGAAAAATTTAACGGAGCGAATGACCGATTAACCACACAAATGAAATCAGTCGGGGAAGTGATGGCCATTGGTCGTACTTTTCAAGAATCACTCCATAAAGCGTTACGTTCTTTAGAAGTAGGGGCTAATGGTTTTGATTCAAAAGTTGATTTTAACAACATGGAATGCTTAACACTTATTCGTAGAGAACTAAAAGATGCTGGTCCTGATCGCATTTGGTATATTGCCGATGCTTTTCGTGCTGGTATGTCCGTAGATAATGTATTTCATCTAACTAATATTGATCGTTGGTTCTTAAGTCAAATTGAAGAATTAGTACAATTAGAAAAACAGGTAACCGATATAGGCATCCATGGACTGAGTAACGATTATTTATACTATCTTAAACGAAAAGGATTTTCTGATGCTCGTTTAGCACACTTAACATATGTAGAAGAAAAAAAAATACGCCAGCTACGTCAAAAATATAATATGTATCCTGTGTATAAGCGTATTGATACTTGTGCAGCAGAATTTAGAACTGATACTGCATATATGTACTCTACTTATGAGGAGGAATGTGAATCTAACCCTACACAACACGTTGAAAAAATTCTGGTGCTTGGCAGCGGTCCAAATCGCATAGGCCAAGGCATTGAATTTGATTATTGTTGTGTACATGCAGTACTAGCTTTGCGTGCACAGGGTTATGATACAATCATGGTTAATTGTAATCCAGAAACTGTATCAACAGATTATGACATCTCTAATCGTCTATATTTTGAACCAGTTACATTGGAAGATGTATTAGAAATCGTAAGAATTGAAAAACCAAAAGGTGTTATTGTACAGTATGGAGGTCAAACGCCACTAAAACTAGCTCGCAAATTAGAAGCAGAAGGAGTATCAATTATCGGGACTACTCCTGATGCGATTGATTGTGCAGAGGACAGAGAACGTTTTCAAAAGGTTGTACAATCTTTAGGCTTAAAGCAGCCTGCTAATACTACGGTCAGTACTTTACAAGAGGCAATAAACAAATCGCTTATTATTGGATATCCTCTCGTTGTTCGTCCTTCTTATGTACTAGGAGGTCGCGCAATGGAAATAGTTTATAATACAAATGATTTGCAGCAGTATTTCAAAACTGCAGTCGCTGTATCTAATAATGCACCGGTACTGTTAGATAGATTTCTTGATGATGCAGTAGAAGTAGACATTGATGCTATCTGTGATGGCAAAGACGTTTTAATTGGTGCTATTATAGAGCATATTGAACAAGCTGGTGTGCATTCTGGTGACTCTGCGTGCTCTCTACCAGCATATACTTTAAGCAATGACATTCAGAATGAAATGCGAAAACAGGTAAAAAAATTAGCCTTTAAGTTAAAAGTATGTGGTTTAATGAACGTACAATTTGCGGTTAAAAATAACGAAATTTACCTAATTGAAGTGAACCCACGTGCTGCTCGTACGATACCTTTTGTATCAAAAGCCACAGGTCTACCTTTAGCAAAAATTGCAGCGCTTGTTATGATAGGGAAGAAATTAGTTGAACAAGGTATAACTCAAGAAATAATTCAACCATACTATTCTGTCAAAGAAGTAGTATTACCATTCAACAAATTTTCTGATGTCGATCCTATACTGGGACCTGAAATGCGTTCTACTGGTGAAGTTATGGGAATCGGTCGTACCTTTGCAGAAGCATTTGCTAAGGCAATGTTAGGTGCACAAAGTAATATGAAGAAAATTGGTCGTGCACTTCTTTCTGTACGAGATGTTGATAAAGCACGTATCGTTGATCTTGCAGTAAAACTGCAAAAATTTGGTTTTGAATTAGACGCTACCTACGGTACTGCTATTGTGCTAAAAAAAGCAGGTATCAAATTACGATTAGTAAATAAAGTACACGAAGGTCGTCCACATATTCAAGATCGTCTTAAAAACGGTGAATATACTTATATTGTAAATACTACTGAAGGACGTCAAGCCATTGAAGATTCAAAATTAATTAGATACAGTGCATTACGGTATAAAGTGCACTATGATACTACTTTGAATGGTAGTTTTGCTACAGTGATGGCATTAAATTCAAATCCTATAGAACACGTACTGTCTCTCCAGGAAATGCATGCAAAGAAAAAGATCACAAAAATATAATAAAATTATTTTATAAATTAATTATCTGTAACTATTCTTCTTATTTAAGTATTCAAAATGATCAGTTTAATCGCAGCATTATCAGTAGACCGAATTATAGGTATAAATAATCTTATACCATGGAATTTACCAGCCGATTTAATGTGGTTTAAACGTAATACTTTTAATAAACCATTAATTATGGGAAGACTGACTTTTGATTCTATTGGTCGTCCACTTCCTGATCGTCTAAATATTGTACTGAGTAGTCGGCCAAATAATCAAAAATATCATAATGTCATTTGGGCTACTTCATTATATGAAGCAATAAAAATTGCAAATAATGCTCAGGAAATTATGGTTATTGGTGGAGGTCGTATTTATGCGCAAATGTTGACTTATGCAGATCGTCTGTATCTCACTCATATTCATGCAAAAGTACAAGGTGACACGCAATTTCCTAATTACAAATTAAAAGAATGGAAATCTATATTTAGTGAATTTCACTATCCAGACAAACAAAATTTATATAGTTATCGTTTTGAAATTTTGGAGCGCCATCACATAATCATATAATTCATAGATATCTATTTAATTTGAAATCAGAAGGAAGACACGTCCACGTTACTGCTAATGCTTTATATAAATTTGATTTAATAATATCATAGATTTGTTTTTAATAAATTGATTTCTGAACATAATATTGTTGCGTTTCCCAGTGTAGCAGGGTAAGCATACCACCCCAACAGCAACCAGTATCTAATCCAATAATTTTATCTGGTGTTCCCTTTCCTGCTAAAGAAGCCCAATGACCGAATACCATAGTATATTCTCGATCAATTTTGCTAGGAATTAAAAACCATGGTTGAAGAGGAGTAGGTGCTGAATGAGGATCTTTTTTGCAAATCATGTCTAATTGCCCGTTTGGAAAACAAAAACGCATTTTAGTTAACGCATTAATACTAAAACGTAACCGTGCTAGTCCGGTCAAATTTGATGTCCAATTATTTGGCATATCACCGTACATACAATTTAGCAATAAATGGTAATTATCGCTTGACAGTATTGCTGATACTTGACTAGCACACATTTTTACAGTTTTTAGATCCCACTGTGGTGTAATACCTGCATGTGACATAAGTAATTTCTTTTTTTCATCTATTTGCAATAATGGTTGACAACGTAACCAATCAATTAATTCAACTACATTGTTTTCATTAAGAAGAGAAGTTAAACGATCTTTAGGTTTATTAGGGCTTATACCTGCATACACTGCAATTAAATGTAAATCATGATTTCCTAACACCATACGAACGCATCTACCTAGAGACTTGACATAACGTAATACATCAAGGGAATTTGGACCACGAGCTACTAAATCACCTGTCAACCATAATTCATCTTGATATGGATTAAATGCAACTTTTTTCAATAAACTACAGAGTTCATTGTAACAGCCATGAACATCGCCAATTAAGTATGTATTCATTTAATTAAACTCAATCAAATGCTTTACTTCAAACAATAATGTAAACATACATATAACATTGAAATAACAATACGAAAAAAGATATACTTGAACTTTGCATGCTGATGCATTACACAGATGATAGCATTATCATGTTATTTATACGGTATTTATTTTAAATTTACAAAAGAAAAAAATATAATTTTTAAATTTATTAACATCAGAGTAGAATAACATATTCTATACAACTATATAGTTATATCAATTTTATATTCAGATAACCAATTTGCCATATTGCAATATTGTTCTAACGTAATATTTTCTGCACGTAATGAAGCGTCAATATTTAGTTCTTTAAGACTCTTTTCAGAAAAGATATCACCTAAACTATTACGTATAGTTTTACGGCGTTGCATAAAGGCAATCATAGTAATATACTTTAATAAATCTACATTATTCACTCGATGTGGAGGTTGAGTAAAAGGAAGCTGACAAACTAGCACAGAATCTACCTTTGGTATGGGCATGAATGCACATGATGGAACTTCCAATATACGTATGATTTGACAGTAATATTGTGTGATTACACTAAGACGACCGTAATGCTTACTACCTGGTAACGCAACTAAACGATCGACTATTTCTTTTTGTAACATAAAGTGCATATCTTTAATCCATTCAATATATTTGAATAGATGAAAAATTAACGGTGTAGAAATATTATATGGTAAATTGCCAAATACACGCAATTTTTTGTTTTGTTTTTTTGCTAATTCTGAAAAATCAAAATTCATTGCATCTTGTTGGTAAACAGTCAATTTAGGTCCAAGAAACGGATGGTTTTTTAATCGGTAGGCAAGGTCACGATCTAGTTCAATAACGGTCAATATATCTAAATATCTACTTATAGGATCGGTTAAAGCACCTAAACCTGGTCCAATTTCAACTAATACATCCCCTTTTTTAGGACAAATACTAGCAACAATATTATTAATAATATTCTGATCTTTTAAAAAATGTTGACCAAAACGCTTACGAGCATAATGTTTTCTATTGGTGCGATTATTAATAAACATTATTGTTAATCATACTAATAGCAAGTTTTAGTGCTGTAATCAAACTTCCCGGATCTGCAAAACCAAGTCCAGCTAATTCTAATGCAGTGCCATGATCAACAGAAGTGCGGATAAAAGGCAACCCAAGAGTAATATTTACAGCACGTCCAAATCCCTGAAATTTTAATACTGGTAATGCCTGATCATGATACATTGCTAAAATTGCATCGGCACGCTGTAAATACTTCGGTAAGAAAATTGTGTCAGCTGGTAGAGGTCCCACTAATTGCATGCCATGAAGGCTGCGTAATTCATTTAACACTGGAATAATAATATCTATTTCTTCGCGACCAATGTAACCATTTTCACCTGCATGTGGATTAAGTCCACATACTAATATGCACGGATTCGGAAAAGAAAATTTTTTTTTCAAATCATCATGTAAAATATTAATTACTTCATATAAAGTATCGTAAGTAATAGCGGCAGGTACTTTCTTTAAAGGTAAATGAGTTGTGGCTAACGCCACTCGAATTTCTTTCGTTGCAAGCATCATAACTACTCGACTACTACCAGTATAATTGGCAAAGAATTCAGTATGACCTGTAAATAATATACCAGCATCATTAATTACACCTTTATGTACAGGACCGGTAACTATAGCAGCAAATTCACCATTTAAGCAACCATTACATGCACGTAGTAGAGTGTTAATGACGTAGTGACTGTTATCTTTTTCTAAAAGACCTGCAATAACTGGTTTGATTGTATCAATTTGTAGCAAAGTTAATGAACCACTTTTTTGCGGTTTTGGTTCCAATGTGGATTGATATTTAAGTAAAGTTAGTGGTAATCCCAATTGAGTGGCACGATATTGCAATAATTCGCCATCAGCGCATACTACTAGCTCAACAGGCCAATTAGATTGGGCAAGCTGAATTATCAAATCAGGACCGATGCCGCTCGGTTCGCCAGAAGTAATAACAACTCGATAATTAGTAATCATAAGTATCCATAATTTTCACATAAGCCATGCCTCGTTGTTTTTGCATCCAAACTTGTTCTTGTTCTAAAAATTTTCTATTGAATAGAAGACGATAAGCACGTTCTTTTTGTGTTTCATGGGTTTTATTAACTTTGCGAATATCTATTAATTGAATTAAATGATATCCAAAAGAAGAATGTAACGGTTTACTAATTTGACCTTTGTTCAATTGGAGGATTGCGTTACTAAATATTGGATCATAAATTTCTAACGTAGACCAACCAAGATCTCCTCCTTTTTTAGCAGAATTAGAATCGTTAGAAAATTGATTAGCTGCCATTATGAAAGTAGTTTTACCATTTTTAATACGATCAAATATTTGATTTAATTTAGCAACAGCCTGATCTTCACTCAAAAAAAGTGAAGGTTTTAAAAAGATATGACGCAGATGCACTTGAGTTGCAGAAATGCTTTTAGTTTCATCACGCAACCCGTTAACTTTTAATATATGAAAACCAACTCCGGAATGAATTGGCCCTATAATATCGCCCTTTTTTGCAGTACGCAATGCTTGTTCAAAAATCGTTGGAAGTTCTTCAATTGTATTCCAGCCCATGCTGCCATCTTGTAATGCTTCTGGGGCTATCGAATACGATATAGCTAACGTATTAAAATCAATGCCTTTTTTTATTTTTTTAATTAACTCCTTTGCTAATTTCTCCTGATCATTTACTTGTTTAGCTATTGCGTTTTCCGGCAGAGGCAAAAGAATTTGACTAATATTTATCTGTAGATGCTGAATATTTTGCAAACTAATTTGTTTGGATATAGTATCTACTTCTTCGGGTAAAATTACGATATGACGACGGACTTCATTATTACGTATCGCTGTAATTAATATTTCTTTACGCAACTGCTTACGGTAAGTAGTATAGCTTATTCCTTCAGATGCTAGAAGTTTACGTAATTGATTATGAGTGATGTGATTTTGTAAAGCAATAACTTGCTCTAACTGTTTATCGTTAACTTGTATGCCGATTGTTTTACCCAACTGTAAAATAATATTGTCCATGATCTGATGTTCAAGAATCTGATGACGCAATATTTTATCATTAGGCAACTTATAACCAATGTCATTTGCCTTTGATACCATATTATTAAAAATGCTATCAACTTCACTTTTTAACAATACTTCATTATTTACTACTGCAACAATTTTATCAATTACGTGCGGCACTGCAAACGCAGCATTAGCGGTTATCATTATACTGAAAATTAATATCCTCCAATTCTTCATAATTGTTATCCATTATTTTTTATGACGGGGCCATTACATATTGTATTTATAAAATATGTTGATAAGGTATAGCGCATTGTTGTAACATATTTCTTATATTGAATTTGTCAGAATCAGAACCTATACCACGTAACTCAATGTTGAGCGAGATTTTTTGATCATATTGACTGTTATTATTTTTTAAACCATTAATTTTACGTTCGTAACCAAAACGAACAGAATAACAGCATGATCTATATTGCACCCCTAGCATTTGTTCAAGTGATTTATTATTTAGATTATCATAATAATAGCTTCCTACTAAAAACCAAGTGTTAGCAATTGGCCAGCTTGCTATTGTACCTATCTGTGAAATTCCTTTTTTATAAACTAAATGATTCATTAGTTCTATATTGTTGAATAAACTTTCAATATATTCTGGACTACTGTAACGATAATTTAGTTGTAGCATACTATGATTAGTATAATGGTATTCTAGTGAAGTATTTCCCTGAAATACTTTGTTAAGAGACATGTTATATTGAAAGCCACTGCGTAAATGCCAACGATTATTTATTTTCCAATAAGCATTACCCATCCAGAGAGTATTCGTATGATCATTGATTTGGGTTATTTGATTATTATGTGGCGTAAAATGGTAAATTTGACCTAAAGAGAAATTGAAAAATTCATCTAAATTATTATTATAAAGATGTGTAGTTACGCTGCTTGTTATTTTATTAGCTGCAGAAATACGATCTAATCCACTATAATTATATTCATGAAATGGATTAGAATAATTCGCTTGAAATAACGTCGAATCATATGGATAAATATTATTTTGATCTTGGTATGGAATATAAGCATATTGAATATGTGGTTCTATTACTTGAATAATATTTTTTTTCCACGGCATATTAAGATTATATTTTCGATCAAATATCAATCGACCATCGATTTTAAATTTTGGTATCACCCGGTTTACAGAGCGTTTCAAGGAAATATTTTTAATAATTGAATCCTGGTTTTTATAGTGGTCAATACAGTACTGTTCATAATGAGTTACCAATAATTTTGCTTCTGTATTTACACTTGCCCAACTCCTAGAGAATGGAATATTCAATGTTGGTTCGACATGAAAACGTATTGCTTCAGGCATATAATTGTTAGTATTAACCAAGCGGACTACTTGCGCATAAAAACAGCCGTTAAATATTCTAACATTACTTGGATAAAAATTTAGATCAAACTGTGATATAGCACGATACGCTGTACTATCATGATTGTGATACGATGGCAACTTTTGATAATCTTGACTAGAGAATGTAATATCCCAGTTAGTATTTGCATATTTGATACTAAATTTTTTTGGCAAGTAGCCTTTAGTTGAATAATGATCATCTAATTCAAAATCACTGAAATAATGCTCATCACTCACTTTAGCGTAATTAGCATTAAAAAACCAATGTTTCTTAAAAACACCAACATGATTAAAATAGTACAACCAACGATTAAATTTTTTATTTTTTATTGGCGCAGTATTAAATAGTTGTGTATTGCTATCATATTGTTTGTTTAATAGCAAATAGTGTAAATTTACTAAACTTGTACCTGTCTGCGTTAGATAACGCAATTCATTTTGTAGCAGTAAACCACGTTTACTATAGTAATATGGTGTCATAGTAACATCTACTTCTGGTCTAATATTCCAATAGTAAGGTGTGATCAATTGTAGTCCATTGTTTTTACTAAATTTAGCTGTCGGAAGTAGAAATCCAGATAATCTACGATTACCAGTAGGTAACTGAAAATAGGGACTGTAAAATATTGGGACATTACCTAATTTAAAATATGCATTCCATATCTTAGTTATTTCTTCTTGATTATCTTGAATAATTTCAGAACCAGTCATATTCCAACTATTAAAACCTGCAAAGCATGATGTAAAACTACCTTTTTTTAGTATAATATAGCGATTATAATCACGTAATTGTATTTCATCAGCAATACCATGTAGCGCTTTGCCAACCATTTGATACTTAACGTTAAATACATTAATATCTTTATTGTTTAGATCCCCCCAGGCTTTTTCACCCTGTAGAAAAATTTGCTCATCATCATAATAAACATTGCCTAACGCTCTCATGGTGCGATCTAATGTAATGTTTTTATTGTTCTGGTGTTGATTTAATTGTACTTCGTCAGCATGAAAATGACGTTTTCCTTGTTTTATATCGACGTTTCCATTAAAAAACAAAATGTTAGGATATTTTCCTTTAACAGAATCAGAATTAATCGTAACTGGTAACTTATTCATATCATGTTTTAAAAGAGGAAAATTATCTTGTAGCATTTCTAGCACAGAATGTGATATAAGATTTTCCGAAGTGGCACACTGACTATATAATATTATATTAATTGCAATAATTAGTAAGATAAATCTATTTTTTTTCATTTGTGACTTCGATAATTGCTTAATAATTAAAATTATATTTTAAAATCAAAAGCTCAATTTAGTTTTAAGTATTAAAAATATACATTCCTTTCTATGGATATTTATTATCTATAAAATTAGAAGATTGAAGAAGTCATCACAATTCAGAACGAATTATTATGTTAATTCTTCAGTTTATTTTTAAACAGCATTGTTTAGAGTCTAATCACGACTTATCTATTTAGTAAAGAGTATTTAAACAGAAAACTTTATTTTATTTTAAAAAAAAATCATATATTTAAAAAAAATTTTCAACTTTCCTGAAAATCCACTCATTACTTAAGTTAAGTTATTACATAAAACTACTAAGTACATTATTCATTCAATACATACTAATAATCGATCTTAAAACTTGTTCTTTTTTTATATACAATATCCCATTGTAATAGCAACATCAGATTAATTATCCAAATATCTATCTAATAAAGAATAAAAGTAGAAAATAAGTATCTATTATTAACTAAATTTATATGAATTACATAATACTTACTTGGAAATCTTTTATTAGATTGATATATATGTTTCTTGAATTTAAAATTCGAGTAGTATATTTCAAACATTGATTAAGTTTAATACCTATAAATTCTATCAATAGATCAGAATTTATAGGTATTTCATATTATCAAACGTTTCAATTAATTTTTATATTTTTATTAAGAAAAATTATTTTTTTAATTTAAAAACATAAACCATCGAAAAATCTACGTTTACTAAGCCAGAATTCATAATAACGCATTCAGATTATTTAGAATCATCATAATCTTTTCTACTAAATTAATTTAATAATTTTTTAATAGAATCACAGACTATGATTTACAATTTTTACTGTAGTATTATGTAAACTCTATATGTCATTAAAAATAATGATATATGAAAGACATTTCTTAAATACACGTAATATATTTGTACTTTTTAATAAGTATAGTTCTAAATTAACGTAAAAACTGCAGTTGATTAATCTCATAACGAGTTATGTCCATATCGTATTGCAATGTCAAAGCAATTTTGTCAAATCCGTTAATCATACAATAACGCTGAAAAACATCTATTTTAAAATTATAAATATTATTTCCAGCTATAACATTTTGGTTTTGAAGATCAATTGTAAAACTAATGCAATGTCGTGCAAAAACTAGTTGGAACATTGTGTCAATTTCGTTATCAGTTAACTTTATAGGTAACAGTTGATTATTAAAACTATTTTCATAGAAAATATCAGCAAAACTTGGCGCAATAATTGCATGAAAACCGAAATCAGTTAACGCCCATAATGCATGTTCACGCGACGATCCACAGCCAAAGTTTTCGCGTGCTAGTAAAATACTAGCACCTTTATATTCTGGTTTGTTTAATACAAAACTAGCAGTTGGTACGGTACCTGCTTCATCATCAAACCGCCAATTATGGAATAAATGCGCACCAAAACCTACTCGGGTAATTTTTTGTAAAAACTGTTTTGGAATAATAGTATCCGTATCGACGTTTGCTATATTGAGAGGAACAACGATACCGGTATGCCGAACAAATTTTTTTAAAATCATTTCAATACTCATTAAATCATTTCACGAATGTCTTTAAAACGACCGGTTACTGCTGCAGCAGCAGCCATTGCTGGACTTACGAGATGGGTGCGACTCCCTCGTCCTTGACGACCTTCGAAATTTCGGTTGCTAGTTGAGGCACAACGTTCACCAGGATTAAGAAAATCACTATTCATTGCTATACACATAGAGCAACCTGGTAGACGCCACTCAAATCCAGCATTTAAAAAAATCTTATCTAAGCCTTCTGCTTCTGCCTGAATTTTTACTGGATTAGAACCTGGTACTACAATAGCAGATAATACGTTAGGTGCAATTTTACGACCCTTAGCAATATCTGCTGCTGCTCGCAAGTCTTCAATGCGAGAATTAGTACACGAACCAATAAAAACTTTATCAATAGCCACATCTGTTAATTTGATACCTGGCTTTAAACCCATATAATTTAGTGCTTGCTGTGCGGATGATCGATCAACTATGTTGGAAAATGATGCAAAATTTGGAATAACTTGATCAATAGCGATAACCTGACTTGGATTAGTTCCCCAAGTAACTTGCGGTGCAATGTGATCAGCATTTACAGTTATTACTCTATCAAATTTTGCATTTTGATCAGACTTTAGTGTTCGCCAATAATTAATGGCTATATCCCATTGCTTACCTTGTGGTGAAAATTGTCTATTTTTCAAATAATTAAAAGTTGTATTGTCCGGTGCAATTAAACCAGATTTAGCTCCCATTTCAATAGCCATATTACACAATGTCATACGACCTTCCATGCTTAATTTTTCGATTACTTTACCAGTAAATTCTACTACATACCCAGTACCGGAAGCATTACCAATTTCACCAATAATAGCTAATATTATATCTTTAGCGCTAATCCCCAAGACAGTATTACCAGAAACTTCGATTTTCATTGTTTTAGCTCGACTTTGTTTTAAAGTCTGTGTAGCGAGTACATGTTCAACTTCCGAAGTTCCTATACCAAACGCGAGAGCACCGAAAGCACCATGGGTAGAAGTGTGTGAATCACCGCATACAATGGTCATGCCAGGTAATGTAATACCTTGTTCAGGACCAATTACATGTACAATACCTTGACATGGGTGGTTAAGATCGTATAATGGAATATTAAATTCAGCACAATTTTTTATTAGTTTGTGCATCTGAAGCTGTGCCATTTCACCGGATGCATGAATATTTTTAGTTTTAGTGGAAACATTATGATCCATTGTAGCAAACGTCTTAGACGGTTGACGCACTTTGCGTTTATTTTTACGTAATCCATCAAAAGCTTGTGGTGATGTGACTTCGTGAATAAGATGACGATCAATATATAGCAAGGGCATTTCGTTAGGTTGTTCATGAACAATATGCGCATCAAATAACTTTTGATATAAACTTTTCATAATTTTTTATTCTTCCTTGGTAATATAGTGCGCGATAATATTACCCATTTCATTTGTACTCACCGCTGTACCATGCCCCGCTAAATCATGAGTACGATAGCCTAATTTTAATGCGTGTTTTACAGCAGATTCAATACTATTAGCAGCTTTATAAGCCTTTAAGCTATAACGAAGTAACAGCGATAGAGAAAGGATTTGTGCTATTGGATTAGCAATGTTTTCACCAGCAATATCTGGTGCAGAACCTCCTGCTGGCTCATAAAGACCAAAACCCTCTTGATTTAAACTAGCTGACGGCAACATACCTATAGACCCACTAATCGCTGCACATTCATCAGAAAGAATATCACCAAATAGGTTAGAACATAAGATCACATCAAATTGAGATGGATTAGTAATCAGTTGCATAGCAGCATTATCTATATACATATGCCTCAATTCTACATCTAAGTAATCTTTTGCAACTTCATTTACAATTTCTCTCCACAAAATTGATGTTTGAAGCACGTTAGCTTTATCAATTGATGTTACTTTATTCTGTCTATTACGTGCGTATTCAAAAGCAATACGTGCAATACGTTCAATTTCAAAACGGTGGTAAATTTCAGTATCAAATGCGCATTCTTCTGATCCATTACCTGTACGGCCTTTTGGTTTTCCAAAATAAATACCACCTGTTAGTTCACGCACAACAAGGATATCAAAACCTCGTGCAGCGATGTCGCTGCGTAATGGACAAAATTTTTCTAATCCTTTATAAAGCACTACAGGTCGTAGATTGCTAAATAATTTAAAGTGCTTGCGTAAAAGGAGAAGTGCTCCATATTCTGGTTGTTTTTGCTGTGGTAGATATTTCCATTTAGCACCTCCTACTGATCCAAATAAAATAGCATCTGCTTGATTGCATCCATTAATACAATGCAATGGTAAGGCTTGACCATGACGATCAATAGCTATACCACCAACATCATACTCGCTGGTTGAGATGTTTATTTTAAAAAGCATACAAATTTTTTCGAGAACTTTTATAGCTTGAAACATCACTTCTGGACCAATTCCATCACCTGGTAATATTGCGATATGAAAAGATTTAGTCATCAGTTATATTATTCCTTACTTATCTTTGAATTTACGCTGCAATTCTTTTTCTACTTGTTTAGAACGCCAAATATTGTTTAAAGCATTTACCATAGCTTTAGCAGAAGATTCTACAATATCAGTTGCTAGACCAACACCATGAAATTTACGATTATTATGATTAATTACTATATCAACCTGACCTAATGCATCTTTACCGTGTCCTTTTGCTGTTAGTTTATAATTCACTAATTCAGTCTCGAAACCACTTATACGATTAATAGCTTGATAAATAGCATCTACAGGACCGTTGCCAGTACTGACGGTAGTTTGGATTTTATCACCACAACATAATTGGATAGAAGCAGTTGCTATCATGTTAGAACCTGTATGAAGATTAAATTCATATAATTGAAAATATTCTGGAGCTTCTGTTTGTTGATTAATAAAAGCTAGGGCTTCGAGATCATAATCAAATACTTGACCTTTTTTATCTGCTAGTCTTAAAAAAGCATCATATAATGTATCTAGATCGTAGTCGGGTTCTTGATAACCCATTTCTTCCATACGATGTTTTACAGCAGCACGTCCTGAACGCGATGTTAAATTTAATTGTAACGTATGTAAGCCAATAGATTCAGGCCTTAGAATTTCATAGGTTTCACGGTTTTTTAAAATACCGTCTTGATGAATTCCCGAAGAATGTAAAAATGCATTAGAACCAACAATTGCTTTATTGGCAGGAATTGGCATATTACAAATTTGGCTAACAATTTTGCTTGTACGATAGATTTCTTGAAAATTAATATTTGTATTTAGCTTCATCATACTATTGCGCGTTTTAATCGCCATAATTACTTCTTCTAGTGCACAATTACCTGCACGTTCACCCAACCCATTCATTGTTCCTTCAATTTGTCTTGCACCGGCCATTAGAGCCGCAATAGTATTACCGGTTGCTATCCCCAAATCATCATGCGTATGAACAGATAGAATAGCCTTGTCAATGTTTGAAACACGGTTTATTAACTGTCTAATAATTTCAGCATATTCGTCTGGCAACGTATAACCTACTGTATCTGGAATATTAATAGTATTAGCACCAGCTTTAATAGCTGATTCCACCATACGGCACAAATTATCAATTGGAGTACGGCCACTATCTTCACATGAAAATTGTACATCTTCTGTATATTTTAAAGCGTACTTAATCATATGAACTGAACGTTCAATGGCCTCTGATAATGTACAACGTAACTTGCTGGTAATGTGTATTGGGGAGGTAGCAATAAAAAGATGAATTCGGAATTTTTTGTTAAATTTCAATGCGCTATAAGCAACATCAATATCCTTTTCTATACAGCGCGCTAATGCACATACTGAGCTATTTTTAATAATACGTGCAATAGTTTTTACTGACTCGAAATCTCCAGGAGAGGAAATTGGAAAACCTACTTCCATTACGTCTACACCCATACGTTCTAACGCTAAAGCGATTTGCAATTTTTCTTTTACACTTAGACTAGCTTGTAGCGCTTGTTCACCATCACGCAAGGTGGTATCAAAAATAATAACTTGTTGATTCATTATCATTAATGTTCCTTGTATCTGTATGGATTCAAGTTATTTAATTTTGCAAATGTAAAAACCCGTGTTGAAACACGGGTTTTTACATTTATACCATTCATAATTAACAATTAATTAGGTATATAATACTTTTAATATTGTAAACAGATAAAAATTTATTGAATCATTAAACAATTAACTCATTAAATAATATTATATAATAACATAATGTATTAAGTTATTAGCTTCTAAAAATTAAATTTTATATATTACTGAAATAACAAAAAAACAATATTTTATCTTAAATAAAATCGCATATTAGATTAATGCTTTTATAAAAGACAACAACTCCCCCATCAATACACCATGAAATAAAAAAATAATAAGCAGAATATACACAAATGATATTTACAGGCTAATTATTATATCGTTATAATATTTTTATAAAACAATTAATTTATATGAATCTGCTACATATAATACAAATAGAAACAAATCTCTCACACCAATTATAAAATTTCAATTAAATTAGCGAATTGTACAGCGATTATTAAAATTATCGGAAAATATTTGATTTTATTGATCAAATTTTCCGAACCTGGAGTTAATAAAAAATGGAAAAGTTATTATCAGGAGCCGAAATGGTCGTTTATTCGTTAATTGATCAGGGTATTAAACAAATTTTCGGTTATCCAGGTGGAGCTGTGTTAGATATTTATGACGCACTTCAAACAATAGGTGGTATTGACCACATACTTGTTCGTCATGAACAAAGCGCAGTACACATGGCCGATGGTCTAGCACGCGCCACCGGTACAGTAGGAGTAGTATTAGTAACATCTGGTCCAGGTGCAACAAATGCAATTACTGGCATTGCAACAGCATACATGGATTCTATTCCTATAGTCATTCTATCAGGTCAAGTACCTTCATTATTAATTGGCTATGATGCTTTTCAAGAATGCGATATGGTGGGTATTTCTAGGCCAATAGTTAAACATAGCTTTCTAGTAAAAAATACTGCAGAAATTCCTGTTATTTTAAAAAAAGCTTTTTGGCTTGCAGCAAGTGGACGCCCTGGACCAGTTGTTATTGATCTACCTAAAGACATACTTACGACAGAAAATAAATTTCCCTATATCTGGCCAAATAACGTAAATATGCGCTCTTATAATCCTATATTTCATGGACATAAAGGTCAAATTAAACGTGCAGTACAAACACTAATAGCAGCTAAAAAACCTGTAATTTATGCTGGGGGCGGAGCTGTTACTTCAGGTTGTGAAATAGAGTTGTTACAACTAGCAGAAAAACTTAACTTTCCTGTGACTACTTCATTAATGGGATTAGGCGTATTTCCTGGAACGCATCATCAATTTATCGGCATGTTAGGCATGCATGGTACTTATGAAGCAAATATGGTAATGCATCATGCAGACCTAATTTGTGGGATAGGAGTGCGTTTCGATGACCGCACAACCAACAATCTAAAGAAATACTGTCCAAATGCAACGATAATGCATATCGACATTGATCCAACTTCAATCTCTAAAACTGTTAATGCTCATATTCCCATTGTCGGTGATGCTAAACAAACTTTAATACAAATTCTAAAGCTATTAATACAACATACTACAAATCAACAAAAACCAGACAATTTATATCACTGGTGGCAAAGTATCGAAAAATGGCGTAGTCGCAAATGTTTAGAGTTTGATCGTAGTAGTGATAACATTAAACCACAAGCTGTCATTGAAAAAATTTGGAGTTTAACTAAAGGTAATGCATACGTAACATCCGATGTTGGTCAACATCAAATGTTTGCAGCACTTTATTACCCATTTGATAAACCTCGACGTTGGATTAATTCAGGAGGCCTTGGCACTATGGGCTTTGGTCTACCAGCAGCTTTAGGTGCTAAAATAGCATTACCTAAAGAAACGGTCATTTGTATAACCGGCGATGGCAGTATTCAAATGAATATTCAAGAATTATCAACTGCATTGCAATATGATATATCAATACTAATATTAAACCTTAATAACCGTTTTCTTGGTATGGTAAAACAATGGCAGGATATGGTGTATTCTGGTCGACATTCACATTCTTACATGGACTCATTGCCAGACTTTGTACGTTTAGCGGAAGCTTATGGTCATATAGGCATTGCAATTCAACATCCTAACGAATTAGAAAAAAAGTTAATCCTAGCCATGAGTAATCTTTCTCAAGGGCATTTAGTATTTGTTGATATTGCTATTGATAGTAACGAACACGTTTACCCAATGCAAATTCAAGGAGGAGCAATGAATGAAATGTGGTTAAATAAAACGGAGAGAACGTAATTATGCGTCGTATTTTATCAGTTCTTCTCGAAAACGAATCAGGTGCACTATCTCGAGTTGTAGGACTTTTCTCACAACGTGGTTATAATATAGAAAGCTTGACTGTAGCACCTACTCAAGATCCAACTTTATCGCATATAACAATCCAAACAATTGGTGATCAAAAAGCACTTGAACAAATTGAAAAACAATTGCATAAATTAATAGACGTACTCCGGGTTAGTGAGTTGGGAAAAATTGGACATGTAGAGCGCGAAATTATGCTAGCAAAAATTCATGCCACAGGCCATAATCGTGAAGAAATCAAACGTAATACGGAAATTTTTCGTGGCCACATTGTTCATGTAACATCCATACTATATATAGTAGAACTAGCGGGTACTAGTGAAAAGTTAGATGCTTTTCTTAATGTAATACGTGAGACAGCCAATATTTTAGAAATAGTCCGTTCAGGTATTATTGGTATTTCTCGAAGCGATTGAATAATATTTCATATTTTTCATAGAATACCTTTTAAAAAATAATTATAATATCCACTTTTTAAAAACTACTTTGTAACTATACTTTAACTCATAGGAAGTTACTGCTATTTTTCAATCAAAAAAACAACATATTTGAAAAAAATTCATAAACTTGATTCCAGTTTATATTCTCTTGTCTTAAAACTATTTATGTTTTAAGAAATCATTCTAAATTTTTAAATATTAAATTACTTTAATAATATAATTTGCATTATAAATATCAATAAATTTTTATAATATTGTTTTCATTAAATAAAAATAAAATTCTAAATTATGTCATGAAATTTAAGATTTTAATATTAAATTTTGTATTGTCTTAACAAGACATAAAATATTACTTACACTTTACCTTTACATAGCATGCTGCTCTACATAACATACAGACTTAGCATCTTAAATAATCATATCAATTTTTTTCTACTTAATGAATTTTTTAAATTTCGATTAGAAGTAATTTTTTTATAATCAAAATATATTTTATAAAAAAAAATAAGTAAATAATACAAATCCAATTTAAACTTTAATTAAATAAATTAAATTTATAAAAATAAAAATTTTTCAAAACTATTAATATTAATTTTCATTAAAAACAACCATCTAATTTTTCAAATAAATCATAAAATGTAAATTAGCTATTATGAATAATCATTTCGAACATTCTACAGTATTGCTCCATGAAGCCATTGATAGTCTGAATATCAAAAGAGAAGGTATTTATATTGATTGTACATTTGGAAGAGGAGGTCACTCTAGATTGATTCTGTCAAAATTAAATTCAAAGGGACGATTAATAGCTATTGATCGTGACCCGGAAGCAATAATCCATGCTTCTAAAATACAAGACTCACGTTTTTTCGTTGTACATGGATCATTTTCAGCTTTATTCCATTATGTTGAAGAACGTGGTCTAATTGGCAAAATTGACGGTATTTTATTAGATCTGGGCGTTTCTTCCCCTCAATTAGATGATGCCAAACGTGGTTTCTCATTTAAAAATGATGGGCCATTAGATATGCGCATGGATCCTACTAAAGGACAACCTGCAGCAGAATGGCTTGCTAAGACTACAAAAAAACAACTTGCTTTTATACTTAAAAGTTATGGTGAAGAACGTTTTGCTAAACGTATTGCTCATGCTATTGTAGAACAAAATCGCAAAAAAACAATAAGTCATACTAAAGAATTAGCTCAATTAATTGCTTCAGTCATACCAGTAAGAAAGCAGTCTAAACATCCAGCAACACGAAGTTTTCAGGCTATTCGCATCTGGATTAACAATGAACTGCAAGAAATTCATTCCGCACTTAAAGCAACATTTTTTGTATTAGCGTTAGGTGGTCGTCTATCAGTTATTAGCTTTCATTCACTGGAAGATCGTTTAGTAAAACATTTTATACGAGATCAAAGTCAAGGAATACAGTTGCCATCTAGTATTCCTATGACAGAAACAGAATTAAAAGTTTTTAGCAATCAAAAATTTAAAAATCTTGGAAAACTTACTCCAAGTGTACTGGAAGTTGCAAAAAATCCACGTTCACGTAGTTCAGTACTGCGCATTGCTGAGAAGATAGCCTTATGAACATAAATGGATATTATAATTTACCATGTATTATCAGTCATGATCTCTTACAAATTAACAAAATACTTGCCGTTTTATTAGTTGCAATTTTAATATCATCAGTACTTGTAATAAATATTACACATAAAACACGACTTATGATTTCAAAACATGAACAATTAATATCAGAAACTAATGCATTAGATATTGAATGGCGAAATCTCATTCTAGAAGAAAATTATCTTGGAGATCAAAACCGAATTGAGCGTATAGCAATTGATAAGCTACATATGAAAAATATCAGCCCTTTTGAAGAACATGTTATTTTAAAAAGAAATATTAAAAATTAGGAATTACAGATTTTGATAAATAATATAAGCAAAACGTTAAAATTAAAAAAACAAAAAAATGAATTTATTTTTTTAAAAGAACGTTTTGTATTAATATATAGTTGCATTTTATTGGCATTTATTAGTTTACTAGCACGCGTAACTTGGTTGCAAATAATTAATGATAATAAATTAATACAAGAGGGAGATTTGCGTTCACTACGAATACAGCCAACACTTAACGAACGCGGAATTATTAAAGATCGTATAGGTCGTCCATTAGCGGTTAGTGTACCAGTAAATGCAATTTGGATTGATCCAAAAAAGCTTAAAGAACATTTAGGAGATATATTATCCAATAGTCATTGGAAAGCGCTTTCAAAAGTATTATCTATTCCATTAGAAGATTTAATTAAAAAAATTAATGCTAATCCAAAACGGCGCTTTTTATATTTAACACGTCAAGTTAGTTTATCAATTAGCGAATACATAAAAAACTTGAAGTTACCATATCTTTTTTTACGTAAAGAATCACGCCGTTATTACCCGACTGGACATGCTATTTCACACTTAATTGGTTTTACGAATATTGATGGTCAAGGTATTGAAGGAATTGAGAAAAGTTTTAATAATGTTTTGACAGGAAAATCAGGAAAACGGATTGTGCGCAAAGATCTCTATGGTCATGTGATTGAAAATATTTCTTCCAAAAATAGTAGCACTATTCATGATTTAATGTTAAGTATTGACGCACACCTGCAAGAAATCGTTTATCGAGAATTAAGTAATGCTGTGTACTTTAATAAAGCTGAATCAGGGACAGTAGTATTAATAGATATCAATACCGGCGAAGTACTTGCAATGGCAAATAGCCCAACTTATAACCCGAATCATCTTGGTAATACTTCTCAAGAAATTATCCGTAACCGCGCTATTACTGATATGTTTGAACCAGGCTCTACCGTCAAACCAATGGTAATTATGACCGCTTTACAAAAAGGAGTAGTAAAAGAAAACAGTGTATTAAATACTTTTCCTTATCGTATTCATGGCTATGAAATTAAAGATGTAGTTTGCTATCGTGAATTAACATTGACGGGAATTTTACAAAAATCAAGTAATGTTGGAGTGTCACATTTAGCATTAGCGATGCCTTCTTCAGCATTATTACACAGTTATAAGCAATTTGGTCTTGGCGAACCAACTAATTTAGGATTAGTTGGAGAAAGCAAAGGCTTGTATCCTACAAGACAACAGCGGTCAGATATAGAAAGAGTTACATTTTCTTTTGGTTATGGATTAATGGTGACACCATTACAATTAGCACGAGTTTATGCAACTATTGGTAGTTACGGTATTAATCATCCTTTATCAATTATTAAAATTAATACACCGATAATCGGAAAACGTGTCTTTCCAAAAAATTTAGTTAAAAAAGTAATTCACATGATGGAAAGTGTAGCCTTACCTGGTGGAGTTGGTGAAAAAGCTGCTATCAAAGGTTATCGCATTGCGATTAAAACAGGAACTGTAAAAAAACAAGGACCTAATGGCCATTATATTAACAAATATATCGCCTATACTGCAGGCGTAGTGCCAGCTAGTCATCCTCGTTTAGCCATGGTAGTAGTAATCAATGATCCAAAAGCCGGTCAGTATTATGGTGGTGCAGTTGCTGCACCAATATTTAGTACTATTATGGGTAATGTATTACGTACAATGAATATTTTACCTGATGCATTATTCAATAACGATTCACCTAACAATCATTGATGAGGGATGAAGTGACGAATCGTAATTTATCTAATTTACTTAGTCCTTGGATCATCCGAGGCTTATTAGCTTGTCCAATTCGTCATATAACATTGGATAGTCGTGCTATTCATTCGGGCGACTTATTTATTGCTGTAAAAGGTCATAATACTGATGGGCGTTTTTTTATTTCCCAAGCCATTGATAGAGGTGCAGTAGCAGTAATTGCTGAAGCAGAAGATAAAAGAAAAAATGGAAACATTTTACAAAGAAATGGTGTCCCTATTATTTATTTAAACCATCTATCCGAGAATCTTTCTAAGCTTGCTGGACGTTTTTATCAACAACCTTCGAATAAATTGAAATTAATTGGTGTAACCGGTACTAATGGTAAAACTACAATTACACATCTAGTTGCACAATGGGCTAATATGTTAGGTGAAAATAGCGCAATTATGGGTACTATGGGCAATGGTCTTTATGGACAATTAACGTTAACAAAAAACACCACAGACTCTGCTGTAGATATACAGCATTTTCTACATAATCTAATAAGAAAAAATGCAACTTTAGCAGTAATGGAAGTGTCTTCACATGCTTTAATACAGTATCGTGTTTCTGATCTACGATTTAATGTTGCGATATTTACAAATTTGAGCCGCGATCATCTCGATTATCACGGTAATATGCAAGCCTATGAATTAGCAAAATGGCTATTATTTTCTAAACATCAAGTCGATAAAATTATTATCAATGCAGATGATGAAGTAGGCCGTCGTTGGTTGAAGAAACTACCAGATGCAGTGGCTGTTACATTAGAAAATAATTTTAAAAAAAATTTTTATAATCAATGGGTTAAAGCTACTTCTATAAATTATTATCACGACTTTACACGTATTGCTTTTCGCTCTAGCTGGGGCAACGGTGAACTTAATAGCAGATTAATAGGAGCATGTAATGCTAGTAATTTACTGTTAGCGCTAACAACATTATTAGTTCTCAATTATCCATTAAATTCTTTAATCGCCTATGCGTCTCGACTTCAGCCAATATGTGGACGTATGCAAACATTTGTTGTCAAAGACAGACCTTTAGTAATTATCGATTATGCCCATACACCAGACGCATTAAAAAGAGCATTAATAACAGCTCGTCTACATTGTAGAGGTCAACTATGGTGCATATTTGGTTGCGGTGGTGATCGCGATAAAGGCAAACGACCATTAATGGGCGCTATTGCAGAAAAATTTTCTGATACTGTAATCATTACTGATGATAATCCTCGTCATGAGAAATCAATGTCTATTATTAACGATATTCTTTTGGGATTCAATAACTTAAATAATGTTCATGTTTTGCAAAACCGTACACAAGCTATTAGCAAAATTGTGATGCAAGCTAAAACAAATGATATTATTTTGATTGCTGGAAAAGGTCACGAAAATTATCAAATTTTTGGAAAAGAATATTTGTATCATTCAGACAGTCACATTGTTAGAAATTTACTTGGCATATAATATGATTCCCATTTCCCTTAAAACATTGGCAAAAATTAGTGGTGGAAAATTATATGGTTCTAATTTAATTATTAAAAACGTTACAATAGATAGTCGTAAAGTTACAAAAGGAAGCCTATTTATTGCATTGATTGGTGAATATTTTAATGGGAATAACTTTGCATTCGATGCAATAGTCAAGGGTGCGCATGCAATACTAGCAAATAAATTTCTACCAGTTGACGTTTCACAAGTTGTAGTATATGACACAAATTTTGCTCTTGGCCAATTAGGTTCCTGGGTACGTCAACAAGCGAAAGCACGTGTAGTGGCGCTAACAGGTTCATCAGGGAAAACTTCTGTAAAAGAGATGACAGCAATGATTTTACGTCAATGTGGAGAAACCGTATCTACGGTAGACAATTTAAATAACCACATTGGTGTTCCTATCACATTGATGTCTCTTAATGAAACGCATGATTACGCGGTTATTGAGATTGGTGCTAATCATCACGGCGAAATTGCTTATACTACTAATTTAGTTCGCCCGGAAAGTGCATTGATTAATAATTTATCAGAAGCACATTTAGAAGGTTTCGGTTCTCTGACTGGTGTGTCAAGTGCTAAAAGTGAAATTTTTAGTGGTTTATTAGAAAATGGCACTAGCATTATTAATGCTGAAAGTAACGATTTGACTAAATGGAAATTACAATTAGCTAATAAAAAGCTATGGCGTTTTTCGTTAAATGAAATGACCGATGCTGAATTTCGTGCAAGTAATATTACTATGAGTACCAATACTACCCAGTTTATGTTACATACACCTCGTGGCAACATTTCTATTGAAATACCGCTAGTTGGTTACCATAACGTTAGTAATGCACTAGCTGCATCAGCACTTGCTATGTCAGTAGATGCACCATTGATCGCTATTCAGAGTGCTTTTAAAATGCTAAAGCCGATTTATGGACGTCTTTATCCCATTTATTTAGCAGATAATAAATTACTGCTTGATGATAGTTATAACGCTAATGTCTCTTCTATGCTTGCTGCTATTCAAATACTAAGCGATACAACTGGTTTTTGTGTCTTAGTAGTCGCAGATATGTTGGAATTAGGCAAAAAAGCTGAATCATACCATGCGCAAATTGGAAAAATAGTTAAAAATTCACATATTGATTGTGTATTAAGTATTGGGAAATTAAGTCAAATAATCAGTGATATTAGTGAAAAAGGTCAACATTTTACTCAAAAATCAGCTTTAATTAAACATTTGTGGACTTTACTATCTGAACATCAAAAAATTACTATCTTAATTAAAGGTTCACGTAATACCAATATGAATCAGATAGTACAAAGTTTACAGGAGAAGAGAATATGCTAGTTTGGTTAGCAAAATCTTTAGTCTCTTTGTATTCAGACTGTAACATATTGTCATATTTAATTTTTCGTGCTTTTTTAAGTTTGTTAACTGCATTCTTTATTTCTTTATGGATAGGACCACATTTAATCGTTTGGTTACAGAAACGACAGATTTATCAGATTGTACGTTACGACGGTCCTCAGTCGCATTTTAACAAACTTGCCACACCAACTATGGGTGGACTTATGATTCTAATATCCATTACTGTATCCGTATTAACATGGGCTTATCTTGCTAATCCGTATATTTGGTATGTACTAATTATTCTCATTAGTTTTGGTGTTATTGGTTTTTTTGATGATTATCGTAAAATAGTACGTGGAAATACTAGAGGTCTTACTGCTTACTGGAAATACTTTTGGATGTCTATCATTACGTTTGGTATATCTTTTGGACTATATTTCACAGGTAAAGATACGGCTGCAACGCAATTGGTTATACCGTTTTGTAAAAATATTATGCCTCAATTAGGATTATTTTATATTCTATTAACCTATTTTGTGATTGTTGGTAGCGGTAATGCTGTTAACTTGACTGATGGTCTTGATGGTCTTGCAATTCTGTCTACAGTATTTGTCGCGACTGGTTTAGCATTAGTAGCCTGGTTAACTGGTAATTTACAATGTTCTCAAAATTTACATATTCCTTATTTGCATTACGCTAGTGAATTAATGATTGTCTGTACTGCAATTGTCGGATCAGGACTAGGTTTTTTATGGTTTAATACTTATCCAGCGCAATTATTTATGGGTGACGTAGGTTCATTAGCATTAGGCGGCGCTTTAGGAATGCTAGCCGTACTTTTACGTCAAGAATGCTTATTAGCAATAATGGGCGGTATATTTGTGCTTGAAACTTTGTCCGTGATTATGCAAGTAGTATCATTTAAGCTTCGTGGTCAACGAATTTTTCGTATGGCACCTCTTCACCACCATTACGAATTGAAAGGTTGTCCAGAACCGCGTTTAATTACACGTTTTGGAATTATTTCGTTCCTATTCGTATTAATGGGTTTAACGACACTTAAGTTACGTTAATATGGCTGATTATAAAGGCAAAAAAGTTGTTATTATTGGAATGGGGTTAACAGGTCTTTCATGTGTTGATTTTTTTTTAGCTAAAGGTGTGATACCACGCATTATGGACACTCGTATGTCACCGCCGGGTTTGAAAAAATTGCCGAAAAATATAGAATTTTATTGCGGTGGAATCAATAGACGTTGGTTGCTAACAAGCGATCTAGTTATTGTGAGTCCTGGAATTGCGTTGATTGATCCAATATTTCAAGAAATTAATCAATCAGGTATCGAGTTAATAGGTGATATTGAATTATTTTGTCGTGAAGTAAACGCACCGATTGTTGCAATTACTGGTTCTAATGGAAAAAGCACTGTTACGATGCTATTAAGCGAAATGGCACGAGCTGCAAATTGGTCGGTGAGCGTAGGTGGAAACATTGGATTACCTATTTTAAAATTATTAGAATTTAATTCTGTATCAAACCTTTATGTATTAGAACTTTCCAGTTTTCAACTACAAACAACTTATAGTTTAAAACCTATGGTAGCAACTATATTAAATATTCAAGAAGATCATATGGATCGATATTCACAAGATTTACAACAATATCGTTCTGCTAAGCTACGCATTTATAAACATGCTGAAGTATGTATTTTTAATGCTAACGATAATATGACTATACCAACAAATAGTATCAATAAGTCTTACATCAGTTTCGGTATCAATACTGGAGATTATTGCCTGACACAGCAAGGAGAAAACATCTGGCTACAGATAAAAGGCAAAAAAGTTATTAATACTAAAAAATTAAAATTAATAGGCTATCATAACTATGTTAATGCCCTAGCCGCATTGGCGTTAGCGGATGCTGCTTCTATTCCACGTACTTTTAGTCTATCAGCGTTAGCTAATTTTTCTGGTTTACCACATCGTTTTCAATTAGTACACCAAGCTAATGGTGTTCGTTGGATTAACGATTCTAAAGCCACCAATGTTAGTAGTACTCACGCTGCTTTAAAAGCATTACGTATAAAGAAGGGTGTATTATGGCTTCTATTAGGTGGAGAAGGAAAAGGAACGGATTTTAAATCATTAAAAGAATATTTACAGGTAGAATATTTAAGATTATTTTGCTTTGGCATTGATGGTCATATATTAGCTCAGTTGAGGCCAGAAATTACTACACTTACTGAAACGCTTCAACAAGCTATGGAACAAGTAGCGTTGCAAGTAAAATCCGGAGACATAGTTTTGTTATCACCAGCTTGTGCTAGCTTCGATCAATTCCAAAATTTCGAACAAAGAGGGGATATATTTACAAAACTAGCAAAGGAGTTAGGTTAATGAGAATCAGTAAGATACATATTGCGCATCTTTTACCTCTATGTTTTAAACATTGGATTAAGAATGTATGTAAACATAATAACGTATCGGTAGTATTATATGATCGAACTTTGCTATTGCTTACTTTTGGTTTAACTATTATTGGATTAATTATGATAACGTCAGCTTCCATGCCTACCAGTGAGCATTTGAACGAAGATCCCTTTTATTTTACCAAACGTCATATTTTGTATATTGCAATAGCTTTTAGTATAGTGATTATTACATTACGTTTACCAATGCATTTTTGGCAACGTTATAGCAATATAATGCTTATCTTATCAGTTTTTATGCTTATTTTTGTATTAATTATAGGGATTGCAGTAAATGGTGCATCACGTTGGATTCCTCTAGGTCCATTTCGTATTCAACCAGGAGAATTATCAAAATTCTCATTATGCTGTTATCTTGCTAGTTATTTTGTACGCAAAGTTGACGAAGTACGTAATAATTTTTGGGGTTTTTGTAAGCCAATAACTATAATGATATTATTATCATTGCTTCTTTTGGCAGAACCGGATTTTGGAACTGCGATCGTTTTATTTGTAACTACTCTTGTAATGTTATTCCTTGTAGGTGCCAAAGTTTGGCAATATATCATTATTATCATGTCCAGTATTTTAATAGTAATGCCTCTCATCATTGCTAAACCCTATCGTCTTCATCGTATTATCTCGTTTTGGAACCCATGGCACGATCCCTTCGGTAGTGGTTATCAATTAACACAATCACTTATGGCTTTCGGTAGAGGGCAATTATGGGGACAAGGTCTAGGTAATTCAGTTCAAAAATTGGAGTATTTACCAGAATCATATACCGATTTTATTTTTTCGATTCTCGGAGAAGAGTTAGGTTATGTTGGTGTAGTACTAGTATTATTAATGATATGTTTCGTAGCTCTTCGTGCTTTGTCAATTGGTCGACGTGCTTTAGAGATGAATCAAAATTTTTCTGGTTTTTTAGCATGTTCAATAGGTATATGGTTTAGCTTACAGGTATTGGTTAATATTGGTTCAGCTTCAGGGATGTTGCCAACTAAAGGTTTAACACTTCCTCTAATTAGCTATGGTGGATCAAGTTTCATCATTATTGCAACCGCTATTGTATGTTTATTACGTACAGATTATGAAACCCGTTTAGCAAAAATGCATTTATGTAATCGAATTACACGATGATTAAAAAGCGTTTAATGGTGATGGCCGGAGGTACCGGTGGGCACATTTTCCCGGCTCTAGTGATTGCACAGCATCTCATGAAACAAGGTTGGCAGATATGTTGGATTGGCACTGCTAATCATATGGAAGCGCACTTAGTACCACAACAAGGCATCAATATTGAATTTATTTGTATTAATTCCCTCCGTGGCAAAAGTATTACAACTCATATATTGGCACCAATGAACATTTTAAATGCATGGCGACAAGCATATAACATTATAAAAAAATGGAAACCAAATGTAGCATTAGGTACCGGTGGATATGTTTCAGGTCCTAGTGGTTTAGCAGCTTGGAGTTATAATGTACCGATTGTGTTGCATGAACAAAACAGTGTTCCTGGATTTACTAATAGATGGTTAGCAAAAATTGCTGATAGTGTAATACAAGGATTTCCAGGTGCCTTCCCTGATGCTGATGTAGTAGGTAATCCTATACGTGCTAATATACTAGCTTTACCTTTACCTGCAGAACGTTTAAGTGGACGAACTGGTCCAATGCGCATTTTAGTGCTAGGTGGCAGCCAAGGCTCTCATATTTTGAATCAAACTATGCCATTGGTAGCAAAAGAATTAGGCCACAATGCCGTTTTATGGCACCAAACTGGAAAAAATTCAAAAAAAATTGTACAACAAGCTTATCAAATAATTGGGCAACATCAACATAAAATAACTGAATTTATTGACGATATAGCTGAGGCTTATGCTTGGACGGACATAGTGATATGCCGTTCTGGAGCACTGACTGTGAGTGAAATAGCCGCTGTAGGTTTACCTGCAATTTTTGTACCATTTAGACATAAGGACAATCAGCAATACTTAAATGCGTTACCACTAGAACGAGCAGGTGCCGCAAAAATTTTTCAACAAACACATTTTAATGCAGCGACTATAGTGACTACACTATGCAAATGGAATCGTACCGTATTATTAACAATGGCAGAAAAAGCTCGTAAAATTGCGATGTTAGATTCAACCGATAAAATAGTTGAAGTTATTAAACGCATCGCAAAATGACTTATTAAATCAACAAGCTTGATTTGTATCTTAGAAGTTATAGACAGCAAAATAGGTAACAGAGATAGATGGATAGACAAAAATTAGCGAAATTGCGTTCTATTGTACCTGAAATGCGCTTTGTTCGACATATTCATTTTGTCGGTATTGGTGGTTCTGGAATGGGTGGTATTGCTGAAATATTGGTTAATGAAGGCTATTATATTAGCGGGTCTGATCTAAAACGCAATCCAATGACGCAACATTTGCTTTCTTTAGGTGTTATTATTTTCTTTAACCATCATCCAGAAAACGTTAATAATGCAAGTGTAGTTGTAGTTTCCAGCGCAATATCGCAAGATAATCCAGAGTTAATTTCTGCACGTAATTTATGTATCCCGATAATTAGTCGTGCCGAAATGCTTGCTGAGCTAATGCGTTTTCGTCATGGAATTGCAATTGCTGGAACGCATGGGAAAACGACAACAACTGCAATGTTAGCTAATATTTACACCCAAGGTGGTCTAGATCCTACTTTCATTAATGGTGGATTAGTAAAATCTGTTGGAACACATGCTCATCTTGGCAGTAGCCGTTATCTGATAGCAGAAGCAGACGAAAGCGATGCTTCATTTTTGCATTTACAGCCAATAGTAGTTGTTGTAACTAATATTGAAGCAGAGCATATTGATGCTTATCAAGGTAATTTTGAAAACTTAAAAAAAACGTTCATTAATTTTTTACATAATTTGCCATTCTATGGACGTGCAATATTGTGTGTGGATGACGCAGTAATTCGAGATCTTATTCCATATATTCGTCGTCAAATTACCACATATGGCTTTGACAATAACGCTGATATCCGTATTGGCAACTATAAACAAGCTGGTATAAATGGACATTTTATGCTTATTCGTCAAAATAAGCCAACACTATACGTTACACTTAACGCGCCAGGTCGTCACAATGCTCTTAATGCGGCAGCCGCAGTTGCAGTAGCTAGTGACGAGAGCATTAGTGATAACGTTATTCTAGCCGCTTTAAAAAGTTTTAAAGGGACAAGACGCCGTTTCGATGTACTTGGTGAATTCGATACTACAGTGGTGAACGGTCATTTAGGCAGTGCGGTATTAGTTGATGATTATGGCCATCATCCTACAGAAGTAGATGTTACTATTAAAGCTGCACGGGCTGGATGGCCTGAAAGAAAACTCGTCATGATATTTCAACCCCATCGTTATACACGTACTTGCTACCTATTTGATGATTTTGTTAATGTATTATCACAGGTTGATGTACTGCTAATGCTGGACGTTTACTCAGCTGGTGAAACAGCTATACCTGGAATCAATAGTCAATCACTCTGTCGTGCAGTTCGTAGATACGGAAAAGTGGATCCAATTTTAGTTTCCGAACATGATATATTACCAGTAGTATTAGCAAAATTTTTAACTGGTAATGATTTAATCATCGTTCAAGGAGCAGGTAATATCGGCCAGCTTGCACGTAAATTAGCCAAAATACGTTTAAAGCCTAAAGTGAAAATAGAGTTTCTTAATACTGAACTCTAACGAATAAATCTTAAAAAAGAACGAAGTAGGTGAACATTAATATTGTAAACAATCTTCTTACAATGACTGATCATATTGGCAAAAAATGAAAAAAATATTTGATAATTAATCATATTCTACTAAACACTGTCAATGTAATATTCATAGAAGTTGCTCATAAAAATAATGTAATTGCTAAAAAAATTTATCTATATATTTCAATTATATTAAATCCGTTTATTCGAATACATTGCATACAATATTAGGAAAAACAAATTTATAAAAGATGTATTTTACAATTAAACTATATATTACATAAATCTACATATGTTAAATGTATTCTATAACATAGCACTATAACACTTAACGTGAAATTGATTGTGTTTAAAACTTGATATCTTGATTAAGACGTAGTGAAATTTTCATACGAATAGCTAGAAAATAATCTTAGAGTTTTGGAGTTTATTCATTAGTATGCCTAAAGCAGTAGCACGACGAGGACAAAATTTTATAGCACAAGCACAAGCACAAGCACAAGCACAAGCACAGCAATATATACATTGTAGATATAACAATATTACTAGTAAATTATTTGGCATGATATGTTTATTAATTATTATCGGTTGGTTATTTAGCGGATTAGTGATATCGAAGTGGATAAAAAATGAATTACATTTACCTTTATCGAAGTTAGTATTAACTGGAAAAATACATTACACCACCTATAAAGACATCCAATATGCGATTTTGTCAATCAGATTACCAGTAACTTTCATATCTTCAAATATGAATATCATAAAACACAATATCAAAATTTTACCCTGGATTAAAAATGTTAGAGTAAATAAACAGCGGTCTGATAGGTTAAAAATCAATTTAGTAGAGTTTGTACCAATAGTACGTTGGAATATGTCGCGTTTAATAGATGCGGATGGTATTTCATTTTCTATCCCTACAAATCGTCTTGTCAAAGAAAAGTTGCCGATACTATACGGACCTGAACAGCATGAAAAAGAAGCATTAGTTGGTTATCAAATGATAATAGAAGTTTTAAAAAATAGCTATTTGAATCGCCTAATGCTAAAGAGTACTTCAATAACATTAAACGGCTCCTGGAAGTTAATTATAAATAATAATATTCACATCAATTTAGGGAAATATAGCATTATAGAACGTTTAGAGCGTTTTATTGAACTTTATCCAGAATTGCAACACCAAGCTCAAATTAAGAAAAAACACATTAATTATATCGATCTTAGATATCACTGCGGAGCTGCAGTCAGTTGGATTCCTGTAGTTAAATCCATAACATAGTAATTATAGAAATAAAATCTATACACAGGTTGAAAAGATGATCAAGGCAACGGACAGAAAACTGGTAGTAGGACTCGAAGTTGGTACGGCCAAGGTTGCTACCTTAATTGGAGAAATTCTACCCGATAGTATTGTTAATATTATTGGTATCGGTAGTTGCTTATCTCGCGGTATGGATAAAGGAAGCGTGACTGATCTAGAGTCAATCGTAAAATGCGTACAGAAAGCTATCGATCAAGCCGAATTAATGGCAGATTGTCAAATTTGCTCAGTATATCTTGCGTTATCTGGAAAACATATTACTTGTCAAAATGAAATTGGTATAGTGCCGATTTCTGACGAAGAAGTTACTCAGGATGATGTGGAAAATGTAGTACATACAGCAAAATCAGTGCGTATCTCTGATGAACATCGTATTCTTCATGTTATTCCTCAAGAGTATACTATTGATAATCAACAAGGCATTAAGAATCCAATAGGACTGTTCGGAGTACGAATGCATGCCAAAGTTCACTTGATCACATGTCATAACGATATGGCAAAAAATATTGTCAAAGCAGTTGATCGTTGTGCTTTAAGAGTGGAGCAACTAATTTTTTCCGGTTTGGCATCTAGCTTTGCTGTTTTAACGGAAGAAGAACGTGAATTAGGAGTTTGTGTTGTTGATATCGGTGGCGGTACCATGGATATAGCTATTTATACTGGAGGTGCTTTGCGTCATACTAAAGTTATTCCTTATGCAGGAAATTTAGTAACTAGTGATATTGCTTATGCTTTTGGTACACCGCTCACTGATGCTGAATCAATTAAAATACAATATGGTTATGCAATTGAAACCCTTGTAAATAAAGATGAAAACGTCGAAATACCTAACCTTGCTGGACAAGCACCTCGAATTTTTCATCGCCGAACTCTTACTAAAGTTATTGAAGCTCGTTATATTGAATTACTAAATTTCATAAACGATGAAATTTTACAAATACAAGAGCAACTATGTCAGCAAAGTGCTAAATATCATTTAGCAGCTGGTATCGTACTTACTGGAGGAGCAGCACAGATAGAAGGTTTAGTAGCCTGTGCGCAAAAAGTGTTCAAGATGCAGGTCCGTATTGGGCAACCACTAAATATTACAGGGTTAACAGATTATGTGCAGAAACCTTATTATTCAACAGCAGTAGGATTACTATTGTATGGCAAAGAGTTACAAATGAATGCTGATACTGAATTAGAAAAACGGTCTTCAATACGAAGCTGGTTTAAGCGATTTAACGATTGGATTAAGAAGGAATTTTAGTTTTTATCAAAGATAAGCATAGTTATCATATTATGGTATCTTATTGACTAGAATATAGTCATGTAAAGGGGGAAAATTATGTTTGAACCTATGGAGTTAAGCAATGACGCAGTTATTAAAGTTATCGGTATTGGTGGTGGAGGAGGGAATGCTGTAGAACACATGGTGCGTGAACATATTGAGGGCGTAGAATTTTTTGCTGTAAACACTGATGCACAAGCATTACGTAAAATCGCCGTGGCTCAAATTATTCAAATTGGTACTAATATAACTAAAGGGCTTGGCGCTGGTGCAAATCCTGAAATTGGTCGCACTGCAGCAGAAGAAGATCGTGAAGCACTACGTTCTGCATTGGATGGAGCTGATATGGTATTTATTGCTGCAGGTATGGGAGGAGGTACAGGTACTGGTGCTGCGCCAGTAGTAGCTGAATTGGCAAAAGAACTAGATATTTTAACAGTTGCAGTAGTTACTAAACCTTTTCATTTTGAAGGTAAAAAACGAATGGCTTTTGCAGAACAAGGTATTTCGGCTCTCTCTAAACATGTTGATTCACTGATCATTATTCCAAATGATAAAATGTTAAAAGTTTTGGGTAGAGGTATCTCTCTTCTCGATGCTTTTAGTACAGCTAATAATGTTCTTAAAGGTGCAGTACAAGGTATCGCAGAATTAATCACACGTCCAGGTTTGATGAATGTTGATTTTGCAGATGTACGTACCGTTATGTCAGAAATGGGTTATGCCATGATGGGATCTGGTGCAGCATGTGGCGAAGATCGAGCTGAAGAAGCAGCTGAAATTGCAATATCTAGTCCGTTACTAGAAGATATAGATCTATCAGGTGCACGAGGCGTTTTAGTTAATATTACTGCTGGATTCGATCTCAAACTCGATGAATTTGAAAATGTTGGTAACACGATTCGTGCTTTTGCTTCTGAAAATGCCACTGTAGTCATTGGTACTTCTTTAGATCCAGAGATGAACGATACATTGCGTGTTACTGTTGTTGCTACTGGTATAGGTTTAGATAAGTGTCCTGAAATTACTTTAGTAACTAATCAATCTACTACATCTAAGCTAGTTATAGATCATTGCTACAAAAAAAAGGGTCTGAGTGCTCCAATATTACAAGAAAAAAAGTCAGCTCCAAAAATTATGAAAGAACAGGTTGCAACATCTAGTAAGGAACCTGACTATTTAGATATTCCAGCTTTTTTACGTAAGCAAGCAGACTAAGAATAATATCTAAAGCTAAGAAAGTTTGATTTTTTGTATTAACGTATTTGCCAATCTTTAATTTATAATAGCGAATAGAATAAATCATATTTGAGGTAATGCGATGATTAAAAAAAGGACATTAAAACGTGTGGTTCAGGTGACTGGTGTCGGCCTACATACTGGCAAAAAAGTCACTTTAACCTTACGTCCTGCTTCAGTAAATACTGGAGTAGTCTATCGTCGCATAGATTTAAATCCAAAAGTTGATTTCCAAGCTAATGCAAAATATGTACGTGATACTACGTTGAGTACTTGTCTGATAAACGATGGAGGAGTACGTATTTCCACAGTAGAACATTTAAATGCTGCTTTAGCCGGACTAGGTATAGATAATGTTATTATTGAAGTAGATGCACCAGAAATTCCAATCATGGATGGTAGTGCAGCACCTTTTATTTATCTGTTAATGGATGCCGGTATAGAAGAAATGAATAGTATAAAACATTTTATGTGTGTTAAACAAGTAGTGCTTGTAAATGATGGCGATAAATGGGCAAAAATCAAACCTTATAATGGTTTTTCTCTTGATTTTACTATCGATTTTCGACATCCAGTAATTAATTCAAGTTCACAATGTTATAAATTAACTTTCTCTGCAGAATCATTTATACGTCAAATAAGCCGTGCTCGTACTTTTGGTTTTATGAGAGAGATTAAATATCTACAGTCTAAAGGCTTATGTTTAGGTAGTAGCTTGGATTGTGCTATTGGTCTTGATGATTTTCGTGTACTAAATAAAGGTGGTCTACGTTTTGAAGATGAATTTGTTCGTCATAAAATGCTGGATGCTATTGGTGATTTATTTATGTGTGGTTTTAATATGATAGGAGCTTTTTCGGCATTTAAATCTGGGCATGCTTTAAATAACAAACTATTGCAAACACTTTTAGCAAAGCAAGAAGCGTGGGAATTGGCAACTTTCGAAGATGATGCCAATTTACCTTTGACTTTCACAGCAACTAATTTAGTTTTAGCATAAACTCCTTTCTAGTTTTCTCTAAAATTTTCAGAAAATGTATCCTGTTTTTCGTTGTTTTACAAGAGATTTAACTGATTGTTTCTATTATAATAGAAACAAAAAAAATGAAAATAATTTAACAGTATTTTTATTATCAATAATTTCACCTTAGCAACACAATTAAGTAAATATGAATTTAAGTGTAATCAATTTATTTTTCAAATTGAATTTAAAAAATAAATTGATCAAATCACACTAATGACTAGAACGCTTTTAATATTAGGTCATTACCTTAATAGTAGGTAGCTATATTTAAGAGTTTTTTTGCTTATTTATTGTAGAATTTACAGAGTCTATAAGCATCACTGCTAACTTGAGAAAAATTTATCATGTTAATTAAATTGTTAACCAAAGTTTTTGGTAGCAGTAATGATCGTACTTTACGTCATATGAGTAAAATTGTGGATATTATTAATGATATGGAAATAGATTTTAGGCGACTCTCAGATCGCGCTTTAAAAGAAAAAACCTATCAGTTTCGCAAGCGCTTACTCAACGGCGAAAATCTAAAACAGTTACTTCCGGAAGCTTTCGCTACAGTACGTGAAGCTAGTGAACGCGTATTCAACATGCGTCATTTTGACGTACAGTTGCTCGGTGGTATAGTATTAAACGAACGTTGCATTGCTGAAATGCGCACTGGTGAAGGCAAGACTCTTACTGCAACTTTGCCTGCGTATCTGAATGCATTAAGCGGACAAGGTGTGCATATTGTTACAGTGAATGATTATTTAGCACAGCGCGATGCTGAAAACAATCGACCTTTATTCGAATTTCTTGGTTTAAGTGTCGGTATTAATCTACCGGATATATCAGTTGAAGCCAAACGTAAAGCTTATGCTGCTGACATTACCTACGGTACTAATAATGAATATGGCTTTGATTATCTTCGTGATAATATGGCATTTAGCGTAGAAGAACGGGTACAACGTAAATTACATTACGCATTAGTTGATGAAGTAGACTCCATACTTATTGATGAAGCGCGTACACCTTTAATTATATCTGGACCCGCGGAAGATAGCTCTGATTTATACATCAAAATTAATACAATTATCCCTTTTCTAGTTCGTCAAGAAAAAGAAAACTCCTTAACATCTGACGGTGAAGGCGATTTTTGGATGGATGAAAAATCACGTCAGGCACATATGACCGAAAGAGGTCTTATTAAAGTAGAAAAATTATTGTTAAAACATAAATTTATAAAAGAAAGCGAGTCATTATATTCATCAACTAATATTATGTTGATGCATCATGTTACTGCAGCTCTGCGCGCTCATATGTTATTTACGCGAGATGTTGACTATGTGTTGAAAAATGGCGAAGTAATTATTGTAGATGAACACACTGGGCGAATTATGCCAGGACGTCGTTGGTCTGATGGTTTACATCAAGCTATAGAAGCTAAAGAAGGCGTAGAAATTCACAATGAAAATCAAACATTAGCCTCTATTACTTTTCAGAATTACTTTCGTATTTACGAAAAATTAGCCGGTATGACTGGTACAGCTGATACAGAGTCGCTTGAATTTAGTTCTATATATAATCTGAATACGATTGTCATACCTACTAATTGTCCAATGATACGTAAAGATATGGCCGATTTAGTCTATATAACAGAAAAAGAAAAAATTGATGCTATTATCGATGATATTCGTACGTGTAATTTGAGACATCAACCTGTTTTAGTTGGTACAATTTCCATTGAAAAATCTGAATTAATTTCTCATGCGTTGATGCGTAATGGAATTAAACATAATGTTTTAAATGCAAAATTTCACGCTCGAGAAGCAGATATTATTGCACAGGCTGGACAGCCAGGTGCAATAACTATTGCTACTAATATGGCCGGTCGCGGTACGGATATTATACTTGGTGGTAATTGGAAAGCAGAAATGGCCATCTTGAAAAACCCTACCGAAGAAAAAATTCAAAAAATTAAAATTGCATGGCAAAAACGTCATAATGACGTTTTATCTGCTGGTGGTTTGCATATTATTGGTACAGAACGTCATGAATCACGTCGAATAGATAATCAACTACGCGGTCGTGCAGGACGTCAAGGTGATCCGGGTTCATCACGTTTTTATTTGTCTATGGAAGACACTCTAATGCGTATTTTTGCATCGGATCGTGTGTCGAATATGATGCGAAAATTAGGTATGAAACCAGGTGAATCTATTGAACACCCATGGATAACTAAAGCAATTTCCAATGCGCAGTATAAAGTTGAAAGTCGTAATTTTGAAATCCGTAAACAACTTTTAGAATACGATGATGTAGCTAACGATCAACGTCACGCTATTTATAGCCAGCGTAATGAATTATTATCTATATCTAACATATCTGAAACTATTAATAATATTCGAAAAGACGTTTTTAAAACTACTATTAATAATTATATTCCTTCACAATCTTTTCGAGAAATGTGGAATATATCAGGACTTGAAGACTGTCTCCGGAATGATTTCGATCTTAATCTACCAATTGCTGAATGGTTGAGTTTAGATATGGATTTGAATGAAGAAAAACTATGTGATCAAATTATTCAATATGCCATTAAAAATTATTCTATTAAAGAAAATACGTTTGGGTCAGAAATCATGCGTAACTTAGAGAAAAGTATAATGCTTCAGACATTAGATTCGCTTTGGAAAGAACATCTTGCAGCTATGGACTACCTGCGTCAAGGTATACATTTACGAGGTTATGCTCAAAAAGATCCAAAACAAGAATACAAACGTGAATCCTTTAATATGTTTTCTATCATGCTTGAGTCACTAAAATATGAAGTCATTAGTACTTTAAGCAAATTACAATTAGATGTAAAAAAAGAAGCAGTAAATGTGAATTTTGAACACCAATTTAATGATTTAAAAATAAACAATAAAAAAATATTGCAACCAAAAGAAAAAAAAATAGGCCGTAATGATTCTTGTCCATGTAATTCAGGTAAAAAATATAAGCAATGTCATGGTCGTTTATAGATATTATACACACTATTACTTTTTTAAAAAAATCATCAAAATACTCCTATTCATGAAATTACTTTAAAATTTTTTGAGTGACATGAATTTTGCAGTATTTTGCTTTTCATATTACTGTATATATAATAATATTATTTTTAATTTACAATTAAATGACACAAAAATGAGTATTAATAATGCATGCTTAGATAGCGCTATTTCTGTAGCGCTATATGTAAAAATAGTAAAAAAAATTTTGTTATAAATCTTTCATTTTGAAATGTGCTATTTTATTGTTCAATATTTTCGAATATTAAAATTGATTATTATTATTGAACAAATTTCGCTATTTATAAAAAAATTGATTTTAAATTAAATTTAGTTATTGAGATAACCTGTTATATTATTAATAAATTTTTATTTTTTTAAAGTTTTTAAGTTAATGACTTAATTATTTAACAACAGGCCAATTCAAAATTTAAACGAGCTGGAATTTCATTGCATTCACTATGTATAGGAAGAAATCGAATAGTATACCGACTTTTGTGTCCAGATACTTGTGGATAAAAAGCATTTTCCAAAGTTATGTGTAATCGTAATAAATCAAACCCTTCAGCATGATCTTGATAAAAACCGTTTAAACTAGTTTGATTACGAAAAACACCCGACTGACGAATAAGATCTAGTACTATATTCAAACTATCACTCAAGGAATGGAGTGATACTAACCAACTATTAACTTGGGAATTTCGTAATGATTGTTCTTGATTCAACCAAATATGTAGGCTGGGTAGGTCAAAACTACAGCATCCACCTGGAATATTAAGTCGTTGACGTACCAATGAAATCATACGATCTTCTCGCAAATATTGCCCCATGCGCGGTGCATTTTTTAAGCTATTAGATTGTTGTTCTAATTGTTTACATAAATTACTTACAAGTTGCCTATCCACATTTGGTACATCGATCCAAGTACGTAATTTTTGTTGTTGGCGTTCTAACTCTTTTAAAAGTTCTGTACGTATATCACCACGCTCAAAAATATCTAATAAATCACTAATGATACGGAAAACGCTTAGTACTGAAACTGAGTTTGTTACCGGTACAACTTCATATAATTGATTAATCAAGAATTCAACACGCAACCAAGTACGCATTCTTTCATTAAGAGGGTATTCAAACAAAATATCTGTACTCATAACATTAATCCTATCCAATTGCTGCTAAGCGTAAGTAAGATTGATGAAGTTCAGCAACCCGCTCCATCATCTGTTCTATCGTGCCATTATTTTCGATGACATCATTTGCATAAGCTAAGCGTTGTGTACGACTAATTTGAACGGAAAGAATTTTTTCTACTTGATTAAATGAAATTTTATCACGACGTTGTGTGCGCTGCAACTGTATAATTTCTTCTGTATCAATTACTAATACCCGATCAGCTAAATGTTGCAGTCCATTTTCTATTAAAAGTGGCACAACCCAAATGATATAAGGTGAGCTAGTCAATTTTTTAAGTTGCTCTGTACGCATATTAATTAAGGGATGTAGTAAGTCATCAAGCCAATTTTTTTCTTTACATGATTGAAAAATAATGTTACGTAACATAGCACGATTCAACTTACCTTCTTCAGTTAAAATAGATCTACTGTAACGAGCTATGATTTTTTGCAATGCTGGCGAACCCGGTCGAACAATTTCTCTAGCAATACTATCAGCGTCAATAATATTAATGCCTAATTCCGAAAACACATTAGCAACGGTACTTTTCCCACTGCCAATACCACCAGTAAGTGCGACAACGTTAAAACGCATAGTTATTCTCTCGCAATCTAAATCTTTTCTTACTATGTTTAAGAAATATATCTTAATGAAGATAAAAGATAGGCAAAAAATATTTGTTAGTAATCAAATCTGATCTTATTTGATAATGTGTAAAATATGATAACTACTGTATTAATAATCTCATTCTAATCACTAAATTATAAGAAAACGAATAAATTTCACAAAAATGGGCAACAGTTATAATGAATAGATCTACATCCAACTTATTATATTCTAGGCATTAATATTATTCAAATGAATTTATCTTGTTATATTTAAATATAAATATCATTAATCTAATATGTTAAAATGTAATATTTTTTATTATATGTTAAATTTTAATAAAATATAATTTTTACCCTAATAAATCTTTGTTACAAAATTTCTACTAGCAGTAGAATCATAAATTGAAAATCAATATAAATCAAATTAATTAAATAGTTATCTATAGTGAATTATGCCAATACACATAAAATGATTATCTTAAATATAACAATTAAATGTTATAAAAAACGCATGGAAATGTCTAATGCATGTAAATGTTTAGTTAGTGCTCCAATTGATATATAGTCCACTCCCATTGTTGCAATTTGAGGTAATGTTATTGAATCAACATTTCCTGAAACTTCTAGTAATGCTGTATTGTTATTTATACTTACTGCCTCTTTTATCATATTGAGACTAAAATTATCTAGCATAATAATATCAGCTCCAGCATTAAGTGCGTTTTGTAACTCTTGCAAAGTTTCTACTTCAACTTCTACTGGTAAATCAGGGTAGAGAAATAGCGCTTTTTCCACTGCATTCTTTATGGAACCACTCGCAATAATATGGTTTTCTTTTATTAAAAATGCATCAGACAGATCCAATCGATGATTTTGACCTCCACCACATAATACTGCATACTTCATAGCAGTACGTAAACCTGGAAACGTTTTTCGTGTATCTAGTAATTGTGTTTTACTGTCCGCTAATAAAGTAACGTAATGATTTACTTGGGTTGCTATGCCGGATAACATTTGTAAAAAATTAAGCACAGTTCGTTCTGAAGTTAGCAGAAGACGAACAGGACCTTGTAGTTCAAATAAAACTTGATAAGCAATGAGCTTTTGTCCTTCTTCTACATGCCAAATCAAACTTACTTGATTCCCTAATTGAATAAAAACTTCTTCAACCCAGCGTTTACCACAAAAAATGCCCGCCTCATGCGTAATAACCTGTGCTTTTCCGTTTTTATCTTTTGGTAACAATAAAGCTGTAATATCTTTATCAATGTCTACTTTGCCACCTAAATCTTCCTGCAGTGCACGTTCAACAACTTGTTTTATATCCTGCTGTATACGTGCCATTAAAGTCCGACGGCGGTCACCAGTATTATAATAACGGGATTTCATAATGTGCAATTATATAAAATTTAACTCTATATTTATAATACTCTATCTTTTTGCTTTTAAAATGGCTAGTTAAATATATGTATATTTCATATACATAATGTATTTAATTTTTTGATACTATATCAGAAAAAGATATATATCTACATCGCTAAGTATCAAGTATTATCCAGACAACAGTGATACTAAAAATACAAAATTTAATTTAAATTGAAAAATTGGAATACAAAATAAATGTACTTGCATCTTTAAATGCATAGTAATTATATTACTATGTGATAAAAATTCAAGTACGTCATGTTTTAAAAATCAGAATGAAAATCTATTTGATGTGTAAAATATTGCCAAAAACGCTTTTAATTTCATCTTTCTTAAAAAAATTGTAATCCTGATACCATATATAAAAATATTTACCTAAAAATTCATAAAATATCAATTTTTAAAAAAAATGAGGTCGATAAAGTAAAATTTAAAATCATACATTTTGTATTTTATTTTTTTTGACGATAGCATAACTTACAGACAAAAGCAAAAGCCAAACGGGCACTAACCATACAGAAGTTGCCATTCCGGGAGTAAGTGCCATAATAATCAGTATAAAGAACATAAATAATAAACAGATCCAATTGCTAACAGGATAAAGTATTGATTTGAATCTTGTAACGATACCTTGTTGATCTTTTTTTTCACGAAATTTCATATGTGTAAAGCTGATTAAAGCCCAATTAATAACTAACGTAGATACTACCAATGCCAGCAAAAGACCAAAAGCTTCACCAGGCATTATAAAATTAATTAAAACACATAAACCAGTAGCTATAGCAGATACAAAAATATTTGTTATAGGTACACCATGACGATCTAACTTCATCAGTATTTTAGGAGCATTACCTTGTTTGGCTAGGCCAAATAGTATACGGCTGTTACAATATACTGCACTATTATAAACTGATAATGCAGCAGTTAAAATGACTAAATTTAAAGCATTAGCTGCTAAAGAATCACCTAATTCATGAAAAATCAGTACAAACGGGCTAGTTGTATCAGTAATTCGTGTCCATGGCATAAGAGATAACAACACAACCAGCGAACCAATATAAAAAATTAAAACACGCCAAAGTACTTGATTAGTAGCTTTTGGAATGCTGTCTTCTGGGTTGCTAGCTTCTGCTGCTGTAATACCTACTAATTCTAAACCACCAAATGAAAACATAATGATTGCCATCATCATTATCAGTCCGTTTATACCATTAGGCATAAAACCTCCCTGATTCCAAAGGTTCTTAATGGAAGCTTGCGGACCGCCGTTACCGCTTACTAATAGCCAACTACCAAAAACAATCATGCTGATAACAGCTATTATCTTGATTAGTGCGAACCAAAATTCCGTTTCTCCGAACGTTTTTACATTATTCATATTAATAGTATTAATTATAATAAAAAAAATAGCAGCTGTTATCCAAGTAGGACAAGATGGAAGCCAGAACTGGATATATTTACCAACAGCTGTGAGTTCTGCCATAGCCACTAATACATAAAGTGCCCAGTAATTCCAACCTGATACAAAACCAGCAAAGTTACTCCAGTATTTACAAGCAAAATAACTGAAACTACCTGCTACTGGTTCTTCTACAACCATTTCGCCTAATTGCCTCATAATAAGAAAGGCAATAAAACCGGCAATAGTGTACCCAAGAATTACTGATGGCCCAGCTGATGTAATCACTGATCCGCTTCCTAGAAAAAAACCAGTACCTACTGAACCGCCTAGCGCAATTAGCTGAATATGGCGATTTTTTAGATCGCGGTGCAGCGTTTCGCTATGCTGTTGTTCCATAAAAACCTCATAATGTTATTGTGTATACTTGCAATGCCTACATGACAAAGCTATTAGAGTTCATATTTTCATACCATAAATACAATACTATTCTCTTAACTTAATGAACTACAATGATCATTAGCATAATGATCAATTCAATATTTTACATCTCTTTTTACTTTTTTTATAAAAATTGTGTAATATGAAGATATTCTATACCTTTACGTGATCTTTTTAACAATTTAATCAGCATATATGTTGTATTTAATGCTTTATATAGATTCATGATTTTAATTTTTAAATTAAATTTAGATTTTTATCTTAAATTGATATGGCTGAAATATCTTCACTAATAGGAAATCATTTAATGAGATACATATAAATATTTATTAATTTAATTAATATCAAAAGATAAAGATAGAATACTGTGGCACTGATTGAATTCTGACTACTTTTTTTTGACTGAAATATAAAATCTTAATTATGTTAATTCACTTAATGTAAGAAATTGAATATTGATATTACTAATTTTTAAAAATTCAATTTCATTAAAATGAATAATTAATCAGATCTCTCATTGATAAAAATTGATTTATATTAAGCCAATAAAAATTAATTTTTTTTAAATTAGATAGCTAAAAATTTTAATATTTATAGTTGCTACTTAATGCAACTGATGTAATACGTTGAAGCTCAAATTGAAATTTTTATTTAAAACACAGTTGTACTTTCAGCATCTTCATTAAAAAAATTCTGGAAAAGAAATGATGAGCACCTTAATACCTTGAGCTTATTTTAAATACATCCAAAATTTTATTTAATTTTTACACATTAAATAAAACATAATTATTAAAAGCAAAGGTATCTTTGTTTATTAGAGTAATATCATAAAACATGATAGCAGTATTATTGTTCGGTAAGGATTAAAAACTTTTTGTTGATGCTGTTAATCTAGTTTAACTAGTATTCAATATAAATATTGTTGTCTCATTTCTTTAGAAACATACACATAAGGAATCTCCCTATGTCAGAACATTTACAAAATGACGTAGATCCGATCGAAACTCGTGATTGGTTACAGGCAATCGAATCTGTCATTCATCAAGAAGGTGTTGAACGAGCGCAATATCTAATTAATAAAATATTAATAGCTGCACGTAAAAGAGGAGTAAAAATTATTACAGATTGCTCTATTATAAGTAATTATGTTAATACTATTCCAATTGAAAATGAAATAGAATACCCTGGAAATATTTTTCTTGAACGTCGTATTCGTTCTGCAATTCGATGGAACGCTATTATGTCAGTTCTGCGGGCGTCGAAGAAAAATTTAGAATTAGGTGGACACATTTCCTCTTTTCAATCATCTGCCACTATTTATGAAGTTTGTTTTAATCATTTCTTTCGTGCAGAAAGTGAGAAAAATGGAGGTGATTTAGTTTATTTTCAAGGGCATATTTCTCCGGGCATCTACTCACGTGCATTTCTTGAAGGTCGTATTACAGAAAAACAAATGAATAATTTTCGACAAGAAGTAAAGGGAAATGGTTTATCTTCGTATCCACATCCAAAATTAATGCCAGCTTTTTGGCAATTTCCAACAGTATCCATGGGGTTAGGTGCATTAAATGCCATTTATCAAGCGAAATTTTTAAAATATCTACAGCATCGCGGTCTGAAAGATACTATGAATCAAAAAGTTTACGCTTTTCTTGGTGATGGTGAAATGGATGAGCCAGAATCTAAAGGTGCTATTACTATTGCAGCACGTGAAAAATTAGATAATTTAATTTTTATTATTAATTGTAACTTACAACGTCTAGATGGTCCTGTAAATGGTAACGGTAAAATAATTAATGAATTAGAAGGTATTTTTATTGGTGCTGGTTGGAAAGTAATTAAAGTTATTTGGGGTAGTCGTTGGGATAAATTATTTGAGCAAGATAATAGTGGTAAGTTGATTCAGCTTATGAATGAGACACTTGATGGAGATTACCAAACTTTTAAATCTCGTGATGGTGCTTATGTGCGAAAAAATTTCTTCGGTAAATATCCAGAAACTGCCGAATTAGTAAAATATTGGACAGATGAAGAAATATTTTCTTTAAATCGTGGTGGTCATGATCCAAAAAAAATTTATGCTGCATTAAAACAAGCAAATGAAACTAAAAATCAACCTACGTTAATTCTTTTACACACTATCAAAGGTTATGGTATGGGTACTACCGCTGAAGCTAAAAATATTGCTCACCAAGTAAAAAAAATGGATATCGACAGTATTCGTTATATTCGTGATCGATTTAATATACCGGTAAGTGATGATGAAATCCATCAGTTACCGTACATAACCTTTCAAAAAGATTCAGAAGAATATAATTATTTACATAATCAACGCAAAAAATTGGGCGGCTACTTACCTAGCCGTCGAATAAAATTTACAGAACAACTTAAAATACCAACACTAGAAGAATTTAGCGCATTGTTACAAGAACAGCATAAAAATATTTCTACTACTGTAGCTTTCGTACGTATACTGCATATCATGTTAAAAAATAATCCGATAAAAGATCGTTTGGTGCCAATTATATCAGATGAAGCACGTACCTTTGGTATGGAAGGCTTATTTCGTCAAATTGGTATCTATAACTCAGATGGTCAAAAATATATTCCTCAAGATCGCGATCAACTTGCTTATTATAAAGAAGACAAAAAAGGACAGATTTTGCAAGAAGGAATTAATGAATTAGGAGCAGGTTCTTCGTGGTTAGCAGCTGCCACTTCTTACAGTACTAACAATCTACCGATGATTCCATTTTACATTTATTATTCAATATTTGGTTTTCAAAGAATCGGTGATCTTATGTGGTTAGCAGGTGATCAACAAGCACGTGGTTTTTTAATTGGTGGTACTTCTGGTCGAACTTCACTTAATGGCGAGGGTTTACAGCATGAAGATGGGCACAGCCACATTCAGTCATTAACTATTCCAAATTGTATTTCTTATGATCCATCTTATGCTTATGAAGTTGCAGTTATTGTACATGATGGTTTAGTACGCATGTACGGTGAAAAACAGGAAAATATTTATTACTATATTACTACATTGAATGAGAATTATTATATGCCAGCAATGCCAAATGGCGTGGAAAAAGGTATTTGCAAAGGCATTTATAAGCTAGAAACGCTAAGCGGTAAAACAGGTAAAGTACAGTTACTCGGTTCAGGAGCTATCTTACGTCATGTTCGTAAAGCGGCTCAGATTTTGGCTAATAATTATGATATTGGGTGTGATGTGTACAGTGTAACTTCATTTACTGAACTTGCTCGAGATGGTCAGGATTGTGAACGCTGGAATATGTTACATCCGAATGAAAAACCACGTATACCGTATATTGCACAGGTGATGAATAATGAACCAGCAGTAGCGTCAACAGATTATATAAAACTATTTGCTGAACAAGTTTATAGTTATTTACCAACTAAAAATTATCGAGTATTAGGCACGGATGGTTTCGGTTGTTCAGATAGTCGAGAAACTTTGCGACATTATTTTGAAGTAGATACGTCATATATTGTAGTGTCTGCGTTAAGTGAGTTAGCTAAATGTGGTAAAATTGACAAAAAAATAGTAACAGAAGCAATATTCAAATTTAACATCGATACTAACAAAATTAACCCAAGGTTGGCGTAAGAGGTATAAAAAAACATAATGGAAATAGAAATTAAAATGCCGGATATTGGGTTAGATAAAGTTGAAGTCACTGACATTTTGGTTAACGTAGGTGATAAAGTTGAATTTGAACAATCATTGCTTACTGTCGAAGGAGATAAAACTTCAATGGATGTTCCATCTCCGTTTTGTGGAACTGTTAAAGAATTAAAAGTTTTAAGTGGAGATAAAGTAAGTACTGGTTCACTGATCATGGTGTTTGAAGTGAAAAACAATCTCTTTACTTCAGACAGCAAAAAAATAACAGAATCAAATCCTAAAACTGATATAAAAAGTAAGTTTTCTGAAAACAAGGTTGTTTCTTATGTTCATGCTACACCGTTAATTCGTCGTCTAGCATATGAATTCGGTATAAACCTTTTAAAAATAAAAGGCACTGGTCGAAAAGGTCGTATTTTAAAAGAAGATATACAATGTTATGTAAGAGATACACTAAAAAATACAGAAATATTATCAGATAATTTCATAGTTAAAGGTAGTAGTTCATCAACAAGTGCATTAATGTCGCCTCAAGTAGACTTCAGTAAGTTTGGAGAAATAGAAGAAATAGAACTAAAGCGTATTCAGAAAATTTCTGCTGTTAATCTTAGTCGCAATTGGACTGTAATTCCACATGTTACCCATTTCGATAAGGTCGATATTACAGAACTAGAAGCATTTCGAAAAGAGCAAAATACTGAAATTCAAAAAAACAAGTTAGATCTTAAGCTCACGTTATTAGTTTTTATTATGAGAGTAGTTTCAAATGCATTGGAAAAAATGCCTTTTTTTAATAGTTCATTATCTAAAGATGCACAAAAATTGATACTTAAAAAATATATAAATATTGGTATTGCAATGGATACTATAAACGGTTTAGTAGTGCCTGTATTTAAAGACGTAAACAAAAAAAGTATCAATGAACTATGCCGTGAATTAATGGTAATGTCAAAAAAAGCACATGATGGCAAACTAACTCCTCATGATGTACAAGGTGGTTGTTTCACTATATCTAACTTAGGAGGATTAGGAACTACATACTTTTCTCCTATTGTTAATGCACCAGAAGTAGCTATCCTTGGTGTTTCTAAATCTATGATGGAGCCTGTTTGGAACGGTAAAGAGTTTACCCCACGTCTAATAATGCCAATTTCTCTTTCTTTTGATCACCGAGTGATTGATGGTGCTGATGGTGCTAGATTTATAAATATTATTAAGCGTATATTATTCGATATCCGATATCTAGTAATGTGATGTAATCAAACTTACTGTATAAGCTTAAAGCTTAATTTATGGTTATGGTATTTAGGTAATAGATGTTCAGCATTGTTGTACTTAAAAGTATTTATATGAATTGAATAGATTTTAAAGTGAAATATTCTAATATACATATAGTATTAAGGAGTTTTTCAAACTTATTTTGACCACTAGAAATTTTAAGAGATCATCATGAATAAAGAGATTTACACTCAAGTTTTAGTACTCGGATCAGGTCCTGCAGGTTATTCTGCAGCCTTTCGTTGCGCAGATTTAGGTTTAAAAACTGTAATAGTAGAGCGCTATAGTACTCTCGGTGGTGTTTGTCTGAACGTAGGTTGCATTCCTTCCAAAGCCTTATTGCATGTTGCAAAAATCATTGACGATAGTAGTAGCCTTAAAGAAAATGGAGTTATATTTTCTCAGCCTATTATCGACATAAGCAAAATTAATATTTGGAAAAACAAAGTAATTAAGCAGCTAACTAGTGGGCTTGTAAATATGGCTAAAAATCGTCATATTCAAATCCTGCAAGGTATAGGCAAATTTAGTTCTTCTCATAGTGTAATAGTACAACACGAAGCTAATTTTACTCAAATTAACTTTGATAATGTTATTATTGCAACAGGTTCTTATCCTGTCAAACTTCCTTTAGCAATACATGAAGATCCTCGCATATGGGATTCTACTGCTGCTCTTCGACTAGAAAAAATACCGAAACGCTTATTAATAATAGGAGGGGGCATAATTGGTCTTGAAATAGGTAATATTTACCATGCATTAGGTTCCAAAATCGATATAGTTGAAATATGTAACCAATTGATTTCTGGTGCAGACCAAGATATAGCAACAGTTTTCATGAAATCTATTAATAAAAAATTTAATTTAATGTTAGAAACTAAATTAGTTAATGTAAATCTAAAACAAGAAGGAGTCTATGTTGAATTACAAGATAAAACAAATATTATCAAAACAAATGTTTACGATGTGATCTTAGTAGCAATTGGTCGTGTACCTAATACTAAAGAATTAGCTTTAGATAAAGCTGGTGTAAAATTAGATAAAAACGCATTTATATGTGTTGATAAGCAAATGCGTACTAATGTGCAACACATTTATGCTATAGGAGATATCGTTGGTCAACCGATGTTAGCACATAAAGCTATACATCAAGGACATATAGCAGCTGAAGTAATATCAGGCTTAAAACATTACTTTGACCCAAAAGTAATTCCTTCCATAGCTTATACAGATCCAGAAGTAGCATGGGTTGGTTTAACAGAGCAAATAGCTCAAGAAAAAAAGATTGGCTACGAAACAGCTCATTTTAAATGGACTGCGTCAGGTCGTGCTATTGCTTCTAATTGTTCGAACGGTATTACTAAACTAATCTTTAATAAAGATAATCACCGTATTATTGGCGGGGCAGTAGTTGGTAGCAATGGTGGCGAGCTCTTAGGAGAAATTGGATTAGCCATTGAAATGGGTTGTGATGCTGAAGATATTGCACTAATTATTCATGCACATCCTACTTTAAATGAATCTATTGGATTAGCAGCTCAAATATTTCAAGGTAGTATTACTGATGTGCTTAATCCAAAAGCAAAAAAATAATATTTTAAATTATTCAAAGATCTTAATTCAAACATTTTGAGATTGAAATAGATTTTAAATAGATTTAAAATTAGATTTGGTATCATTGAAAATGAAGTATTCAGTGACTTCTGCATATGGAGTATTACTCTAACTGAGTTAATATTAATTACTTACAATATATTAAAATAGAGACTATAATGCTATTATTATAATACATACACGAATATATGCATTGCATCACCAAAATATCTAAATAGTATTTACAGTCTTTCTGATTGTTATTTGAAAAAATAAAGGATGTAAAAAACTTTATCATTCATTATATAGTTAAAAATATTTTTTTGTAATTATAAACAATTAGATATTTATCGAAAACACGTAACTCATTTATTGAAAAACAATTATTTGAATACTTAGCTAAGTATTGTATAACTTTGTAAGATTATTACATCTGATAAAATGTTAAGTATTCATCTTAAGGAATAAAATACTTACTCAGTCACTACACTTTTGCTGTATAAATATAAAAAGTTTTTAACTTTTAAGATTTTTATATTTATAGTAAGATTAGTATCTAGTAAAATTAGATATAAATTTTTAGTAAAGTAAAATATGATTTTAAAAATATTAGAATTTCATAAATTCTGGTACCATGAATGTTACTTATAATAATTCTTTAAATTTAAAGAGAAAAATTTATTGAAACATATTGTTAGTATGATGTTTTCTAAGCAAGAAATAGAGGATCGTATTATCGAACTTGGCCAACAAATTAGCGATCGTTATCGTAATAGTACTAGTAAAATGGTATTAGTAGGCCTACTTCGTGGTTCCTTTATGTTTATAGCTGATCTTTGTCGAGCTATCAATATATCACATGAAGTCGATTTCATGACAACCTCTAGTTATGGGAATGAAATGTTTTCTATAACACGCGATGTCAAAATTCTTAAAGATCTTGATGAAGATATACGTGATAAAGATGTATTGATAGTAGAGGATATTATTGATTCTGGAAATACATTAAGAAAAGTATATGAAATGCTGCTGTTACGTGATCCAAAATCATTAGCAATTTGTACACTATTAGATAAGCCTGATCGTCGTGAAACAGATGTAACTGTTGAATATGTGGGTTTTACTATTCCAGATGAATTTGTAGTGGGCTTTGGAATAGATTATGCACAGCATTATCGTCATTTACCCTATATTGGTAAAATTGTCATGGTAGATGAATAATTAAAATATTATTTCAAGGCTACTAGAATTTTAATCAACTAATGGATAACGTAATAGCTTATTTACTCTTAATTTTTCTAATATATAGAGTAGATGGGTAGATTATTATTGTTATCTTATTTAATTCCTTTGATTTCTCAAATCGATTAATTCTCAATTAACCGGATCTCTCAATTAAAGATAACCAACTATTCTACATAACTATAATCTTACTATCATAGAGTATGGAGATGAGTAATGAGTAATGCACTAAAAATTTCTAGCTTGACTAAAACTTATCATCCTAGTGGTGTACAAGCGCTTAAAGGAATTGATTTAAATGTAGATGCTGGCGATTTTTATGCCTTGCTAGGACCGAATGGTGCTGGTAAGTCCACTATTATTGGTATTATTAGTTCATTAGTCATTAAATCTAGCGGTACCGTGCGTGTATTTGGCTATGATTTACAGAAAGATGCAGTTTATGCCAAACGTCAACTTGGGTTAGTTCCACAAGAATTTAATTTTAATCCTTTCGAAACTGTAATGCAGATTGTAGTAAATCAAGCTGGTTATTATGGTGTTGAGCGTCGTGAGGCTAATATACGTGCGAAAAAATACCTCAATCAAGTTGATCTATGGAGCAAACGTAATGAGCGTGCAAGGATGCTATCAGGTGGTATGAAACGTCGTCTCATGCTCACTCGCGCACGAATGCATGAGCCAAGATTATTAATTCTTGATGAACCAACTGCAGGTTTAGATATTGAGTTACGTCGTGCGATGTGGATATTTTTAAAGGATCTAAATGCTAAAGGTACTACTATTATTCTTACTACCCACTATCTCGAAGAAGCAGAAATGCTATGTCGGAATATTGGCATTATTCAAAACGGCGAATTAGTTGAAAACACTTCGACAAAAGATTTGCTCTCAAAACTACAATCAGAGACTTTCATTTTTGATTTAGCGCCATCTAGTTCTCCGCCATGCTTGAAGCACTTTCAGTATCGTATATTGGATTCTGCAACGCTTGAAGTAGAAGTGATGCGCGAGCAAAGTTTAAATAGTATATTTAGCCAACTTAGCGCACAAGGAATAGAAGTATTAAGTATGCGTAATAAAGCAAACCGTCTAGAGGAGCTATTCGTTAGCTTGACGCAAAGCAAAAAGAGGTAAAAATATGACGAAATTTTACTGGATAGCCCTTAAAAGCATTTGGAGTAAAGAAATTAATCGATTTGCGCGTATTTGGATTCAAACTTTAGTACCACCAGTAATTACTATTACATTATATTTTATTATTTTTGGAAATTTAATTGGCTCACATATGAAAGGCATGTGTGGGTTTAACTATATGCAGTTTATAGTACCTGGTCTTATTATGATGTCAGTTATCACAAATGCGTACGCTAATGTTGCATCTTCTTTTTTTAGCGCTAAATTTCAGCGTAATATTGAAGAACTGCTTATAGCACCAGTGCCAACACATATAATTATTATTGGTTATATAGGTGGAGGTGTGGCACGTAGTGTATGTGTAGGCGTTTTAGTGACACTAGTATCATTATTTTTTATTCCATTCCATGTATATTCATGGCCAATGGTAGGCATTACACTTTTTTTAACAGCAATTTTGTTTTCACTAGCTGGTCTACTTAATGCAGTATTCGCACAAAATTTTGATGATATTAGTCTTATTCCTACTTTTGTACTGACTCCCTTGACATATCTCGGTGGTGTATTTTATTCTTTGAGATTACTACTACCTTTTTGGCAGACATTGTCAAGGCTAAATCCTATAGTTTATATGATAAGTGGTTTTCGTTATGGTTTTCTAGGGATAAACGAAGTTCCTTTACAACTAACAATGTTAGTCTTGTTAATATTTATGATAATATTTTACGTTATGGTCTATATTCTTATTGAGCGCGGAAGAGGATTACGTACTTAATTGAATATCTGCATATATATAAAAGATATTAATCTAAATGAAATATTTACTTAATTTAAAATCAAATATTTTTTTAAAAAAAATCAATAATAATTTTAACAATTGAGTAATAATAAGTTATGCAGAGTTATTGATAATTTATTTTAAACATTAATATGTATTGCATGTATTCAATATTAAAATGAATGATAAGAAGAAATAAATATTTTCATATATTTATACCCGGGATACTATTTAGTTATATTAAGTTTGAATAGAGGTAAATTATTAAAATAATATACTGATTTTGAATCATTGTGATTGGTGTTATATATTTAAATCTTTCTGAAAAAATGATAAAAGAGATTATCTTTTATGATGCTAAAAGGTTATTTTACTTTAAATTTAACGCCAAATATATTATCAATTTTTTTGACATTTATTCTAGTTTATTATCTATATACTAAATTTTATTTTATAATATATCATTTTTTCTTCTTTAAATACACTTGTTGACTATCAATCAAACGCACCTTGCCTAAAAATGCCGCTATTAGTATCACCGCATGTTTAGTATGTTTGTTAACTGATTCTAAAGTGGTGGCATCAACAATTGCTACGCTATCTGGTCGTAATCCTTCTTTTTTTAATGTAACTTCCGCATTGGTAATAATTTCATCAATATGATAGTCATTTTTATTTAAACGTTGTGACATATTTTTAATGACGTTATATAAAGATGGTGCAATTTTACGTTCATCTAGTCTTAAATATCGATTTCGCGAACTTAACGCTAAACCGTCATGAGCACGTACTGTACGCACTGCGACAATATGGATATTAAAATTCATATCTATAACCATTTTTCGAATAATGACTAGTTGCTGAAAATCTTTTTCACCGAAAAATGCAATATTTGGTCGTACAAGATTAAATAATTTGCTTACAATGGTAGTAACGCCTCGAAAATGACCTGGACGTTTATGCCCTTCCAATAACTGTGATAAATATGGAACTTCAACGAAAGTTTGGTTAATAATGCCATTAGGATACATATCTATTACACTAGGAATAAATACTATGTCAACCTTTTGGTCATCCAATTTTTTACAATCTTCTTTTAGGGTATGTGGATAATTAGATAAATCTTCAGCATTTTCAAATTGTATTGGATTAACAAAAATTGATACTACAATAATATCAGCTTTTTTTTGTGCTTCATGGACCAATGAGAGATGGCCTGCATGCAAATTACCCATGGTAGGTATTAACGCAATGTTTTTATCTTGGTCTCGTAATTGTCGCATTTTAAAATTCAATGTCGATAATTGTTTAATGATGATCAATTAGTTCTCCTGCTTATTTACTCAAAACTATGTTGAATGGCTGGATATGTTTCTGCTTTGACTTCAGCAATATATTGGTGAATTGCAGTACGAATATTGCCTGTTTCGGCAAGAAAATTTTTAACAAATTTTGGAGTATTGTGATTTGTAAAACCGAATGCATCATGCATGACTAAAATTTGACCATCTGTGACATTGCCTGCACCGATTCCGATAACTGGAATACTTAGTGATTTAGTTATACATTCCGCTAATGATATTGGCACACACTCTAGAACTAATAATTTTGCACCAGCGGCTTCCAATGCTTGTGCATCGGCTAGAAGGCGTTGAGCACTAGCTTCACTACGACCTTGTATCTTATAGCCTCCTAAAATATTTACTGACTGTGGCGTTAATCCTAGATGACCACAGACTGGTACAGCACGTTCAGTTAACATACGAACAGTATCTACTATAAATGCGGCTCCACCTTCTAGTTTGACTACATTAGAACCGGCTTGAATAAGTTGTGCAGCATTTTTAAAAGTTTTTTGTAAAGTAGCATAGCTCATAAAAGGCATATCAGCTATTATGAGGGCCTGCGGTGCTCCTCGGCGTACTGCAGCAATATGATACACCATATCTTTGATAGTAACTGGCAGAGTAGAATCATGGCCTTGTATAGTCATGCCAAGTGAATCACCAATTAGTAATACTTGAATCCCTTCATTTGAAAATAAACGGGCAAAACAAAAATCATAAGCTGTTAAGGCAGCAAATTTGCATCCATCAGATTTTAATTGATTTAAATAAGAAATGGTCGTTAACGTCATTATATTATCCAGTGTTTTAAATTAACTCAGTATATTTTTAATCAGCTGATTAAATTGATATTTCATTTCAGCCGATTATTCATTCCAAAGACGAATTTCACTGTGCTTTAACTGAGCAACTAGATCAACTAAAGCATATCCATTAGGCAGCAAAAGTCGTGGTGCAATTTCTAAGAGCGGTACTAACATAAAAGCTCGTCTACACATATCGTAATGGGGTATTGTTAAAGAAGGTGTATTAATTACTGCATCACCAAACAAAAGAATATCAATATCGAGTGTACGGGCTTCCCAATGTTTTTCTGTACGTACACGGCCATGTTGTTTTTCAATATGTTGTATATGATCGAGCAATACTTCTGGCAGTAAAGTACTTTCTAGCGATATTACAGCATTCAAATAGTCTGGTTGATCTAATAAACCGTACGGTGGTGTACGGTATAATGATGAAGTAGTGATACAACTACTACATGGAAGAGCATCTAACTCAGCAAAAGCTGACTTGATTTGATTAAAAGGATTAGTTAGATTACTACCTAGGGCAAGATAAACAATCGTCATTATGTACTGCTGCTACGATTGTTATAGTTTATATCACAATAGTTTAATTTTGTAGAATTTCGATACATTAGAGGTTCATTACCTATTTTACTTAGCATATTTTTTTGCTGCGTTAATACAGCCGATTGAAATTCTGTCCACCAACAACTAAGATGTTGTAATTGCTGATTTTTTTCAATATTAGCACGTAAGACTAGTAAATCATAGGCAGCACGGAACTTTGGGTGTTCCATTAATTTCCATGCATATTTACCATGCCGACGCGACATACGCAACTGTAAATGCCAGATATCACGAATTAATGTAGTAATCCGCTTTGGAATTGCTAATGTTTTACACACTCCATCTAGTATTTCATTAATTGCTAATATAGAAGCATCGTGATAAGAAACACTATTTTTTTGTACAATTCGCTGCGCTAGCTCTAATTGCGGATACCAAAACATGGCAGCAAATAAAAATGCAGCATTTACATTCATCTGGTTATTAATACGAATATCCGTGTTTTTAAATACCTGTATTAGTAAACGTTCCATTACACTATTTCCTTGAGTTGTAAAGCCTTGAGCGAGTATTGGAAATAATGGTTGAAATAATTGGTATTCACGCATCATCATGTAAGTATTTAAACCGAAACCAGTTTGTAATAATTTAAGAGATTCTTCAAATAACCGTGCAGGCGGAATGTTTTTCAGTAATGTTACTAAATTGACAATAGGTTTAGCAGTTTCAATATGAATTTGCATATTCAATTTAGCAGCAAAACGTATTACACGTAGCATGCGTACAGGATCTTCACGATAACGTGTTTCTGGATCGCCAATTAAACGGATAATTCCTGTTTTTAAATCCTGAAAACCTCCAACATAATCACGCACGCTAAAATCCGATATGCTATAATATAGACTATTAATAGTAAGATCACGACGTTGTGCATCATCTTCAATACTACCAAAAATATTATCACGTAATAACATGCCGTTTTTTTGACACTGACAACGATTGCGATTTGCTATGTTTGTATATTGATGAGGACCACGAAATGTAGCAACTTCTATCACTTCAAGTCCAAACATAACGTGTGCTAAACGAAAACGACGTCCAACTAAACGACAATTACGAAATAGTTTACGCATTTGTTCAGGTGTAGCATTAGTAGTAATATCAAAATCCTTTGGTTTTTTACCTAAAAGTAAATCACGTACGCTACCGCCTACTAAGTACGCTTCATACCCGGATTTATTCAAACGATAGAGAACCTTTAATGCATTACTGCTAATATCTCTACGAGAGATATTATGTTTTTTTCGAGGAATAATGTTAATTGAATTTTCAGTTTTCACTTTTTTAAGTACCTCCTCGTCATACTTGAGGGCTTTACAGCGAAAACTAGCGATTCGGGTATAAATAGGACACCTCAATAATTCAATAGTAAAAAATGTTTTAATGATATTAAAATTTGATCATAGCTTGTTAGAGATAATTTAGACATCATATTGCTTTGTAATTCGATTTGAATGTATATCAATCTAATATTTAAATAAAATTTTCTTATAAAAATTTAAGTAATTCTTATCAAAAAATTTCTATCAAAAATTTTTCAAACAACTACAATACAATCAATGCATAGGAAATACTTTTAATGGTTTGAAAAATTAAAAATGTAGAATATTTTGTTAGGCTAAATATGTAAACCGCAGAGCAAAAAAACAAAAAAACGATCTGCAGTGCGGTAATTGTTTATTTTATATATGGTCATTGCGCATTACTATTAACCAGATATCTGTTTTTCACGAATTTCTGATAACATTTTACAATCAATACAAAGATCAGCAGTAGGACGTGCTTCAAGACGGCGAATACCAATTTCGATATTACAAGATTCGCAATAGCCGAAATCATCTTCTTCAACTTTTTTTAGTGTTTTCTCAATTTTTTTAATGAGTTTACGTTCGCGATCACGGTTACGCAGCTCTAAACTGAACTCTTCTTCTTGTGTAGCACGGTCGATTAGATCAGGAAAATTTGCAGCGTCGTCACGCATATGTGAAACAGTACGATTTACTTCACCTCTAAGTTGATGATGCCAGGCTTCTAAAATTTTTCGAAAATGGTCCAACTGCGCTGCATTCATATATTTTTCGTCTGCTTTTACCTGGTATGGTTCTACTCCAGCCATTGCAAGAATACTGAGAGAAGAAGTTTTACTATTTTGCTCTTTTTGCATGTTCTTTCTCCTGGATAACACGCACTATTGATTCCCATCAGGGAAAAACATGTCAATATAAATAGCAGAAGCTATCACATTTAGCAATATTCATCAGTGCGTTAAAACCATCGATTAGAAAAACATATTTAAATTTAAAATCAATGTATTATTATAATGCTTAATATAGAATTCAATATTTTTATTTAACAAAAATTATTTTACATTACCTTCTAAATATATTATTGCTTTATAATGTCTAAGGAATGTATTTATTCTGATGACACGTAATATTAAACATAAGAATAAATCTTTTAATCCATTCAACGTAATGAATTGATTTTATTTTTTGATTTTGTCGAATAATAAAATATTACATTGTAAGTTTTTTATGTCAAATAAAGTAACTTATCTTTATTATACGTTCATATTTATCAGATTAACTTAAAAAATCTATTTGAAAATCACTTCTTAGCTATTTTTAAACAATATGATCAAAAACACATTAAATTATTACATTAGTAAGTTGCAATCCACATATAAATTGTCTCTATTTATTTAGATTTATTAATTCATCATAATTAACTTTATGATTTTTTTTTAAAATTTTTAATGACATTATTTTGTAAAATAAAATTTTCTAAATTACTTACTTATTAAAATATTTATTGACTCAATAGGTTATATATTTTAAAAATAATTTTAGTATCTAAGTTTAGCTGCATATCCTTATCGTTGCTTAAAACATATAGTGTATATTGTACTTACATTGCGCATTGCGCAAATTTAAAATTAATTTTCTAATCAAATTGATTTCTTAAAATAATGACTAAAACTGTTCTTTACTCAAGATGATCAGTAATTATTAAAATACATTAAGAAAATAATCATAAAGTATTTTTTTCATAAATTTAATTTTTATTGCACATATTTTACTATACATAGTATGTTGTAATTGTATTGCTGCTTAAAAGTCTTTTATTATAGATGCTATCCTCTCTATATTTTTAGAAAATATAAATACTATAAATATATATAGAATCGCAGTCTAAAATCAAAAAATTAAAAAATTGTTATAAATCAGTATATTAAATAATATACCATATAATATAATGAAAATATTACATTTCTTTTAAAGGGGAATCCTGATATAAGCAAGCAATCAACAAACAGCTTAGAACTGTGTAAACTATAATAGCATGATGCATAAACTGTCTGATATGTAAAATAATGAGGAGAGTATGCGAGTCATATCAAGAAGATGTAAAGTAAGAATTGCACGCTACAATAAGCATTTTTGGTTCTATTGCATGATAAATTTTTTCTTAGTTTTTATAATAATGATCATTAACTGGGGTATCCATCTTAATTCTGAAATTCGTAATCGTCTAAATAGCAAAATATGGCAATCACCAGCTATTATTTATAGTCGTATGGTCAGTTTAGAACCAGGAATGCTATATCAAAAGAAAGATTTGATTACTCTACTAGAAAGTACACATTATCGTAACGTATCGCATATTATGCATTCTGGCGAATTTAGTGTAAAAGGTGACACTATTTTTATACTACGTCGTCCATTTAATTTTCCTGACAATAAAGAAGGAAAAATATACGTACGTATCACGTTCAATACTAATCATGACAAACTAATAGAGATTAAAAATGTTAGAACAGGGCGAAATTTTGCTTTCTTTCGTCTTGATCCTTGCTTAATTAACATGCTGCAATCATCAAATGGAAAACAACGGTTTTTTGTTCCTAAAACGGGTTTTCCAGATTTATTAATAAACACATTAATTAATACAGAAGATCGTCGTTTTTACCAACATGATGGCATCAGTCCTCATTCTATCGGGCGTGCTTTTCTTGCTAATATTATTGCAGGACGTGCGATACAAGGTGGTAGCACATTAACACAGCAGCTAGTCAAGAATCTCTTTCTGACTAATGAGCGTTCTATATGGCGTAAAATACGTGAAGTTTATATGGCAATTATAATGGATGCAAGTTACAGCAAAGATTATATATTAGAACTATATCTAAATGAAGTCTATCTTGGTCAGGTGGGTAATATTCAGATACGAGGTTTTCCATTAGCAAGTTTGTGCTATTTTAATCGTTCGTTAAATGAATTAAGTCTTGATCAGCAGGCAATGTTAGTAGGAATGGTAAAGGGTGCATCGTTGTATAATCCTTGGCGTAATTTAAAAATTTCTTTGCAACGTCGTAATTTAGTTTTATATGTTTTACAACAGCACAAAGTGATAGATAAAAATCTATACACAATGCTCTCAACTCGTCCACTAAAAGTTCAACCGAAAGATAGAGCAATTATTGCTCAACCCGCATTTATGCAAATCTTACGTAATGAATTGAAAATTAAACTTGGCCGTGACAAGATGAAAGATCTTTCTTCTATGAAGATTTTTACTACGCTTGATCCCATCTCGCAGCATGCCGCAGAAAAAGCTGTAAGAGAAGGTATTCCTATTCTTAAAAAGCAATATATCTTAAAAGATTTAGAAGCAGCAATGGTAATAGTTGACCGATTTAGTGGTGAGTTAAGAGCGATAGTAGGTGGTTCTAATCCACAATTTGCCGGTTATAACCGTGCAACACAGGCCCGTCGTTCTATTGGCTCACTAGCTAAACCAGCAACCTATCTCACGGCATTAAGTCAACCAGATATTTATCGCCTTAATAGTTTAATTTCAAATCAACCAATTACTATGAAGCAACCTAATGGTACTCTCTGGAAACCGATGAACAATAATCATCTTTTTAGTAATAAAGTAATGTTGGTAGATGCATTAATCAATTCAATGAATATACCTACAATAAATCTTGGCATGACATTAGGTTTGGATGTCATTATAGATCATTGGATAAAACTTGGTATACCAAAAGATCAATTACATCCTGTGCCCGCAATTTTGTTAGGTTCGCTTAACTTAACACCTATTGAAGTGGCACAAGCGTTTCAATCAATTGCCAGTGGTGGTAATCGTGCAAAATTATCGGTAATTCGTTCAGTAATTGATAAGAATGGTGATGTATTATATCAAAGTTTCCCACAGTCCAAAAGGGTAGAACCTGAACAGGCAGTATATTTGACGTTATATGCCATGCAAGAGGTCATAAATCATGGCACTGCACGTGCATTAGGAGCGCGTTATCCAAATGCCCATTTAGCTGGAAAAACTGGTACAACTAATGATTTAGTTGATAGTTGGTTTGCTGGTATTGATGGTAAAGAAGTAGCTATCACTTGGGTTGGTCGCGATAATAACCAAACTGCAAAGCTATATGGTGCCAATGGAGCAATGCAGATTTACCGTCGTTATCTTGATAACCAGCCTCCAATGCCGTTGATATTAAAACCTCCGCAAGGTATCACTTATATGCATATTAATTCTTCAGGTAATTTTGTATGTAATCAAAATACCTTACGCACATTGCCTGTATGGATATTAGATCCAAAACAAATATGTCAAAAACAAAAAAAAAATCAAAAGGATACTAAAAAGTACGATCATAACATAACCGATTGGATTAAAGAAATGTTTTACAATTCATAATAATAGAAGATTACTAAAAAATAATTTAATACTAAACTGAATAAAAATACTATGCTAGTAAAGTAAAATGATAAATAGAAAAAATAGGTACGTTTTAGTTTGTGATGTTTAATCAAAAATTAAACAATATATGAATGACTATTTATATACATATAATATTAATGTAAATTAATTAGTTTCATAACATTGATTTTATTTAATCTATCTTGGGATGTCAAATTGTTAGAATATACGCGAGATGGAATTATAGTACTATAATTATAATATTATATATTAATGATATTGAATGATATGATTGTAATCAATATTTTTATTATTAATCTTTGCTTAATAGATTAGTAGGATACCGAAAACGCTGCTTTTTATTTTCGAAAGTCTGCTCTATGAGAAAAAAATAAAGTTTGATATTGTAAATATATATTTAAGTATCTATCATAACTTACTATTTTTAATTTAAGATCAAAATACTATTGTACACTAAGCATCAATAAGGTCATAACGTTTCATTTCAGATGCATTTTCAATTCAAAATAAATATTATTCTATATATTTATTGATTTAATTATAAATAATTTTATTTAAAAGAACTGATTTCATCATGATGTGTTTTGGAGGTCAACAATGAATGATAATTCATTAATATTGCCTTTGCAATTCACTGATGCTGCGGCTAAAAGAATAAAAACCTTAATTATAGAGGAAAAAAATTCTACTTTAAAATTAAGAGTATATATTACCGGAGGTGGTTGTAGCGGTTTTCAATATGGTTTTACTTTTGATGATAAAATCAATGAGGGTGATTTTACTATTGAAAAATATGGAGCAATATTAGTAATTGATCCAATGAGTCTACAATATTTAGTTGGTGGTTCAATAGATTACATAGAAAGTTTAGAAGGATCGCGTTTTGTTGTAACAAATCCAAATGCTAAAACAACTTGTAGTTGTGGGTCCTCATTCAGCATTTAAATTACTTATATTCCGTTAAATTAACATTAACTGAAATATGCTATATTAAAATGCAAATTTAACAATCACAAAATTAAGATTTATATTGTAGATAATAACATGTATTATTATTGAATGCACATTAAATTAACAGCAATTATGGTTAATAGGATTCTTATATTTTTTAATGCTACTGTCTTCTGAAATATAATTAAGTTGCTTAATTATATTTCAGAAGACAGTAGGTTGAATTAGTTATTTTACTAACAAAATCACTATTAATTTTATATTAAAATATTTAAAATTACATTACTAAATATTTGATATATTAGTTGTTTGGCAGTATAATAATCTAACTTAATAAAATAGTATTGGCCGATTATAATAAATAGCTTGATTTTAACTGAATGATCAACTAAATACCAAAATGAATTTTAATAAACAATTAAACATTTTTTTTAAAAAAACTAGTGTACTTTTCGCATTCAACGAAGTTTTATAATTTTTAATTATAATGCATTAAAATCTAATGCGCATATTCAAAACATTTTACATGAAAGCATTTTATATAACACATTTTTTATTATAAATTTTGATCAGTGAATTATATTCTCATACTCTTAGCATATGACTGCCCTCTTTATATTAATTTCATAAATGTTATTTCCAAAAAATTATTTTTAATATATATAACCATATATTAATAAAATTAAAAGAAACACTTGAATTGTTAATTAAAAAATTCGTATAATCTAATTTTAAAAATAATACAAATATTTTAAGAATGTATTTTATTTAAATGTACTCATACAAATTAAATTATGAAAAAAAATAAAAATTTTTACATAACAGATTATTGATGATGATAAAACGAAAAATATAATATAGCTCAGTCAATAGCACGTAATAGATCATTAATACAAATTTTACTGCGCGTTTTTGAATCAACCCTTTTAACAATTACTGCACAGTAAAGACTGTAGGCACCATTTTTATGAGGTAAATTACCAGAGACTACTACTGAACCTGCTGGGATACGACCATAATGAATTTTACCTGTGTCACGGTCATAGATTTTTGTGCTTTGACCAATGTATACTCCCATAGAAATAACGGAATTTTTTTCAACAATAACCCCTTCAACAATTTCAGAACGAGCACCAATGAAGCAATTATCTTCAATAATCGTAGGATTGGCTTGCAATGGCTCTAAGATACCACCGATACCGACACCACCAGAAAGATGTACATTTTTACCGATTTGTGCACAGGAACCTACTGTCGCCCAAGTATCCACCATTGTACCTTCATCAACATATGCTCCAATATTAACATAACATGGCATTAAAATCGTATTACGTGCTATGAATGCACCTTGACGAACTGTTGCTGGTGGTACTACACGAAATCCTTTTTTTTCAAAATAAGTTTCATTCCAATTTGCGAATTTCATAGGTACTTTATCATAAAAACGGGTTTGCGCACCTTCTATTAACTTATTTTTATGAATACGAAACGACAACAATATGGCTTTTTTTAACCACTGGTGTGTTACCCATTTTCCGTTAATGTTTTCTGAAACACGCAATATACCGCTATCTAGTAGTTTTATTACTTCATCGATTGTATTGTAAGTAATCTTATCAACGTTACTTGGCGTAATGTTGACACGATTTTCAAAAGTAGTTTCAATAATATTTTTTAATTCTTGCATTATTTATTCCTAATTTTTTATCTCATAATTAAGTTATGCGGTAAAGGATACATATAATATAATGGTTTATAGTTAAACTGAATGTTTCAACCTGTAAGTACATTAAATGCATTTAAGATATTTAAAAAATGTAACTTATGGTTTTTTAACGAATTGAATATTTGGAATAAATTGAACAGAAAATTTTTTAACAAAAAAATGATATCTTTAGGATTAAATTTTTAAACATTGTTGAATGTTGCAAAAAATGTAAAGGTTTTCTGGCTATTTTAAGAAATTTGCAGCATTATATATTATCAATACAGTCATACAATATGATAGAGCATTAGAAAAAGATGCTTACGCTAATTATTAAGTAAGCCGATCTAATTAGATTAAATTAATTTTTAAAAACCTCGCTTATTATATTTTATATTTATCACATGTTATATGTATAACTAAAAATATGATTTTATTTACAAAGTTAAAATTTTAGCTAAGAAAATAAATTAATTTTTATTGAGAAAATATACAATTAACATAATTAAGGATGTCGATAGGATTTATAGTTAACAAAAATTTCAATATACACCGAATGAATGCTTATTTTCCCATTTAATAACATAATTATGTTTTTTGTTTTGCTAATGAACTCTAATTTAGATGCATTAATATATACAAAATATTAATCATTTCGCACTACTTTTACGAATAAATTTTGAAAATAAATTAAAGTAATTCAAAGTACCTTTAAAATAAGTATGCTGCTATAATAGGTAAAATTTTAAATTATTAAATATGATAATATATTATGAAAAGCAATTTAGTGCAATACAAATTATAGATGGATATGGTAATACTTGTAAATATAAATTTATATGTGCTATCTTAACATTGTTCATATTCAGTAAAGTACATGCTTATATAATGTGCATGATGAGTATCTTTATTTCAAATAATTATTTATATAAAAAAACCTAATAGAATTATTTTCAATCTTTGAAAATCAATTTTTTAAGTTTTTTTGTAAAATTTTTAGACATTTTTTGAATTTTTCAGATATGCGTACGATATTATAAAATATATTAAATAGATAGCTGTTTTCTGAAATAATGAAAAAAATTTTTTTAATTTATTGTTTATAATATAATTTAATTAATATATTAATTAAATAAATTTAAGGACAAAAAATTTATAAACGCACATAAGGAATAAATAAAGTAAATATAGAATAAAGTGTTAAAAATATTATATAAAAGCGAATCTTTTAATTATTTAGCCTAATCTAAATTTCGCTCGTTTATTTTTTCTGATCAAGTTAATTCAATCTTCATTAAATAAATATTATTACGTTACATTTTTTTCTATTACAAATTTTAATCATATTAATTCATACAGTAGTACTAGTTATTTTACTTCGATTTGCTGGTAAGTATAGTTAATACTTTTTTTCAAATTGAAATATTAACTACTGTCTAAAAATTAAAACATAGCACGCAATATTATATTATACAGCAATAAAAAAACACTCTGGCTAATTGCTTTTATAGATAAATCTGATAGCATTTTAAAAGATATTTTCAATATGTGATTTTTTAAAAAAATAAAAGCTTTTTTTATAAATTATAATGTTACGTTATTCAATGCAACATTATAAAAAGTAAGATATATAATTATTGAAGTTATTTTGTTCTTAAAGCAAATGCTACAATGATAAACACTTATAATGCAAAAATAATTTAAATAATTAAATCATAAAAAATATTACATAATAAATATTAAATGGGCTAACTAAATTAAGTTAGTCAGTTGAGTGTGTCCATTTAACAATTTCTGGTGTACTGATATAGATGATGGTATGATATAATTTGAATTGTCTACGTATGTCAGAAATACGTAAATTTCATTAGTCTACTAATGATGCATGTATATCTATACTAGATGTACAGTTAAGATTTGTAAAAAAAGTCCCGACCTATTTATGCATAAAGATCTAACTTCCCTCATTAAAATTAATTAGAGGTAATAATGGCAACTGTTTCCATGCGCGATATGCTAAAAGCTGGTATTCATTTTGGTCATCAAACTCGTTACTGGAATCCGAAAATGAAACCTTTTATTTTCGGCGTACGTAATAAAGTGCATATTATTAATCTTGAAAAAACTATATCGATGTTTAATCAGGCTTTAGTTGAATTGAATATAATTTCTGGTCGAAAAGGTAAAATCCTTTTTGTTGGTACTAAGCGAGCAGCCGCTGAAGCAATTAAAGAGTATGCTATAAGCTGTGATCAGTTTTTTGTTAATCATCGTTGGCTCGGTGGTATGCTAACTAATTGGAAAACTGTTCGTCAATCAATTAAACGTTTAAAAGATCTGGAAATACAATCGCAAGATGGTACCTTTGATAAACTCACAAAAAAAGAAGCGCTAATTCGTGCACGAGAATTAGCTAAACTAGAAGATAGTTTAGGTGGTATTAAAAATATAGGAGGATTGCCTGATGCATTATTTATCGTTGACGCTGATCATGAAAATATTGCAATTAAAGAAGCAAACAAATTAGGTATTTCAGTATTCGCTATTGTTGATACCAATTCTAATCCTGATGGTGTGGATTTTGTCATACCAGGTAACGATGATGCTATTCGCGCTATTAACTTATATTTAACTATCGTCGCTATTAGTATACGTGAAGGACGTTCTCAAGAACGCATTAAAGATATTTAAGTAAATATACAATAAAATGATTTTTTTAAGTTGCTTGAGACTTAGATGATTTTACTTTTCAATTTTTATTGAATCTTAAAGATGCACGCTTGCAAGATAGGGACAAGCAATTAAATTTCTAATTTTTTGAATTTTTAGAAATCAGTCGAGGATCATATCATGACTAAAATTATTGCTGCGCTAGTAAAAGAATTACGTGAGCGTACAAGTATGGGCATTATGGAATGTAAAAAAGCACTCATTGAAGCTAATGCTGACATTGAATTGGCAATACACAATATGCGAAAGTCCGGTGTTATTAAAGCAGCAAAAAAAGCTGCTAATCTTGCTGAAGAAGGCATTATTAAAATTAAAATAGAAAATAATTATGCAGCTATTATAGAACTTAATTGCCAAACTGATTTTGTAGCAAAACATATTCATTTTGAATTATTTGCTAATAATATTTTAGATGAAGTCATTAACAAAAAAATTGATAATATAAATATATTAAAAAACCATTTCGAAGAAGAACGGATTACATTAATTAGCAAAATGGGGGAAAATATTACCATCCGTCGTGTTGCTATTTTAGAAGGAAAACAACTAAATAGTTATCAACACGGTGTACGTATCGGTGTTTTAATTTCTACTAAAGGTGCTGATCAAGAGCTTAGTAAACAAATCGCTATGCACATTACTGCTTGTAAGCCAGAATTTATCAATCCAGAAGATGTATCGAAGGCAGTTTTTCAAAAAGAATATAAAATACAAATGGATATTGCTATGCAATCTAATAAACCTATAGAAATTGCAAGAAAAATGGTAGATGGGCGCATGAAAAAATTTGTTAATGAAATTTCGCTTTTAAATCAATTTTTTATTATTGATCCTAGCAAAACAATCAGTGATTTACTTAAAGAAAAAAGTGCAACAGTGATTAGCTTTATTCGTTTTGAAGTCGGTGAAAGTATCAATGAAGTTGATTCTATTGATTTAGCTGCTATTCCTAAACATCTTTCATGATCGGAAAAACTAAATTTGTAGTACTTACTTTTTTTTATGCCCTTAATCTATATATACTATTAAGATTTAATCTTATCTTTTAATCCCAATAGTTTTTTTCGAGTTTTTAACGGATGATCAATCAGATTTAACTGTTTTTACATCTTGTTTTTTTTAGGAAGAATTAACTATGGTGATTAACGCAAAACCTGTATATCAACGCATATTATTAAAACTGAGTGGTGAAGCATTACAAGGTTCCGAAGGTTTTGGTATCGATGCAAGCGTACTCGATCGTATAGCCGCAGAAGTAAAAGAATTAATTGAATTAGGTATAGAAGTAGGTATGGTTATTGGTGGTGGAAATCTATTTCGTGGTTCAGGGTTGGCTAAAGTAGGTATGAGTCGTGTTGTCGGAGACCATATGGGTATGCTAGCCACCGTCATGAATGGTCTCGCAATGCGCGATGCGTTGCACCGTTCGCATGTTAATGCACGCTTAATGTCTGCAATTCCACTTAACGGTGTATGTGATCACTATAGTTGGGCACAAGCAATCAGCTTATTACGCAACCATCGTGTAGTAATATTTTCTGCTGGCACAGGCAATCCTTTTTTTACTACTGATTCTGCAGCTTGCTTACGTGGTATAGAAATTGAAGCTGAAGTTATATTAAAAGCTACGAAAGTAGATGGAGTATACTGTTCTGATCCTAAAAAAAATCTCGATGCGACCTTGTGTGATCAGCTAACATATAATGAAGTTTTAAATAAAGAGCTTAAAATTATGGATCTCGCTGCATTTACATTAGCTCGCGATTATAAGCTACCCATACGTGTGTTTAATATGAATAAGTTTGGTGCAATTCGTCGCATAATCATGGGAGAAAAAGAAGGTACCTTAATTACATATTGATATATTGGAATCAAATATATTTCGTAAATATAGCATGCTAAAGTAATAATCAACCTTTACCGATACGCTAGTGCTTATTGATTATTTGAAAAATAAAGTAGCATCAAACTAAATTTAAAGGTTTTAACGTGATAGATGATATTAAAAAAGACACTGAACAACGGATGGATAAATGTGTAGAGACTTTTAAAAATACTATTAAGAAAGTGCATACTGGTCGTGCTACACCTTCAATAATTGACGGTATTACAATAGAATATTATGGTAAAACGACACCATTATATAAATTAGCGAATATCACTATAGAAGATGCACGTACGCTAAAAATTAACGTTTTTGACCATTCCACTGTTATAGCTGTTGAAAAAGCTATAATGTCATCCGGTCTTGGACTGAATCCAAGTTCAATTGGTAACAATATCCATGTCTCAGTACCTATACTAACAGAAGAGCGTCGTAAAAATTTGATTAAAGTTGTTCGTGGTGAAGCAGAAGTCGGTCGTGTTTCTATACGCAATATACGTCGTAATGCTAATGAGAAAATCAAAGTGCTTTTGAAAGAAAAAGAAATTAGTGAAGATCAAGAACGTCACTCACAAGAAGAGATCCAAAGAATCACTAATATAAACATCAAATATATCGATGCTATATTGAGTAAAAAAGAAAAAATATTAATGGATTTTTAATTTCATCCAATGTGCTGCTATAACACGCCGTTAAGAAATATTTCATTTTAAAATATATTTTGACGGCGTTTTATATTATAAACTGCTAGTACATAATTTAGCGAGCAGTTAAGACATATTTAATGATTTCATTAGGGTAGTTGATTTAATGAAACGACTTACTTTACTAGGTTCTACTGGATCAATTGGTACTAATACATTAGCGGTAATAGCAGTAAATCCAGATCAATATCATGTTACAGCACTGGTTGCTTGTCAGAATGTAGCGCTCATGGTTGCACAGTGTCAACAATTTCAACCACGCTATGCCGCTATGTCTGATCAAATTTCTGCACAAATTTTACGTGACCAATTGAAATCATTGAATATCGATACTGAAGTCTTTTCAGGTATTCAGGCAGCTTGTGAGCTAGCAGAGTTAGATGAAGTAGATCAAGTCATGGCAGCTATTGTCGGGACTTCCGGATTGAGACCTTTATTATCTGCTATTCATGCTGGTAAAACAGTATTACTAGCTAATAAAGAATCGCTTGTAATATGCGGTCGCTTGCTTATGGATGCTGTTCGACACAATAAAGCACAATTATTACCTGTCGATAGCGAGCATAATGCTATATTCCAAAGTTTACCTGCATCAATACAAAACCAATTAGGATACGCTGATTTACGAGAAAATGGTATTGAATCCATTCTGCTTACAGGATCAGGTGGACCGTTTCGTGAAACCCCACTTGCTGATTTAGCTCATGTATCACCTGATCAAGCGTGTATGCATCCAAATTGGTCAATGGGAAGAAAAATTTCAGTTGATTGTGCTACTATGATGAACAAAGGTTTAGAATATATTGAAGCAAAATGGTTATTTAATGCTACACATACACAAATGGAAGTAATTTTACATCCGCAGTCGGTCATTCATTCTATGGTACGTTATTGTGATGGCAGTGTATTAGCACAACTCGGTTCACCAGATATGAGGATACCAATTGCACATAGTATGGCATGGCCTACTCGGATTCATTCCGGTGTAAACCCGATTGATTTTACTCGTATAAATGCCTTAATGTTTTCAGCACCAGATTATAAACGCTATCCATGTTTGAAATTAGCTATGGATGCATGTTTAGCAGGACAGTCTGCTACTATCATACTCAATGCTGCAAATGAAGTAGCAGTAGCCGCTTTTCTACAACACCAAATTCGTTTTACTGACATTGCTATCATCAACAGCGAAACGCTTGAATCCTTATCATATCGAGAACCAGATACTCTTGATGATGTAATGGAAATCGATCGTCTAGCACGCATTTATGTTCATAACTTATTGACTAAATTAATAATTTAAATATACTTATATTTGTTCGCTATGAATAAAAATAATATATTATCATCTAAATATTTCATAGTATATTAAAGAATGATTTCTATATAATTAATTAGGCTAAACTACCTTGCGACTGGTACAGTATCAGAAATGATTATTTTTCTGATAAAAGGGATTATTTACGCTTTATGTCTTTCAAAAATCATAACAATATCAATAATGCTTTGGATTATATACCACGGCATGTAGCTATCATTATGGATGGAAATGGTCGTTGGGCAAAAAAAAAAGGTAAACTACGAACGTCAGGTCATAAAGCTGGCGTTAGGTCAGTAAGTCGTGCTGTTCGTTTTGCTGTAAGTCATAAATTAGAAGCATTAACTTTATATGCTTTCAGTAGCGAAAATTGGAGTCGTCCAACTCAAGAAATAACAGCTTTAATGGAATTATTTATTTGGGCACTTGATAGTGAAGTTAAAACTTTACATCAGCATAATGTACGTTTGTCCATAATTGGTGATATCAGACGTTTTAATAATCGAATTCAAGAACGTATCAAACTGGCTGAAGAATTAACTAAACAAAATAATGGATTAAGACTTAATATTGCTGCTAATTATGGTGGACGTTGGGATATCATTCAAGGTGCTAAAAAATTAGCGGAACAAGTGCAAGAAGGTATATTACATCCTGATCAAATTACTGAAGAAAGTTTAGCATCGTATCTATGTATGCAGGAGTTAGCGCCTGTAGATTTAGTAATAAGAACTGGTGGCGAATATCGTATTAGTAATTTTTTATTGTGGCAAATAGCTTATGCTGAATTTTGGTTTACTGATATTCTTTGGCCAGATTTTGATGAACATGTTTTCAAAGGTGCATTAAATGCTTTTTCTCTTCGTGAACGACGCTACGGTAGTGTATTATGACATGTGTTATCAGAAGAAGGTACATGAAATTTTTTAGAGGGTAAATTTTGTTAAGTTATCGTCTAATTGTTGCATTTATTTTAATTCCGTTAGTAATTGCTATACTATTCTGGTTTCCATTATTCAGTTTCGTAATTACGATCATTATGATTTGTATGCTTGCTGCTTGGGAATGGAGTCAATTAGCAGGTATGGTAAAACGTTCTCAACGCGTTTACTTATCTGCATTGTGCGGTTTGCTACTATCAGGAATGTTTTTTATTATGAAATTTGACGAGCGACATTTCTATCCATTACGTATCTTACTATGGATATCATTAATATGGTGGGTTATCGCTTTTATATTAGTTTTTTTCTATCCTATTTCAGCATCATTATGGAGTAATTCGCGTTATTTACGTTTGTTGTTTGGTATATTAACATTATTTCCATTTTTCGCAGAGATGATAGAATTACGTTGCTATCATTATAGTACAAATCACCTTATAGGGTCATGGTATCTATTGTTTGTCATATTATTAGCATGGAGTACGGATTCTGGTGCTTATATATTTGGAAAGCTATTTGGTAAAAATAAATTAATACCAAAGGTTTCACCAGAAAAAACTTGGGAGGGTCTCGTAGGTGGTTTATTCTGTTCTATCATTGTCGCTTGGCTATTTTCTATGTTAGCACCGATTGAAATGAAGCCATTTATGCAAATTGTGTCTGCAATAAGTATTGCATGTTTTTCCGTGATAGGTGATCTAACTGAAAGTATGTTAAAGCGAGAGGCTAGTATTAAAAATAGTAGCAATTTAATTCCGGGTCACGGTGGGATACTCGATTGTATCGATAGCCTTACAGCTGCAATTCCATTGTTTGGTTTTTTGCTGTTGATATTCCGACTTTTCTGAGAATAGTAATTATGTTACACATACTTTGGAATTTTATAATTTTTGTTATAACCTTAGGTGTACTCATTACTATTCATGAATTAGGTCACTTTTTAGTAGCGCGTTTAATTGGCGTAAAAGTAGTCCGTTTTTCAATAGGTTTTGGAAAAAAACTTTTTTCCTTTAAAGATCGTCAAGATACTGAATACATCATTGCTTTAATTCCAATAGGTGGCTACGTTAAAATGCTTGATGAACATGAACAAAATATGTCCTATCAAGTTTTTGGTCAATCTTTTAATAAAAAGACATTGTCGCAACGTGCTGCTATTATTGCTGCTGGTCCTATCGCAAATTTTATATTTTCTATTTTTATTTACTGGATCGTATTCAGTTATGGTATGCCTAGTATACGTCCAATTATTCATGGTGTTGTAAACGGTTCTATTGCCGAAAAAGCCCATCTTACTTCTGGTATGGAGGTAAAAGCCGTAGATGATGTAAAAACACCAGATTGGAATTCTGTACGTATGGTTCTACTTAAAAAAATAGGTAATAGTGAAATAACATTTACTGTATCGCAGTTTAATAAAATTCAAAAAGAAAAAAAAATACTTAATTTACGTAGATACCATTTTAAACCTAAATCAAAAAATGTTTTGCTTTTCTTGGGCATACTCTCGCATCGTTTTAAAATTCAAACAACTTTGGCGTATATTCATCCAAATTCACCCGCAATCAGAGCTGGCTTAAAAGTAGGTGATAAAATTGTTAAAGTAGACGGAAAATTATTAACGAACTGGCAATTGCTTGCAACGATTCTTAAAAAGAGTTTTGATACAAACATTGAATTGGAGATAGAACGCAGCGGTAAGATTATAAAAAAACTTGTGAAATTAGAAAAACAATCAAATTATGATAATAAAAATTCTTTAGGTGTTATACCACAAATTATTATTTTCCCTAATCAGCATACAATAATAAGAAAATGTGGATATTTCGATGCGATTTATAAAGCTCATGTTAAAGTTTGGCAATTAATAAAGCTAAATGTATCCATTCTTCGAAAATTGATCACTAGAGATATTGCTTTGAATAATTTCGGGGGGGCAATCTCAATTGCAAAAGGAGCAGTATTATCAGCAAAATATGGCCTAATTTATTATCTCATATTTCTAGCGATGATTAGCATTAATATAGGTATTATAAACCTTTTCCCTTTGCCTGTATTAGATGGCGGATGTTTACTTTTCTTAATTATTGAAAAAATTAAAGGTGAATCAATATCTATTCGAGTTAAGGATTTCAGTTACCGTATTAGTTTAATACTATTAGTAGTATTAATGGGGTTTGCAATTTTTAACGATTTCTCACGCTTGTATTAGAAACAAGCAAGAGGTGTGTCAGGATAACTCATAAAAACAATGACCATCAAAAAATTGTTCATAATGTTGTTGCTACTAAGCAGCAGCACCACTGTCTTCGGTATAAACGATTTCGTAGTGAAAAAAATTCATTTCGAAGGATTACAACGGATTACTTTAAGTACAGCTCTAATGAATTTACCAATACACATTGGTGATACAATTAATGAAAATAATATTAAAAAAGCTATTCGTGCATTATTTTCCACTGGTAACTTTAAAGATATTCAACTACTACAAGACGGTACTGAATTAATTATACGAGTAAAAGAATATCCTACAATTTACAAGATTACCTTTGTGGGCAATAAAACTATAACAACAGAAAAGCTAAAAGAAAACCTTGAAATGTCTCACATACGCATAGGTCAACCAGTAAATAATGGTATGCTTTCTTCTATTGAGAAAAAACTACAAGATGTTTACTACAGTATTGGTAAATATAATGCTAAAGTTAAAGTAATTAGTACACCACTATCATATAATCGTATTAATTTGAAGTTTTCTTTTCAAGAAGGTATATCATCAAAAATTCAACAGATTAATATTATAGGTAATAAAGCATTCAGTTCTAAGCAACTACTTTCTTGTTTTCAGTTACACGGTCAGGTGGCTTGGTGGAACATATTTAATAATTCCAATTACTATAGGGAAACACTAGTTAGAGATCTTAAAAATTTACGTCAATTTTATCTTGATCGTGGATATATACATTTTAATATAGATTCTAAAAAGGTGAGTTTAACATCTGATAAAAGAAAGATCTATATTACTGTTCATATTACTGAAGGAGAACAATACAAAGTTATAGGAGTAATAATCAAGAGTAATACAACTGAATATTATGCAAAAATTGAAAAACTAACGCATATTTTATCCAATCGATTGTATAATAACAGTAAAATGTTAAAAATAGAAAATGATATCAAAAACATATTGAATACATGTGGGTATGCTTATCCTCATGTAGTAATATATCCTGAAATTAATAACGTCAATAAAACTGTTAAACTACGTTTGGATATAAATACCGGTCGACGATATTATGTACATAATGTACGTTTTGAAGGTCATACTATCTCAAAAGATGCAATACTACGTCGTGAAATGCGACAAATGGAAGGCACCTGGTTTAGTGGTGATTTAGTTAATAAAGGTAAAGAGCGATTAAACCGTACAGGTTATTTTGAGAGCGTTGTAGTAATTAAGAAACGTGTACCAGGAACACTGGATCAATTAGATGTGATTTACCAAATAAAAGAACGTAATACTGGGACCTTTAATTTTAGTATTGGGTACGGTACTGAAAGTGGCCTGAATTTTCAGGCTAGCGTAACACAGGGAAATTGGTTAGGTAGCGGCAATAGTGTAAGTATTAGCTCTCTCAAAAATGACTATCAGACATATGCTGAATTTTCAATGACAGATCCTTATGTTACAATTGATGGCGTGAGTCTTGGTGGTCGTTTATTTTACAATAATTTCAAAGCAAATAAAGCAGATTTATCTGATTATACTAATGAAAGTTACGGAGTAGAAGCAACAATAGGTTTTCCAGTGAGCTACAGTAATAAATTACGCCTTGGCTTAGGTTATCTGTACAATGATATTGCCAATATCCATCCCCAGATAGCAATGTGGCGTTATTTTAATTCTCTTGGCCATCATCGTAATTTTAATGATAAGCATGATGTTTCCTGCTGTGATTTTACTTTTAACTATGGTTGGACATTTAATGGCTTAGATCGTACTTTTTTTTCAAGACATGGCACTTATTCTAATTTAAATGGGAAAATATCAATTCCAGGATCAGATAATTCCTTTTACAAAATCACATTAGATATAAGACATTATATACCTATTAATCATGAACGCACTTGGATTATATTAGCTCGTAGTCGTATAGGTTACGGTAATGGATTTGGTAGTAAAGAAATGCCTTTCTATGAAAATTTTTATGTCGGTGGTTCCAGTACCGTTCGTGGTTTTCTATCTCGCACAATTGGGCCAAAGGCCGCTTACTTGAAAAATAGTGCAAATCTTATTGCTAAAGGAGGTAATAGAGCAGTAGTGTCTAAATCAAACGATGCAATAGGTGGTAATGCGAATGCTATCGCTAGCATAGAAGTAATTACTCCAACACCATTTTTAAACGAAAAATATATCAATGTTATCCGTACATCCTTCTTTATAGATGCAGGTACTGTTTGGGATAGTAAATGGCAAAATAATGCTCAAACAATCTCTGCTGGTATCCCCGATTATAGTGATCCAAACAATATTCGTATTTCTGTTGGTATGTCTATACAATGGAGATCTCCCTTAGGTCCATTGACCTTTTCCTATGCTAAACCATTAAGGAAAGCAGAGGGAGATAAATTAGAACAGTTTCAATTTAATATCGGCAGCACATGGTAATTAAATAAATAATGATAGTATGGATTCATTATTTTTAATATAAAAATTAGGAGCTTATAATGAAAAAATTGTTATACGCTGTAGCTATAAGTTTTTCTTTAGTTTTTTGTGTAAGTATTCAAGCTGCTGAGAAAATTGCAGTAGTGAATATTTATAGAGTTTTCAAAGAATTGCCACAAAGTGCTATTGCTGCTAAAGACTTAGAAAACGAATTTCAAGGGCGTTCTACTGAACTAAAAAATCAAGAGTACGAGTTACGAAAAAAAATTCACAAACTACAGCGTGATATTTCCATTCTAAAACCTAGCGAACGTAAACGCATGGAGCGCGAAATTATAATGCAGCGTGAAGATTTTTCTAATAAAGCGGAAGCGTTTGACGAAGACAAACATCGTCGTCAGACAGAAGAACGTAATAAATTATTAAGACGTATACGAGCTGCTGTAAAAAAAGTTGCTGAAAGTCAAGGTTATGATATGGTAATCGATACAGATGCTATTGCTTACTTTTCAACAAAACAAGAGATTACTTCCGAAGTAATTAAACAGGTTAAATAATTGATGTTATCCTTTCGACTATCTGACTTAGCTCGACAGTTAAATGCAACATTGTACGGAGACGGTGACATCATTATTTCTGGTGTTGCCTCTATACAATCAGCTAAAAATGGAGAAATAACTTTTCTTGCAAATAATCGTCACCGTGCATATCTTGCCGATATTAAAGCTTCAGCAGTAGTTTTAACACAACAAGATTTAAAATTGTGCAATATAGCTGCTCTTGTTGTAAATAATCCTTATTTAACATTAGCTTATATATCTAAACTTTTAGATAAAACACCACAACCTGCACAAAATATTGCACCGAATGCCGTGATCGATTCAACAGCTAAATTAGGTAAGAATGTTTCTGTAGGTGCTAATACAGTAATTGAAAGTAATGTAGAATTAAGAGATGATGTTATGATCGGTTCAGGATGCTTTATAGGTAAGAGAACAATGATTGGTAAAGCATCACGATTATGGTCTAATGTAACAATTTATCACGAAATTCAAATTGGTCAGGATTGTTTAATCCAATCTGGAGCTATTATTGGATCAGATGGTTTTGGCTATGCTAATGATGAGGGGAATTGGGTTAAAATTCCACATTTAGGTACAGTAATAATAGGGGATAAAGTAGAAATTGGTGCCTGTACTACTATCGATCGTGGTGCATTAGATGACACTATAATTGGCAATGGTGTTATTATAGACAATTTATGTCAGATTGCACATAATGTTATAATAGGCGATAACACTGCAGTTGCAGGCGGTGTAGTTATGGGAGGTAGCTTAAAAATTGGACAATGCTGTATGATAGGAGGGGCTACTGTTATTAAAGGACATATGGAAATATGTGATAGAGTCACTATTACTGGAATGAGTATGGTAATACGTCCAATAAAGACACCAGGAATATATTCTTCTGGGATTCCAGTCCAACATAATAAAAACTGGCGCAAAACAACAGTGTTGCTTATGAGAATTGATGATATCAACAAACGATTAAAGGCTATCGAACATCAAGTCATTAAAAATCACTAAACACTTACGCATCTCACTAATCTTTCTAGTATTATAGTAATAATATCAGTGTACTTTCTTTCACTATTGAGAAATCTAAGTACGGTAATATTGTTCAAGTATGATTTGCAGCTAGTGGAAGATCCTTAAGGAAGGCAATAGCTGTCTCATCATTGCCATTAGATTTTTTAGTACAGGAAGAGTGTTTTGACTACTGAAACGCATGCTTTAAAAATTGAAGAGATTTTAGAATTACTACCACATCGTTATCCATTTTTATTGGTTGATCGTGTGCTAGAATTTAAAGAAAATAAATATTTGTGTGCGGTGAAGAACGTTTCTGTTAACGAATTTTTCTTTCAGGGACATTTCCCTGGAAAACCAATTTTTCCAGGCGTTCTCATCCTAGAAGCAATGGCACAGGCAACCGGTATATTAGCCTTTAAAAGTGTAGGAAAATTAGAACCCGGAGAGCTTTATTATTTTGCTGGTATAGACGAAGCTCGTTTTAAACGTCCTGTAGTACCAGGTGACCAGATGATTATGGAGGTAACCTTTGAAAAAACCCGCTGTAGCCTAACACGCTTTAAAGGTGTGACAACTGTTAATGGTGAAGTGGTCTGTGAAGCAACTATGATGTGTGCGCGAAGCCGGGAGGTATAATTAGTGATTAATTTAACCGCCAACATTCATCCCAGTTCCGTTATTGAAGAAGGGGCTGTTATTGGTAAAAACGTTTATATCGGTCCATTTTGTTTTATTGGTGCCAATGTAGAAATAGGCACAGGTACAGTGCTAAAATCACACGTAGTGGTAAACGGTCATTCACGTATTGGTAAAGATAACCAAATTTATCAATTTGCTTCAATCGGTGAAGTTAGTCAAGATTTAAAATATGCTGGAGAATTAACGCGGGTTGAAATTGGTGATCGAAATAGCATACGCGAAAGTGTTACTATTCATCGAGGTACTATACAAGCTAACGGTTTAACTGTAGTAGGTAGCGATAATTTATTAATGGTTAATGTGCATATTGCACATGACTGCATAGTTGGAAACGGCTGTATTTTTGCCAATAATACTACTTTAGGTGGACATGTTACTGTGGATAATTTTGTTACTATTGGTGGTATGACAGCTGTGCATCAGTGGTGCACTATCGGTTCGTACTCGATGATTGGTGGTTGTTCTGGAATTGTGCAAGATGTACCACCTTATATTATTGCACAGGGAAATCATGCAATACCTTTCGGTATTAATATTAAAGGATTAAAACGTCGTGGTTTTAAAAAAGAAGTACTTTATGCTATTCGTGAAGTGTACAATTTATTATATAGAAGTAATAAAAAAATGGAAGAAATCAAACCGGAAATTGAGGTATTGATGAATCAATATAATGAAATACAACTTTTTTATGACTTTTTTGCTCGTTCTAATCGAGGTTTAATCCGTTAAGTTATGGCTATACATTCTTTAACAATTGCCCTTGTAGCTGGAGAAACATCAGGCGATATTCTTGGTGCAGGACTGATACGAGCTTTAAAAGCACGTAATACTAATGCACGTTTTGTAGGAATAGCTGGTACAAATATGAAGGCTGAAGGATGTGAAGCTTGGTATGACATGGAAGAACTGATGGTTATGGGTGTTGTAGAAGTATTTAGTAATCTACCACGATTACTCAAGATTCGTTGGGATCTTACAAAGCGATTTATTGAACTTAAACCAGATGTATTTATTGGTATTGATGCACCAGATTTTAATCTTACTTTAGAAGGTAATCTAAAACGTGTTGGTATTCGCACTATTCATTATGTAAGTCCTTCAGTATGGGCATGGAGGCAAAAACGTATTTTCAAAATTAAACGTAATACTGACCTAATTTTAGTATTATTACCTTTTGAAAAAGCGTTTTATGATCGTTTTAATATACCTTGTCGTTTTATAGGACATAGTATGGCTGACGCAATACCTCTTCGACCTAATAAAATAGCAGCACGAAATGAATTAGGAATTACCAAAGATGCGCTCTGTCTTGGTTTACTACCTGGCAGTCGTTCTACTGAAGTAGAAATGTTAAGTGGCGATTTTTTGCTTGCAGCTAAATTATTGTATGAAAAATATCCACAAATGGAAATTTTGGTACCATTAGTAAATATGGATCGTCAAAAGCAATTTAAACAGATAAAAGCTATGGTTGCACCTGATATACCTATTCGACTTTTTGATGGTAGTAAGAGTAGAGAAGTAATGATTGCTAGCGATATAGCCATTATTGCATCAGGCACTGCTACATTAGAATGTATGTTAGCAAAATGTCCAATGGTTGTTGGCTACCGTATGAAGCCTTTTAATTTTTGGTTAGCAAAACATTTAGTTAAAATACCTTATATTTCACTGCCTAATTTATTAGCTGGTGAAGAACTTGTTAAAGAACTTTTACAGGATGATTGTCAGCCATCAGCGCTAGTTGCTGCATTAGAAGTAGTGTTACATTCAGGACCAAAGCGAGCTGCTTTATTAAATAATTTTTATAAATTGCACAAAAAAATTATTTGGAAAGCCGATGAGCAAGCTGCAGATGCAGTATTAGAAATAGTTAATAATGAATGACTTGATTTATCCTTCTACTTCTAATACTTTCCGAATTGCAGGTGTTGATGAAGTTGGCAGAGGAACATTGGTTGGTGCAGTAGTTACCGCAGCAGTCATCCTTGATCCTCTTAATCCTATAATGGGACTAAATGATTCTAAAAAACTAACACCACGACGTCGTCTATCATTATACAATGAAATCAAAGAAAAAGCACTTTGTTGGAATTTGGGTCGAGCAGAATTAGAGGAAATCTATGCACTCAATATTCTGAACGCTACAATGTTAGCAATGCAACGGGCTATCACAGGCTTACATATCGTACCAGATCTGGTATTAATAGATGGTAATCGATGCCCGTCTTTATTAATACCAACACAAGCTGTAATAAAAGGTGATAGTTTAATAAAAGAAATCAGTGCAGCTTCAATCCTTGCGAAAGTAACACGTGATCGTGAAATGATAGAGCTAGATTTATTATTTCCACAGTATGGTTTTGCACAGCATAAAGGGTATCCAACATCGCAACATATAAAAAAATTGATACAGTATGGAGCAACTCCTTATCATCGCCGCAATTTTTCACCAGTATGTAAGTTTTACAAATCATCCGTATGATATTTACAGATTACTTTGACATATTTAATTACATAACTTTTCTCAATTTAATTAAAATTTTTTATGACTGAACCTCGTTTTATACATTTGCGTGTACATAGTGATTATTCAATGATTGATGGCTTGGCAAAAACTAGTACTTTAGTTAAAAAAACAGCTTCTCTGGGAATGCCAGCAATTGCTATTACAGATTTTATGAATTTATGTGGCTTAGTACGTTTTTATAATAGTGCCCATTTAGCAGGCATTAAACCTATTATTGGTGCTGATTTTAAAATGGCTAGCACACCGATGATGGACAATGAACTTGTACAAGTTACGTTACTTGCTGCCAATAACATAGGTTATAAACATTTAAAAATTTTAATTTCAAGATCTTACCAACGTGGATATGGTATTGTTGGTCCGTTTATTGAAAGAGATTGGCTAATCGAGTTAAGTAACGGATTAATAGTATTATCAGGTGGTCGCCAAGGCGATGTAGGTCGTAGTTTATTACGAGGTAATAAGCAATCAGTGCTGCAATGTCTAGATTTCTATCTTAAATATTTTTCTAATAATTATTATCTTGAAGTTACACGTACTGGTCGTCCTGATGAAGAAACGTATTTAAACGCTGCAGTTAATTTAGCAATTTCTAAATCTCTACCAATAGTAGCAACTAATGAAGTATGTTTCCTTAATAAAGATGATTATGCTGCACATGAGATTCGTGTTGCAATTCATGATGGTTATATGCTCTCTGATCCAAAACGTCCTATCCGATATAGTGCTCAACAATATATGCGCAGTGAAAAGGAAATGTGTGAGCTATTCTCAGATATTCCTGCAGCTCTAAAAAATAGTGTAGAAATTGCTAAACGTTGTAATGCTACTATACGTCTTGGAGAATATTTTCTGCCGCAGTTTCCAACAGGAACAGTAACCACTGAAGATTTTCTAGTTATAAAATCACGAAAGGGACTAGAAAAACGTCTGGAATTTTTATTTCCAAATAATGAAATACGTATTCAGCAACGACAGAAATATGATGAGCGTTTAAAAGCTGAACTCGATGTGATTAATCAAATGGGTTTTCCAGGTTATTTTTTAATCGTTATGGAATTTATTCAGTGGTCTAAAGATAATGATATTCCAGTTGGACCAGGTCGTGGTTCTGGTGCAGGTTCTCTCGTAGCATATGCATTAAAAATAACTGATCTCAATCCTTTAGAATTTGATTTAATTTTCGAACGTTTTCTTAATCCTGAACGTATTTCAATGCCTGATTTTGACATCGACTTCTGCATGGAAAAACGTGATCAGGTAATTGATCATGTTACTGAAATATATGGACGTGAAGCAGTTGCACAGATCATTACTTTTGGTAGTATGACAGCTAAAGCTGTTATTCGCGATGTGGGTCGTGTACTTGGTCATCCTTACGGTTTTATCAATCGTATTTCAAAAATGATACCTTCTGATCCAGGTATGACTCTGGAAAAAGCTTTTTCTGCTGACCCAATATTATTACAAACCTATAACGCAGATGAAGAAGTTAAAGCCCTTGTAGATATGGCGCGTAAACTTGAGGGAGTTATTCGTAATGCTGGTAAACATGCTGGCGGTGTCGTAATTTCACCAACTAAAATTACTGATTTTGCTCCGCTGTACTGTGATGAAGATGGTAATCATCCAATGACTCAATTTGATAAAAATGATGTGGAAGATACCGGATTAGTAAAATTTGATTTCCTTGGCTTACGAACCCTGACTATTATAGATTATGCAGTGAAAATGATTAACCTACGCTTAAAAAAATATGATTTAAAACCTCTCAATATTTCTACTATTTCACTCAATGATCAAAAGAGCTTTGAAATACTTCAACGTGCTGAAACAACTGCAGTGTTTCAACTTGAATCGCGCGGTATGAAAGACCTGATCAAGCGTCTCAAACCGGACTGTTTTGAAGACATAATAGCATTAGTAGCACTGTTTCGACCAGGTCCTTTACAATCTGGTATGGTAGATAATTTTATTAATCGCAAGCATGGTCGTGAAAAAATTGCTTATCCTGATCATCGTTGGCAACATGAAAGCTTAAAACCTGTTTTGCAATCAACCTATGGTATCATTTTATATCAAGAACAGGTAATACAAATTGCGCAAGTTCTTGCAGGTTATACGCTCGGCAGTGCAGATGTGCTTCGTCGTGCAATGGCTAAAAAAAAGCCAAACGAAATGCTTAAACAACGTTGTATATTTCGTGAGGGTGCCAAAAAAAATGATATTGATGGCGTACTATCAATGAAAATATTTGATTTAGTGGAAAAATTTGCAGGGTATGGTTTTAATAAATCACATTCAGCTGCTTACGCTTTGGTATCATATCAAACTTTATGGTTAAAATCGAATTATACAGCGGAATTTATGGCAGCAGCAATGAGTGCTGATATGGATAACACTACAAAAATAGTGGCATTAGTAGATGAATGTTATCGTATAGGTTTAAATGTCTTGAAACCTGATATTAACTCAGGTTTATATCATTTTCATGTCAATGATGAAGGTAAAATCGTTTACGGCATTGGAGCTATTAAAGGTGTTGGTAAAAGTACTATTGAAGCAATTATCGATGCACGTAATCAAGGCGGTCTTTTTAAGGATTTATTTGACCTTTGTATCCGTACTAATATTAAAAAATTCAACCGTCGCGTGCTGGAAATATTGATCATATCAGGAGCATGTGATGCTCTTGGTGCACATCGCGCATCATTGATGAACGATGTGCAAATTGCTTTAAAAATAGCTGATCAGCGTATGCAAACAAAAACTATTGGACAAATTGATATGTTTGGAATTTTATCAAACAGTCCACAAGAAATAAAAAAGTCTCGCATACGACCTTGGTCAAAAGAAGTTCAACTTAGAGGGGAACGCGATACATTAGGTCTGTATCTTACGGGTCATCCTATAGATCAGCATCTTAAAGAAATTCAATATTATGTCAATGGTACGTGTCTAAAAGATATATCGAAAACAGAACACGGTAAAATAACCGTTGTTGCTGGTTTAGTAATTTCAGCTCGGGTGATTTGTACTAAACGTGGTAATAGAATGGGTATTCTTACTCTTGATGATCGGTCGGGTTATATAGAAATAATATTATTTACTGAAGTATTTGAAAAATATAAGCATTTAGTAGAAAGAGATCGTATCTTAATCGTACATGGTCAGATAAGCTTAAATGATTTTAATCAGAGTCTCAAAATCTCTGCACAAAAAATTATGGATATCGATGAAGCTAGAAAAAAATATGTGCATGCACTTGCTATCTTTCTCAACGATTCTCAAATAGATGAACAATTTTTAAAACATTTTCGGAAAATTTTAGAACCTTATTGTTCAGGAAATATTCCAGTGCATGTCTATTATCAAAAAAAAGACGCTAAGGCAAAATTGCTTTTTGGTACAGCATGGCGCATTTCTTTAAATAATTCTTTACTTAATGAGTTACGATTATTAGTAGGATCACAGCAAGTGGAGCTGGAATTTAATTAAAAAGGAATATCATGAATTTTAATTACCCAGATTTTGAAAAACCAATTGCAGAATTAGAAGAAAAAATCGATTCATTGAGATCTATCAGTCGTCAAGATAAACAATATGATATTAATCTGGATGAAGAAGTACAGCGCTTATGTGAAAAACGCATTGAATTAACGCGTAAAATATTTACAAATTTAGATGTATGGCAAATCGTACAGCTCGCACGTCACCCACAACGTCCCCATACATTGGATTATATTCATAATATTTTTAATGATTTTGATGAATTAGCAGGAGATCGCACGTATTCAGATGATAAGGCAATTATTGGTGGTATTACACGTCTTAATGATCGTCCAGTAATGGTGATAGGCCATCAGAAGGGTAGAGAAATAAAAGAAAAAATACGGCGTAATTTTGGCATGCCAACACCAGAAGGTTATCGTAAAGCACTACGTTTAATGAAAATGGCTGAACGTTTTAAGATGCCATTGATTACGCTGATCGATACACCAGGTGCTTATCCTGGTATTGGCGCAGAAGAACGAGGTCAATCAGAAGCAATAGCACGCAATCTACTTGAAATGTCTCATTTAAAAATTCCAATTATTTGTACTGTTATAGGTGAGGGAGGGTCTGGTGGTGCATTAGCAATTGGCGTAGGCGATATACTAAATATGTTGCAATATAGTACGTATTCTGTAATTTCACCAGAAGGTTGTGCTGCAATTCTTTGGAAAAATGTTCATAAAGCTTCAATTGCAGCTGAAGCAATGGGAATTACTGCCTGTCGTCTAAAAAAATTGGAATTGATAGACGCAATAATTACAGAACCATTAGGCGGAGCACATCGTAATCCAATCGAAACGGCGATAGTATTAAAAAAACAACTATTAGGTGATTTAGCTTATTTAGATCGATTAACTACAGAAGAATTACTGAACCGTCGTTATCAACGCTTGATTAACTATGGCGATAAATAACATATTAATTCTATAATTAACACATTGTGATACATATTTAGTATGATTGTGTTGATTTTTTGTATGTTCCATTATAAAAAAAAGATTTATTAATTTATTGGGATATGCTTTTTCTATGTATAATTCAATACTAAAAAATTATAGTAGGTCCGTATTGGGCATTATGATAATTATGGCATCGTATGCTAAATTTTACCTATTACAATGCATTCATAAATCAGGCATTTCTTTAAAAAAGAAAAAGTTTTTCAGGTGTTTTACCTTGAAAAAATGAATGATGTTTTAAAATTTATTGAGCATAATCCACGTATTTCTACTGTAATATTAATTGGAATGCTACAGTCTATCACTTTTTAAAAATATTTATTATCTAAATGAATATCTATCTACCTACCTATAGTTTTATTAGTGGCAAGCAATACAATACACATATTACCTGGAGTAATATGTGTATTGTATTGCAGTTAAGGTGCACAATAAATTATAGCGATATTGTGCCTTATATCTGTCAGCGTACTTCTTAACATATTGAGAACATTACTCTACCTTTAACAAAACACTATTTAGTTTGCTAAAAAAAAATAAATATGTTTTTTCACTCCAGGTCACATGGGTGGCAATGCATTCCAAAAAAGTTCGGTTAGAAATATTTTTTGTGTTTTTTTTGGTAAAATACATTAAAAGCAAATGTATCAATTTCTATTATTGAATTAAGTTCATTACTAAATCATACCAGACGGAATTTATAAGCAGAACAATATATTGAACGTACTTTCGATTCTGAAAAAAGCTATATAGTAACTAACGGCACCTCAACGTCAAACAAAATTATAGGGATGTATGCTGTATCAACTGGCAGTACTTTATTAATCGACCGTAACTGTCATCAATCATTAAGACACTTACTCATGATGTCTGATATCATCCCTATTTGTGTTCACCTATATGACGAAACGCATTAGGAATTGTTGGTCAAATTCCAAAAAATGAATTCTAATATCATAACATACAAAAAAAGTAAATATACTACAGAACGCTATCTGATTAGTCCAAGCAGTACTATAAATGGTCAGCGTCTTCAAAGTAAAGTCATTTACGAAACTCAGTCAACACATAAATTATTAGCGTCTCTTTCACGAGCATCTTTGATGCATATTGCATATTAAAAGGCGACTATGATCAGAAAACGTTCAATGAAGCTCATATGATTTCTACAACCACTTCACCGAATTATGTCATTGTATGGTCCATTAAAATTGCAGCAGCTATACTATAAGGTAATCAGGAAAAACGATTAATTCAATCTACTGTAGAACATGCTATTAATTCTTTTTAAAATTAATAGGTTATATGAAAATTAAAGATTGGTTTTTCAATATTTGGCAGCCAAACAAGTTAGACACTCTAGAATTTTTGTCAATTCAATCCAGTGAAAACTGCGATAAATTTATACAACCTGATAAAATCATATGTATCTTCATCCAATCAAAGTAACTGTGCTCACGCCTGGTATACATGCATTAGGACAGATAACAACAGAAGAAATTCAGCAATGTTAGTAGTTAAATTTCTTTATCAGAATGGCATAATAGTAGGAAAAAACAGGAACTTATAATCTATTTTTTCTTTTTGAATTGGTATTGATAAAGTAAAAATCATCAGCATGTTAAATAGGTTAAATAAATTTAAACGTACTTACGATCTTAATTTATCAATTAACAATGTTCTACCATCTCTGTATATAGATAGAACACCCTAACTTCTATAGAAAGATGGATATTCAAACGTTAACACAAGGGATGCATACACTTTTTATATAATGTCATTTGCCGTACTTAATGCTCAAAGCTTTCGAAGTTTTACTAAAAATAGAAATGAGACCATATAAAGCATTTTAACAACAGTTACAAGGATATGTCGAATGTCGAAATAATCGATGTGCGAGATTTAATAGGACGAATTTTAGCTAATATGATTTTAGCTTATCCTCCGGTATACCGATAATCATGCCGAGATAAATTATTTCTTAAGAATGCAGATCAATTCTTAATTTCTTGCTTATGCTTTGTACAATTGAACAGCATTGTCCAGTTTTTCAAACTAACCTTCAAGGTGTATCATATTAAGTAAAGACAAACGTTATCTAGTGCGTGTATTGTGCGAACATGACAGTATAATTAAAATTGTTGATTTTAATATTTTTCTATAATTATAAAATTTCAAAAGAAATCAGAATAATTATGTTATAAATAAAAAAATTAATTGGTAACTGAAAATTCATTTTTTTTAATGATTACAATAAATTATTTAATAATTGTATAGGGACATCCAATAAGCAGATGAGTAATTTTAAATTAAATCTAATAATATATGTTAGATAATACTTACTTTGACGTCAGTACTTTTTATTATCAAGAAATAGTAAATACGACTTAATAAAAATTCGTTTTTAAAAAATATTAGAGTAATATTTATAACTTCTTATTTGATTGTATAAAATCTAGATATGCAATAATATTTACTGAATTTAAGGGAATATTCATGCCTTTATCCCATATTACTTCGCTTATTCATGCTGAAACACATTGTGTGTTAGCATTTAGTGGTGGACTTGACTCGACAGTTTTATTACATCAACTAATGTGTTGGAAAAATGAACAACGCATATCATCATCTGAATCACACATTCGTGTACTACATATTCATCATGGATTAAGCCCGAATGCTGATGATTGGGCATTGCATTGTAAGCAAATTTGTGAAAAATGGAAAGTACCGTATGAGGTATTGCATGTTAAAATTAATTTACATTCCAGCAGTAGCATAGAAGCTGCTGCACGTGATGTTCGTTATCAAGTACTATTTGAGAAATTACGGCCTGGTGAGTGCTTATTAACTGCACAACACCTTGATGATCAATGTGAAACTATACTATTGGCATTAAAGCGTGGTAGTGGACCCACAGGTTTAGCAGGTATGTCCTTAAAACGTCGAATTAACGGATATTTACATCTTCGACCCTTCTTAAATCTTAGTCGTGAATATTTAGAAGCGTATGCAAAAAAACATCAGCTTTCTTGGATAAACGATGAAAGTAATGTAGATAATTGTTATGATCGCGTTTTTTTGCGATTACACATTATACCTTTACTAAAAAAACGTTGGCCATATTTTAATAAATCTACTTTACGAAGTGCTGCTCTTTGTGCTGAACAAGAGCAGTTGTTAGACGAACTTTTAGCTGGACAACTTGAAAAGTTGATTGACGAGCAGGGTGCCTTATATTTTATACCATTGTTAGCAATCAGTGAAGTACATCGTCATGCACTATTACGTCGCTGGATTGCTATACAAGGAGGCAAAATGCCTTCACGAGAAGCATTAAAACGTATTACTTTCGAAGTTATGCGTAGTCGAAAAGACGCACAACCGCGCTTGCGCTGCATAACGCATGAAGTACGCCGTTATAGACAAAAGCTTTATTGGTTACCACAGTTAACATCGTTGAATAACTATATACTTATTTGGGCTGATCGTAATCAACCATTGTGTTTACCTCAAAATTTAGGTTATTTACAAGCAAATAATAATATTGTGCAATTTCGTTTTCCAACAAATAACGAACAGATTACTATTCGATTTGTTGCCCATGGATACTATAATATTTTGGGTCGGTTTGGTCGTTGTAAAATGAAAAAATTATGGCAAGAGTTAGGTGTTCCACCTTGGCAACGACAACGTATTCCCCTCATTTATTATAATGAAGAATTAATCGGTTCTCCTGAATTATTTACTACTTTTGAAGGAATATCTAAAGATAAGCAAGGTTGGAAACCAGTTTGGATAAAAACTATAAAAAGTAATTGTAAAATACAGGATTTACATGGTAGTATACAAGAGTATTAATAATTGAATGTAGAAATAGTGATTACATTTTAAGTAGTTATATTACTCCAATATAATTAAAAGCGAAGAGTTAGGTTTGTTTATTGAGTTTATTAATAATAAAATCAATAATATGACATTTTTTAATCATTTGTGTTTCATGAGTGCTTCGTGATTTGTATTCAATATTTTTAACATTACAATTTTTATCGCTAATTATAATAACATGTGGTATACCTATTAGATCGATGTCAGAAAACATTACACCAACACGCTCTTTTCGATCGTCAATAATAACATCTACACCTTTTGAACGTAGTGTTTGATATAATTCTTCCGCTACTGCTTTTACCTGAAAAGAGGATTTGTACATATTTATAGGAAGAATAGCAACTTCAAATGGTGCAAGTGCTGTTGGCCAAGTAATACCTAGATTGTCGTGATGTTGCTCAATTGCCGCTGCTACCAAGCGAGTAATACCGATGCCATAACAACCCATAATAACAATTTTCTCATGACCATTTTCATCTTGAACAGTCGCTTTCATTATATTAGAATATTTAGTACCAAGTTGAAAAATATGAGCTACTTCAATACCACGTGAAATTTGTAAAATACCTTTTCCGTCCGGACTGAGATCACCCTGGACTACATTTCGAATATCTTCTATGCGCGGTTCTGGCAAATCACGTCCCCAATTAATTCCTTTAAGATGTTTACCATCAATATTAGCCCCAGCACAAAAATCGCTAATTTTGGCTACAGTGCGATCAGCAACTACTGGAATAGTTAAACCCACAGGACCGAGTGAACCAAAACTCGCACCTAACAACGTGTAAATTTGCTTTTCGGTTGCCATTTCTAACGGAGTTGATACAATATCTAATCTTTCAGCTTTAACGGTATTTAGGTGATGATCACCTCGTAGTAATAGTGCAACCAAAGAATTACCTTGTTTTTGTGTAGATTTTACAAATAACGTTTTGACAGTTTTTTCAATAGGTATTTGATATTGTTTGACTAATTCAGAAATTGTTTTTACACTAGGTGTATCAAATAGTGTCATGTTCTGAGTAGCCTTCAGACGGTCACCAAGAGGCGATAAAGCTTCAGCTTTCTCAATATTAGCAGCGTAATCTGATTGATCTGAGAAGATAATATAATCTTCTCCATTTTGTGCTAGCACTTGAAATTCATGTGACATATGTCCACCGATAGAGCCAGTATCGGCTTGTACTAAACGCACATTTAAACCCATACGCTTAAAGATTTGACTATAAGCGGAGGACATGACTTCATAAGTTTCTTCAAGTGACTCTTGTGAAGTGTGAAAAGAATATGCATCTTTCATAATAAATTCTCGGGAGCGAATGACTCCAAAACGAGGACGTATTTCATCACGAAATTTTGTTTGAATTTGATACAAATTAAGGGGTAGTTGTTTGTAAGATCGTAGCTCATTTCGCAACAAATCTGTTATTACTTCTTCATGCGTTGGACCTAAAATAAATGATTTTTGATGTCGATCTTTTATGTTTAATAATTCGGGACCATATTGTTTACAACGACCGCTTTCTTCCCATAAGTCAGTAGGTTGAACTATAGGCATTGAAATTTCTATTGCACCGATCCTATTCATTTCCTGACGGATAATGTTTTCTATTTTTCTAACTACACGCATGCCTGTTGGCAACCAGATATAAAGACCGCAAGTTAATTTACGAATCATACCGGCGCGTAACATCAGTTTATGACTAATAATTTCCGCATCGGAAGGTATTTCTTTCAAAGTAGATAGGAAATATTGACTAGTTCTCATGCATTAGAATTCCAATTTAAAATTATATTTTAAAAAGTTTTATGTAGCTAGTATAGCTATATTAAAAATAATTATTCAAAATAAAAATTTATAATTTTATTAATTTTTATATCTTTTTCATTTTATGCCGTTAACTAATAAAATTTAGTTAAAGAAACTAAAACAGCATATTCAATACTTCTACAGCAGTATACTGTATTGTATATTATCTCAAATAAATACCTTAACTATTTAAAATAGCAAGCCTTTTTAAATAGTTAAGGTATTTAAAATACAACTTATGCGTATATTTGCTATTAATAATAAAAATTAATACATTTCAGAATTTTTAAATGAATTAAATGATAAAAGTTAAATTTTACCTTGTTTATGAAAAAATTGTGAAGAAATATATTTTCTTCTATGATAAATATATTCATAAATCAAATAAATTCTCTGTTTCGAAACAGAAATAAACAATTGTATTGATTATATAAATAATTAACTATTTTCAATTAGTTTGATTCCTAATCATATATAACATCAATTATATGAAAAAATTTGCTAAATATATTAAACTCGCTCTATTTAATATAAAAAATAAATTTCATTATACAATTTTAGTAAAAGGAGCGTCTATTTGAAAAATAAAGTTCCTGCCATTTTTTTTGATCGTGATGGAACTTTGAACGTTGATTATGGTTATGTGCACACAATTGATAATTTTCAATTTATCCATGGTACTCTTGATGCATTACTAACATTAAAAAAAATGAATTTTGCATTAGTATTAGTAACCAACCAATCTGGTATTGCACGTAATCTTTTTACCGAAAGTCAATTTCTATCACTCACTGCATGGATGTATCGCTCTCTTGCTCATTGTGATATAATACTTGATGGGATTTATTATTGCCCGCATTTGCCGGAAGCTAAATTAGAAATTTACCGTCAAAAATGTGAATGTCGTAAACCTAAACCGGGAATGCTAATTGCTGCTCAAAGGCATTTAAACACTGATATGACTGCTTCTTATATGGTTGGAGACACCCTTGAAGATATGCAAGCAGCAAAGATGGCTTGCATTGGTACTAAAGTATTAGTGAAATCTGGCCAACCTATAACAAATAAAGCAAAAAGAGCAGCGGATTGGATAATAAATAGTTTAGCAGATCTACCAGAAAATATTAAAAAAAAATCTTTTGATAAATGGAAAAATTGAATTTTTTCTTGCACTGTTATAAAGGTTATTGTATCTTATATTTTTCAATAGGTGCTATAGTGAAATTATTGATGAAAATATTATTGAATTAAATTAATTTTATTATAGAGCCTGAACAGGCTTGTAGCTCAGTTGGTTAGAGCACACCCCTGATAAGGGTGAGGTCGGTGGTTCAAATCCACTCAGGCCTACCAGTATTTTGTATTGTCATTTAAAATATAAATGAAATTGAATAGTCTAAAAAATTTAAAATTGAGGGGCTATAGCTCAATTGGTAGAGCACCTGCTTTGCACGCAGGAGGTCAGCGGTTCGATCCCGCTTAGCTCCATTGTTCGTTTCTTGTCAATATATTTAATAATATAATATGTTGATGTTGTATTTGTGGTTAGCAAGATTTTTCTTTTAACCTTATAAGCACACAATACAATATTACTGCATAACTTTTCTGATAGATATCTTAATAATGAGCATAATATATCTTTGAACACAATTGTTACGTATAATATTGTGATGTTAGCAAGATAAAAATTGAATTTAGATTAAAATAGTTTAATTGGCGGATAAAATATTTTTTTCTATGCACTTTTTTCTATTAAATCATTTGGTGTATTAATATTTTTAAAAACTGATTCTATATCAGAAAAGATGACCGCGTGTCCACCTTGCTGATATAGAAATTTTTTTAGACGTCTTTCACCACACAATAGAAAAATTTGGAGTGCATTTCTTAAAGAATTATGTACCAATGATAATGTAGGATGATCTTTGATAAAGGATTTTACCCATACTGCGGGCGCAGTACCACGCTGTTCCCATAATCGTTTAACATAATTAATTGGAATAAATGGCATATCACAAGCACAGAATGCAACCCATTCCGTTTGAGAATGATACAAACCACTAAGCATTCCAGCTAGCGGTCCAGGATAATATGGAATTGAATCGGTAATGACTGGAAAACCGCTTGATTCATAATGATTAATATTACGATTTGCGCTGATAAATAAGTAATTAACCTGTGGGTAAAAGCGTTGTAATACATGTTGATACAGTAGTTTATGTTGAAATATTAATAGTCCTTTATCTTTTTCTTGCATTCTATTACTTTTTCCGCCTGCCAAAATAACTCCAGTAAATGAAACCATTGTATTTTACTCTTCAATTTTAAAAAGTTGCTTAAATTAATTATAATTAAGTTTATTTTATGATATTCACTGAAAAATAAGCAGTTTTGTTGATTTATCTATATTATTACGTACTTAAATAACTAATTAATTAAATTAAACGTTTTATTAACCGATCAATACTAATACGACGTAATCGACGAATTAGTTTACGTACTTTTTCTGGATATTCACATATGCTTTCGAGTTCACGGAAATGCTTAAGAATAGTTGTATTGTTACGAATTATTATTAGTTCTTTTTCTCTTTGTTTAGCTAATTCTTGCAAAGGATCGTGTATTAGTACTGCATTTTCTAAATCTAATCGCCAAGCGCGAGGATTTAAATTGTTTCCTGTAATCATCATCCATGTCTTATCAACCCAAATACCTTTGAGGTGGTAACTGTTATTACAATCTTTCCATATTCTAACAGTAAGTTGATGATTAGAAATATAATATTGCAGACGACTAAGAAAACGACGCAAATTAATTTCATATAAATAAGGCAGAGTAGAAATAATTTTAAATTTCTGATCAGCAGGAATGTAAAAATCGTTAGTTATTTTATCACCTACAATAATTTCTACTTTTTTCCCTTGACGTAATACTTGAATTATTTTACGCACTAAAATTGCGGGTGGATTAAAATAAGGCGTACAAAGAATGATTTTATATTTAGTACATAATACAAGATGTAGGATGGTCTTATTGATAATGTTATTCTTACCTAATCCAACTAATGGTGTTAATGCTAAGGTTTTATTGCCTACATTGCTTATAAAAGTATAGTTAACATTTTGTAAATATTGTCGAAATAGACGAACCTTTTTTTTAAATTTTAAATTATCAGGTTGTTGAAATTGATCGAGACGGTTAACTGCATCAGATCGTTTCAGATGCTTACAAATCCATTCGTACATGATATTAGTAAGATATGCATTACGAATTAAATGGTAACGATCATATCGGTATTTATCACACAGATGAAGGTACATATCATTTATGTTAGCACCACTATATAGTAGCATATCATCAATAATAATACCTTTAAGGTGTAACACACCAAGTGCTTCACGAGTATTGACTGGTATACCATAAACTGGAATTGCAATATCTGAATATTTTGAAGATATTTTATAGTACCAATTAGCATTTGTTGGACCACGTGCAATATCAATCCTTTTGCGTTGTGCGCGGTGCCAATCTACCCAAATACTGATATCTATCTTTGGATGTGTCTGACGAGCAACATATAGTGCTTGCATTATTCTACGACCTGCGCGATCATTTTCTAAATATAATGCAGTAATACAAATACGCTGTTGTGCTGTAGAGATCTTTTTTAATAAAATTTCACAAAATTCTGTAGGTGAATAAAATATGTTTATATCGTCTACAGATTGTGATATTTTAGGAAGTTGAGAAAGATATTTTTGGTGTTTATGAAAATTAAATTTAGACAACATGATAGTGTTTTTTTATCCACCATATAATCCTTGATTATTATCAAGTATTGATAAATTTATATTTCTATTGAAAATAAAGGTAAAATACAAAAAAAGAACACAATTTTAACTAAATTGATATTAACTATGTTAGGTGTTATCTCGTAGCAGATAATTTTTATTCATATACTAATTAAATCAATTAGATATGCTTTTTAAATTCCAAAGATACAACTCTTGCCATCCAATTGAATACGCATGTTTTTCAATAAATTTATTTAATGTTTGTTTGGTTATATATGTATCTATTACATTTTTGAGAATTTTAATTATTAAACTACCACAAAATATTTGAACGTTATTATATTTATTTAATCTCATTTAAAGCTTTTTTTTTATTGCATAGCATGCATTAAGTTATTAGATTATTGAGAATGTTACGTTATAGAAAATATGCAGGGGTAAACGCAGCTAGTACCAAAACTATTGCTGTATCATGTATTAACTTTTTAAAATTTTATGTTGGTTCTAATTTTGATTTTTATCGATTGTTCTCATTGTCAAATTACTACTATTCCTAATTAAATTAAATTAACACAACAATTGATATTATCATAAAAATTTTTATTTATTTATAAACTTCTATTTTTAAGTAATTTGAATTTTATAGAATATTTCAATACACAAATTGAAAACAACTGAAGAATACATATTGTATAAAATGATTGACAAATTCTTTTCTTTATTAATATTTTCAATAAAAACAATAAACTAATTGTTTTTCTAATTAAAAACAGCGTATCTGTTCTGGGATATAATGCTTTATGAACAACAATAGGTTTATAATTAATCAGTGTCTACATTATCCATGGGAAGCGTTTAATAGTAATCAAATAAATATTCAATCTGTTTTAATGAAAATTTTTCAATAATTTTTTTATAACGTTATCTAATAAATTAGGTTTTTGAACTTTTCTAGCTACATTGAACAATGTTTGATTTAATCATTTATTTATGCAAATTCAAAAATAAAAATTAATATTATCATGGAACTGGCGGGAGTCGAACCCGCGTCCAAAATTCCTACGTCCTCAGTACTACATGCTTAGTCTAATCTTTAATTTTGCTCATGAAGTGCGGACAGACACGCGCTTCATAAACTAGCTTCTGAAAAAATTTAACGTGTCCACCGTAAGCAAGGCATCTACGCGAGCTCTTAGTATCTTTGACCTTTCTTTTAACCCCGTCCTAAAGAGCAAAAGCTAGGAAGAAAGGGCTTTACACAGCATATTAGGCCGCTAAAGCGTAATTTTCTTTTTTTGCAACTATCTTTTGCGGTTTTTTACAAGGCCCACCGCACCTTGGCATGCACCTTAGATTTTGAAAATCTTGTCGAATCCATTATCAGCCCCGATGTGTCACATATTATTATAATCAAAAAACTTGATATAGCAATCATCAATAGGGAAATTTTTTTAAAATTCTTTCTTTTTGAATATTCCATTCACGATATTTAATATCATTACGTTTATCATAATCTTTTTTACCACGCGCAATGGCTAATTTTAGTTTAGCCCAAGCATTTTTCCAATAAAGTGATAATGCAATAATGGTATAACCTTTATAATGTATAGATCCATAAAGAAAGTCAAGTTCTCTTCTATTTAATAGTAATTTACGATTACGAATCGAATCGCATGTTATATGAGAAGAAGCTACCGAAAGCGGTTCAAATGTGGAACCAAATAGATAAGCTTCATTATTTTGTAATAAAATATAACTATTGCTAATATTGGCTTTATAAGAACGTAGTGCCTTGACTTCCCATCCATATAATACTATGCCTGCTTCCAATTCTTTCTCAATAAAAAACTCATAATGAGCGCGCTTGTTAACAGCAATGATACATGTATCAAGCCGACGCAATTTTTTTTTTGTCATAATAAAATATAGTATATGTTAAATATTAATTCATATTGATCGAATAGGGAAATCTATATTACTAATCTTTCTATACAGTAACATGTTTTTATTTTATATCATTGGCAAATTTTTTGTAATGCTATAATGCTAATTATAATATTGCTATACATTTAGTATGTTATGAAAAAATTTAAAATTAATTATAAAATTTTAAATTTTTTTAATATGCTTTATAAGCATAGGATTTAATCTTGATTTCATCAACATTAAATTTAATAGAATACACTTATAAATAAAGTTTTAATATATTTTATTATAATAAAAATTATTATTGAGATAATTTAAAAAATTATTAAAAAATAAATATAAATTGAATTTTTCAAAGGAATATTGTATGTCCAATATTACGGTAGAAGTAATATATGCTCTACCAGATAAACAGTATGTATATAGTATCACCTTAAAAAAAGGCGCAACAGTGCAACAAGCAATTGAAACTTCAGGATTGCTTTTATTACGCCAGGATATACAACTACATAAAAATAAAATTGGTATTTTTAGTCGATTAGTAACTTTAGATTATTTGATTGAAAATGGAGATCGAATAGAAATTTATCGTCCTTTAATTACTGATCCTAAAGAAATGCGCAGACAACGTGCACAATATGCAAAAACCAATAATACAAAAAAATGCGTTAAAAATAAATAAAAATATTTTTTTTATGATTACTAATGCTTGTTTTTGTTTATAAAGGTCTTGTCATTAATTTTTTTTAAAATATCTTTATCATTGAAGATAAGTGTAAATATTTGTTGTTTTAAAAGTTTATGATTCAACTCTTGACGAAAGATATAATACCAAATATTATTGTTGCTCAATGAATCTTGCAAAATGGGTGTTCCAAGAATATAAGCAATTTGTTGTTTTGTCATACCAATATGAATCTTTTTGAGATCATTGACAACTAGATAGTTACCCTGATTAATATCTGGATAATAAACAATACTTCTAAGATTAGAACATCCAACCGTCATACTTAATATTACTGCTATAAAAATAGCTGATATTTTACAATACATTCATTACATCCCCGTATTTGTAATCCTATGAATCAGTTTTGGTACGGTCTGTGAAAGATAAACTTGGTCATACTCAAAATTCAATATTACATAATGCCGTAAGAACTATGTATGATTTTTTATATTGTACTATCAGTTTTTACTTGTCTATTTCTTATCCAATATATAATACCATATATGTTACTTAAGTCAGAACTATTTATTTAATATACATAATCATTTTATGAGACCGAATAAAATTAACGTTTGGTTCAATTTTATTGATTATAATTGAATAGATCCAAAATCATATAAAAACTTTTATTATTTATATATTTATTATTTAAATAAGCATTTAGACATAGAGTTAAGCTTATTTATATGCTATTTTTTATTTTAAAAGGTTATTTTATAGTAATTGTAAAATCAAAAAATAATATTAATTATTTAATATACTACAATTAGTATATTATTCTCAATAATAGATAAGTTAATTAATTAGATCAAATTTAAGTATGTGTATGGTTATACGAATAAGTAAATATTCAATAATTTTCAAAAATTTTTAAGATTTATTGTTATAAATATTTTTCAATGTGAATTTCTACTATTATAAAACGTTAAAAATATAATCACTGTATTCTTAATCAAGAATGATAAATTGCTTTACGATTTTTTTATTAATTTTTATAATATTTGATTTAATTTAGTAAATACCAGGTAATTTATTCCCGATATTTTAGGAATTAAATATGATTTTTGCTTTAAATTAGTTTAAATAACACAATACATGTTAAAATTTAAAAGAATTCAATTAATTATATTATTCGATATGTTATTGATTTAAAATTTCTTTATTGTGCTGCCATAAAAACTCATTTTTTTAAATTTCCTATTCAATATAGTTAAATTTTAATCGTTCTTATAAAAGAATTCGCAAATTCACCATAATAATATTATTTTTTATTTATGGTATTTCACAAACTATAAATATTAGCTTTAACATTAAATTCTCGTGTTATATTGTACTTATCTTAATAGTTATAATAAAGTTTTGTATTATTTAAAATTTGAAATCGCATGTTTAATAAAATTAAACATCTATGATTAAATGACATTTAAAAATTTTTAATTAATAAAAACTTAAATATTAAAAACGTATATGTATTGAAATGTAGAATCATAATTATAATGTAAGTACCAAAATCGTGTTATTTTAGTAATCTATTACTACTGCTTTCCGCTAGTAAAAATTATTGTATAATAAGATAATGTTATTATATTTAAAATTAATTTTTACTGGTATAACAAAAATAGATTGTAAGATTGTTCATAACAATTTTTTTGACCAGCCTAATTTAGAACTTAAAATATCGTAATAATTATAATTTTTCGGATGAATTAAGGTGAGATTATCATTACTACGGCGAATTAAAACATCTTCTCCTTGTTGAATTAATAAAGATACTTGACTATCACAATTGACTTCTAAATCAGTATTTACTGAAGCAAACCTTAAGCGAATAGTACTACAACTGTTTATTACTAATGGACGTGCTGATAATGTATGTGGAAACATAGGTACAATCGCAATTGCATCTAGCGATGGTGTAAGAATTGAGCCTCCTGCTGAAAGTGAATAAGCAGTAGAACCAGTTGGTGTTGAAATAATCAGACCATCTGAGCGTTGTGAAAATGCAAATACTTCATCAATGTAAACTTCAAAATCAATCATATGTGCTACTTTACCAGGATGCACAACAACTTCATTAATGGCATTACCAATACGTAGTGTACATGCTTGCTTACATATTTGTGCTTCTAATAAGAAACGTTTTTCTACAAAATAATTGCCTTTTAAGACATCATCTAGTTGCTGTAGTGCATTATCAGGATCTAGATCGGTAAGAAAACCTAAATTACCTCGATTAATTCCAATTACTTTAATATCATAATGAGCTAAAACACGAGCAGCGCTAAGCATATTTCCATCGCCACCAACAACTACTACCATATCAGCAGATTTGCCAATACTTGCTAGACTACCTGTTTTTGCATATTTTATGTTTAATTCACGTGCAATCTGTTGTTCAATAAGCACTTTATATCCTTTTGATGTCAGCCAATGCCAAAGCATTTTGTGTGTTGTTAGTGCCGTTGAGTGACGCGGCTGACCCACAATCCCAATATAATTAAAATATCTATTCATTTAATAAATATCCCTGAATAAGTTAAATTACAAAAGCAATGTGATAGGTTTACTTGAAACCATAAAACTGATCCTTATAATAAGCGAGCAAGCGAGATAAATGTGCAAAACGCGGAGAAATTCATGAATAATATAAAAACAGATCAGAATACCTCTGATGAAAAAATTTTAGAAGAAATAGATCAGGATCAATCACTCTTAAACATCGAAAAGGAAATTGAGAAAGTAGCAACTATTGCCCAGGAAGATTTGCTGAATCAGCGTATTGCACAATTGGAAATAGAATTAGCTCAATCACAGGAATGTGTACGTGATATACAGTTACGTTCTCAAGCTGAAATCGAAAATATTAGAAGACGCACTGAAATAGATTTAGAGAAAGTACATAAATTTTGTTTAGAAAAATTTGTTAATGAATTACTTCCTGTAATTGATAATTTAGAACGTGCACTAGAAGTGAGCGATAAATCCAATGAAAAACTATCATCTATCATTGAAGGGATTGAGTTAACACTAAAATCTTTATTAGATACAGTGCATAAGTTTGGTGTAGAAGTAATTAATAGTACTAACGTTCCATTTAATCCGGAAATTCATCAGGCAATGTCCATGATTGAATCAGAAGAGATAACCCCAAACTATGTTTTAATGGTAATGCAACGAGGTTATACACTTAATGGTCGTTTACTTCGACCAGCAATGGTGACAGTAACAAAAGCTAAATTATAAATTTTATAAAAACAGCCGCGGCACGCGGCTGTTTTATTTCTTTATACTTATTTACACAGGTGGTGGTGTCCAGTTAATCGGTACGCGATTATATAACTTTAACAATACGTTAACTTGAGAAAAATGTTTACAACCAAAAAAACCATTATATGCAGAGAGAGGTGAAGGATGAGCCGCTGTCAATACATAATGTCGCCGGTGGTCAATTTTATCACTTTTTTTCTGTGCATTCTTGCCCCATAAAAGAAATATTATATCTCTACAATTATCATTAATAACACTAATAACCTGATCAGTAAATCTTTGCCAACCAAAATCAGAATGTGAATGTGCTTTTCCTGCTTCTACTGTTAGAATAGTATTAAGAAGTAAGACACCTTGTTTTGCCCAATGTTCAAGACAACCATGTTTTGGGCGTACAAAACTAGGAATATCTTGTTCTATTTCTTTATAAATATTCGATAAAGAAGGAGGAATAGCAATACCAGGAAGGACCGAAAATGCTAGGCCATGTGCTTGGTTAGTTCCATGATATGGGTCTTGACCTAAAATAACTACTTTAAGATTATGTAATTTAGTTAAACGAAAAGCATTGAATACATTTTTTTGGGACGGATAGATAACAACACCTTTCATACGTTCATTTGATATTTTTTTCAATATTTTGTTAAAATAAGATTTCTTTTTTTCTTCAGCTAACACATCATACCAGGTTAATTTATTAGCCATTGCTAACTCCTTAATATTAGGAAAGACGTTTAGCTTAGTGTATTTTCTTCGTACGAAGAATAAACACAACAAATATTAAACTAAGAAAGACATTTCATACTCAATATATATTTTACTATTAATAACTTTTGTGTAAAATATTAATTTTACTATATTGCTTTTAGATATAATCTAACTATGCTAAATTTTTTATTTTTGAGCATTCAATTATGAAATTTAACACTAACCCAATATACAAAAACCTATTTATAATTTTTTGCTCGTGCATTTTAATTATCATGGTATTAAAATTGTAGGCACTGCTTTGTCTAGAAGTATTAGAAAATCTAAAGTATAATGTAAGCCACGACTTTCTTTACGTTCCAATGCACAACGAACCATTAACAAAGAAACTTGCACTAAGTTGCGTAATTCTAATAACTGATTTGAATAACCGAAATTGGCATAGTAATCGTCAATTTCATATTGTAATTCTTTAATATAACTCTTCAAATAGTCTAGATCCTGATTCGTGCGTACTATACCCATATAATCCCACATGCATGCTTTCAACTCATGCCGCTTACGTTGAATGACTACATTATCCAGTTTATTAGATAATATCTTATTCCAAGACGGTAAAGTTTCCGACATAGTCATTTTAGGTAAATTATGAATAATATGTTCTGCAGCAGACCAGCCATACACTAAACATTCCAATAATGAGTTAGATGCCATTCGATTTGCACCATGTAAACCAGTATAACTTACTTCTCCTATAGCATATAAACCGTCAATATCAGTTCTGCCTTGAAGATCAACTACTACTCCACCACAGGTATAATGTGCTGCTGGTACAATAGGAATAGGTTGTTTGGTAATATCTATATCAAATTGAATTAATTTTTTATAAATATTAGGAAAATGGGAATAAATAAAATCTTCTGACTGTCGACTGATATCAAGATACATACAAGTTGTTCTCAATCTTTTCATTTCATAATTAATACTGCGCGCTACAATATCACGTGGTGCTAATTCAGCTCGATAGTCAAAATCAGGCATAAAACGAGTGCCATCTGGCCGCAATAACCAGGCGCCTTCACCACGTAGTGCTTCGGTTAGCAAAAAATTTTTTGCGTAAGGATGATATAAACATGTTGGGTGAAATTGATTAAATTCTAAATTTGCTACACGACACCCGGCACGCCAGGCTATAGCAATACCATCGCCTGAAATTACATCTGGATTAGTTGTATATTGATAAACTGTAGCAGCACCACCAGTTGCTAAAACTACTGCACGTGCACGGCAAATTTTCACTTGTTCATCATGATAATTTGCAAACCAGGCACCTAGTACACGTCGTTTGCCTGATATTTCTATTTTATCAGAAAGAATTAAATCTATTGCTCTAGTATATTCAAAGATAGAGATATTAGATTGATTGCATGCCTCATGAACTAAAGTTGTTTCTATTGCATGACCAGTAGCATCGGCATGGTGCAATATACGTCGATGACTGTGGCCACCTTCACGTGTTAAATGGTAGTTAATTTTTCCATGAGTTTGAAAGTTTTTATCAAAAATAACACCTTGATCAATCAACCATTGAACACAATGTTTAGCGTTAGTAGTAACAAAGTTAACAACATTAGCATCACACAAACCAGCACCGGCAATTAAAGTATCGGCAATATGCGATTCAATACTATCAGTTTCATCGAAAACGGCAGCAATACCTCCCTGCGCATATAATGTAGAACCTTCCTTTAGCTGTGATTTACTTAGAACAATAACACGATAATATGGGGCTAAACGTATTGCTAATGATAAACCAGCAGCACCGCTTCCTATTATTAGGACATCACAATAAAAGTCATCTAAAAATTTCATAATACTTAACAGGTAAAAAAATTATTTATATATAAACTCATTATAATAATATCCTGAATCACTTTAAATCAGTTTACGATTAACATTATGTAATCTTTAATTATTTTAAAAAAATAATATTAAAATATGCTATTTAAAACAAACATTATTGATTATCATAGTTTATTTTATTAATTCCTATGGTTATTCAAAACAGTTAATTTATTTTTTTAATATAAAAATACAACTAATAATTTTTGTAAACAAATTAATATAAAAATCTTTTTTTATATTTTAAAGACAAAACGTATTAAATTTTTTAGAACAATGAATTGCATTGATATTTTGTTACAAATAGATAAATAATTTTTATAAATTTTATTGCCTGTTTGCCAAAAATAAACGAATTAATTTAATTTTTTTAAAAGTTAGATCGCATTATAAAGACAATGTTAATTATTGCATTTTAACTCATTTATTTTTATTTAAAATTTAAATAATATTTTTGCAATTCTATATAATGTTTGATAAAAACATCTAATGTCATCACATAATTAAATTAGAAATAATATGAATACACAGTTCATTTTATAATTCATAGATAATAAATATTATGCAAATAATGTATTATATTATATTAATATATTAAATTAAACATGATTAATATAAAAAAATATTAAATTATGGTAAACATTATAATATTAAATTTTAAAAAATTTTTTGAAAATGAGTTAATAGTGTAATTTCTAATACAATTATATTGAGGCCATTAAACATTTTAATAAAATAACACGTTATATCATAATTAAGATCCAAATAAAGAACATATATAATATATATATGGTATTTTAAATGTTTTGATGACAAAATTTAATATTATATATAATTTTAGCGATAACTTTTAATTTTCAATTTTAAAAAAATTTAACAATATCAATCATATTATTTAAAATACATACGAAATTTTCGCGCTAAAAAATAAAAATTTTATAAATTTTTTTGCAATAAATTTCGAATGTAACTATAAGATATTGCTAATTTTTTCAAAAAAATTTTCATAAAAACTTGCTATTATCACAGACGAAATACAGTAATATCAATCAAAGCTACTAACATTTTATACGCTCTGCTAGTATTCTAGGTTAGAAAATCAATGTATATTAATCTACACAAATTTTAATTTATACATCCGAATTTTAATCATATCATTTCCTTATTAAATACATACCTATACCAATGTTTATTATCTGATTTTTTAATTTGAATTTTGACATTATGCATGTATTACTCTAGCAATAATATTTTTTTCAAAAAAATTAGCAATATGCTTAGATTATTAATTGAAATTAAATCAATTTATTATAGTGAGTTTCGATGTTTTTATAAACATTTTTAATAAATATTAAGTTTGATGAAAAAAAACATTAAATAGTTATCTAAAAACATAATACAATTAGAAAGCTCTAATGATTTTATTAAAATTACATCATTAATTAAAAAATTAAATAATTACTTACTTAACATAAGTTTACTGCTACGATGTAAAATTACTAATTTTAATAAAGGAAGCGCAATACGCAAAAATTATGAAAAGATATGTAACAATTATCTCATAATTAAAGCAAATCATAGTGAGAATAGATATAGAATTTTAACTTGCCTTTTTAAATTTTTATATACAGTGCATATTAATTATTAAATCTGAAATATATAAAAATGAAAAAAATAAAAAATACTGCATTTCCCGCTTATAATCTTTTAAAAAAGAATAATGTATTCAGTAAGATTTTATATAAAAGTTTTTGAACTTGATATTGCTATTTTGATAACAACATTATCTTGGTCATCTTAATTAGTCAGATCTAAATATTATTGCATGCCAATTGCACTCTTAATTAAAGGTTTTTTTAAACATTGACGATGATGTGACAATAGTAGAGAATTTCTAGAATTGCAAATAGTTATCCAAGATTTGGAGTTCTAATTTTTGAATCAAGTACTGCTTAAAGCAACCAGATGTAAAACTTGTAAGTTGTTTGAATCTATGAAGACTATTATTATAACTTAAAATATCGTTTGTGATCTCTCAGACTCATAAAATTAATTAACTAATTAATAATTAAATAATTAAAACAAATATAATAAAATATAAGGTCATTATCATTACTTAACTATTCTAAATTTTAACATAATGCAATACGCTTGATTATAATCAGATACATTATCTATTACATTTTATATATAAAATATTCTCAAATAATGAAAGAAATAAGAAATTTTTCTATTATTGCTCATATTGACCATGGAAAATCCACACTTTCTGATCGTTTGATTCAAAGTTGTAACGGTTTAAGCAGTCGTGAGATGGTATCGCAAGTTCTAGACTCAATGGAATTAGAACGTGAGCGAGGTATTACTATTAAAGCACGTAGCGTAACAATCTATTATAAAGCGCTTAATAGTCAAATCTACCAACTTAATTTTATCGATACTCCCGGTCATACTGATTTTTCTTATGAAGTATCTCGTTCTCTAGCTGCGTGCGAAGGAGCATTATTAGTTGTAGACGTTAATCAAGGCGTAGAAGCTCAAACAGTAGCAAACTGTTTGACTGCTATTGAAATGAATTTACGAGTGATACCTGTTCTAAATAAAATTGATTTACCCCTTGCGAATCCAGAACGTGTCGTAGAAGATATTATAGATATCATCGGAATTGATGCTACAGATGCAGTGCGATGTTCTGCAAAAACTGGTTTAGGCGTACAAGACGTATTAGAAAGATTAGTGCGTGATATTCCATCACCGCAAGGTAATCCAAACGCTCCATTACAAGCACTAATTATTGATTCTTGGTTCGATAATTATTTAGGTGTAGTATCGCTAATATGCATTAAAGAAGGAAGATTACATAAAGGCGAAAAAATAAAAGTTATGAGTAATGGTCAAGTTTACAATGCAGAACGACTAGGAATTTTTACACCAAAACAAATTGATCGAACAGAGCTAAAATGTGGTGAAGTAGGTTGGTTAATATGCGGGGTAAAAGAAATTCTAAGCATGCCTGTAGGTGACACTTTAACGCTTTTAAATCATTCTGCAACTAATGCATTACCAGGATTTGAAAAAATAAATCCTCGAGTGTATGCAGGTTTATTTCCTATAAAATCAGATGATTATGATCCTTTCTATAATGCATTAAGCAAATTAAGTCTAAATGATTCTTCATTATTTTACGAACCAGAAAATTCTGCAACTTTAGGTTTTGGCTGTCGTTGTGGTTTTCTTGGAATGTTACATATGGAAATCATTCAGCAACGTTTGGAACGAGAATATAATATTAATCTAATTACTACGGCCCCCTCAGTGATTTATAAAGTTAAAACTGTTGATGGAAAAGTAAAATATATAGATAATCCCTCTAAATTTCCAAAATCAAATCATATCAAAGAGATACGAGAGCAAATTGCTGAATGTTGCATATTATTACCGAAAGAATATTTAGGTAACGTTATTAGATTATGTGTCGAAAAACGCGGGGTTCAGATAAACATGGTATATTATGAAAGGCATGTTTCTCTAACATATGAAATGCCAATGTCTGAAGTAGTTCTCGATTTTTTCAATCGTTTAAAGTCTGTTTCACGCGGTTATGCTTCACTAGAATATAAATTTAAGCGTTTTCAAGTCGCTAATATGGTACGCGTTGATGTCTTGATTAATTCAGAACGTATTGATGCTTTATCGCTTATCACTCACCGCGATAAGGCACAATATTGTGGACGTGAATTAATAGAAAAAATAACAACTCTGATTCCACGTCAACAATTCGATGTTGTTATTCAAACAGCTATTGATAAGCATATTTTTGCCCGTTCAACTGTTAGACAATTACGTAAAAATGTTTTAGCAAAATGTTATGGAGGTGACATAAGCCGAAAAAAGAAATTATTGCAAAAACAAAAACAAGGCAAGAAACGAATGAAAAAAATTGGTAACGTTGAAGTACCACAAGAAGCATTTCTTGCTATTTTACATATTGGCAAAGATAGTAAATAGGAACCTTTTAATGGCTAATGCTTTCACATTTACTCTAGTAATAATTACGATGCTAACCGGTGTTATTTGGTGTGTTAATCGATTTAAGGCAGTTTTTCTAAAGCGTTATATTATTAAAAAACTACATTGGATAGAGACTATTTCGTCTGTATTTCCGGTATTAGCGATAGTTGTAATTATACGTTCCTTTATTTTTGAACCTTTTCATATACCTTCTGGTTCAATGATGCCAACGTTATTAATTGGAGATTTTATTCTTGTGGAAAAATTTGCTTATGGTATTAAAGAACCTCTTACCCAAACGACGCTCATGCCTACAGGACACCCGAAACGCGGTGATATTGTAGTTTTCAAATACCCAAAAAATACAAAAGTAGATTACATAAAACGGATTATAGGATTACCAGGTGACCGCATTGTCTTTAATCCATATAATAAAACTCTTACTATCAATGCTGATTGTAATAAAAACGGCAAATATGAAACTGTAGTACCTATTACTTACACCAAAATTGAACCTAGTCTATTTATACAAACTTTTAGTGAATTTGGTAATAATGAAAACCAAATAATTAATGGATATTATGAAGTACCAAAAGATAAAACTATACATAGAGGTCTTCGCCTTAGTACACGTGAAGAAACTCTCGATCATGTAAAACACCATATTCTTCTGCTAAATGAATTACCAAGTCAAGCAAACATGTACTATCAACAAGTAGGTCAACCACTATCGACTTGGATTGTGCCAAAAGGCCAATACTTTATGATGGGTGATAATCGTGATAACAGTGCCGATAGCCGTTATTGGGGTTTTGTTCCAGAGAAAAATTTATTAGGCAAAGTGGTAGCTATTTGGATGAGCTTTGATAAAAAAGAAGGGCAATGGCCAACTGGTATACGCTTGAATCGAATTGGTAGTATTCATTGATAATTAGCTTTAACAGAATATCTTTTTACAATATAAAATAGATTAGTGATATTTTATCATGTTAGCATAATACATTATAAAACTAACGCAATACATAGTCTTTTGTCTACATTTGTATTTAGTATTTAGAGAGTAAAAGTGATAGAAGTAAATAATAATTGGAATTGCATGAACGCTATATTCATAAATAAGTGTAATAAACTTAATAAGCTTCAGCGCAAGCTAGGTTACACTTTTATTCATTCGGAATTATTAACACAAGCGCTCACTCATCGCAGTGCTGGCACTAAACACAATGAACGTCTTGAATTTCTTGGTGATTCTATTTTGAGCTATGTCATTGCTAATGCATTATATCATCGCTTCCCATGTGTAGATGAAGGTGATATGAGTCGCATGCGTGCGACATTAGTACGTGGTAATACTTTAGCAGAAATAGCCCGTGAATTTGAACTTGGTCAATGCTTACGTCTTGGTCCTGGTGAATTAAAAAGTGGTGGAGTCTATCGCGAATCCATTCTTGCTGATGCAGTAGAAGCATTAATTGGTAGTATTTTTTTGGATAGTACTATGCAAGTCATTGAAAATTTAATTCTTGACTGGTATCAGACACGACTTGAACAAATTAGGCCCGGTAACAAACAAAAAGATCCAAAAACGCGATTACAAGAATATTTACAGGGACACCATTTACCATTACCTTGTTACATTGTTGTGCAAGTGCGAGGTGAAGCGCACGATCAGGAATTTAGTGTTAATTGTCAAATTAATACTTTGACTGAACCAGTAATAGGAATAGGTTCAAGTCGTCGTAAAGCAGAACAAGCAGCTGCAGAAAAGACATTACGTAAACTTTGCTTAGAATAAATAATTAAGTTAAGTATACATAAATTATATAGTTCTAGTAAACATGCAAGGAGTCGGATGAAGGAATGTCAAAAGAGTTATTTTGGTTTTTTTGCAATTGTAGGTCGCCCAAATGTTGGTAAATCTACTTTACTAAACCAGTTAGTGCAAAGAAAAATATCTATTGTTTCAAGTAAACCTCACACTACACGACATTGTATTATGGGTATTCACACTGAAGATATATACCAGACAGTTTATCTGGATACACCCGGTTTACATATTAAAGAAAAAAATCTTATCAATCGTCTAATGAATCGTGTGGCAATTAGTTGTATCGCTGATGTTGAGTTAGTTATTTTTGTTATAGAAGGTATTCGTTGGACGCCAGATGATGAAATGGTATTACAAAAACTACGTCAAAGTAACATTCCCGTTCTTTTAGTAATCAATAAAATTGATTATATTAAAAATAAAAAGAGACTATTACAACATTTATGTTTTGTTAGCCAAAAAATGCATTTTATTGATATCGTTCCAATTTCTGCTAAATTTAGAACAAATCTTAATATTATCGCTAACATAGTGCGTAAACACTTGCCTTTTGGTATACATCATTTTCCAAAATGTTATACTAATTATTGTTCGAAGAATTTTATGGTATCTGAACTTATCCGTGAAAAATTGATGAATTTTTTAAATAATGAGCTACCGTATTCTTTAACTGTAAAAATTGAAGATTTTGTTCTTAATAACCATGGAAACTATAATATTAAAGCCCTTATTATAGTAGAACGTAATAGTCAAAAGAAAATAGTAATTGGCAATAAAGGCAGCATGATTAAGCAAATCGGCATTAAAGCGCGTAAAAATATTGAAGAATTTTTTTCAATTAAAGTCCATCTGACACTTTGGGTTAAAGTAAAATCTGGCTGGGTAGATAATCAATATATGTTATATAATTTAGGCTTAGGCTATAATAAAGATACTAAAATAGTATTTTAATATATATAATTCATAATTAATGTTTACTATACATTATCAGAAGAACGGATTTTTTCGTAAAAGATTTTTAAAACCAAACTATTGAGTAATTAAAAAAACTATTTTGTACTAGTTTATCATTATTTAAGAAGAGATGTTTTTAAAAAGAAATTTTTTTGTCAGTGGGTTTTTAATAAATTATGAATAGCTGCATAATTCAATTTCAGCTTGACTGATATACGTTGTTTCAAACTGATATTAAGATAACTATTTAGCAAATAAATGTGATTATTTTATTGCGCTGCTAATCTATATAATGGTCTTTTTTAATTTTAAAGAACAAATAGTTGTAATATAAATTATAGTAAAATTATACTAATGTAGTAATCGTTAATTTAAAATTTTATATGTTAGAAGTAGATGTCATTACAATATAAAAATTATATTAATTAAAATTAAAATATAGAGGATTGTTAATGTCTCATTTATTATTGGGAGTGAACATTGATCATATTGCTACTATACGAAATGCACGTGGTACAAATTATCCCAATTTAGTACAAGCTGCAATTATTTCTGAACAAGCAGGTGCAGATAGAATCACTGTCCATTTGCGTGAAGATCGGCGACATATTAAAGATAACGACGTATGTGCTATAAATGATATCATTCAGATACCATTGAATTTAGAAATAGCATTGACCAATGAGATGATAAATTTTGCATGTAAAGTTAAACCGCATTTTGTTTGTATAGTGCCAGAAAAACGTCAAGAATTAACTACTGAAGGAGGATTAGATGTAGCGAATCAGCAAAATAAAATTAATAGTGCGATAAAACGATTGCACGAAGTTGGAATTTTAGTGTCGCTGTTTATTGACCCTAATCGTCAGCAAATTGAATCAGCCATGTTAAGTAAAGCGTCATCTATAGAAATTCATACTGGTAGATATGTTGAGGCACTCGAAGGTCAACAGCGCAATATCGAACTAACTCGCATCATTGATTCTATAAATTTTGCTGTTAGCTTAGGTCTGAAAGTTAATGCTGGTCACGGTTTAAATTATTATAATGTTAAGTCAATTGCTGCTTTACCAGAAATACATGAACTACATATTGGTCATGCAATTGTTAGTCGTGCATTATTTAGTGGTTTATCTGATGCTATTAAAGAGATGAAAAATCTAATGTGGACAGCACGTCACTAATGGCGATTCTTGGATTAGGAAGTGACATTATAGAAATTGAGCGTGTAGAAAAAATTATTCAATGTTCTGGAAACCGTTTGGCGTTGCGTATCTTAAGTATATTTGAGTTAAAAAAATATCAAATACATAATCAGCAAGCACATTTTCTTGCAAAACGGTTTGTAGTTAAAGAAGCAGCAGCCAAAGCTTTTGGTACTGGTATTTGCGGAGGACTAGCTTTTAATCAGTTTGAAGTATATAACAATGAATTAGGTAAGCCTGGTTTACGTTTTTTAAATTACGCTCAAGTAATTGCTCAAAAACTCGGTATTAGGCGAACTCACGTCACTTTAGCAGATGAACGCCACTATGCTTACGCTACAGTTATTATCGAGAATTAGCTATGCTATAAAGGTATAAGGATGTTATAAAGAAACTCACATATGCAAATTTTTACTATTTTTGACTGATTGATTTATTTAATAAAGATGAAATGTTGATGTTCTGTGTAACAATGATTAATTAATAAATATTTAAAAAATTAATCTACAACTTTTGATTCAGAACTTATATACATAAGAAATAGTATTTTTTAATAATTATGGATCGTAAATCTCTAATAGATTTTCATTTATTAACTATTTGTTAAATTTTCATTTAATATTTCTGTTACTTAAATTTTTCATTCTATTATGTGTGAATATCATCTGTAATATTAGATTGAAAGCAGAATATTTTATTTTTAAATTTCATTCAGCGAATTTTATCATGAAATATTTTATTTGTATTCACGGAGATAGATAAATGACTGTATGCACTGATCAATACTGGATGCACTATGCATTAGAGTTAGCACATTATGCCTGTAAACAAGGTGAAGTACCAGTAGGTGCTGTGCTAATACAGAAGAATAAAATTATTGCTGAAGGTTGGAATCAACCCATTAGTCAAAATGATCCTACGGCACATGCGGAAATTATGGCTTTAAGAAAGGGTGGCAAAGTATTAAAAAATTATCGATTGCTGAATACTATTTTATATGTCACTTTAGAACCTTGTTTAATGTGTGTTGGTGCAATGATGCATAGTCGTATCACTCGGTTAGTATACGGTGCAAAAGATCGAAAAACTGCTGTAGTAAGTACATTTTTTAAAAAAATCGACTACCTACAAATGAACCATAATATAAAGATTGATAGCGGAATATTAGCTGATGAATGTAGAGAAATTTTAAATAAATTTTTTCTTACATGCCGTAATAAAAAATTTATTATTTAATAATAAATGGATAATGATAAAAGATACCTTTTATGTATACAAAATACATATATGTTTATTATATGATTTTTTTAATTAAAAATAGAAAAAACATACTTCATTATTTTATTTAATGTATAATAATATACATGATTTATTTATATAAATTATATATAGTTAAAAACATGTAATATTTAAACTCATTAAATTCAAGTACTGTTAAAAATTTACTGTTCTATTATTAGTTAGTAAAATTTTTAATTTAATGATCTTTCATAATTTTATTAATTCACTTGATTAAATATTATAATAAATTTATCATGATGTACCTACGATATATCTATACATAAAATCTATCGAGATAAATAATAATACCAATACACACAATACAGTTAAATACTTACATATAATAAACTCTCAATTGATTCAAATCTCATAAATTACTTTTTAAAATTATTTAAAAATGAATTATTCATTAATTTTTCAAATTATTTTAAATATGTACACAGCATCTTTATATCTATGCTATTAAAGATAATAAAAATATTGTTGAGAAGTTACATAATTGAATATTTTTGTGAACAAAAAAGGTAAATTTAATTTTATTAAAAAACTTTATATATATTACTTAATATATAAGTTAATAATGCCACCATAATACCTTCACTAACGCAACCCATTTATTATAGAACTTAACTATAATATAATTCATAATGCAAGTTGAAATAGTTTATTCTAAATAATAATAATAAAAAAGGAGTTGTGGTCAATTTATTCATATCGTAACTTTATAAAAAATTGTTATTCAAACAGTATTCTGTAATACAGAATTTAATAAAGAATTTGCTTATCCAGTATTAAAGTAAATTTTTAATTTTTATAAACAAAGTAATGAACCACAATAGTACATTCAATAATAACGATGATAAGAAACTAACTATCTTCGCAAATTATATTAATAAGATTTATACCAATAATATTGATAAAGGTAACATTATCATTATGTGCAAACTCATTTTAATAAAGTAGTCTAAAAATACCTTTAGTATCAGTGATAATTAAGCTGCGATTTGTTATAGTTATAGAACAATGCGATACGAGTTTAGATTTTATTTTTATAAGAAGTAAATAATATAAAAATAGAATGCCATTTATAAAAAATTATAAATCGATGTTATAAATTAACAGAAGCGATCCTTATCATTTTATATATAATTTTCACAAACGTCGTATTGCAAATTTTGTACTAGAATTATTTAGTAACAATAAATAAACTAGTTATTTTAATTTTTTATTTACTTAATACAAAGCAAGTATAAGTGCATTGAAAATATAGTTTAAGCAATAACTATAACGTCACATATCTACTAAATATAAAACTGAGAATTTGAAATTATTTAACGTATTATGCTAATCTGAAAGTGTATTTCATATTAAATTAATTTAAGTTACTAAAAAAATAAATGAATTTGAAAAAATTATAACAAACTGATTGATATAAAATATGATATTTTTTTAAATAAAAATAGCTTATAAAACACAAACTATTAGTAGATAAATAAAATCAAAATATTACAATGTAAAATATTCTGTATCAAAGCCAGTTTGATCTTTGCTAAAAAAAAGTCAAAAAAGAAAAACATTGCTAATAAAAATTACTTATCGTATTATTATTACTATAATTTTACATGACTATATGGTACGTAACTAGAAAATTGGTTTTGAAAATCATACAGTAATAAATTAACTTAAAGAAGTTAGTAGCATGGCATGCATAGGCGAATAAACATTAATTAATACCGCATCTAAAACATATTTTGTGTATATTATAATAATTTTTGAATTCAGCAAAATAGATAGAGAATAACGCATCAATTGATGTTTTCATCATTTAGGTCAATAGTTCATTCAATGAACTTTAATATCAAGTTAAGCAAACACTAAGTATTTAATTGTATTTTTTCAAAAACAATATTTATTATAAATTCTCATTTAAATTTTTTATCTATAAATTTATTAAATTAGTTTCAATCTACACATAATTGCACACTTTTAAGATATATTTATTGAATTTTTAAATTGAATATTAAACCTAGTAAATAGTATTATTTTGATAACTTCATATTAAATTATGCTTGATTAATGAATACAAAATTATTCGTCATAATTTAAATTTAACTCAATGAATTATAATTATAAAAGGTATGATTCATTATAAATAAATATATTCAATATTAATTTACTTAATTCAACCATTTATTTTTTGAAGTCGTTATTCGTATTAAGAATATTTTTAATTTTAAATAAAAGAAAATACATTGAAAATATATAAAGTTTTTAATTTATTAAATATATCTATTCCTTTTAAAATAAATAGAAAAATTAAATTTTCATAAGTTCTTTTAAAAAAATAAATTGAAGAATTGTTGATTATATATTAATAAATAATTTTATACTTAAAGTTCATAATATTAATTCAAAAAAATGTTAAACAAATTAATTTAATAAATATTAATTTATATAATAGAGACTATTATAACTTTTTTTAGAAAAATCATCTCTTTTTAAAATTAAATTACATTTAAAACACATAAACCATGACACATATTTAAGTCGATATTTATTGATTATTTTTAATTGTCGTATTTTTTAGTAAGTTTCACAAAGGTAAATGTACAAGTATGAGTCAATTTTCCACAATAACCTTTACATTATAAACTACTTTAATTTAGTTAAATAAAAATATATCTATACATAATTCAATAGAAATCAAGTAATTTTTTATTTCTAGTATTGATTAACTTTAATATTTGCGAACATAGAAATGTATTTATATATAAAATTTTTATAAAAATTTATTTAAGTTTATGTTATAAAATATTTTCTTCATTAATATTTTTACTTTTAAGTATCTATCCATATGATTCAATCATTCAAAATTAAAAATAAATTCAATCACATGAATATCAATTCATCAACAAGTTGATCTACTTATAGATGACTAAAATATTTAGCAAATATTAAAAAAAAATATTATTATATAACGTTTAATGTTCGTATTCCTTTGACTTTAAAATAAAAATTTAATTCTTATACTACATTAATTAATACTCTCTAAATTAGGAAATATAGATGCTAAAACATGAAACAAATATTGCTGATTATGATATAGAGTTATGGAAAGCAATGCAGCAAGAAACAGTGCGTCAGGAAAAACATATCGAATTAATTGCTTCAGAAAATTATACCAGCCCACGTGTTATGGAAGCACAAGGTTCACAACTGACGAATAAATATGCAGAAGGTTATCCTGGCAGACGATATTATGGGGGATGCAAGTATATAGATATTATTGAAGAACTAGCTATTGAACGAGCAAAAATGCTCTTCAATGCAGATTATGCAAACGTACAACCACATTCTGGTTCTCAAGCTAACTTTGCCGTCTATACTGCTTTATTAAAACCAGGTGATACTATTATTGGCATGAAATTATCGCATGGTGGTCATCTAACCCATGGTTCATCAGTTAACCTATCTGGTAAAATGTATAATTTTATATTCTACGGAATAGATAAAACTGGACAAATTAATTATGATGAATTAACTGAATTAACACAAATTCATCGACCAAAAATGATCGTTGGCGGTTTTTCTGCTTATTCTGGTTTATGTAATTGGGCTAAAATGCGCGAAATTGCTGATAGTATAGGTGCATACCTCTTAGTTGATATAGCCCATGTTGCAGGTCTAATTGCTGCAGATCTATATCCAAGCCCAATATCATATGCACACGTTGTAACGTCAACAACCCATAAAACTTTAGCCGGTCCTCGCGGTGGACTAATTTTGGCAAAAAATGGCAATGAAGAATTTTATAAACAACTTAATTCTGCGGTATTTCCAGGCAGTCAAGGTGGTCCTCTAATGCATGTTATTGCTGGTAAAGCAGTTGCACTTAAAGAAGCAATGGAACCGAATTTTAAAAATTATCAATTACAAACTATAAAAAACGCTAAAGCAATGGTAAAAGTATTTATTGCACACGATTACAATGTTATTTGTGGTGAAACTTATAATCATATGTTTCTAATTAATCTTATAAACAAAAAGTTGACTGGAAGACAAGCTGATATCACACTAAGTCGTACTAATATAACGATAAACAAAAATAGCATACCGAATGACCCTGAAACACCATTTATTACTTCTGGTATACGGCTTGGTACGCCTGCAGTTACGCGTCGTGGTTTTAAAGAAACAGAAGTGTGTGAATTAGCTATATGGATTTCTGATGTGTTGAATAATATTAATAATGAAAAAGTGATCACAAAAACTAAACAAAAAGTTCTTGATATCTGTGCAAGTTTCCCTGTATATAATTAAATCTCTGCTATCGTTATTAACACCATAATTCTTCGCTGAAACTAGAATAAGTAATTTTACTCTACAGTTAGCAATGAATGGCTTTGCTAAATTTTAGTAAAATTAAATTTTTTAAAAAAAATTAAATAATTAAATGAAGCGATATTTAAATTTTTTCTTTTCAATAAAATAATTCAATTTAAGTTAATTTAAACACAGTAATTATTTGCTATATCTTATTTAAAGATCTTGCTTTATATTTACATTTGAATTTGTATCTTCTAAAGTAGAATTTAGAGCATATTATATGCTAGTTAATAAAATACCTTAATATATATTTATGCTGTTTATACAATTTGCTAGTGTATTAGTGTAGTTTTCTGCCTGGCAGAAACAGACTTCTCTGTCTACGCTGAATAACAGTAGAATTTTAATAGATGTATTAAATTATGTTGTATTGTTGTTTATCGTAAGGAGAACCATTATGCCTGAAACTTGGATTAACAATAATTCTAGAACAACTCTCCATGGAGCTCGTATGGAGCTGCCTTTAAAGCATATTTCTTGGAGCTCAATTTTTGTTGGAGTAATTGCTGCATTAATAGTGCATATTACACTATCGTTGCTTGGTACAGCAATAGGAGCAACTACTATCAATCCACTACAAGAACAAAATCCATTCCAACATATTGGTAATAGTGCATTAATTTGGACTTCTTTAAATATGTTACTATCAATAGGATTAGGAAGTTTTATAGCTGGACGACTAGCACAACATGAAGGAGCATTACATGGATTACTAGTATTTGGTATTAGCACTATTATTACATTATGGTTGACAATTTCATTTGCTAGCAGCGTCATTGGCGGTGTATTTAATATTGTTGGTCATAGTGTTAATGCATTAAGCCAAGGTGTTTCAAATATTGCACCCTCTTTAACTAAAATCGTAAAAGAAAAACTTCAAGAAAATAACATTAATTTAGAAAATTTTCAAAATGAATTAAAAGAACTAATCAATAAAGCTACTACACCAGTATTAGAAAGTAATACATTACAAAAAAATATTAATAATCAAATCTATAACGTACAGGAAAAAAATAACAACATAAATCGAAATATTCATACTGATGTAGATATTACTAATTGGGTTCGTAATGTTGTAAATAGTCATCACAATAGATTAGAAGCTAAAGATCGTGATATTTTGAAAAAAATTATAAAATTGCGTAATGATATAGATGACCGAGAAGCAGAAAAAATCGTTAATCAATTTGAAACAAGATATCGGCAAACAATTCAAAAATTTCAACAGCTCAAACAACAAGCAGAGCAAAAAGCCCGTAAAGCAGCAGAACAAGCAGTTTCAGCAACTGCAAAAACAAGCTGGTATATCTTTTTTATGCTTTTGATTGAATCGCTGCTATCTGCAATATTGGGAAGTGTAGGACAACGCAGACAAACGAGCAAATGTTAATTATTTAATTGATATATATTCAATCATATTAAATAATAATTAACAAAAAGGCGGCTTGACTGCCTTTTTTATTAATTGTTAAATACATTAAATATGTTTTCCAAAAATATTTTAACAACCTGCGAACTATGTACTATTATATTCTTTGCTATGATATAATTCAGGAAACCAATAAAGTCAGTATTATATTAGTTACTTGATTGCGTACTAGTAAATCACCTGCTAAAAAATACCAGAATTTTAAGATAATTTAAAAATAAAAATCGACACTGACAGCGGCAAGATAAGCTAGATCCAAAATTGTTAAACTAGTTCGACAAAAGCAATGCATTAGTCCAATAATACATTAAATATGTTAATATAAACTTATACATGCATTTTTATATTTAGTAGACAGTCGTCCCGCCCATTTGTAGAACCATATTGTCTAGAGTATAGATATTGCCACTGCTCATACTATAATCGTTAAGTTGTGAACACTAATTACATAAAGTACTAAAAATTCATTACGCATTAATGGTAAATAACTCCTAATCCTGTACGACACTTAATACAAGCGGCAATAAACAGTAATACAAAATTTTATTAGGATAGTTAAAGAACCCCTTTTTATCTTAAAAAATTTTTCATATAAAAATTACCGAAGAAAAAGATTATTTCTATGTAATGTAAATTATTTATCTAACGTCTTAATCATTCATTTAGTGTAGGCACCAAAATAGGTATTTAAATACATATTTAATTTTAAAACTATGATGTATTATAGATGATCATGTTAAATTTTATCTTTACTTTAATAAGTATATGATTTGATTTTTTTAAAAAATTCTCATTTTAAATAAACATTTATTATATATAGTATTTTATTAAAGTGAAATACATTTATTGATGTCATTCAATTCTTAAAATAAATTGAGAATTACTAAATAATTCAAAATATAATAAATTTATTGAAAATTTATTTTGAATAAGATAAGATCGACTCATGGAATGTGCAGAGTCGTAAGTCAGGGTATGTCATTAAACATACAAACAATAAATTATTTATATATTAAATATAGTTATGTTAATTTTTTTGTTATTTATTGGTCTTGAATAATTAAATAAAATTGCTCAAAGCAATAAAACTACAATAATTTTTAAAAATATGATAATTGGTAAAAAAATTTTTATATTTTTTTGATAAAACTTATATATTATATTTTCCGGCCTGATCTGTACTTTTTTATAACTTTTGTTAATGTTATGAACATTAAATGTTACTTTTAGTAAACTATATAATTTCATAGGAAATTTTTTACCAATGAAGTTACCTATTTACTTAGATTATGCGGCTACTACGCCTGTAGATAAGCGTGTTGCTGATAAAATGATGCAATGTCTTACTATAGACGGTATTTTCGGAAATTCTGCATCTCGCTCCCATTGTTTTGGCTGGGAAGCAGAAGAAGCAATCGACTTAGCACGTAATCAGGTTGCTGAATTAATTAATGCTGACTCACGAGAAATAGTGTTTACTTCTGGTGCAACTGAAGCTAATAATTTAGCAATTAAAGGCATAGCAACGCTCCATTACTTACATGGTAAACATATCATTACTAGTCAAACTGAACACAAATCAGTTATTGATAGTTGCTTACAATTGAAAAAAAAAGGTTTTGACGTTACTTTTTTACAACCTAAAAGTAATGGAATTATCAATGTAGATATGTTAAAATCAGCAATTCGTAATGATACTATATTGGTATCTTTGATGCATGTAAATAATGAAACAGGTGTTATTCAAGATATTGAAAATATAGGTCTTTTATGTCGTTTACATGGCATTTTATTACATGTTGATGCAACACAAAGCGTTGGTAAGATACCTATTGATCTTCATAATTTGGCTGTAGATTTATTCTCTTTTTCAGCACATAAGATTTATGGACCTAAAGGTATTGGAGCATTATGGGTTAGACGGAAACCACAAGTGAATCTTAATGCTCAAATTCATGGAGGTGGCCATGAACGTGGAATGCGTTCTGGAACACTAGCAGTACATCAAATTGTAGGTATGGGTGAAGCTTGTCGTATATCTCGTCAAGAAATGCATGAGGAAACGGAACGTTTATCAAAATTACGTCAACGTTTGTGGCAAGGTATTAGCGCACTAAAAGATATTAAAATTAATGGTTCGTTAGAACAGGGCATATCTAACATTCTAAATATTAGTTTTGCTAATGTTGAAGGGGAATCATTGATTATGTCACTAAAAGATTTAGCATTATCATCCGGTTCTGCTTGCATATCTGCAAATATCGAGCCTTCTTATGTATTACGTGCAATGGGTGTTAGTGAAGAACTAGCTCACAGTTCGCTCCGTTTTTCACTCGGCCGATTTATAAGTGAAAAAGAAATTGATTATACAATCAAATTAGTTACATCAACAGTAAGATCTTTAAGAAAATTGATGCGCATATAATCAATCGATGACTTTATTTTTATTATCTATAGAGATTTAAATAGTATTTAATAAAAGTTAAGCAGTATAATAATTCTTTTAAACATAAATAGTGTTAATTTCTGACTTTTCCATAGCGCTTACGTATATATTGTAGTTAAACACTTTATGTTTGAAATGAAAAATTGCGTTCTTACTAAAACCTATGTATTACAAAATGTTATGAAAAATTTTATAAAATTTTAAACAATTAAAAGTTCAAACCGATCATGTCATTTTATTAAAATAAATTTTTTTTAAATAGATTTGGTATAAATTGCTAAATTTTACATTATCAAATAATACGCTAAATTAAATGGTCCAAATTTCTCATTTCTAAATTTGTAATTTCTGTTCACTCTTTCGCTAAAGAAATATATGATTCAATGCAATTACATTTCCAAATTCGCATTTTAGTCTATATGTTAGCTTAGTTTATTTTAAATATGCTAAATTAAAATATTCAAATATATGAACTACATTATGCTTTCCAATTGTTAAATTTAGTAAAAATTACATAATGTAATACATTATGTAATTTACTTTTTATGTTAAGCAATCCAATTTAATATTTTATGTTGTGCTTAAATAACCTTTCATTAGTACAACGAATACACTCTACATAGAGATGATTATGACAATAGAACACTCTCTTTCTATTATTAAACCAAATGCCGTTGCTAAAAATGTAATTGGTGCAATTTATAACCGTTTTGAAAATGCTGGTTTCAAAATTATTGCTATTAAAATGCTTCATTTAACAAAACAACAAGCTGAAGGATTTTATGCAGAACATAAAGATTGTATATTTTTTGATAAATTAGTTAAATTCATGATATCTGGTCCAATTGTGGTTTCTGTACTGGAAGGAAATCATGCTATTCAACGTCATCGTGATTTAATAGGTGCAACTGATCCTAATCAAGCATTAGCTGGTACGTTACGTGCTGAATATGCAGATAATGTAACTGAAAATGCTGTTCACGGATCTGATTCTATAGAATCAGCTATACGTGAAATTACATATTTCTTTTCTAAAAATGAAATATATTTTGGTACTTCGAAACAAAACAGCCATAATTGATAAGACATTAGTTTTAGATCTTTGTTTACACGTTTTAACTCTGAATATATATATATCATCTATAATATTTGAAGATTTGTTAAAATGTATTACAAATAAGCTTATCATCTACGATATCTAATGGCTTAAACTTAATTTATCTATATAATAATAATTTAAAAAAGTTTATTTCGGAGCAGAATGTGACAACACCTTGTAATTATTCATCACTTACTTCTCAAACACTAAAACGAGTTAACCTGCTTGACTTTAATCGTCAGAAAATGCAAGATTTTTTTATAAAGATAGGCGAAAAACCCTTTCGTGCTGAACAAATAATGAAATGGATTTACCATCATCTTTGTAATAACTTTAAGTATATGACAGATATTAATAAATCGTTATCTAATAAACTTACCCAGCTTGCTGAGATACGTGCACCAGAAGTAATTCAAACACATTGTTCTAACGATGGTACTGTGAAATGGTCAATGCAGGTAGATAATCAATTAATAGAAACTGTATATATCCCTGAAGGCCGTCGTGCTACATTATGTGTTTCTTCACAAGTAGGATGTGCATTAGCATGCAAGTTTTGTGCAACAGCTCAGCAGGGATTTAATCGTAATTTGCGTGTTTCAGAAATTATTGGACAAGTATGGCAAGCTAAAAAAATTATCAATTCTACTCAAGTAGATGCACAGCAATTGATTACCAACATTGTGATGATGGGGATGGGAGAACCTTTACTTAACTTATATAATGTAATCCCAGCTATAGAAATTATGTTAGACAATTTTGGTTTTGGTTTGTCAAAACGACATATTACTATTTCTACTTCTGGTATAGTGCCAGCATTGGACATTTTAAAGAATAAGATAGATGTAGCCCTAGCAATTTCACTTCATGCTCCGAATGATAAGCTACGCAATAGTATTATGCCTATTAATAAAAAATATAATATTAACAGTTTTCTAACTTCAGTAAAAAAATACGTAAAAAAATCAAATGCAAATCAAGGTTATGTTACTATAGAGTATGTTCTTTTAGATCATGTAAACGATAGTAGTAATAATGCATATGAACTGGTTAAATTGCTCAAAAATATACCTTGTAAAATTAATCTAATTCCATGGAATGCTTTTCATGGATCAGTTTACCGACGTAGTTCTAGGAGTCGCATTGATGAATTTTACAATATTTTAATAAAAAGTGGCTTCATCACTTTTATTCGCAAAACACGTGGTCAGGATATTAATGCTGCATGTGGTCAATTAACTGGTAATATTATTGACCGTACTCAGCGTATTCAAGTACATTGAAAATTTTTAATTAAAACGATTAATTATTTTAAATAAATATAGTATATTTAACTTAGCCAATCATATGTAATTAAAATAAAATCATGATATAAGAATAGTTGAGTATTTTAATTTTGCTATAGATTGAAGAATTTGTTATAATATATATTATTTACTTAAGTATTTTATTTGTTTAATATAAAATACTGAGTTAGGATGAACACTATAAAAAATTAGCTTAAAATATGAAAGTAATTAACGTAATTTCAGTGTGTTAATGTTTTATAATGGCATGAGGATTATAGTCACAAATACGTTTTGCTATGCAATTAAGCTTATTCTATAACATGTAAAGCTACAGAAATAAACTTAAGTAGAGCGAAATTTTACAACATCAATACAGAGCATCATTATTTAGCTCATGAACAATGAAGCCATCCAAGAGAAATCTGCCTCGCTATATTCTACAGGTGAACGCTTACGTTTAGCTCGTGAGAACATGGGCCTAACACAGCAGAACATCGCAGAGCGATTATGTCTAAAACTTTCTACAGTACGTGCTATTGAAGAAGACAGAGCTCCGGATAATGTATCTTTTACTTTTCTACGAGGTTATATTTGTTCTTATGCACGCTTAGTCCATGTATCAGAAGATGATTTGTTATCTATAACGCCATTAAAACAACATACACGAACTCCAATTGTGCCAATGAAAAGTTTTTCATTAGGTAAAAAACGTAAAAAACGCAATTTAAATTTGATAATTTTTACTTGGCTTATAATATTGATTTTAATCAGTTTAAACGGGACATGGTGGTGGAAAAATTATAAATCTTTGCAAAAAGAACGTTTTTCAATCTTCAAAAATGAAAGTAGTAAAGGTAGCCTTACTGATCATTATATTTTATCAAAGGATAATAGTAAAGTAAGTATTTCAATTGCTAGCGACGACAAGTTTAAGAATGATTCTAATATGATACAATTTATTAAAAACAAAAACTAATAAATATAACAAATCTATTACTAATAAAACTACTACATAGACCATTCGCTGAAAGTGTATTTGATTAATATCTGGTGCACATCTATTTTTAAACTTAATAATTAAGATTATAGGTCTTCAATAAGAAGAAATAAAAATCATAGTACATTATTATAATATCTTAAGTAATTTATCACTATATAAAATTTAAATCAGATATTATACCAATAATAATTAAAATAAAATTTTTCATTCTGCTAAAAATGTATTTAATTGCTTATGAAACATAATCGAAAAATAAAAATTTAGACTAACTTTTATATTATCTAAAAATTAATCTGCTAAGCACAGTAAAGAAAAAAATCAAGATCATCACTACTATAAAGCTGTTTTTTTTAGATACTCTATGAAATAAGTAGTTTTAATTATCACAGTGTCTAGTAAACTACATTGAGAAATGTGGAGATAGAGTATGTATAATGAAGTACCTATAAGCCGTCGTCAATCTACACGAATTTATGTTGGCAAAGTACCTATTGGTGCATGTGCTCCTATTGCCGTTCAATCTATGACAAATACAAGAACCACAGATGTAAAAGAAACAGTCATGCAAATCAATGAATTACAACGTGTTGGTGCAGATATTGTACGTGTGTCAATACCTAGTATGGATGCAGCGGAAGCATTTAAATTAATAAAAAAACAAGTTACTATACCTTTAGTAGCAGATATTCATTTTGATTATCGCATAGCTCTAAAAGTAGCTGAGTACGGAGTGGATTGCTTGCGAATTAATCCAGGTAATATTGGAAATAAAGAGCGTATCCGTCAAGTAATTGATTGTGCTCGCTACTATAATATTCCAATTCGAATTGGTATTAATTCCGGTTCTTTAGAAAAACAAAAAAATAACAAGCATAAACCAACATCACAGGACTTATTCGATTCAGCAATGCGACATGTGGATTATTTAGATCGTCTTAATTTTGATCAATTCAAAGTAAGTGTTAAAGCGTCTGATGTATTTCTAGCTGTTGAAGCTTATCGTTTGTTGGCAAAAGCTATTGATCAACCATTGCACATTGGTATAACTGAGGCCGGTGGTGCGCGTTCAGGTACAGTTAAGTCATCAATTGGTTTAAGTTTACTGCTCATTGAAGGAATTGGCGATACACTCCGTGTTTCGTTAGCTGCTAATCCAATAGAAGAAATAAAAGTTGCTTTCGATATTTTGAAATGTTTACGAATACGTTCACGCGGTATTAATTTTATTGCTTGTCCAACTTGTTCACGCCAAGAATTTGACGTTATTAGTACCGTTAATGAATTAGAAAAACGTTTAGAAGATATTATTACACCAATAGATGTATCTATTATAGGCTGTGTAGTAAATGGCCCAGGTGAAGCTAAAATTTCAACTTTAGGAGTAACTGGTGGAAATAAGCACAGTTCGTTCTATGAAGATGGCGTACATCAACATGATCGTCTTGACAATCATTACATTCTTGATCAATTAGAAGCACGCATTCGGGCTAAAGTTGCAATGTTAGATAAAACTAGAATTTTAAAATCAAGCAATTAGAAGAACATAAATGAAAAAGATATACATTACTTAATTGATTTTATTACATGCTTAAAGTTTCATAGTTTATGAACGAAATAATTCAAGTATATTATATTGTGAATGTATATTGTATAAAGAGATGTTTAACGTGGTTAAATATATTCAAGCAATTCGTGGAATAAATGATTACTTACCTAAGGATACTTTAATTTGGCAACACATTGAATGCATAATAAAAGAAGTATTATGTAATTATGGCTATAGTGAGATCCGTTTACCTATTCTTGAATATACTTCATTATTCAGACGTGCAATAGGTGAAATGAATGATGTAGTAGAAAAAGAGATGTATACTTTTGAGGATCGAAATGGACAAAGTTTGACACTGCGTCCAGAAGGCACTGCATGTTGCGTACGTGCTGGTATTGAGCATGGTCTATTCTTTAATCAAGAACAACGCTTGTGGTATATTGGTCCGATGTTTCGTTATGAACGTCCGCAAAAAGGTCGATACCGTCAATTTTATCAAATAGGTGTGGAAATCTTCGGATTAGAAGGTCCAGACATAGATGCTGAATTAATTATGTTAACATCGCGCTGCTGGAAAGCATTAGGCATTTCTGAGTACGTAGAGTTAGAGATTAACTCCCTTGGTTCGCTAGAAACGCGAGCTAGATACCGTAGAGAGTTGGTAGATTTTTTAAAACAACATTCTAATATGCTAGACGAAGATTGCAAACGTCGTATGCATACTAATCCTCTTCGTGTGTTAGATAGCAAAAATCCTGAAATTCAAAAATTGCTAAAAGATGTATCAACATTAAGTGTTTTCTTAGACGAATCATCGCGCCAACATTTTATTAATTTATGTGTTTTATTAGACCATGTTGGTATCAAATATCGTGTGAACGAACGCTTAGTACGCGGTCTAGATTATTATAATCGAACTGTTTTTGAATGGGTTGCAAAACAGGGGCTCGGTGCGCAAGGTACTATCTGTGGTGGAGGACGTTACGATGATTTAGTTGAGAAACTAGGTGGTCATCCAACACCAGCAGTAGGGTTAGGTATGGGTTTAGAACGATTAATGTTGCTAATAAAGACAATTAATCCCAATTTGGATAAAATCAGAAAGAATTTTGTAGATGTTTATGTTATTGCATTAGGAGAAGGAACACAATGTGCTGCAATAAAATTAACTGAAAAATTGCGAGACCTTAATCCTAAATATAAATTTATGACAAATTTTGGTGGCGGGAGTTTCAAAAAACAATTTACCAGAGCCAATAAATGGGGTGCAAGTATCGCATTAGTGTTAGGTGAAAACGAACTAAAAACAGGAAAAGTATTAATTAAAAATTTGCGTACAGGAAATCAACAAATGCTAAATCAAAGTGAAATTTCTATAATGTTAAAAGCATTATTGCCGTAATTAAAGAGTATTAATAATCTATATGATATCATTAAAATTAAGCCGATAAAAGGTAATGATTATTATATATCATATAGTTAAAAGAAAAATATAGAATAAATTTCTTCTAATTATCGAACTAGATACAAAAATAAATCATTCAAATTTAGTTTTCAAGAGAGCCAACATGCGATTATGTAAGTACCTGCTAATAGGGTTACCAGGACTGATGTTAGTTATTCTGTGCAGCGCTTGTTCACTCTTCAAAAATCCAGAAGATACAGTGAAAATAGTTTTGTTACACACAATAAAAAATCGCTGTATCCCAAAAATCATATGGACTACTTCCGTAAATAATGATAGTAGTAATTTGTATTCTAACTTACATTTATCTTGTTATGATGGTATGGTATATACCGCAAATAGCTTTGGCATAGTAAAAGCGCTATATGCTACTAACGGTAAAGAAAAATGGAAAATCGATCTTTCTAAAAAAATTGGTATTTTCTCAAAACATGTTTCGGCATTGCTATCTGGAGGTATTACTGCTAATGGCAACTATATTTATATTGGTAGTGAACGTGCTCAAATATATGCATTAAACAATAAAGATGGGAGTATCGCTTGGCAAAAAAGCATTTCCGGTGAAGTGCTTTCTCGTCCTATAGTAAGCAATAATTTAGTGTTATTACATACTAGTAACGGTATGGTACAAGCATTAGATCAGAAAAATGGTGCAATTAAATGGAGTGTCAGTATTGGTACGCCTGCAGTTATATCATTCCGTAGCGAAACTGCACCATCATCAGCTCTTGGTGGTGTGATCGTCAGTAATGATAAAGGAAGAATTAGCGCTATTAGTATACAGCAAGGTCAATTAATTTGGCAACAGCAACTTTCTCAAATGCTATTAGACGGTAGTAGCGATATTGAGTATCTACGTAACATTGATACAACGCCTGTGATATTAAAAGATATAGTTTACGTTTTGGCTGGCAATGGTAAGCTAGTAGCTCTAGATTTACATTCTGGACAAATTCGTTGGGAACGTGAAATGCATGGTGTTAGAAATCTTCTGATTGACGAACAGTGTATCTATCTCATTAATGATAATTATCAAATAAATGCATTACATATCAATAATGGATTATCTCTTTGGAATCAAAATCATTTGCCTCATCACAAACTAACTTCTCCAGTATTATTTAATGGTTATTTAGTAGTTTGTGATAATCAAGGTTGTTTATACTGGATAAAAAGAAGCAATGGTCAATATATAGCACAGCAGTGCATTCTTAATACTAGTTTTCAAACTGCACCGATAGTACTCAGTGATAAACTTTTTATTCAATCACAAAACGGTACAGTTTATGCTATTAGATTTCAAAAATATTAGTTTTATTGTAAACCTACTGAGTATTTTAGAATAGCTATTTAAATTTTTTATAAAAGATTTAGTAATCTAGCAAGATAGTAATGCATCATTTAAAATAAGGCAAGTTATATGCTACCTATTGTTGCACTAATTGGACGTCATAATGTAGGTAAATCCACTTTTTTTAATAAATTAACACGTACACGCAATGCACTAGTAGGAAGTTTTCCTGGATTAACTCGTGATCGTCAATACGGTCGAGTTGAGTTAAAAGGATTTGAATTTATTGTGATGGATACTGCTGGTCTTGACTATATTCATGACAATGTTAAAGATCATGCCAGATTAAAATTTAAGAAAAATATTCAAGATAACATGATAGTACAATCACTCTTAGCCATTAAAGAAGCAGATATAGTATTATTTATGGTTGATGGGCGTGCTGGTGTAGTTGCTGCGGATTACGAAATTGCAAGTCATTTACATTCATGTAATAAATCAACTTTTTTAGTTGTTAACAAAACTGATGGTCTAAATTTAGATGTAGCAATATTAGATTTTTATTCACTGGGATTCCATGAAATTTATCCAATAACTGCTTCACATGGAAGAGGAATAACCATTTTATTAGAAAAAATCATGTTAAGTTGCATGAGTACAGGTAATTTAGAACATACAAATAAAGAAAAAAATACAATCGATAAAAATTCATTAATGTTACAAAAAAAAGATAATTTTCAACATATTGAGAAAAAAGACTTTTTTCATTTAATTGATCAACCAATCAAATTAGCAATTGTAGGACGTCCAAATGCGGGCAAATCGACACTTATAAATCAATTTCTTGGCTACGATCGCGTCATGGTTTGTAATATGCCCGGCACTACACGCGACAGTATTTTTATTCCTCTAGAGCATAACAAGCAGAAATATATATTAATTGATACAGCAGGTGTACGTAAACGTAGTAGAATTGTTGATGATAGTGAACAATTTTCAATGATCAAAACAATGCAATCAATTGAGCAATCAAATGTTGTTGTATTAGTAGTGGATGCATGTATAGGTATATCGGATCAAGATCTTTCTCTAGTAAATTTTATTATAAATAGTGGACGTTGTCTAGTCATTAGTATTAATAAATGGGATAAAATATCACAGGAAAAACAACTTGAATTTAAAAAAAACATGAACTTTCGTTTGAGTTTTATAGATTTCATACGAGTGCATTTTATTTCAGCTTTACATGGAAATGGCGTAAAAAAGATATTTAAATCAGTTATCGAAGCGCACAAGAATGCTACTATGCATATTAGTCCATCTGTTTTGACTCGGATTATGAATACTGCTGTACATAATCACCAACCGTCTTTAGTACATGGACAGTGCGTAAAACTTAAATATGCACATATGGGTGGTCATAATCCACCAATGATTATTATTCATGGTAACAGATTAAAACATCTTACACTTTCGTACAAACGTTATCTAATAAATTTTTTCCGTAATTCATTAAATACAACAGGTACACCTATTCATGTTCAATTTAAAGAAAGTGTTAATCCATATAAGGGCAAACACAATCTGCTAACATCATCCCAAAAACGCAAACGTAAACGTTTAATGGATTACTTAAAAAGTAATAAACGTTAATGTAAAATAAATCTATAGATACCCATTAATAACTAATTGATTGATTTTAAATAGATTAAAACTTAATTTAACAATTTAGTTAACTTATTTATATGTAATAAATTTCAATATTATTTAATATACCTAAAATAACTATTGTCTTTTAAATTTATTTTAATAAAACAAATTCAGCGTAAAATAAAATATAGCGCTAGTATATTACTAACACAGGTTTTATTTTTCTAAATTCATTCTATGTTTTATGTAAAACTTTGTATTTATATTAAAGATTTTATTGAGAGAAGCAATTAAATTAATAGATTAATTATTTAGTTACATATATTTTTATGCAAAAATTTTATATTTTTTAAAAAAAATCTGGAATCAATTAGTTATAACCTGTATAATATTGTAGCAATATTTTATCTATTTCTTATTTATGCCAGGTTGAAATGTTGCTATGTTGCGAATTAATAAAAATGCACTTACGTTTGACGATGTTCTACTTATCCCTGCTTATTCTACCATTTTGCCGAATATGGCTGATTTGAGCACCCAACTTACAAGACATATTCGCTTAAATATTCCGATTCTCTCTGCAGCTATGGATACTGTAACCGAATCGAATTTAGCAATTGCTATTGCTCAAGAAGGTGGTATGGGTTTTATTCATAAAAATATGCCAATGGAAAGACAAGCGAATGAAGTACGTAAAGTAAAAAAATATGAAAGCGGTATAGTAACTGAACCGCAGACAGTATTGCCAAGTACAACACTAAAAGAAATAAAAGAATTAACTGAACGTAACGGTTTTGCTGGTTATCCAGTCATTAACAAAAACAAAGAGTTAGTAGGAATTATTACTGGTCGTGATGTTCGCTTTGTCACTGATCTAACACAAGCTGTTTCAGCCTTCATGACACCGAAAGAATGTCTGGTGACTGTCAAAGAAAATGAAACATATAATGTTATACTGCAAAAAATGCATGAAAAGCGTGTTGAAAAAGCACTAGTCGTAGATGAAAAATTTCACCTTCTTGGTATGATTACTGTTAAAGATTTTCAAAAAGCTGAACGTAAGCCGTATGCTTGTAAAGATATGCAAGGTCGTCTTTGTGTTGGAGCAGCAGTAGGCATTAGCACAAGTCATGATAAACGTATTGATATGCTAGTAGATGCAGGTATTGATGTATTACTTATTGATTCCTCACATGGTCATTCAGAAAGTGTTTTAGACTGCATTCGTAAAACTCGAAAAAAATATCCAGATTTAGAAATAATCGGCGGTAATGTAGCAACTGGTTCAGGTGCACTAGCATTAGTAAAAGCAGGAGCCGATGTAGTAAAAGTGGGTATTGGTCCAGGTTCTATATGTACTACTCGCGTAGTAACTGGTGTGGGTATTCCACAAATAACAGCTATTTCTGATGTAGTCGAAGCACTAGAAGGTAGCAATATTCCAGTAATTGCTGATGGAGGCATCCGATTTTCTGGTGATATTGCCAAAGCAATTGCAGCAGGAGCTACTGCTGTTATGGTTGGTTCTATGCTTGCTGGTACTGAAGAATGCCCTGGTGAAATCGAGCTTTATCAAGGTCGTGCATTTAAATCATATCGTGGCATGGGGTCGTTAGGTGCCATGTCCGTAGGATCTTCTGAACGTTATTTTCAGAGTGATAATGCTGCTAATAAACTAGTTCCTGAAGGAATCGAAGGAAGAGTGGCGTACAAAGGAAAATTAAAAGAAATTGTTCATCAACAAATAGGCGGTCTTAGATCCTGTATGGGATTAACAGGTTGTGCTACTATTGAGGAATTACGTACAAAAGCAGAATTTGTACACGTTAGTGTATCAGGTTTGCATGAAAGCCATGTACATGATGTAACTATTATTAAAGAACCTTCAAACTATCGTGTAAGATCTTGATATTTTTAAATAAAACTTTTAACTTAAAAGACAATATTTATTTCAGTCCATCCTACGGAAAATTTTTCTATGACGATCAAAAAGATTTATGAAGATTCTATTCTAATTCTTGATTTTGGTTCTCAATATACCCAGCTAATAGCACGCCGTATACGTGAGCTGAACGTATATTGTAAACTATGTACGTGGGATGTCAGTGAAAATCAAATTAAACAAATCAAACCCAAAGGCATTATTCTTTCTGGCAGTCCAGAAAGCGTTATTAATCTTAATGGTATTGATGTACAGAAATATATATTTAGTTTAGGGCTACCAATATTAGGCATCTGCTATGGTATGCAGATTATGGCAGTACAGTTAGGAGGTAAAGTTGAAAGTTCAGAAATACGTGAATTGGGTCATACCCAGTTAAAAATAATTAATAAATGCATATTAGTAGACAATATTCACGATACTATAAACACCACTGGTACATCGTTTCTACAAGTATGGATGAGTCATGGCGATAAAGTGACAGTGATGCCTACAGGTTTTTTTAATGTAGCTAGTACCCAAAATTGTCCTTTTGCTATTATAGCTAATGAAGAGAAAAATTTTTATGGCGTACAATTTCACCCTGAAGTAACGCATACTCCTCAAGGATTAAGTATATTAAAACGTTTTGTATTCGATATCTGTGGTTGTAAAACACAATGGAAATCAGATAATATTATAAAAAACACTATTAAAGATATTCGTAAAATAGTTGGAAATGATAAAGTAATTCTAGGTCTTTCTGGTGGTGTAGATTCTTCTGTAGCAGCTATAATATTACATCGTGCTATTGGTAAGCGTCTAATCTGTGTCTTTGTAGATAATGGTTTATTGCGCTTGAATGAAGCACAGCAAGTGATGAATATTTTTAGTAATGGCTTTGATTTAAACATTGTACATATATCGGCACAAGATCGCTTCCTTAAATTATTAGCAGGTAAAATTGATCCAGAAATTAAACGTAAAATTATTGGTTGTGAGTTCATTGAAATATTTAATGAAACAGCGAATAAATTAAGTGATGTAAAATGGTTAGCACAAGGAACCATCTATCCAGATATTATTGAATCCGCTGGTAAAGATACTTCAAAAACACATTTGATCAAATCGCATCATAATGTTGGTGGATTACCAAATAAAATGCAATTAGGTTTAATTGAACCTTTAAAAGAGTTATTCAAAGATGAAGTACATAAAATTGGTTTGGAGCTCGGTTTACCTTGCGAAATACTTTATCGTCATCCGTTTCCAGGCCCAGGATTAGGTGTACGCATAGTAGGAGAAGTAAAAAAAGAATATTGCGATTTATTACGAGCTGCAGATGCGATCTTTATTGAAGAATTATGCAAGGCAGGTTTATACAATAAAGTAAGTCAAGCATTTGCTATTTTTCTGCCAATACGTTCAGTTGGTATTATGGGGGATACTCGTAAATATGATAGGGTAGTTTCATTACGCGCTATTGAAACAATCGATTTTATGACAGCAAAATGGGCACATTTACCTTATGATTTTCTTGAACTTGTTTCAAATCGTATTATTAACGAAGTAAATGGTATTTCTCGCGTAGTATACGATATTTCCAGTAAACCACCTGCAACAATTGAATGGGAATAATCTTTAAAATTACTAAGATAAAATTTATTGTTAAAACAACAACAATCAAATATCTTTTTACAAAATAATACTTAACTAAATATGGCTATATATATACACTATCCTTGCTATAAGCTTACTAGGTAGCAGCACTGTAAAGATTTTTCCTAAAAAATTTATTAAATTCTGTGAATACATTTAACAATGTATTGACATCTTACAGAAGATATCATAGTAGATTAAGAGAGATATTTAAAATACTAATTTTCTTTCACTGTTTCTATATGCTTAATATAATCGTAGATTTCTAATTGTGATCTTATTTTTTTACGATTCCCACAATCTACATATTAATTACTTAACTCTTTATCTATAATACGAGCCTTGACAGTATCATTTAATAAAATAGAAATAACATTTATTATACGTTCTTTTAAACGAAGATCAAGAATTGATACGGCCACTTCAATACAGTAATCCATATTACGTGTCATCCAATCTGCAGAAGAAAGAAATACTTTCTTATTACCTTGATATTCAAAAATATAAACACGATCATGTTCTAAATAGCGATCAATAATGCTAGTAATACAAATATTTTGACTAATACCCGGCAATCCAGGTATTAGTTAACACATGCCTCGAACTAAAAGGTTAATTTTAACTGCTAAAGCTGAAGCACTATAAAGAAGATCAATTAATTCTTTATCTAACAAGTGATTAATTTTCAAAATGATTTCTGCATGCAAACCATGTAATGCGTTATCCGCTTCTGTATTAATTAATTAATATAACATAGCTCGGGTATTCTGTGGTGATACCATAAGATATTTAAAACTTACTGGACGATATGGATTTTCAATAAAATTGAATACGTAACGCACTTCATTAGTGATACGAGCATCTGCTGTTAGCAATGAGTAATCAGTATAAATACGTGCAGTTTTTTCGTTAAAGTTACCAGTTCCAATGTGTGCATAACGTATTACACGCATATTTTCTTGACGGCAAATCAAAAATAATTTAGCGTGAATTTTTAGGCCAGGTGCAGATAAAGATAACATGTACTCCAGATTCTGTTAATCGTTTTGCCCAGTAAATATTAGCTTGTTCATCAAAACGTGCCTATAATCCTATAATTACAGTAACTTTTTTACCATTATAGGCAGCATGTATCATTGCATCCATAATCCGAGAATTTTTTGCTACACGATAAATATTAATTTTTATTGCTAGTACGCTTGGATCAAAAGATGCTTGACGTAATAATTCTAAGACGTGTTCAAAAGTATAATAAGGGTAATAAATTAGCACGTCTTGTGCCCGTATGGCATCAAATCCATTTCGAAAAGAATTAAAGCCAAGGTGACGAATAGAAGGCAATAGAAGATGGACGAGATTTTTTTCCTATATTTGGAAATTTAATGAAATCTTTGAAATTATGATAACGACTTCCAGGAACAACTGAATTATAATTAGAAATTGATAGCTGATGACAAAGCAGTTTAATCATTGGACTGGGCATGTTGCTCTGATAGACAAATCTTACTGGTTCTGCCTTAAGACGTTGTTTTAATTTAGAAGACATAAGTTCCAGTAAGCTTGATTCCATCATTTCTGTAACTAAATCATATTCAGAATCTCGAGTCATTTTCATAGAAAAAGCATTCAATATATCATAATTAAAAAAACCATTAAAAATTTCATCAAGGCAATAACGTAAAATATTATCAAGTAATATCATTGAATTAGATTTGTTAAATGATTGTGATGGTAAATGAACAAAACGTGTTACTTTATCAGAAGGAATTTTTAAAAGGGCATAGCGAATATTACCTTTATAAATAATTTCTATCGCTAAATTAAGTATAATCATCTTTAAGAAATTGTATTAAATTAGTATGTTGATTTAATAGAATGGGAATAATGTGTTGACGTAAATGATTTTTAAAAAAATACCGCAGCCATTCTTTTTGATTACATGATAATTGACGTTCATTAATTAAAAAAATTTGATTAGATTCCATTTCCATTAAAAGATCATTGTAGACTCTATCAAATAGTTGGTCAGACTTTTGTACTTGCTGCTGAATTTTTCTTAACAAATAGTGAAGCGTAGGAGATAGGCGCTGTTCTTCTTCGGTTAAGATGCGTCTTTTAAGATCAACAAAACGTACCTTGTAGAATTCTTCTAAGTTTTTGGAATAAATTCCAAGAAAGCGAACTCTTTCAATTAAAGGATTACTTTTATCCGCTGCTTCCTGTAAAAAACGTTCATTAAATGATAACCAGCTTAATTCTTTTTCTATAATACAAATTTTTATAACCTATTTAAGCTTTACCATAGCGTTACTATATAATATATTCAGAAATCTGGTAATATTTTTATTCTACATGATATACTTTAAGTCCTATTATAGCCTAAAATTATAAGAATGATTTAAAAATTAATCTTATTAATGTCATAAGTGACAATATTAAGGTCGCTTATGAATCGTTCAATTAGATAAAATATATTTATATATCTATGAAAGTTCATTACGAATTTTAGTGAATATGTATTTTAAAAAAATATCATACTAATTTATTAACTAATATCTCTGATCAGTTTATAATGTTGCTTTATGAATTAAATATCATCTAAGGATGCTTTTCCTTATATGAATTAATAGATATGCTTGTAATACAACCTCGTTATGAAAAATATAAATAATGTTCTTAATTGATTTTGTAAGATAATATGTACTTTTATCTAGATGATTAGTAACGAAATATAAACCAATACTGTGTGTAATACGTATCTGGACGTTTTAAAAACCAAAGATGATGAGAATGAATACCTAGATGTTTTTTTCGCAAAGAAAACTACATATTTAAGAAATCATTGATCATAAAATGCAATAAAAACATTGTGTTAAAAAAATTATAATCACTTACTAGCATTACTAAGTTTAAATCATAATAATGAATTTTTCTACGGTCTAAAAATAATAAGTTTTAAGATCGTTAAAATAAATATTAAGTAACACATGTATAGACATACTATTTTTTAAATATTAATTAATTTTTTCCTAATTTTTTGTTAAAATAAAAGCAATATTATTATCAATTTTCACTTAATTGCACAAATTTAAAAAAATAGCCTGAAGATTATTTTTTGAGATTGAAAAGACCAATTTCTTCATGAATTAAAAGTTTTTTAGTTAAATTAAAAATTTTAATCATACTAATTTTACACACTTTTTCATTTCTGCTTTTATGAATTAAAAATTCATATCAACATTCCATAGAAATGGATAATAATTGTACATATTATACTTAGATATAATATATTTTTTTCTATCTATTGCTAATTACTTTCTTGTAATTTGCCGAAATTTTTGGTAATGCACACACAGAAATATCTAAAAAGCCACAATCTTTAAGATGCACTATTGTAAGTACTTGAATGGTTAAAGAAGAGCTAAGATATTTTTTATGGAAATAAGAGAGACTGTTAGAAAATAATTTCTTAATCAATTATTTGCATTAATTTATTCATAAATTGTAGGAATATATGACTAATATAAAAACTCTTTTCTAAAATTAAAGACTCACTACAAAGTAAACCGCTTAAAGTTAATTCAATTAATGTATAACTACTCTTTATTTCAAACTATCAATTATTTTTGATTATTCTAGATTTACGTAAAAACTTATAAGTATCATTCTACTAAATAGTATTGCTCTCATTTTTTATCTATTAGTAAATTACTTGAATGTAAACAACTTTAAATACCTTAAATAAATAGGCTAAGGGGCATTAATATTTAATTTACTAATAATAGTATAATAAATAAAATAAGCTTTAGAGATCAACTATAATATTATTTACATATCTTATAACTATAAGCATACTGGTACTGTCGTGAATATTTGAAATTCATTTTCAAATGCAATTTAGCGCTCTTTCCATTTGTGATACATGCTAATATTAGTTCGTTATATATATTTTATAACGTACAAAGCGCACTATAATTTCAGTAATAAGTAAAATATTTTTAGTAACTAAAAATATTTATTTGATTATGTATTTTAAATACAATCAAATATTATTTTTTTTAGAAAAAAATATAAAAATTTTTTATGCTAATTTTCAATAGATTGAATTTGATATAAAATATTTTATATGATTAGTATTAGTTAATAAAAATTCAAAATTAAATTTTATGAATAATTTAATCGATAGACATAAGGATTAATTTAAGATAGTTTTAATTATTCCCGTTAATATGCTTATATTATGAATCACTTCAATATTATTGAAAATATTATCTTATAATTGGTTAAAAATCATAGAAGCTTTGTTTATTCTTTTCTAAGGATCATAGTAAAATTTTTTTTGATAATAGTATTGATTAAAAATTTCAACATTTTTAAAAGATCCTACTGAAATTTCTATTAATATCCCAATTTACATAAAAATTAAATATGACAATTTTAATGTATACAGTAATTTAATAGTATTTTATACTTATATTTAATTGTATTATCATCTCATGATATACTTTACACATATGATATACATATTTTTTTATATATCCATTGTAAAAAGGTATTCAAAATTTTTTACATATATTTAATAAAATTTAATGAAAGTAAAAAACATATTATATGTGGTATAGTATATGCGTAATGATTCACTTGCTTTTCTTTTCATATAAAAAGCAACATGAAACACTTGTTTTTTTAGGGAGATTATTCATGTTCACGGGAAGTATTGTTGCACTTATTACACCAATGGATCAAAAAGGCAATATATGTCGGACAAGTTTAAAAAAACTTATTGATTATCATGTTGCTAGTGGAACTCAAGCGATTGTTTCGGTTGGTACAACTGGCGAATCAGTGACTCTTAGCTATAAAGAACATGCAGAAGTAGTCATGATGACGCTAGATATGGCAGATGGTCGTATCCCCATTATCGCTGGTACTGGTGCAAATGCTACATCTGAAGCGATATTTCTTACAAAATGTTTTGCTAATTCTGGTATAGCTGCATGTCTAACAGTCACTCCTTATTATAATCGACCTACACAAGAAGGTTTATATCAACATTTTAAAGCTATTGCAGAAAGTACTAATCTACCTCAAATACTTTATAACGTCCCTTTGCGTACCGGTTGTGATATTCTACCAGAAACCGTAGCACGCTTGGCCGAAATCAAAAATATTATTGGTATAAAAGAAGCAACAGGTAATTTGTCACGTTTTAGTCAAATACAAACGTTAGTTAATGATGATTTTATTTTAATAAGTGGTGATGATGCGACCGCATTGGATTCGATGCAGTTAGGTAGTAAAGGTGTAATCTCAGTTACTGCTAATATTGCCGCACCTGAAATGGTTTCACTTTGTAAATTGGCATTATTAGGTGATTTTGCTCAAGCACGTCAATTGAATAAACGTCTTATGTATTTACATCAAATGCTTTTTTGCGAACCTAATCCTATACCTGTGAAATGGGTTGCAAAACGGAAAGGATTAATCATACAAGATACTTTACGTTTACCAATGACACCATTAACTGAAGAGGGTCAACTTAAAGTAACACAGGCATTAATTAATTCAAATATAGGATAATTTGTGGAGATTCAATGAATTATTCAAACAAATACTCAATTTCTCACATTTTTTTTGTTTTTTTTGCTTTAATATTATTATCAGCTTGTTCAAATTCTAGTTATCAGATTCACGTTCTACCAATAGATAATAATAATGAGTTTTACTTGCACTCTGCTAGACTATGTGATCTAAAAATGCCAACAGGGATAATTTTGCCATTACAGCATAGTGAATATGATATACCTCAGAATATTTTTCGCGGTCCGATTGGTAATAAATTAAATATTCATCCTCCAATAACGCAGTCATTATCACTCATGAATGTCCTCTCCGCAGAATACATTAATAACACTGGTATTATTTATGTCAACGATAGTCGTAGTGCAATTTGGCCAAAAATAATTAATATTATGCATTTCTACAAATTACCTATTAAACAACGTGATGACAGATCACAACAGTTGATAACTGATTGGATTAAATGTCACAATTATGATATCGATGTAAATCATCATTACAAGGCTTTTTATCAGATTAATCTTTGTCACGAGGATAATCGACAAATTTTAAAAGTGCGTTTATTAAAACTGATAAAAGGAACAAAATCTGTTAATTCACCAGATCAGATACGATACTATACTCTTCAAATGTTAAATGATTTTATTTTAACTATGGATGATAAGATAGATGCTGGTAACCAAAGTCTAATAATGAAATTAATTAAATATTTTAAATTTAAAACATATTGATAATTAAGATCTAATTCTTAGTAGATTTTTGTTCTGCTGAATTTTATTAGCTATTATTAAATATAAAATATCAACTGATTAAGGATAGTTAATTATGTATTATGGTAAGTAAAAAATATTTAATATAGAAAATATTTTAATGAAAATACCGTTAAATGATATTAATCATTATCAGTAATACAGATGTTTGAAAAATTATATGCCAAATTAATTCTAGCATAAAATATTAACAAAATTATGAATGAGTGATGTTCAAGATGCCTTGAATAATCCAATATTATATATTATACTTACTAATCTTTTTAATATTATTTAAATTTTTTTAGCGTTTAAGTGTACTAGCACGTTTAATGCTCTCCGGTAAAGGAAAAACCATATATTCTATTAATAACATAAATCTATAACTGTCAGAATTCTACAGAGATATCACGTCAAAAAATGATATACAAATAAAACCAGTTAGTGCAAATAACTATCAAACAATAAATTCAATTAGGTTTGACTACTAAATGACACCAACAATATATTCACTTTCATATAAAAGATCATTACAACATAATGAAATTATAGTAAAATGACAATTTGCAATGCTACCTATTAAATAGGTAGCACATAATTGTATAGCTCCAGATCATTCATCAGAAATTTAGTTATAAAAAAGCTTATGAACGTGCACTTTTGCTGCTAAATCTTTTTTAAAAAAATGATGCTAACCACAATTCAAATAATTAACAATTAACAAATCTTATTTTTATTAAGAAGCGTTTAACTTGGTAAGGAAAGTATATGTTATAACAATTTGAGCCTTAATGTAGACAAATTTATGATTTATTATGTAAATTATTTGATGAAGTAAATCTTAGTTTAATGACTTTAAAATTCGAATTTTATTTATTTAAAATAAATAACATTCGACAATAAATTTTGGTTATATATATTCGCTTATCGAAAAAAAGTTTTAAAAAAATGGATAAAATCGTTTTGGTCAGAATATACGTAGTTTAATTAATGTAGATTTAAAGCTGATTATTTATCTGTAAAACTTAATAAAATCGAAGCGTTACAAAGTATAATAAATATATTTTATAAATATTTTACAAAAAATTAATAATCATATGTCTTCTTAAAGTAAGAGATTATTAAAAACTAGGCAAAAATTACTTTTGTATTAAAAATATTCTTTTTATCTCAGTACATCAGATGATTTATCGAAAATATTATACTGCTATTTTAACAAGTATATTAAAACGTTTTTTAATGAAATACTGATTTTAAAGCTAAGCAATTAACTCTTGCATAATATGTTGATACATACTAGATAGTACTTTTAAATCAGATATTTTTACACATTCATTAATTTTATGAATAGTCTTATTTATAGGGCCTAATTCTACAACTTGTGTACCCATACGTGTAATAAAACGTCCATCAGATGTTCCTCCGGTAGTTAATATACGCGGTTTAATTTTATTACAGCTTATAATGGCACTTACAACAGCATCAATTAATTTACCTTTTGAAGTTAAAAAAGGTTGAGCAGACGTATTCCATTCTATGGTATAGTGTAGTTGGTGACGTTTAAGCAATGATTCAACTTGATCTCTAATCATCACATCAGTAATTTGATTACTAAATCGGAAGTTAAACTGTACGGAAAATGTGTAAGGAATAATATTATTACTACCACTGCCAGATTTTAAATTAACAATCTGCATTGTAGTAGGTGGAAAAAAAACGTTTCCTTTATCCCATTCTGTTTGAATAAGCTCATTTAATGCAGGTATGCTACGATGAACTGGATTTTCTGCTAAATGCGGGTATGCTACATGACCCTGTATACCGTATACTACCAAATTACCTGTAATTGATCCACGTCGCCCATTCTTTATTACATCACCGACAATCTCATCACTAGAAGGTTCACCGATAAGACAATAGTTTAAACATTCTTGACGCAATATTAATTTGTCAATTACTTTTGCCGTACCATTAAAAGCACTACCTTCTTCATCAGAAGTCACTAAAAATGCTAAACGTCCTTTATGATTAGGATATGCTGCAATAAAATATTCTGCTGCTACTATCATAGCTGCTAACGATCCTTTCATATCTGCAGCACCCCGTCCAAATAAAATATCTTCTTGAATAAAAGGTTCAAAAGGATTATGTATCCATAAACTAGCATCGCCAGGGGAGACTACGTCAGTATGACCAGCAAAAACAAGTGTTTCACCTTGACCACGTGTTGCCCAAAAATTCTTTGTATCGCCAAAATTCATCGATTCTACTAAAAAACCAATAGCTTCTAAGCGTTCTATCAACAGAGTTTGACATCCTGCATCATGAGGAGTAAGAGAAGGTAAGCGAATTAGCTTTTGAGCCAAATCAACAATTGGACAATACATATTTTTTTCCCACAGAAAACGTTTAATAAAAATTATTAATTTTTAAATATTAATAGTTTATTTAAAATAAGTTGTATGTATTTTTTAGATTAACTAAGCACATAAAGCATGCATTTTTTAAGATTATTAACTTTTTGTTTCTATCTGATTTTATATGTATTGTGCTAAATAATTAATACGTTAACTTACTATGTATTTTAATCATGTTAGCATAACATGCCTTAAATAATTTCATTATATTATCAACTAGCATGATTTAATGAAAACAATACAGATATATTCTAAATAGCTAAAATTTTTAATAAAGATGTAATAAAATTTAATATTCACAATTGTAAGAAATTCAATATCTTTTGTAAAGATAAAAGATTTAATATCACAAATAAATAAGAAACCATAAGTGAATCATTTCAAATAATTACTTTCAATTTTTTGAATATCTAATTACTATAGTTATAAAATTTCATCAATTAGATTTATTAATAAATAAAAATAGTAATCTATCTTATTAAGAGCGTTTTTTTAAAACTAGAAATTTATTATATTTATCAATATTGAGATAAATCCTGTATTATAATTTCGTTATCTATTGTGAAATAGATATTCAGAAGTAGGATATTACAGTGACTGAAATAACAGTACATTATTTTATAAACCGATTTTTTTAAAAAATCGGTTAGAATAACTGATGATAAAATCATAATAGTAATTGAATATCATATCATTATTTTAATTCATATACTGAATCTTACTTAATATTTTATTATAAATTAAATTATAAAAACTCATTAATCAAAATAAATTATATCTATTTTGCAAGTTAAATTTAATAGAAATTAGTTCTTTACTTTAGCAAGATATTGAAGAATTAATTACATTCATTATCAATAACATTATTTTTATAATCTCTATAAAATAATTAATAATTTAATTTAAACATAAAATCAATGTTTATTATCTTTTTATAAATCTGAATTATTGAATACGGAGTTGTGCGCATCTTTTAATGAATTGTTAAGAAAAAAACTAGTTTTTTTGGCTAGTTAAACATTGCAATAGTAGTTCAGAGATACATTTTAGTTATCAGTGAGTCATTAATTACAAGATAATACACATCAATTTGTATTTATTTTTTTCTATACTTGAAATCATTTTTTTAGATTTTTATATCTTATTCTTCGTTTTATAATATAGTACATAGTTAGAATTAACAATATCACGCAGTATATTCTGAGAGAGTTTTTAAAAATCGTTTGAAAATTATTTAGTTTAGCGATATATAAAAATACTTATTTGATTAAATTATTTATATATAATCTAAGCATTGATTATTTTAATTCAGTTACCAATAGATAAATATAGTATTATTCAATCGGAAATAATTAAATTCTATTTTTATGTAATCATATAAAGCATTTAATCAATAAATACTATAGTTATATAAATATGTTAATTCATTTTTTCAATCTTACATATAACTTTATGATTTTTTAGAATTTAAAATCTCGAAATAATATATAAAAACATTATTAATTTTCGCAAAGTTATAAATACACTGGCAATATTTAATAGCATTAGTAATCACCGTTTTAAGGTGTAAAATGATATTTTTGATTTCGAAAAAATGTTTTTTGTTTTTTATTGCTGTATTATTAATAATAGCATGTATAGTTCAAGCAACAGAATTACTTAACAGCTCTTATGATGTTTCTAGGGAATTATTTATTGCACTTAATCGTCCTTTTAAAAAGCATTGGAATGCTAGTCACCCTAATGATAAATTAATTATTAAACAATCGCATTCAGGTTCATCAAAACAAGCACTAGCTCTATTGCAAGGATTGCGTGCTGATGTAGTAACCTATAATCAAGTTACAGACGTGCAAATTTTACATGATAAAGCGTGTTTAATTCCAACTAATTGGCAAAGCCGTCTTCCAAATAATAGCTCTCCATTTTACTCTACTATGGCTTTTTTAGTGCGTAAAAATAACCCAAAGCATATTTATGATTGGTCTGATCTGGTATGTAAAAATGTAAAACTGATTTTTCCTAATCCAAAAACTTCCGGTAATGGTCGTTATACATATCTCGCTGCTTGGAATGCAGCTGATCAAGCGGATGGGAAAAATAAACTTCAAACTGAAGCTTTTATGACAGCTTTTTTAAAGAATGTTGAAGTATTTGATATTGGTGGACGTAGTGCGGCAACTACTTTTATTGAACGTGGGTTAGGTGATGTATTAATTAGTTTTGAATCAGAAATCAATAACATTTGTAATCAATATAGCAAAAATAAATACACCGTCATAGTGCCAAAAATTAATATTTTAGCAGAATTTCCGGTAGCTTGGATAGATAAAAATGTTCAACATAATGGAACTACTCAAGTTGCTCAAGCTTATCTAAATTATCTCTATACTCTAGAAGCACAAGAAATTCTCACTAATTTTTACTATCGTGTAAATAATTTTCAATTAATGGAAAGTAAAAAATCATATTTTCCAACAACTGTACTATCTAAAGTTACTGATCAATTTGGTAGTTGGCATAAAGTTATGCAAACTCATTTTGCTAGCGGTGGTGAATTAGATAAATTACTAAACATAGGGCGATTTTAATGCTTTCCCTAATACGACAGCGTGTTTTTCCAGGTTTTGGTCTAAGTTTAGGAACTAGCCTACTTTTTACGTGTCTAATAATCTTATTACCTATTAGTGCATTAGTGATTCAATTATCAAAAATAACATTTTCTCAATATTGCGATATCATTACTAATCCACAATTAATTACAGCTTATAAAGTAACTTTTTTATCGGCAAGTATTGCATCTTTATTCAATGCGATATTTGGCATGTTGATCGCATGGATTCTAACTCGATATGATTTTTTAGGTCGTATATTTTTAGATAGTCTAATTGATCTACCGTTTGCATTGCCCACTGCAGTTGCAGGTTTAACTTTAGCAGGATTATTTTCATCAAATGGTTGGTATGGTCATTGGCTTTCACAATTTGATATAAAAATATCTTATACTTGGGTAGGTATTGCAATAGCCATGTCTTTTACGAGTATCCCTTTTGTAGTACGCACAGTACAACCAATTTTAGAAGATCTAGCGCCTGAATATGAAGAAATGGCAGAAATTTTAGGTGCAACTTCATGGAAAATTTTTCAACGCGTAATTTTACCAGAAGTTGCACCTGCATTATTATGTGGCACTGCTTTATCTTTCACACGTAGTCTGGGAGAATTTGGAGCTGTTATTTTTATTGCCGGCAATATCGCTTGGAAAACAGAAGTAACATCGCTAATGATCTTTATAAAATTACAAGAATTTGATTATCCAGCAGCTAGTGCTATTGCTTCAGTGATATTGATTGTTTCTTTAATACTATTATGCATTATAAATACTTTCCAAAACCGCTTTGGTCGTCGTTTAGGAAACTAATGATGTCTGAATTTTTAAAGTTATTCCAATTTAATAAAAACTCTATCAACAACTATAGTAAATGGTTACTTATTAGCATAGGGATTATAGTTTGTAACATATTGTTAGTAATACCCATGATCTTTATTTTTTGGAAGGCATTATGTAACGGTATAGATGCTGTTTTCTATAATTTAAAAAATCGAGAGATGTTACACGCTATTTGGCTCACCATGTTGGTCGCTTTCATTACTGTACCAATTAATTTATTTTTTGGTGTATTGTTTACTTGGTTAGTAACTCGTTTTACATTTTTCGGTCGTCAACTTTTATTAACATTTTTTGATATACCATTCGCTGTATCACCTGTTGTAGTAGGTTTAATGTGCTTATTATTTTGGGGAGTTAATAGTCCAATTGGAAGTTGGTTGGACAGTTATAATATCCAGATTATGTTCTCTTGGCCAGGTATGGTTTTAGCAACCATTTTTATTACTTGCCCATTTATAGTTCGTGAATTAATACCTGTCATGCTTAGCCAAGGAAAATATGAAGATGAAGCTGCATTATTATTAGGTGCATCAGGTTGGCAAATGTTCTTACGCGTTACACTACCTAACATTCGTTGGGCATTACTTTATGGAGTCGTATTAACTAATGCACGTGCAATCGGTGAATTTGGTGCAGTATCTGTAGTATCAGGTTCTATTCGTGGTGAAACTTATACTTTGCCGCTTCAAGTTGAATTATTACATCAGGATTATAATACTGTAGGTGCGTTCACAGCTTCTGCATTATTAGCTTTAATGGCAATGTCTACATTATTTCTAAAAAGCTTATTGAAATGGCAAAAAGATAATTAAATGTACTAATCGGATAAAATCATGAGTATTACAATAAAAAAAATTACTAAACAGTTTGAAAATACTGTCGTATTAAATAATGTGTCTCTAGATATTTCTACTAGTCAAATGGTAGCACTGTTAGGTCCATCCGGTTCTGGAAAAACTACTCTTCTACGTATCATTGCTGGTTTAGATTATCAAACTAGTGGTCAAATTTACATTAATGAAAAAAATGTGAGTTCGTTGCATGCACGCGATCGTAGGGTAGGTTTTGTTTTTCAAAATTATGCACTTTTTCGTCATATGACGGTATTTGAAAACGTTGATTTTGGTCTAACAATACTTCCACGGCATAAACGACCTTCTATGCATGATATAAAAAAACGAGTACACAATTTATTAGAAATAGTACAGTTATCACATTTAGCAAATCGTTATCCTTCACAGCTATCCGGCGGACAAAAGCAACGTGTAGCATTAGCACGTGCACTAGCAGTAGAGTCCCAAATTTTATTACTTGATGAACCTTTTGGTGCACTAGATGCACAGGTACGTAAAGAGTTACGACGTTGGTTACGTGAGTTACATAAAGAATTAAAATTTACAGGTGTATTTGTTACCCATGATCAGGAAGAAGCAATAGAAGTAGCAGATACTTTAGTAGTTATGAAGCAAGGAAATATTGAACAGGTTGGTACACCAGATAAAGTATGGCGAGAACCACAAACTCGTTTTGTACTGGAATTTCTCGGAGAAGTTAATTGTTTCAAAGGGATAGTACAAGGTTCATATTTTTATATCGATGAACATTGTTGGCCGTTAGGATATAAATCTATATATGAAGGCAATGTTGAAATTTTCTTGCGTCCTTGGGAAATTAGCCTTTCACGTGAAGTAAGTTGCGAAACATGCTGGCGTGTTAAGATAGTAGATATCAAGCCACGCGGACATTTTTGGCAGTTAATGGTACAACCTACTGCTTTGGATCAAAAACCCTTTTCCGTAGTATATAATATTCAAAATATCTCTCCAACTTACGGTGAATACTTATTTATTGGGCTAAAAAAAGCACGACTTTACCATGGAACAATACCGTTACATCAAATGAAATGTTAAGAAAGTTGTAACATCATATAATAGATTATTTTACAAAGGCTTTTATTTTATTTATAGAGCTATAAATAATATACCGTTTTAATGTTTACAAAGTTAGTTAATAATAAAACGACACCTATTGAGATGCCGTTTGATATTCCAAATACAAACTATAACCAAAGTTATTGCTATTTTTTAACACGCATAATTAATGTTTCTCCTACTATTGCCTTTCCAGAAAATTTGACTAAACTTTTAATTTCGTCCATATTAGAAACTACTACAGGTGTAAGCGTAGACTTTGCTTTTTCTTCAAGCAATGGTAGATTAAACTCAATTATTGCATCACCTTTTTTTATTTTTTGACCTTCTTCGGCTATACGTCTAAAGCCTTTACCTTTCAGCTCAACTGTATCGATACCAAAATGGACAAATATTTCAATACCGTTATTTGATTGAATTGAAAAAGCATGGTTAGTTTCAAAAATCTTACCTATAGTACCATCAATGGGTGCTACCATTGTATTACCAATCGGTTTAATAGCAATACCGTCACCCACGATTTTCTCAGCAAATACTACATCAGGTACATCTTCAATATTTACTATTTCGCCCGACAATGGTGCAACAATATCAATTGTTCCTAATGCATTCTCTAATTTGTCACCAAAAAGTTTAGAAAACAAACCCATGATTTTCTCCTAAGCAGTAATTAGAGGCCAATGATCTCGTGGATTAACAGAGAGCTTTTCTTTATCAAACTTATTAATTAACTTCATTAAAGATTCCGCTGTAGGTTGAGTAAGAGCCTGTTCAGCTAACATTTTTGCATTTTCGAAATTGCCATTACGAATAATCTTTTTTATTTTTGGGATTGAAATAGCATTCATACTGAATTCATCCAATCCCATTCCCAAAAGTAGCAGTGTAGCACGTTCATCACCTGCTAGTTCACCACACATGCCTGTCCATTTACCTTCAGCATGTGATGCATCAATCACCTGCTTAATCAGATTAAGAACAGAAGGTGTCATCGGGTTATAGAGATGCGAAATCAAATCATTACCACGATCCACTGCTAAAGTATACTGTGTTAAATCATTCGTTCCAATACTAAAGAAGTCAACTTCTTTTGCTAAATGATGTGCCATGACAGCTGATGCGGGCGTTTCTATCATAATACCTACTTCAATAGTTTCATCAAAGATTTTACCTTCTTTACGTAATTGAGTTTTCAGCATTTCAAGCTCGATTTTTAAACTTCTGACTTCTTCAACCGAAATAATCATTGGAAACATAATACTCAGTTTACCGAAAGAAGACGCGCGTAGAATGGCACGGAGTTGAGCATGTAAAATTTCTTTTTCATCCAAGACAATACGAATGGCACGACGTCCGAGAAAAGGATTATCTTCTTTCGGTAAATTCATATACTTTACATCTTTATCACCACCAATGTCCATTGTGCGTACAATCGCTTTCCGTGAACCTATCGCTTCAGCAATTATTTTATAATTTTGGAATTGCTCCTCTTCCGTTGGTAAAGAATGACGGTCCATAAATAAAAATTCTGTACGGTATAGACCAACCCCTTCAGCTCCATTGTATTCTGTAGCTATAATGTTATGCACAGCATCAATATTAGCACATATTTTAACTCTGTGACCATCTAATGTAATTGCAGGCAAATTTTTTAGTTTTAATAGTTCTTGTTTTTCTAATATGTAAAGAGCTTGAATTTCCTTCATTTTTTCTTTTATTTCATCATTTGGATTAATATAAATATTATTATTTACTCCATCTAAAATTAAAAAATCACCATTTTTTACTTTTATGGTTGCATTACCAGTTCCTACAATAGCGGGGAGTTCAAGAGATCGCGCTATAATAGCAGTATGTGAGGTAGAGCCTCCAGAATCGGTAATAAAACCTAATATTTTTTTAAAATTCAACTGCACGGTTTCTGAAGGTGTTAAATCTTTTGCTACTAAAATAGATTCTTCATTGATCTCTTCGAAGCGCATAATATGTAAATTAAGAATATTTTGTAGCAGACGCCGACCTATGTCACGTACGTCAGCCGCACGTTCTTTTAAATATTCGTCCTCTAGTTGTTCTAGTGCTTTAACTTGAGTATGAATTACAGAATAAACAGCAGCATCAGCTGTAAAATAATCTTTTTTAATTAAATCTGTGATTTCTTGCTCTAATTCCGCATCTTCAAGTAACATAATGTATCCTTCAAAGATCATAGCGTTATCTTTACCAAATACATTACAAGCTTTTATTATCATATCTTCAATTTGTTTAACCGTTTTACTTCGTCCTAACAGGAAACGCTCAATTTCTGTTGTAACCTGTTTTTTAGTGATTTTTTGACAGTTGACAACTATCTCATCTTGCTGAAACAGTAAAGCTTTACCGAAAACAATGCCGGGTGATGCTAAGATACCTGAAATCATAATGTTACCTTTAATTAAGATTACCTGTTAACATCATAGGTTGTCATTTTTTTCGTGTTTTTATTTACAAACTAATATAGATCTATCATTTAAAAAAACGAATAAATTATTTATAAATAAAATTATATTATAGATATACAGTTAAAAATTTATTTTTGTTCAGCTAAAATATTCACTAAACATTCAATTGCTTGTTTTTCGTCTTTACCCTCGGCAGATAAGGTCACTATAGTACCTTTAGCTAAACCTAAAGTTTGCAATTTAAATAAACTCTTCGCACTAGCAGATTTACCATTATATGTCACTGTAATTGTAGAATGGAAAGATTGAGCTTCTTTCACAAACTGAGCTGCAGGACGAGTGTGAAAACCATTAATTGCAGTAATTATAACGTCTTTTTGAAACATTTTATTCCCCAATTTTTTATTACTGTAAAGTCTTAATATCAGATCTAGCATGCTAGATCTAAATTTAATTTATCATTTTCAATGCTATAATAAATCCAAATCAATATTAGATAGATGCATTATTTGTGTAATAAAATTGAATACATCTTTTAAAAGTATTTTAAATCGTATGTTATCTTTACTATCAATTAAATTAAAAAAATACTCTCCTATATGAAAAATTTTCAACGCATTTTTTCTATTTTTAATCCTAATGAATATTTTAGATAAATTTTCTAATTAACAAAATTTGGAAATTTCACATCATTATAAGAATACATTCGGTGTTCAAAAGCACATTCAGTTAATAAAGATAATTAATTTAATATGTATGCAGTTTTAAATTAAATAATATTTAAAATATTTCAATATATAATATTTAAAATTTGCAGTTTTTTGGTAAATTAATCAGTGAATAGCATAGTGCTGAGATAACGCTCACCAGAAGAAGGAAGAATTACTACAATATTTTTATCTTTAATATCTTCATTTTCTTGAATTTTTAAAGCAGCAGCGATCGCCGCACCAGAAGAGATACCGGCTAAAATACCTTCTTCTTGCATTAACCGACGAGCATTAATAATAGCTTCATCATTAGTAATAGTGATAACTTGGTCAATTAACTTGAGATTAAGATTAACTGGTATAAAACCAGCACCAATTCCTTGAATTTTATGCGGACCTGGTTTAATTTCTTTTCCTAACAAAGTTTGAGTAATGACAGCTGATTCAGTAGGTTCTACTGCTATAGTAATCAGTTCTTTTTTGCCTTTTATATTCTTAATATAATGACTTACACCACTTAATGTACCACCAGTACCAACACCAGAAATAAATATATCTATTTTCCCATTTGTATCTTGCCAAATTTCTGGGCCAGTTGTTTTTTGATGAATTTCAGGATTAGCTGAATTGCTAAATTGCTGTAATAAAATATTTTTTTTAGGGTTGTCATTTGCAATTTCTTCAGCTTTTTCTATAGCCCCTTTCATGCCTTTTTGTCCTTCTGTTAATATTAGAGTCGCTCCTAGAGCTTTTAGTAATTTTCGACGCTCAAGAGACATGGTTTCTGGCATAGTTAATGTTAGTTTATAGTTTCGTGCTGCTGAGACGTAAGCTAATGCTATACCAGTATTACCACTGGTTGCTTCCACTAAATTAGAACCTGGTTTTAAAATTCCGCGTTTTTCGGCATCCCAAATCATATTCGCTCCTATACGACATTTGACACTAAAACTGGGGTTGCGCGATTCAATTTTTGCTAAAATTCTACCGTTACCAATGCGATTCAGACGAACTAGGGGCGTATGTCCTATTGTAAAAGAGTTATCTTCATAGATTTTACTCATAAGTTATCCTTCAAAACATAAAGATTGTGAATTCTTATAGAATACATATTCTTTATTGATATTTTAAAAATCGTGTTATATAAAAATATAAGTACAAAATTTTTTTAAGATATTTAAATAAATTTAAATATCAATAGCATTTTAAAAAGTAATACGTTAATTACAGTGTAATAATTTATTATCCCTCTTCAATTAATCTACATTTTTTTATTATTTGCTAAATGTTTTTTTGAAAATGATGTATTTTTTAAAAAAATTATTAAAATCAAATAAAAATATAAAACAAAGTAAATATATATACAAAGTAAATGTATATACAAAGTATAAAGTGAATAATGTTAAAAATTTTTAACAATGCGCTATAACACATTTTCATATTATATGATAATAAATTACTCCTTTTCCTGATTGCTTTGTAGTACATAACAAAATTTTATAACGACGATATCGAAAACGTATCTTAATTTTAAATGTAAATTTTTTTATCAATAAGAATTGAGGGTTGTATGCATAATCTATACCAACGTCATCTTTTAAGACTTTTAGATTTCTCTACTGAAGAGATCACTTTTCTGCTAAATTTAGCAAAAAATTTAAAACAAGAAAAAAAAAACCATTCAGAAATGCAATATTTAAAAGGTAAAAATATTGCTCTTATTTTTGAAAAAGATTCGACTCGTACAAGATGTGCTTTTGAAATTGCTGCATATGATCAAGGTGCTAATGTAACCTATCTTAGCCCTAACAATAGCCAGATTGGTTATAAAGAATCAATGAAAGATACAGCTCGTGTTCTAAGTCGCATTTATGACGGTATTCAATATCGCGGATACGAACAGACATTGCTAGAAACCCTTTCAAAATATTCTAATATACCTGTTTGGAACGGTTTGACCAATGAGTTTCACCCGACTCAATTGTTAGCTGATCTACTAACTATGCAGGAACATTTACCCTCAAAAGCACTGAGAGATATGATTGTAGTATACGTAGGTGATGCCCGTAATAATATTAGTAATAGTTTGCTAGAAGCTGCAGCGCTGGTGGGCTTAGATCTGCGTCTAATAGCGCCTAAAGTTTACTGGCCTGAAAAGTTACTAATAGCACAATGTCGCGCAAACGAAAAAAAAACTGGCTGTAAGATTACTTTAACAGAAAATATTGCTGAAGGCACTAAGAATGCTGATTTTATCTACACTGACGTATGGGTATCCATGGGTGAACCTCAATCTTTTTGGAAAGAACGCATTAATCTATTAAAACCATATCAAGTTAATAGCAAAATGTTAAATTTAACAGGTAATCCGAAAATTAAATTTCTTCATTGTCTTCCTGCATTTCATGATACCCATACCATTCTAGGTAAGCAGATATCAGAAAATTACCATTTATACGAAGGCATGGAAGTCACTAACGAAGTTTTTGAATCATCTCACAGCATTGTGTTCGATCAAGCAGAAAATCGAATGCATGCTATTAAAGCGGTAATGGTAGCGACGCTTTTTAAATCTCAATTCATATAAAAGAATAAGCTTTGTCTGGAAGCAAATTTTTAATAAATAAAAAATGAATACTTGATTAATCATCATTGTCAACTACTGTTTTAGTAGAAATAGATATTTTAGGCTGATAAAGGAAAGATGTATGACTAACCCGTTATATCGTAGGCATATTATTTCCATCCACGATCTTAATCGAGACGAACTTAATTTAATATTAAATACTGCAAGCAAGTTGAAAATTCAACCTTATTCAACTTTGCTAAAAAATCATGTAATAGCTAGTTGTTTTTTTGAAGCTTCTACCCGAACCCGTTTATCCTTTGAAACTGCTATGCATCGCTTAAGCGCATCTATTATAGGATTTTCTGATAACAATAACACTTCGATGAAAAAAAAAGGTGAGAGCCTTTCTGATACAATAGCAGTTATAAGTACTTATGTAGATGCAATTATAATACGTCATCCACAAGAAGGTGCTGCGCGTTTAGCAACAGAATTTTCCGCTGGAGTTCCTATTCTCAATGCAGGGGATGGAGCTAACCAACATCCTACACAAACACTTCTTGATCTTTTTACTATTAAGGAAACTCAAAATCGCCTCGATTATCTTAATATAGCAATGGCTGGAGATCTAAAATATGGACGAACCGTACATTCGTTAACACAAGCATTAGAAAAATTTAATGGTAACCGATTTTTTTTCATTGCACCGAATGTGCTAGCGATGCCTACTTATATTACCGATATATTAGATGAAAAAAATCTAAATTGGTCAATTCACGATAACATTGAAGAAGTTATGCCTGATTTAGATATTCTGTATATGACACGTATACAAAAAGAACGCTTAGATCCGTCTGAATATGCAAGTGTTAAAGCACAATTTGTTCTACGTTCTAAAGATTTATTAGGAGCTCGGAAAAATATGAAAATACTACATCCATTACCAAGAATCAATGAAATTACTACTGATGTAGATCATACATCTCACGCGTATTATTTCCAACAAGCTGGTAATGGTATCTTTGCACGCCAAGCACTATTAGCACTAGTATTAAATAGCACATTATTGCTATAATCACTATTATGAAATACGATAATAAATTACAAGTTGAAGCTATTAAGCATGGTACGGTAATTGATCATATTCCTGCACAAGTAGGATTTAAGCTGCTATCTTTTTTTCACTTAACTCAAACTGACCAGCGTGTTACAATAGGTCTAAATTTACCATCGTGCGAAATGGGGAGAAAAGATTTAATTAAAATTGAAAATACATGCTTGACAGACGATCAGATTAATCAACTAGCAGTTTATGCACCAAATGCTACAGTCAACCGCATTTTTGAGTATCAGGTAGTTGCTAAAATCACCCCGGTATTACCAGATTGTATTGAACGTGTATTAACATGTCCTAACAGTAATTGTATTAGCAGAAGTGAACCGGTATACTCTAATTTTTCCGTTAAGGAACGTTACAAAAAACTACTTTTAAAATGTAAATATTGCGAAAAAGAGTTTACACGACAAGTAGTTATCGATCATTGGTAAATGCCTTGTTATTTATGCAATGTGAATATTTTTAAAAAATAATACTATTTAAAAAAAATACCTTATTTAAGGAAATAATTATGTATCGTGAAATTATTACGGCAGAAGCACCTCCAGCAATTGGACCCTATGTTCAAGGTGTTGATCTTGGTTTTTTTGTTTTTACTTCTGGCCAAATTCCAATCGATCCTAAAACTGGTACAGTGCCTGATACTATTAGTAGGCAAACTCGCCAATCACTCGAAAATGTAAAAGCAATTGTTAAAAGCGCTGGCTTGGAAGTAAAAAACATTGTTAAAACTACAGTGTTTGTAAAGAATTTAAAACATTTTGAGATTATAAATGCTATATATGAAACATTTTTCATTGAGCATAATGCTAACTTTCCAGTTCGTTCCTGCATAGAAGTTGCACGTCTACCAAAAGATGTACAAATTGAAATAGAAGCATTTGCAATTCGTTATTAAAAATTTTTTGTTTACTGAAGATATGTATTTTTTTGAAAAAATTCACTGCTGAATGTACTTCAAATATAAGATTTTAAACAAGAAAACAAAATATCTTTTCATAGAAAAGTTATTTTTTTTGTAAAAAGATTAAAATTTTGGATAGTAGTTAATTATCAATCAATATGTTTTATTTTTTATCTTGCATCTATACTTTAATTGTGATTACATAATCACTAACAGTATAACAATATGTTATTATTAAAATAAAGAACTTAGCTTTTAGAACGATGCCAAATAATTTTTTTACCAAATCCTAGCATGTTATTAGTCATTTTCATTTCGTCAATTATAATTTCCCACAATGCCGTACTAACTTTTTTAGCAATTGGAAAACGTTTTTGATAAGCACGTTGTGCTTGCCATTTGCGTTTATCGTTTAATAGGACAATTTGACCACTATATTGTATCCCTTTAATTAATAATATAGTTTTTTGTTGACAGTTTACTGTGCCAGCTACTTGCGAATTTTGTAACATCAATTGGCTATGTCGTGTCTTTACTTCTGTCATTAATAAAAATGATGTATCCGTTTCATTAAACACATAAAAACAATTAGCACACCATAAATCTTTTCCATTTGTTGCACATAATGATAAAACATGTTGTTTTTTTAGATACTCAATTAAATTAAAATACGTAGACATATTAAATACCTTTGATAAAATTCAATCAAAAAAGAACAACAATATTACTTAATATATTGTTAGTTCGTAAATATAAAGAATATCATCCGATCATATTTAAGATATACATTTTATTTTTAGAAAGAATTTTATCTTTACCTACAGTAGAAAATAGAAATATCAATAATAATCTGCAAGTTAATATTTTTATTAAAGCATAAGATTTAACTTTAATTTTTAACTTTTATCTTAGTTTATTTCCATATTAAAAAATATAAATAACTACCTATATCCATTTATAAATAACAATACTTTATTTTTATGAATTCCTCCATGATCGTCGTCCTAAACGTCGTTGTTCACTGTCATGTTTACGGTTTCGCCGTTCATTTTTTGTATATTGTGGCACATCACCTATTAATTTTATATTCATTTGTTTATTAAGAATACGTGTATGAGTAAAATTCTGTAAAACTTCTCCAGAAATACCTTTACTTAGCTCAATGGTAGAATGTGTACTAAATAATCTAATATGACCAATATAACGGCTATTAATGTCACCTTCATTAGCAATTGCACCCACAATATGGCGTACTTCTACTCCATCGTTACGGCCTACTTCTAAGCGATATAACTGCATTTCAGAAACATCATGACGTTCTCGACGATTCTGACGAGCAGCATAACGTGTACGTGTAACACTACGCATACCAGATGAATTTTGACGTTTTTTGTTACGATGATAAAATTCACGATGTTGCGAACGTGGTATATCAGGTGGTAAAATAAGCGGACGATTCTGTTGTGCTATTTTCATTAGTGCAGCGGCTAAAATTTCTATATCTTGCAAATGTCCTTGTAATTGAATTTTTTTTAAAAGTTCACCATACAAATGCAAATCATCACTTACTAACTGTTTTTGAATTTTAGCTGTAAAGTGTTCTAAACGAAGTTGACATAATAGTTCTGCATTTGGTAATTCGACTTCTGGAATAGTTAATTTCATAATATATTCAATATTACGTAGTAAACGCCGCTCACGATTTTCAACAAACGAGAGTGCACGACCAGTACGACCAGCACGGCCTGTACGTCCAATTCGATGAATATAAGATTGTGCATCTATTGGAATATCATAATTGATAACTAAACTAATACGTTCTACATCTAACCCACGAGCCGCTACATCAGTAGCTATAAGGATATCAATCCGTCCATCTTTTAAACGCGTCACTGTCTGTTCACGTAGCGTTTGATTCATATCACCGTTTAATGCAGCACTGTTGAACCCATTACGCTCTAACACTTCATTAACTTCTAATGTTGCATTCTGTGTACGCACAAAGATTATAGCAGCATCAAATTTTTCTGTTTCTAAAAAACGTACCAAAGCGTCTTTTTTAGAACCGTATGCCGTCCAGTAATACTGTGAAATATTTGGATCAGTAGTACTATTTGATTGAATGCGTACTTCATATGGATCGTTCATAAAACGTTTAGTTATACGGCGAATAACTTCAGGCATTGTAGCGGAGAACAAAGCCGTCTGATGTTCTGCGGGCATTTTTGTCATAATACTTTCAACATCTTCTATAAATCCCATGCGAAGCATTTCATCAGCTTCATCTAATACTACTCCACACAAATTCGAAAGGTCTAATGTATTGCGTTTAAGATGATCAAGTAAACGACCCGGCGTACCTACAATAATTTGTGGTCCCTGACGTAATGAACGTAACTGTATATCATAACGTTGACCACCATATATAGCTAATACTTTAAGCCCTTGAATATATTTAGAAAATTTTCTACAGGCTTCTGCTAATTGTATTGCTAACTCACGAGTTGGTACTAATATAAGAATCTGTGGTGCTTTAATAGAAACATCAATATTATTCATTAACGGTAAAGAAAAAGCAGCTGTTTTACCACTCCCAGTCTGTGCCATGCCAAGAACATCGCGTCCAGAAAGCAGGTATGGAATACATTCAAGCTGAATTGGAGAAGGTTTTAAATATCCCATATCCTTTAGAGCTGATATAATGGATTCTTTAAGACCTAAATCAACAAAACTAATTTTTACATCAACCATTTACTATACTTACCTCTTAGATTGCATCAGCTAATTTGAATAAATAATCTTAAAATTACGACTAATATAGAAAACTATTTTTTTAGAACCTCGAATTGAATTAGTACATTAAAACTCATCGGTTACTAACTGATTAAATTTAATAAATATTTTTTGTTTTTTTTTAACCATTGGAATTAAATGGTATATATTATGCTGAAGTAAAGTTATTTTTTAATTAAAACTAATATCAAGAATACATTAGTTTCAAAGTTCAAAAACTAAACGAAATTTTATCTCTTATACCTAATTCTAGCAATTTTAAACTATTTTATTAACATGTTGTTATTCAATGCTCTCTTACTCTGCTTTGTATTTAACAAAATAGAGTAAGAAATTAATAGGAAGGGATTGTAAGAATTTTTTAAAATACATTATAACGATGTCAATCAATGCATATATAAGTCGCACTAAGGGAATTTCAAGTTTTATAAGACAAATAAACAATAAAATTTAAATATATTGTTGTACTATCATCACAAGATAAAAACTAGCTAAAATATTACTGTTTTACTTCCAATGAGTCGACCATATTGGATGAAGCAATAATTGTCTCCATTTTCATTGGATCTGTTGCTTCTTTAATGCTAAGACGAACACGTCCTTGGCGGTCCACCTCCATTACTTTTACTAGTACTTGCTGGCCCATTTTTAAATAATCTGTAACTTTATCAATACGTTTTCTAGCAATTTGTGAAATATGAACTAAACCTTCTTTGCCGTTAGCTATCATTACAAAGGCACCGAAATCAACTATGCGTGTAACCTTACCAGAATGAATACGACCTACTTCAATATCTGAAGTAATTTCTTCAATTCGATGTATAGCATCGTGTGCCTTTATTTTATTATTCGCTACAATTTTTACGGTGCCATCATCTTCAATTTCAATGATACTATTCGTTTCTTCAGTCAAAGCTCGAATAACAGAACCACCCTTGCCTATAACGTCTTTAATCTTATTAGGATTAATCTTTATAGTATAGATTTGTGGTGCAAATTCTGAGATTTCTTGACGTGGAATACTAATTGCTTTATCCATTACACTCAGAAGATGTAAACGGGCACCCCTAGCTTGATGAAGAGCGATTTGCATGATTTCACGAGTGATACCCGGAATTTTAATATCCATCTGTAATGCAGTGAGACCGTCACGACTACCAGCCACTTTAAAATCCATATCACCAAGATGATCCTCGTCGCTAAGAATATCAGATAGTACTACAAATGTCTCCCCTTCTTTTACTAATCCCATAGCAATGCCTGCTACAGCAGCTTTAATAGGTACACCTGCATCCATTAATGCTAGAGAAGCGCCACAAACAGACGCCATAGAAGAAGAACCATTAGATTCAGTAATTTCAGATACTAGACGCACAGTATACTGAAATTCTTCCTGTTTTGGCATGACTGGAAAAATGCTACGTTTAACTAAACGACCATGTCCGATTTCACGACGCTTTGGTGAGCTAATCACACCTGTTTCACCTACAGAGTATGGAGGAAAATTGTAATGTACAAGGAATCCATCACTACGTTCACCCATTAACTCGTCTATAGTTTGAGCATCACGCGGACTACCTAAAGTAGCAATAACTAATGCCTGTGTTTCACCACGAGTAAAAAGAGAAGAACCATGTGTACGAGGTAACACGCCAGTTCGTATATCAAGACTACGAATCATATCTTTTTCTCGACCATCAATGCGTGGCTCACCCTTTAAAATGCGAGAACGAACTACCTTTTTTTCTAATTTATGTATTATGTTAGTAATTTTGATATCATCTACTGTTTCATCTTCCGCTGAAAATGACGAAATAGTGTCATTTTTAATTAATTCAAGCTGCATAGAACGTTCTTTTTTATTAGTAATGCGATAAGCCTTACTAATGCGTGCTTCAGCTAACATAGCAACACGCATATTAAGATCATTGTTAGTAATTACTTCGGGCTGCCAGTTCCATTGTGGTTTATCAATTTGCTTTACAAATTCCTTAATATTTTCAATAACAACTTGCTGCTGTGAATGACCAAAAACTATAGCATCTAACATTTGATCTTCTGTAAGTAAATCAGCTTCTGATTCTACCATCAAGACCGCATTCTGTGTACCAGCAACCACTAAATCTAAGCGAGATTGTTTAAGTTCATCAGCAATCGGATTCAGTACATATTGATTATTGATGTATCCTACACGAGCTGAACCAAAAGGACCATTAAATGGGATGCCTGATATTGACAATGCACTAGACACACCAATCATCGCAATGATATCCGGATTCACCTGAGGGTTTACAGATACTACAGTAGCAATAATTTGAACTTCATTCATGAAACCTTCAGGAAAAAGGGGACGAACAGGTCGATCAATCAGCCGTGCAATCAAAATTTCACCTTCATTAGGACGGCCTTCACGACGAAAAAAATTACCTGGAATACGACCAGCAGCATAGGCACGTTCTTGATAGTTAACCATTAATGGGAAAAAATCTTGGCTTGGTTTTGTCTTTTTCTGAACAACAATTGTCACAAAAACTGCTGTATCGTCCATACTAGCCATTACAGAAGCCGTGGCTTGACGTGCCATTATACCAGTTTCCAGCGTGACAGTATGCTGACCATATTGAAATGTACGCAAGATCGAATTCAACAAAATTTAAATCCTTAAATTCTGGGGAGGGCAAAGCCCATTCTAGCTCGGGGTATATTACCGATCTTTAGGTGCTAACTCTGGCGACTTATGACAGCTTTTAAAATTTGTCTTCGTAATATAACCTTATTACTAGCTGTGCAGCACCTCATTAAAAACAATAATAATTTTTAAAAATAGTTTTTAAACATCGAATATAATACTGAATATAAATAGATATTTAACGACGTAGACCCAATTTTTCCAGTAATCCTACATAACGGATAACATTTTTTTGTTTTAAATAATCTAATAATTTACGACGTTGAGAGACCATTTTCAGTAAACCTCGACGGCTATGGTGATCTTTTTTATGTTCATGAAAGTGATTTTGTAAATGGTTAATTTGGGCTGTAAGCAAAGCAATTTGCACTTCTGTTGAACCACTATCATTACTATTACGACCATATTTAACAAAAATCTCTTTTTTAATTTCTATGCTTAGAGACATAATAAACTCCAATAATCAATTAAATAAAGGCTAACCTCTAACTTAACACTTCACTTATCCAAATAAAAGATTCTACTTTTAATTTAAAGTTGGTATAATGGAGCTCCAGGTACTATAAAGCTAATACTTCTGTATTCTCACAACTGACTTTCAGCTGCAAAAATATGAAGTCTTATAGAACACTGTCTATTTATTTTAGCTATGCCAATAAACTTTTTGAATTTGCTTTCCGCAATCCAAACCAATCCTTGCTTAACAATTTACAGAGCCATCTCTGCTGCTATTTGCTCTACTGTCCTTTGGTAAACTCTTCTGTAAATGTATTTCTGGACAGTTTGCAACTAAACTATCCATAGGAAGCAGAAATGGATTTAGTACAATTAAAGATGAAATTGAATGAATATTAGCGTTATGAACCAACTCTTGTAACTTTTTTAATGTAACCATTTTTTCCGTTGTGTAATGAGATACTTGTAAACGGCGTAGCATAGTGACGTGAGCTCCACAACCTAGCTTTTCACCTAAATCATCAATAATACTACGAATATAAGTTCCCTTAGAACAATGGATTTCTAATTCTAATTCATTAGATTTCCATCGAATTAATAATAGTTCATATATAAAAATCGGACGTGCTGCACGTTCTACTTTTATTTGTTTACGTGCATATTCATACAATGGACGCCCGCGATATTTAAGTGCTGAAAACATCGGTGGGACCTGTAATATACTACCACGAAAACTTTCTAAAGCTATTTTCAATTTATTTTGAGTCACTGCAACAAAACGTGTATTGATTATACTACCATCAGCATCAAAAGTATCAGTGCTTTCTCCCAGGCGAGCGATAACACGGTAACGTTTATCTGAATTAATAAGATATTGGGAAAATTTTGTAGCGTCCCCCAAACAAATTGGTAACATGCCAGTCGCCAATGGATCCAGTGCGCCTGTGTGACCGGCTTTTCTAATATTAAACAAACGTTTTACTTTTTGTAAAACAGTATTAGACGAAACACCTTGCTGTTTGTCTATTAATAATATACCATGGATTTTATGACTGTTACTATGAGGATCAATCACATTGATCCTCCTTCGTTTCTACTACTCGCTCTACTAGAGCATTGTATCATATCATTCTTAATGGTATTAGAAATAAGCGTTAACATATATCTTGCTTGAGTTAATGAAGGATCGTAAAAAAAAGTTAACTTCGGTACAGTTCGTAATTTTATTATTTTACTAAGCAACATACGAATATAGCTTGACGCTTCTTTCAGTGCGTTAACAGTATCTTGAATATCTTTATGATTTTCTTCATTTAAACAAGTAATAAATATTTTGGCATAAGATAAATCACGTGATATCTCAACACCAGATACTGTTATCATAATTCTTAAACGTGGATCTCTTATTTTTCTTTGTAAGATAAAGGCAATTTTTTTATGCAATTCCTGTGCAACACGCTGCCTACGGCTAAATTCTTTTTCCATGTTCATTTATGTAAATTATATCAAACTAATTAATTGATGACTAATTAATAATACGTTTAATTTCAGTTGGTTCAAAAACTTCTATGATATCCCCAACTCGAACATCATTATAATTTTTTATACCAATACCACATTCCATGCTGTTGCGTACTTCATTTACATCATCTTTAAATCGACGTAATGACTCTAATTCTCCTTCATAAATGACTATGTTATTGCGTAGAATACGTATCGGATTATTACGTTTAATATTACCTTCAGTAACCATACAACCTGCAATAGCACCGAATTTAGGTGATTTAAAAACGTTGCGTACTTCGGCTAAACCAATGATTTGCTGCTTATACTCCGGAGTTAACATGCCACTCATTGCAGCTTTTACCTCATCGATTAAAGTATAGATTACAGAGTAATAACGTAAATCTAAGTTTTCTATTTCAATAATACGGCATGCAGCAGAATCGGCACGTACATTAAAACCTAGAATAATTGCATTTGATGCTGCAGCTAAAGTTGCATCCGTTTCTGTAATACCACCTACACCCGAACAAATAATCTTTACCCTTACTTCGTTGGAAGAAAGTTTTAATAAAGAATCTGAAATGGCTTCTACAGAACCTTGCGCATTAGCCTTTAATACAATATTTAACTCAGAAATTTCACCTTCAGCTATTTTAGAAAACATATTTTCTAAATTCGATTTTTGTTGACGCGATAGCTTAACGTCACGAAATTTACCTTGACGATATAATGCTACTTCACGTGCTTTTTTTTCATCTCTTACTACAGTAACTTCATCACCTGCTGCAGGAACACCAGATAAACCCAGAATTTCTACCGGGATACAAGGACCGGCTTTTAAAATTTCACGACCTATTTCATCAAGCATTGCTCGCACACGACCATATTCTAGGCCACATAAAACAATATCACCTTTGTTCAGCGTGCCTTCACGTACTAAAACTGTAGCAACTGGACCTCTACCTTTATCTAAAAAAGACTCAATAACTACACCTTTTGCCATACCCATACGAATTGCAGTCAATTCTAACATTTCTGCCTGTAATAACACTGCATTCAGAAGATCATCAATGCCAATACCTTCTTTTGCAGAAACATTTACGAATATATTCTCGCCCCCCCATTTTTCCGGTATAATACCATAGTGCGTTAGTTCGTTTTGGACGCGTTCTGGATCAGCTTCTAGTTTATCAATTTTATTAATAGCTACTACTACTGGAACACCAGCTGCTTTCGCATGCTGAATAGCTTCGACGGTTTGAGGCATTACACCATCATCAGCAGCTACTACTAAAATAACAATATCTGTTGCTTGAGCACCACGAGCTCTCATAGCTGTAAAAGCAGCATGACCAGGTGTGTCAAGAAAAGTAATTATTCCATTTTCAGTTTCAACATGATATGCACCAATATGTTGCGTAATTCCTCCAGCTTCACCAGAAGCTACTTTAGTTGATCTTATATAGTCTAAAAGTGAAGTTTTACCATGATCAACATGTCCCATGATAGTAACTACTGGTGCACGAGCTTCTTGTTCGCAATTGGTATCGCGATCTTCCATTACCGCTTCTTCTAGTTCGTTCTCGCGACGTAAAATAACTTTATGACCCATTTCTTCTGCAACAAGTTGAGCAGTTTCTTGATCAATAAGTTGATTAATCGTAGCCATAGTACCCATTTTCATTATTGCTTTAATAACTAAAGAGCTTTTTACTGCCATTTTATTAGCTAATTCAGAGACTGTAATTGTTTCACCAATTATTACATCACGGTTCAGTATTTGCGTTGGCTTATTAAAAGACTGCTGAAGCGAATTTAGTCTGCGATGTTTAATGATTTTGCTACTGCGATTAACTGCTCGAGCTTCTTCACGATCGGTTTTAGCTTCTGAGTGCTTATTGCTTTTTTTTGCTGACCGTAATGTTTTATTGCTACGAGTACGACTACGACCCGCAGCTTCTAATTCACGATCATTTTCATCTTCTGCTTGCCGTGCATGAATTGAGGTGGTTACATGATAATCACCTTTATTGTTTTCTTCAAATTTTTTCCATTCATCTAACTTTGATTCAAAAAGACGGCGATTTTGCTCAACTGCTTTACGTGTATTTTCTACTAGCTTACGATGTGACTCCTCTTCCGCTTTACGTTTTAACTCAAATATTTCGATACCACGTCGCAATTTATTTGATCTAACATTTTCGATTGATTGATGAATTCCTTTTTCATTTTGTATTATTATTTTGCGCTTTAGTTTATCAGATACGTTACGTTTAGCTTTTTTTTCTGCTTCTAGTTTTGTTTTTTCTTCAATTAAATCAAGTTTTTTTAATGATTTATGCAGTATTGGTGTTCCCGATACTGAAGTTTTTTCAAGATCTGAATTACTCTTTACATATGTGCGTTTTTTTCGGATTTCAATTTGTACTGACTTATTTTTACCCCCGATACTTGAGATATTTAGGATACTGCGTGTCTTTCGTTGTAACGTTAATTTTTTTGAACCAATTTGACCACGCTCCCGATTAAGATGGAGCAGCAAGATTTCTTTTTCTTGCTGAGATACCATATCGTTTTCGGATTTTAAAATTCCCGCTTTAGTAAATTGCTTTATTAAACGATCGACTGGAGTCTGAATTTCTTCGGCCAGCGATTTGATAGTTACATCTGTCATATTACTTCCTGTTATTACACATTATCGCCGAACCAGCAGATATTACGTGCAGCCATAATTAGTGCACCAGCCTTCTCATCATCCAGCCCTTCAATGTCTATTAAGTCATCAATACCCTGTTCTGCAAGCGCTTCTAAGGTGCATAAACCTTTTGACGCTAAACGATATGCTAACGCACGATCGAGACCGTCAAGATTCACGAGATCTTCATCGGGTTCTTGATCGCCTAGTATTTCTTCTTTTGCCAAATCTAAAGTAGTCAATGCGTTTTTTGCGCGTTCACGTAAAATTTTAATGCTTTTTTTATCAAAACTGTTAATTTCTAATAATTCGTTAATAGGTACATATGCCAATTCTTCTAATGAAGAAAAGCCTTCTTTTACAATTAAAGTAGCATACTCTTCGTCAATATTGAGATGTTTTTTAAACATTTCAATTGCTAAATGTATTTCAGCTTGATATTTAATTTTTAAATCATCAACGGTCATTACGTTTAATTCCCAACCGCTAAGCTGAGAAGCTAAACGTACATTTTGACCGTTTCGACCAATTGCTTGTGCTAAATTAGGAGTTTCAACAGCAATATCCATAGTATGATTATCTTCATCTACTACAATTGACGCTACATCAGAAGGAGCCATAGCATTAATCACAAGTTGAGCCGGATTGTCATCCCATAATATAATATCAATACGTTCTCCACCAAGCTCATTAGATACCGCTTGTACACGTCCACCACGTATGCCAACGCAAGCCCCTATCGGATCGATACGTCTATCGTTTGTTTTTACTGCAATCTTAGCACGTAAGCCTGGATCTCGAGCAGCTGCTTTTATTTCAATAATTTCTTCACCAATTTCAGGTACTTCAATTCGAAATAATTCAATTAACATTTCCGGTTTAGAACGTGTAATAAATAATTGTACACCGCGTGTTTCTGAACGGAAATCATAAAGCACACCACGAATACGATCACCTGGACGAAAATTTTCGCGCGGTAACATATCTTCTCGTATAATTATAGCTTCAGCATTACTACCCAGATCTAATACAATATTGTCGCGATTTACCTTTTTTACCACACCAGTAATAACATTACCCTTGTATTGACGGAACTGATCAAGTATCATTGCACGTTCAGCTTCACGAACTTTCTGCACAATAATTTGTTTAGCAGTTTGGGTCGTAATACGATCAAAGATTACGGATTCAATTTGATCTTCAACATAATCGCCTAAGTTAAAAGCTCTATTTTCAAAACGAGCTGCTTCTAAAGTGATCTCTCGGGTTGGTTGGATCACTTTTTCAACAACCTGCCAACGACGAAAAGTCTCAAAATCGCCGCTTCGACGGTTAATACTAATACGTATATCAATTTCTTGGTCATATTTCTTTTTAGTCGCAGTGGCTAAAGCGCTCTCTAACGCCTCGAAGATTTTCTCACGCGGCAGGGCTTTCTCGTTAGAAACGGCTTCTACTACAGCTAAGATCTCTTTGTTCAT